>WGCU01000025.1 GCA_015493635.1 Spirochaetaceae bacterium | reverse complement strand
TGAGACAGATCATATGAAGATCTATCATATTTTTAACCTGAAAGGAATGATAGAGAGGGTTTCCAGTGTATCGTAATACTGTAGTGGCCACAAATAATATTAACTTATTATCCTGTAAGGATTTGTCTTTTATTATGGTGAAGTTGGGTTAAAACACCGCAGTACGATTACCTACCGGTACTTTTTTTCAAGAATATAGTCCACGGCAACCTGAGGTAAAAGCTCAAGAAGCGCCGCAAAACGGGACATATATCCTACCTGGTATCTTCTTCCGGGTTTCACCGCAGTAAGTGCTCTGTAAACCACCTTTGCTACTTCAACTGGAGGTGTTCTTTTCTTGTCAAATTCGGTTAGCTCATTTATTTCTTTTTGTAAAGCTTCTTCATATAAACGGTACTTTTCTTTATTCCATTCCGGTATGCTTTCTTTCAGTGTTTTCATGGTACGCTCTGGAGATGCTGTTTGTATTCCGCCGCAGCGTATGAGTATTGCCGGAATGTTCCATTTCTGCAGCTCTATTTTTAAGGTTCTTACAATGAAATTTACTGCAAAATCACAGGCATGAATATCTGTCAGGAACGGTGAAGGGATGATTGCCGGTGTTGCAATCCACAAGATTCTTCCATGAGCTTCACGTATAAATGGAAGAAAAGACTGCAGCAGTCCAACAGGACCAAGGATTCTCGTTCGAAGCTCTGTATCGAATTTATTTAAATCGAGTAACTCTATCGGAGCGATACTTCCTCCGCCGGCAGCATTTACAATTCCATACAACCCTTTGGTAGTATTCTTTTCAAGTTCAGACCGGATAAACCTGGAAATACCTTTGATATCGCTAAGGCTTGTCAAATCAAGAGGATATGCAGGAATGAGCCGGGGATTCCCCAAAGCTTTTAATTTTATTACATCAGCTTCCTTCCTTACCCCGGCAAAAACCAAAAACCCCTGATCCGCAAGGTACAGGGCTATTGCATGGCCTATACCTGATGACGCTCCTGTTACGAGTACAGCTTTTTTCACATTCATAGAACTCATTTTCTTGTTACTCCTCTTTTTTTCTTTAATCTCCTGAATATTGGGGAAAACAGTGGTGCATTACATATTCCCGAACAGGCCCTTCACACTTCTTATCCCTTTTCAGTCTTTCGCTAACCATATACACCCATAATTAGAACAATCGTTTTAAACATATGTTCTAATTAAATATACTGTAATATTGATTATTTGTCAAACATATGTTTTAATAAGATGTTTGAAAGATTCATAAGAGATGAGGAGATACATGACATCAAACAGGGCTTCTGCCAAAAATCTAATTTTACGTGCCACCATCAATGTCATTGAAAAGGAAGGCATTGGCTCAGTAACAACACGAAAAGTTGCAAAGGAAGCCAACGTCAATATAGCAGCTATAAACTACTATTTCGGATCCAAAAAAGAACTGCTCAGAAAGATATTGGCACAAACGGTACATCATTTCCTTTCAGATACAGAAACAATCCTTGCAAATAAGAGGTTAAGCCGCCATTCCGTACTTGTAATATTTCTTACGTACATTCTGCGCGGAACTTTACAATATCCAAATGTGTTAAAAGCCTTGCTTATTGAAAATTCATATCTAAGCATAGACAGAAAAGAATTCCAGGACCAAATAAACACATTAATAATGAAAGCCGCACAGTCACTTACAAATACTGCAAAGGATAATGACCCGAAAAAAGCGGCAGCTGTAGTAATGCAGATAGTCAATACAGTTCTTGCATCGGGAATAACCGCTTCAATCCAGCAGGAATGGTTTGGAGTTAATCTGGGCAAAAAAGAAGATGAACAATACTATATAGAGTCACTGGTAGACCGTTACTTACCAAATCCGGAAAATGGCTTCACAGATCAGGAACACGAACAGATTGACAGTATTCTTGAACAGCTGTTTAACTCCCCTGACAGTATGTGGGATTTGTAAGTATACTTTTAACCCGACTTTCGGGGTTTTTTATGTGAAGAAAAGCAAACGGAAATGAACTAAATTCAGGAAGCGCCTGTGAAAATAACAGGGTTACCGTCGGTTAGCTGCTTTGCAAAATACTTGATTTGACCGGAGCGTTCCCAATTACAAAGACACAACCACCCGGCTTATCCTGGGGGAACTCAAAGAGTTGAATGCACCAATCTGAAGCTTGTACTGCTTCCATCTACCGGAAAAATAATAGCTGTCAACCTTCTGCCCCTTTGTAAACCATGAATACTTTCCCGTGGGGCCCATCCATGGACTTGTTTCAAGCTTTTCTTTCGTATCAGCCGTCCTGAATTGAGCTTTTACCCATGTTTTTGCCGGAATATCACCCTCCCAACTTATACTATGAATTGAACCATCAGCTTCATAGGGTATGGAAATATAGTATTCATTCGGCGAACGGTCCATAATATTACCAATATCAACGTTTCCCATACCATGGATTCCCATACTTGGAAGGTTATAAGTATTCCTCGCATTAAATCCTTCCGGCCCGTTCTGCCAGATTGTTGAGTATGAAATATGCTTACCAAAAACTTTATGATTTGCTACAGCCAGATCTATCCAACCCCGTTCAGTGAAATCAGCAGCGACATTTCCCGAAACAGCATGGGTTCGCAGAGCTGTCCTGCTGCCGGGTTTGAATACGCCGCCCTGATTCCAGTAGATGTAGGAATCAATATCCCGGTATCGGCCATCTTCATATGCACCGAGAAAAAGATCCAGCTGCCCATTGTTATTAAAGTCAGCAACTGCTATGGAATTAACAGCATTGCAGGGGATACTCGAGCGGCGTTCCTCTTTAAAGCCCTTCTCACTCCCCCAGTAAATCCCTGTAAAAGAATCATGAGGTCTCGAAGCTGAAGGAGTATGACCGCCGAAAATAAGATCAGGGAAACCGTCACCATTCAGGTCTGCTACCTTGGCATTACACGCATGGCGGATATTGAATTTCTGACAATTGTCAAAACTGAATCCTTCAGAACTGCCGAATAATACAAAACTCTCATCACTGTCAATTAGAGGAAGAATCAGATCCAGATAGCCGTTATTGTTTAAGTCCGCCAGGGCAAGAAAACGTATTTCCTTATATTCTTTCCCTTCAAATTCCATTTTAATAAGTGTTGAATTCTTCTCTGAAAAGCCATCCTCTGAACCATGGAATACCTTGATGAACGGATTATCAAATCCTCCGAAAACAAGATCAAGAAACCCGTTATGATTCAAATCGCCGCAGACAACACCATGTGCCCTGGTAGTATTCAGGATTTCATCCGGCCTTTCACCGCCAATTCCGTTTACTCTGTTGTGATAAATAAAAGAACCCGGATCCAGCCAGGGAGAAAGTTCCGAGGCATTGGCAAATACCAGATCGGGGAAACCATTATCTGTCAGATCACAGCAGACCATGTCCGTAACCCCCCAGGCAGGAAGCTCCTGACGGTTGTTTTTCGAAAATCCTGTGGAAGAACCAAAATAGACATAGGCATCAGCATCTCCAATCAAGCTGCCACTTCTGGCATTAATTGTTATTAATGCCGGCTTCTGGTCTTTGCCGTTTTTTACTGCAAATATTCTGTTAGCATCATGTACCGTCAGCCTGACAGGATTTCTCATATCCGGAGTTCCGTTGCTGTTCTTAAAAATTAAAACTTCTGCCGTATAAGAACGTTCTGTATGTGCCTGCCCGATTACAACATTCAGGTAACCATTGCAGGAAAAATCTTCAAGAACAACATCACAGGAATGATATGTTTCAAATCCAAACTTACGATCTTCGGAATAACCCTGTTCTGAACCGTAATAAATAAAAGAGTGTTCTCTCCCTTCACTTGTATCCCGGCATGCAAATACCAGATCGGGATGCCCGTCTCCAGTCAAGTCTCCGGCACGAACTGCCATGGCATTTTCACAGGAAAAAACGAGGGGACTGCCGAGGGAAGGAGAGGAGCCATTCTTTAGTATGGGATACAACAGAGCCTTTTTAATCCGGCTGATAAAAAGATATGTTTCTCCATTTAACAATACAACAGAGATCTGAGGGAAAGGTTCGTCTACTGACTGGGTATAGTTTTCCTTGTTTCTGGCTACAGGTACATAATCCGGGTCCGGATCAATAAGCTCAATTACAGATGTATCCGCAGATGAAAGTAAACAACAACAACTTCCGTCTGCCCTCCGGAAAACAAGGTCATCAATACCATTCCCTGTCATGTCAACAGCACAAAGTTGAACAGCCGTTATATCTTTATAACTGAATGATTCATAATAGTGAAAACCGTCCGGTTTCCGGGGGAATATTTTTACTCCTTCCCTTTTTGTAAGAAAAGCAATATCAAGCCGGCCGTTTCCGTTAAAATCTCCTGCTGCAATGGAACGGACTTTTGACGCCGGAAGAAAAATCTGATATTTCTGAGACAACCCTTCTTCCGAGTTGAAAAAGATTGAGGAATTGAGAATCTGATTTTCACCATCCCACTCGCATCCGACAATCAAATCCTCATAACCATTACCGCTCAGGTCTGCAACAGCCCCGCATACAGTCCCCCCGACGTCCAGTTCCTCAAAGACATCAGGATGATTCAGCGGATCCGGATAAAGATAAATCGGTTCCTTCTCTTCATGATTCTGTGAATTGCAGAAGACCAGATCTATAAAACCATTCCGATTTATATCCGTTTGATGGATTCTCTGAAGTATCCCTTTTTTTGATACATAGAGGTTTTGACCGCCATTTCCGAAGGTCCCTGCCCTGAAATCAGCAAAACCTTCAGTTACCCATTCTTGTTGTTTCATTCTTTGATGATAGAAAGAATAATCCCAAGGGTCAAGTGATAGAAATTCCAAAGATTTCTGTTATACTCTTCATAGATTATAGATAATAAGGGATTCAAATGGCATTAATAAAATGTGATTTCGTTGCGGAATCAATAGGGATGAGTACTTCCATGCATGTTATTCTCCCGCAGCAGAGTACAGGACAGATTGGAAAGGGTAGTATAAACCGCGGTAGAGATAAGTATCCGTGTTTATTTTTACTGCACGGATTATCCGAGGATGATTCTACATGGATACGCCGTACAGCAATAGAGCGTTATGTTTCTCCATTGGGATTGGCAGTGGTTATGCCGAATGTTCATTGCAGTTTTTATTCTGATATGAAATACGGCGGTAATTACTGGACATTTATAAGTGAAGAATTACCGCAAATTGCCCGTTCGTTTTTTCCGTTGTCCGATAAGCGGGAAGACAATTTTGTCGCCGGATTGTCTATGGGCGGATATGGTGCTTTTAAACTGGCATTACGAAAACCGGAATCATACTGTGCGGCGGCAAGTCTATCCGGAGCTCTGGATATGGTAATGTACGCTGATAATGCGGAGAATGATATCAAAGATATATTGGTTCCGATTTTCGGGGAAGATATTGATATATCGGGAACTGAAGATGATTTGTTTTACTACGCGGATAAAGCAGCTAAACTTCCGGTGGATAAACAGCCGGCATTATATCAATATTGCGGTACCGAAGACATTCTTTACCAGGAAAACATATCATTCAGGAATTATGCGAAAAAACTCGGTTTGAAACATGTTTACAACGAAAGTCCGGGAACCCATGAATGGAGTTATTGGGATAAACAGATTCAAAGTGTACTGGAATGGCTGCCGCTACCGGAATGAAAATCCGCGAATCCATACTTGTTTTATCATTTGGTTGACTTCTTCCCTTTCACGTGATACAAACAATTGTATTACCCTATAAAAAGGATTTTTTTATGAAGTCAGATACAATTGATGCAGCAGTTCTCGGAATTGGATACATGGGTGGAATTCATTTGGCAGCGGCTGAAGAATCCCCCTGTATAAATAAAGTTTACGGCTATGAGCCGGATAGAGCCAAAGCGGAGAAAAGCGGGAAAGAACTCGGAATAGAAGTTACTTCCGACCTTGAAGCCATACTAGAGAATCCGGAAATAAAACTCATCTACATTGCTTCCCCCAACAGATATCATTCTGAACTTGCAGTAAAAGCTCTGCGGGCCGGCAAGTCCGTTCTCTGTGAAAAACCCATGGGCGAAACCCTGGAACAGGCCGAAAAGCTTATTCACGCAGGAAAGGAAACAGGAAATTTTCTTCAGATCGGTTTTGAAATCCACTACTCCAAGGTTTATCTGCTGGCCAAAGAATGGATAGACAGGGGACTTATAGGAACCCCCGTTAACTGTCATGTACAGTACTACTCCAGTGAATTCCACAAGAAGAATACCTGGCGCAGCAATAGCGAAGGAAGTCTGATAGGGGAAAAACTCTCCCATTATCTGGACATGCAAAAATGGTTTATCGGAGATGAGGTTGAAGAAGTTTTTTCACTGTCTTCACCAAACGTAGTACCGTACTTCAATCATCCGGACAATCACCAGATAAGTATGAGGTTTAAAAACGGTGCTGTTTCCCAGCTGAATTTTTTAATGTACCTGGCTGAAACTGACGAAGGTGATCCCCTCCTTGATACACTGAAAAAGCAGGAAGACGACGGTCATGCACTTAAAACCTATATAATGGGCAAAAAGGGTGCCATTGAAATTGATATTTTTAAAAGGAGGATCCGCAGGTGGGAATTCAAAGACAGTCCGATTCAGCTTACAAGCAAAATAGTGGAAACGGTAACCTATACCAAGGAAGAAGAGATAACGTGGATGCATAATGTCCATGGCCAGAACCTGAGAATTGCTGAACTTGCAGCAAAGGGGCTGCCTCCTGAAGTTCCGGCATCCGATGCATTTAACACAATGCAGATATGTTTTGCAGCAGAGATATCCGAAAAAGAGCATCGAATAGTAAAATTGGAGGAACTTTAGAATGAAAAAAATCACAATGATAGGGGCAGGTTCCGGATTTGTTATTAATATTGCCCGTGAATTAACTGAATACGAATCTCTCAAAGATACCCGGTTCGTGCTGATGGATACAGATACGAACAGACTAAAAAAAGCTGAGAAGGAAGTAAGGCAGATTCTATCCTCCAAGTCATTAAAAATAGAGGTATCAAGTACCACCGACCTTACAGAAGCTGTCAAAAACAGCAGCTATATAATAACCAGCTGCGAACAGAACAGATATCCAAACTGGATAAAGGATATAGAAATCCCGCAGAGGCATGGAGTTGAACAGTTCACAGGGGAAAACGGAGGCCCCGGGGGCATTATCCATGCAATGCGGAATATATCCATGTTCATGCCGATTATTGAGGAGATAACTAAACATGCTCCCGAAGCATGGGTTTTGAATTTCACGAACCCCATGTCTTTTATAAGCACATATTTTAAAAAATATACATCAGTCAATTATTTAGGTTTTTGTCATCAGGTCCACGGAAGTTTCGGTGTTATTGCAGAGATGCTGGGATATGAACCCGGAGAACTGGAAGTTATAACCGGTGGTATAAATCATTTCAGCTGGCTGTTTGATATCAGGAAAAAAGGGACATCAGGAAGTTTCATGGAAGAGTTCCTGTCTAAAGTCGGAAACTCAACGTACTGGCACAAGATACGGGAAAATGTTCCCTTTCAAAAATTCACCCTGGAGATCCTTAACGTTTTTGAATCCTACTGTGTTGGATACGATGATCATATTGCAGAGTATCTTCCCTTTTTCCACACAAAAGATGAATGGGAAAAAGAAGGTTACGAAGGAATTTTGACAAGGCGTCTTAAGCCAACTGTTCAAAAGGGAGATTCTGCCAAAACTCTGGAATCAATGACCTTACTGCCGGAAGCACGAAGCAAAACTATCCCCTTCCCAGCAGATGACACCCACCCCTACTACGCAGAAAAGCCCTGTGCAGTAATAGACGCACTGGAAACAAATTCCCCCCTTTATCTGGATGCCATAAATATTGTTAATCACGGAAGTATTGATAATCTGCCTTCCGATGCCATAGTTGATATACCGGCGGTAATAGTAGGCGGGAAAGCAAGGGGAATCCATGTAGGAGAACTGCCTGCAGGGCCTATGGAACTGTGTCGAAGACAGATAACTATCCACGAAATGACAGCGGAAGCCGTTCATAAAGGTAATGAGAAACTTGTAATTCAGGCACTGTCCCTTGACCCCTATGTAAACAGCTTAACCCAGGCTCGAAAAATATGGAAAGATTTCAAGAAAGAATATATTGATTATCTTCCAACATTCAAGAAAAACAATAAAAATATATAAAACAAGGATGGATATAATGGAAATTCCAAAAATTTCAGACAAGGAATATGACGAAAGAAAACAAAGAGCAGCAGCATTAACAGCAGATGCCGGATACGATGTATTACTGGTAAATTCAACCGAAGCCGACTACGCCAATGTCCGGTATTTCTCCGATTACTGGCCCATTTTCGAGATAGCAGGGGTTGCTATTTCTCCTGCAGGTAAAGCCTGCACCCTGATAGGCCTTGAAAGTGAAAACTATGCAAAAGACCGGAGCAGGATTCAGAATATTCATATGCTTATTGAATACAGGGAATCTGCAGACCCCCAGTATCCAGGTTCAAAACCTTCAAGTTTTAAAAAAGCATTTGAGTCGATTGGGGTTTTCAATCCCAAACGCATAGGGATCGGGGGATACCTGGTAACAACAGCCCCGGTACTCGACGGTCTGCGGAAAGAATTTCCAGGCGCTGAAATTATCAGGGCCGATGATATTATGGTCAAGATGCGCAGTATAAAATCTGAGGCTGAAATTCTCTGTCAGAAAAAGGCGTTTGAGATAAGTGAAATAGCCATCCAGGCTGTACTTGACAAGATTCAGCCTGGAATGACAGAGCTGCAGGTCTGCGGTATTGTTCAGCAGGCAATATACATGAATGGGGCAGAGTACGAAGGGATGCCCCAGTATGTACTTTCCGGGCCCAATTCCCGGCATGCTATTTCAAGGCCGACCCACAGGACAATTAAAAAGGGTGACCTTGTTCAGCTGAATTTATCCGCCCTGGTAAGCGGATATTCTTCAGGGGTAGGAGTACCTGTATGTATGGGGAAAATGACACCCAAAATGTATGATCTTGTAAATTTCGGTCTGGAGGTTCATAATGCCACCATCGAAAAACTTAAAGCCGGCATAGTTGCCGGGGATGTAGCCAAATGGCACTATAACTACTTTGTAGAAAATGGAAGGGCTGATAATTTTCTATACGGACCGTGCCACGGACTCGGTATGATTGAAGTTGAACCGCCATGGATGGAAACCAGCAGTGAGTACCTTCTCGAAGAGAATATGACCTTCCAGGTTGATTCGTTTTTCTATAGTGATGATTTCGGCTTGCGATGGGAAAACGGAGGCCGGATTACCTCTGACGGGTTTGAACTCTTCAGCGGCAAGTTCAGACACATTATTGAACTGGAGGGTTAGGGATGAAAGCTGTAGTTGTCAAAGAACCGGGGAGTGTTGAGATCCAGAATGTCCCTGACATAAAATCTGTACCCGAATACTCCTGCCTGTGCAGGAATTTGTATGCTTCGACCTGCAGCGGGACCGACAGAAAGCTTATACACAACACAACCCCCTGGGAGAATAAATATCCGGGTATTCTCGGGCATGAAAATACCGCAGAAGTTATTCAGACAGGTCCCGGAGTAAAGAATTTTAAGACCGGCGATATTGTTCTGAGGCCTGTTTATGTCTATGCAGGAGAAGAAAGACACGGGTACAGCGGACTTTTCGGAGGGTTCTCGGAATACGGAATAATTACAGATTTTAAAGCCATGGAGGATGACGGAAAGACCGCTTTCAACCCCTACTCCCGTTACCAGGTTAAAATTCCTCCAAACTGGAAGGATAACCCATCCGCAGTTATGCTGATAACCCTGAAGGAAACCTTCAGCTGGCTGGAAAAACTTACTCCCCTTTACGGAAAGGATGTGGGAATTATCGGTGCAGGAACAGTCGGATTGTTTTATACAAATCTTGCTGCTGTTTTCTGCGCAAAATCCATTACGGTAATGGATATCGACAAAACCAGATTTCCCCAGGCAGAGAAGGTAGGTGCAGATAAGTGTATTGATTTATCTGTAAATGAAAAACCTGAAGGAGCTTTCGATCTATTGATCGATGCAGCAGGGATACTGACCATGATCAGTGATTTTATCCCCATGGTCAGGCAGGGGGGTACTTTCGGGATATACGGGATTGATACATCCTTTTCGGCTAAATTTGAAGGTTTTGGAAGCGGGCTTCATTTTGCATTTCATAACAGTAATGAAGCCGACCCCCTTGTTCATGAGACTTGTATAGGTCTTGTAAACAGAGGACTTGTAGATTTAAGTAATTTTCATTCTTCTGTAATGCCATTTGAAAGGGCTCCGGAAGCTTATAAACTTATTGCAGAGAAAAAAGAAACCAAAGTAGTTTTTAAGTTGTAGAAAGAAGGAGATAATTATGCGCTATGAGATGATGCTGCCGCATCAAATAAGAACAGCTATAGATAATAACTGGCCGGTAATTCTTCCCTTGGGTGTTCTTGAGTATCATGGAGAGCATTTGGCTGTCGGTATGGATACCTTTGCAGTAACACGTACAGCGGAACAGCTTGAGAAGGAGATGGATCTGGTAGTTCTTCCCCCTTTCTACTACGGTTCCGGAAGTTCTGTTGTAGAGTCTCCCGAAAGGAGAGGAACTGTACAAGTGGATTCTGAAAATCTTGTTCTCTTTGGGAAGGATCTTTTTCGAAGTCTTTTAAGAATTGGTTTTCGCAATATTCATTTCTTTATCCATCATCAGTCGGAAAATTTTTACCAGGGGATGCCTACAGATCTTGCTTTCCGCCTTGCTGCAAGACAGGCTATTTTTGAGTTCCTGGAAAAAGAACGCGGAGAAGGCTGGTGGGGAGACAACAGCATGTCAAACTACTATGATGATCATGAGAACGGCTCGGATCCATTTAACTGGATTCAGGGTCACCCATTAATGGATGAGGAAATAATAAAAAACTATCCTTTTGATCATGCAGCCAAGGGAGAAACATCTTTAATGATGGCTCTCTGCCCGGAAGGTGTGGACATGAGTAAACTCTCTACAGAAAAATGGTATCTGGAAACTGCAATAGATGCCAGCAGAGAACTGGGAGAAAAAGGCGCCAGGCTGGTTCTTGACAGAATGAGGCGGATTTTAAAGGGGAAAGTAAAATGAAAGACGGATATGGATCAAAGGTATGGTTTTTCCCGGACGGTGATATTCCTCCTGCGGGAGAAGGTAAGCTTAAGGGTCACGAATCTTTACTTATACTTAATCCTAACGAGGAAGATGCTTCAATAACGATAACCGTATATTTTACAAACGAAGAGGCAAAGGTGCTAAATGCCGGCATGGTAAAAAAGGAAAGGGTTCGATGTATAAGAACAAACGAGGCAATAGACAACTATACAATCCCATTTGGACAATATGCAATGAAGGTTGAATCCACAGAACCTGTAATCTGCCAGATTGGAAGAATGGACGTACAGCAGCCTAATCTTGCCTACTATACCGTAATGGGCTATACAGGTTGAATCAACCTCTGAAAATCTGGCGCTCCCCTTACAGCCGTTTCGGTAAAATGTTAAAAAATCCCGATGATCTTAAAGATGAAACAATTACAGCAATAGATGCATACAGCGATGAACAGCTTTCAAAGATAGCTGAAAATGGCTTCAATGCGATTTGGATTTACGGGATACTGCATAATATTGTTCACTCCCCGGTATTTCCCGAACTCGGAGTTCATTCATCAATCCATCTAAAAAATATTCAAAAACTTATTGACCGGGCGGCTGCGTACCAAATAAAGGTATTTATTCTACTGCAGCCCCCCAGGGCACTGGATGTAGAAAATAAATTCTGGAAAAGTCATCCGTACGTTGGAGGCCAGGAAACAGATTTTGTTACCGATGACGGGTACCCTGTAAAAATGAGATCTCTGTGTACATCAAAACAGGAAGTAAAGGAACACATTTTCGGCTCCGCCAGATTATTGGCAGAAAGGCTTCCGGACCTTGGGGGAATTATACTTATTACCGCCTCTGAATATCCATCCCACTGCTATGGGAAAGCAGGAACCCTTCCGGATGAAACAGGACGGCTGGTAACCAGAAGTATAGATTGTCCGCTCTGTATGAAACGCACACCTGCAGAGGTTATAAGTGAAATAATAAAGTTAATCAGGGACGGAATAAAAAGTGCTGCTCCGGCTCAGGAAATAATTGCCTGGAGCTGGTCGTGGAGCGCCCACTATTCCTTCCCTTACAAAGAGATAATTGACCTTATTCCTGGTGATGTTACGGTAATGGCCGATATGGAACGGGGAGGAGAAAAAATTATTCTCGGGAAAAAACGGGTTATAGATGAGTATTCCCTTTCATATCCCGGTCCCTCTGAGCAATTTACTCAAATTATGGAATACATCAGGCAGAAAGGGATAAAAGGAATGGCAAAGCTCCAAATTGGTACTACCCATGAACTAGCCACAGTCCCAAACCTTCCGCTTATAGGCAATCTGTACAAAAAAGCACGGTTTTTGAGAAAAACCGGAATCAAGAGTTTTCTCGGCTGTTGGAATTTCGGAAATATGTTAAGTGCAAATACCGCTGCATTTAACTATTTCCTGACTGTCCAGAAACTTGATGAACAAGACAGTGCGTTGGCAACATTTGCAGAAATCTATTTCCCCGGATGCAACGCTAAGGAGATTGTCTCTGCCTGGAACCTGTTTGCAGAAGCTATGGATAACTATCCCTTTGCTACCTCATTCCTGTACAGCGGCCCTCTGAATTATGCTCTCTCTTACCCCCTTATCCCCGGACCTGTCAGCAGTAAAACAACCGGCCGGTCATGGCTTATGGATGAAAGAGGAGATAATCTGGAATCCTCTCTTTCTGAGTTCTCCCTGGAAGAGATCGTGGCAAGTCTGGAATTATTGACCGCAATATGGTATAAAGGATTATCTTTTTACAGGAAGGGACTGGAGTATGTAACAAGTCCCTGCAAAGCGGAAGAGCTGAATACAGCTGAAGTATGTTATCGAATTTTTAAAAGCGGACTGAATATTTATAAGGTGTACAAACTTAAAAAGGATTGGGATAACTCCCTTTTGCCTGACTACAAAGATATTCTAAAGTACGAAATTAGTAACTTGAAGGAAGTACTTCCCTTTGTTAAAAGTGACAAACGTTTCGGATTTCATTCGGAAGCTCACGATTATATGTTTGATGCCACCTCAATCGAAAAAAAAATTATAGCTTTAACGGAGCAGTTATGAAAAGGGTAACAATAAGAAATGTAGCAGAGCTTGCAAAGGTTGACTTCTCAACAGTTTCCCGTATTCTTAACAGCTCCTTTGAAAATCATAAATACGCGGAAGCAACAATAAAAAGAGTAAAGGAAGCAGCTGATAAACTGGGATACTACCCCTCCGCTCCCGCCAGGGCAATAAGAACAGGAAAGACAATGCTCCTGGGGCTTATTGTTGCAGACATAGGCAATCCATTTTTCAGCGTGATTGCCTCTCATCTGGATAACATTATCAGGGATTCCAAATACAGGCTGGTTATTTCAAGCACAAATGAAAACCCTTTGCGGCAGGAAGAACACATAGACAGCATGCTGTCCCACAGGGTAGACGGTCTGATTGTTGCCCCCTGCGGAGACAACGGCTTTGAAAAAGCTTATAAAACAGGAGTCCCCCTGGTTACAATTGACCGTCCTCTGCCTGAAAGCGGGCTTCCCTTTGTGGGTCTTGACAACATTGCCGCCGGCAGACTTCTTGCTGAGAAACTTAATAACTACGGTTACAAAAGTATCGGCGTAGTAATTCCTGACGAAGAAAATGATTTGACAATCCAGTCCAGATTAAAAGGACTCCGTTCCGGACTGAAAGGAATAGACATATCCATTCAATGGATAGTAAAAGTTCCCCATACTTCAATAAAAAGAAATAAAGTAAAAATTGTCTTAGCTGAAAAGTTTAAGACTATTAACAATTTCCCTGACGCCATGGTGGGGATGACTAATGTATGTACCATTGGTATTCTGGAGGCACTTGGAGATCTGGAATACAATTTGAACATCTCTCCCGGTCTTGCAGGCATAGATGATTTCACCGGTGCCCATATAGTCCGTCCCTCAGTCTCGGTAGTCAGCCAGCCTCTTGAAAAGATTGCTTTTGAATCTTTTTCCCTGCTGAAGGAGATCATGAACTCAGACACGAATACGGTAAAAAACAGCAATATAAGGATTCCTCCTCTCTGGATCGAGCGGATGTCACTTCCACCCAGAAAGTGACATCTACAGAAAAAACTCTTTTGCTGTTTCCCTGTCCAGAGGCAGGGGAATCTCCCGGCCTGAAGCTGCCGACATCTGTGCCGCCCAGCCTATCTCTGCAACGACAGAAGAATTGTCAAAGCTTAAAAAAGAATTATTTCCGGTTTTAACAGAATCTATAAAATGGTTCACACTTTCGCCAACCCTTAACAGTGCAGCTGCTGAACTGTCGGACAAAGGAGTATCATTACCCCAGACAAGATTTTCAAAGCCTTCCTCAATACAGCGCTGCTTATTCAGCGGCCATACCCATTCCCCTTTGGTATTCTCCTCGGAGCGGTACCTTACCTTATCCTGCTGACTTCCGGCCTGCGGATCAAATACAAATCCCCCTTTCGTACCGGAAAGATTATGGTAGATATCCAGCCCGCCGCTGCTTTCAATATTGCCGAAACAAAACCCGGCCGCCCCGTTATCAAATTTGATGAGAATATTATAAATTGGTTCAGCTTCAAATCCTTTGACCTGGGATCCCAGGTTAGTCGCAAATACAGCTGCAGGTTTTGTCTGGGGACTCATAATATTAATAATTGAGGAGAGGGCATGAACTGTACCCATCCCGATGGAATCTCCCATTATATCCTTTTTCAGCTTCCATGCCATAGTGCCGGCTGTAGCTATCGGGTAACGGTAATTGATTTGTATTTGGGTTATCATTCCAAAGGCACCCTCAGCAACCATTGACTTTACCCTGTCTTCCAGTGGATCAAAATACATAAGGTAATTAACCTGTGTTTTAAGATCAGGATTATCCCTTTCAAGATCAATCTGTCTGCAGAACTCATCAAATTTGACGGCACATGGTTTCTCACAAAAAACATGTTTTCCCGCTTCCATTGCCTTTATTGACTGAGGGCCATGGTACCCGTTGGGACTCACAAGCCATACAGCATCAATATCTGGATTTTCAACAATCTTATCATAATCATCTACAAGAATATCTCCGGGAATACCGAGATCTTTCAAAACAGCTTTACCCCGTTTTGCATCAGATTCATAGAGTGCCGTAATCTCAACGTCATCATTTTTAACAAGATTTTTCATCTGAAGCGTACCCATTCCGCCTGCACCGACAAATCCGACCTTTATTTTTTCCATCTTATCTTTCCTTAAAGTTATTCAATACCCAGATCCAATACTCTGTTTATATTCTTCCAGACAATTTTCTCATAGACTTCGAGACTTATAAAACCTGCATCCCTGCTTTTACCAAGCCAGTCGAGATGCCCCATCCTGTTGGACATGGAACATGAATCCAGCCCGAGAAGTAAGCGGTCCTGAAACTCTTCAATAAATTTGTAAGCAAACTCAGGATCCCTTGTAAAGGTACTCAACCCGCTGGATGCGGAAAAATCTCCGTACAAATTCGGATATTTGCGCATTAACTCAGGAACCCTTCCTCCAGGAGTTACTTTATTGTCAGGATAAATATGCTTTGTCTCAATAGTTACATCTCCGCTTATCTCATTCCAGAAAGCGGTACTATGGGCAAAAAACTTTAGACCCGGAAATTTCTTCAAAACCATTTCAAGCTTAGGCAATCCTACTTCGTCAATAACACCATATCCGTTAAACTCGGGAGTTATTGTATGAAATGTTACCGGGAAACCTACTGTCTCACATGCTTCAAGCAGCATCAGCATAAGAGGATGGTTCCAGGGCAGCCTTACTACCATTTCCCCCATCCCTTTACATCCTAAATTCTTGTACTGATTAAGCAGAAAAAGATAATTTTCAACTTTTATCATTTCAGGGTGTTTCGGAAGTCTCGGATCAATATTACAGAAAGGAATAAACCTGCCGGGATATTTTTCACAGATATACAGTATCTCACCCATACTCTGTCTTTCCGCCGGAGCTTCAGCACCGTTTAAGGGAAGGAGGACCGCTTTATCAATTCCCATTTCATCCATAAGCCGGATTTGCTGTTCAGCGGATAGAAAGGTATCATCAATCTCAGGACTTATCTTTAGTTTCGGGGATAAGTATGCGTGGGCATGACAATCAATTACCATTGCTTTTTTCCGCCAACTGTTTAAAAAAATTCCAGCCCCCGATATTTTCCGGATCCCCCCGGTCACCATCAAGAAGAAGTTTATAGTTTTCCGCAGCCTTTCTGAATGCCATGGCATAGGACTCAATTATCTCAGGTCTATAGTGCTTGAAATGGGGAACATCAAAGATAAGGGAATTTACCTTTTCACTAACCGGCAGCGTCTTGTCAAGTTCACGAACATCCCGATCCGCATTTGCTATCCTGGTGGGTTTACCATGACCGTAGACATCGTACTCACTGAAAAGCCCATGGGTATGAAGAGGTGTATTACAACCCGGTTTACACCCGGAATATCCCTCGGCCCTTACAGCCTCACAAAATCTTGATATGGAAAGTCCGCCGAATTCCGCGGCATCGTATACACCATGGGGGGCATACCAACCTCCCATTGTCGATCCGCTTTCCTCCTCTACCGCGTGGGGCCTTATCCCCTTGATATCCGAAAGAAGTTCCCAGAAGTATTTCATTGCACGGTCAATATCGCTGCATCTTTCATCAAAATACTTTATTTGAACTCTCCCAACCGCCGAACTCATCTGATGCATCCGGTATTTGTATCCCCCCAGAGGAAGACCGGCAAAGGGTTTTAGATAATCTGTCTTTAAATCGGCCCCGCTTTTTCGGGTATAGTGTCCGAACTGGAGAGCACGTTCATAAGTCTCAACATCATCGGTTACCAGCATACCTGCTTCGCCAATGGCGAAAGTCTTCCCGGTCATCAGGGAAATAGCAGCTGCATCCCCGATTGTTCCAACCTTTCTCCCCTTGTACAAAGCTCCCTGGGCATGGGATACATCTTCAATGACCTTGATATTATGTTTTTTGGCAATTTCAACTATCGGATCCATATCTGCAGGATGTCCCAGGTAGTGGACAACGACTATAGCCTTGGTTCTTGGAGATATTCTATGCTCTATATCTTCAGGGTTTATACACAGAGTTTTCATGTCGATATCTGCAAAAACCGGTGTTGCACCCAAAGAGTAAGCCTGGAGTATAGATGCCCAGTAGGTAACACTGGGGGCAATTACTTCGTCCCCAATTCCAACACCAACTGCATACATTGCAGTCTGGACAGCGGCAGTTCCGGAAGAGAACCCGAGTGCATAATCAACCCCCAGCCACTTGCGGAAATCAGATTCGAATGCCTTTGTTATATCCGTGCCCGACATGGATCGGGATCTTAAAACAGACAGAACAGCCTCTTCATCCTCAGCAGTTATAATGGGCCAGTCAAATATATCGCCGGCATCAAAAGGAACTGCCCGGGTGCCTCCCAGGATAGCCAGATCATCTTTTCCCATATTCTTTCTCCCATTCATCTATACGGTCTTTAACCGTGGTTTTATTTTCTGAAATTGATACAACGTTATAGCAGTCTGTTAACCTCTTGAAAGTCTTAAGATCGGCCATGTATGAATCCCAGTCTTTTTCATTCGCCGGGGGCATAATCTGTAGTCTGTAAAAAAGTACATTTATAAACTCAAACTCAATTTTGGCACGTAACTCGGAATTATCAGAAACCTTTTCCAGGGCTCTGTCAAAAATTTTCCGGGCATTAAAGTAAAAATCATCCCTGAAGACAAAGGTATTCTTTACATCCGTATTTACAGATCTGAAATAATTCCACTCGGAACCTAACAGTTCACTGTACTCCTGCATACAATCAGCAGCTTTCCCGAAATAACCATGGTTAAAATCCCGGATTAAATCTTCAACCTTAAGAGACGGGTCCCACATTTTTTTTGAATAAACCCAGGCTCTCAGTTTACCCTGATTCTCTCCCGGTCCATAGTAATTACTCTGGAGAAATATTCCGTAGACACCATTATCCGCAAACAGGTTTATATCTTTATCAATAACATCCAAATTGGGTCTGGGTAAAAGCCATGAAAGGAAATTTGCCGTATACTCCCATATATACAACTCTGCTCCAAGTTTGACCCATGCTTTAAAGTTGGAGTAGAAATCCTCAGTTTTGTCTGCATAGACTATGGGATAAGGGTACAGACCCGACTTATTTGCCAGACGGATTATCACATTTTCCCGGGGCTTTATATTCTTTGGAGGTTTACTTGATTCCACGTAGGCCAAAGTTGATATTTTTACATTAGGATATTTATCAGCAACCTTTCCTGCAACAAAATTAATAAACTCCAAAAGTGCTCCTGAATCCGAGCCTTCACGTTCCTTAACTTTTTTACATTCTTCACACTGACAGAAACTGTTCTTGACTACATCATTCTCGGACACATCCATAATACCGTAGGAATGGTAAGTTTCCAGTTCTTTCAAAACATTCTTTGCGACTATTTTTTTGACATCGGGATTTGTAAAACAAAGCTGACCGCCGCCGACTCCTCCCAATATATCACCATGCCCCTGTTTTCTCCGTTCTCCGTCTATCAGGGAAAAGTATTCAGGATGTTCTTCAAAGTACTCTTCGTTGGAAAGAAACTTCTGGAAGGTATGAATAAAGAAATCTTCAGGATACTTTGTATTCCCCCCGAAACAGTCCGGTACGTACTCAAACTTTTCACGGCCTGAGCCTGCACGATTAAATAATTGGAAATCCAGATTGAAAGACTCCCACTGAAACATGGTACGGAGTTTTATGGGGGGGACATATTCACGCAGAACAACTTCACACTCATCCTTTAGTTCCGGGACGCAAAGCCCGTCATCGGCATTATAAAATCTTCCGCCGAGGTCTTCCTCTATAAATGCTGTTACAGCACTTAAAGATCCTCTTCTGCTGCCTCCGCAAAAAAACAGACTCCCCTCTTTCTCAGAAATGGAGTAACCGTCAAGCTCAAGATCTACAGTCGGGGAATGACCTGTCCGCTCATACAAACCGGTATTACCAATACTGAGATAACCGCCGCCTGCAGCTTCCGCAAAATTCCGTTCATATTCTATTTCGAAACTGCATCCTGTCCCTGTATCCAATACTTTTTTTAAAAGAGCCGCAGCTGCCAGATCAACTTTTTCCGCCCTGCCTGGAAGCAGAATACTGAAATCCGCCCTGCCGTTCTTCTTTAAAGGAATGGTAAAGATACCGCCGCCTTCAGGCTTCAGATAATTAATTTCCGGACTTCCGGAGAATAGACTGACTTTCATTTACTAAGCCTCAACCTCAGAATCATACAGGTGGCATGAAACAAAATGTTCAGGATTATTTTTGAGAGGTTTTAAAGAAGGTTCTTCCGTTTTACATATATCCATACACTTCGGGCACCGTGGGTGAAAATGACAGCCGGAAGGAGTATTTATAGGAGACGGAACATCTCCGGGAAGGAGTATCCTCTCCTTCTTTGCTCCAAGAACCGGCACAGGAACTGCAGAAAGAAGAGCCTCGGTGTATGGATGGTCAGGATTCTTGTAGAGTTCTCCCGCTTCTGCAAGTTCAACAACCTTTCCAAGATACATTACCGCAATTCTATTACTCATGTACTGAACAACACTCAAATCATGAGCAATAAATACATATGTTAAATTAAACTCTTTCTGAAGATCCTTGAGTAAGTTAAGGATCTGCGCCTGAATGGAAACATCAAGGGAAGATACCGGTTCATCTGCAACAATAATTTTCGGATTAAGGCTCAATGCCTTGGCAATACTTATCCTCTGACTCTGACCGCCTGAGAACTCATGAGGGTACCTGTACATGTAATCGGGCTGCAGATTAACTGCTTTGAGAGTTTTTGCAACAATCTCCCGCCTCTGCTCTTTGTTCCCGAACCCGTGTATTCTTAAGGGTTCATCAAAGCTCTGAAGAATTGTTTTCATGGGGTTCAGCGAAGAAAAGGGGTCTTGAAACACCATCTGTATCCGCCGCCTCATTTTAAAAGTTTCCTGTTTGTTTAAAGAAAGGAAATCTACCATCCCCTCTTCTTCGCTTCTTATGTTTATCTCCCCTCCATAGGGTTTGTGAAGACGTACCAGGCATTTACCGAGGGTAGTTTTCCCGCATCCTGACTCGCCGACAATCCCCAGAGTTTCTCCTTCGGCAACACTCAAAGAAACATCGTCAACCGCCTTAACATAACCTGTTACTTTTTTTAATATCCCCTTGGTAACGGGATAATATTTTTTAAGGTTTTTTACCTCTAAAGCTACTTTTCTCTCAGGCATTTTTACCACCTTTATCGTATAGCCAGCAAAGTACTCTATGTGAACCGTCAACTATACTCTCCACAGGTTGTTTGGTTCTGCATATTTCCATGGTATGTTTACACCTGTCTGCAAAAGCACATCCCTTAATTACTTCCGATCCGTCGGGAGTTGCTCCGGGTATATATTCAAGTCTTTTTTCTCCTCCGCTGGATAACACCGGTACGGACTTTAACAGAGCCTTTGTATACGGATGCATTGGGGTATTAAAAATCTGTTCCAGATTCCCGAACTCAACAATTCTCCCCATGTATATAACGGCAACTTCATCACAGGTTTCGGCAACTATCCCCATATTGTGAGTAATAAGAATGGTTGAAGTACCGTGAGTCTTCTGCATTTTACTCATTAGTGTTAATATTTGCGCCTGGATTGTTACATCCAATGCTGTTGTCGGTTCATCCGCTATTAAAATGTTCGGATTGCAGATCATGGCTATGGCAATCATGACACGCTGCTTCATACCGCCGGAAAAATTATGAGGATAATCGTAGTAGCGTTCCTCCGGGTTGGAGAATCCAAGCTCGAAAAGCATGGACACAACACGGTCAAAGGCTTCTTTCTTGCTTATATTCTCATGCTCCCTCAGATTCTCACTGATCTGACTTCCAATCGTATAAACAGGATCCAGAGAAGCCAAAGGATCCTGGAATATCATGGAGATCTCTTTACCTCTTATGGTGCGGAGTTCTTTACTGTTTCTATCATACTCATTTAATATATGTGCTTTGCCGTTATTGTCATAATATTTAACTTTACCGCCGGTAATGGAACCATTCTTTGGCAGCAGTTTCATTATGGAGTGAGCTGTAACACTCTTTCCGCAGCCTGACTCCCCTACAATTCCCAGCATGGTCCCTTTCTTCAGCTCAAAACTGACATCATTCACCGCATGAACAATTCTTTTCCCGACACGGAATTTAGTCTGGAGATTCTCTACCTTAAGTATTATTTCTTCGTTCAATTGTTAACCACCTATTCTTCGGGATCAAAGACATCCCGGAGCCCATCACCAAAAAAGCTCAGCCCCAGTGAAAATAATGAAATCGCCACTCCCGGAGCAACCCACAACGCTGGAAAATTCTGCATTATCCTCAAGTTTCTTGCTGCATTTATAATGTTACCCCAGGTCGGAACACTGGAAGCAACTCCCAGTCCGATAAAACTCAGCCCCGCTTCCGCTAACACATAACCACCCGTTGAGAGGGTAATTATGACTACAACCGGCCCCAGAGCATTCGGCAGAAGATGATTAAACATTATTGAAGCTCCGCCTATTCCGCTGGCCCTGCAGCTCTCAACGAATAACTCTTCCCGCAGGGATAGAATTCTGCTTCTGATAATACGGTACGTTGAAGGCCATCCTACCACAGTGAAAATTATGATCAAATTCAGAATCCCCTGCCCCAGGAACCCGACAAGGACAAGTACCAGAATCATGGAAGGGAAAGACATTACTATTTCAGAAATATAAAGTAATACCATATCAATCTTGCCGCCGAAGTAGCCTGAAACCGATCCAATGATTATCCCTACTGCAGCTGCAATAAGAGCACTAACAATCCCGATAAAGATTGATACTCTTCCTCCATAGAGCAACCTTGCAAAAAGATCCCTGCCTACATTATCCGTTCCCAGCAAATGTTCCATGGAAGGTTTCTGGAGTCTCTGGGAAACATCGATAAACGATGGATCATATTTAGTAAAAAGAGGTGCAAAGGCTGAAAGTACAACAAGTAACAAAACGATTCCCAATCCCACCAAAGCAAGTCTGTTTGAAAGTAATTTATGAAGATTACGTCTCATAAGACTGGATTTAACTCTATTTTTACTTCCCATTTCCACCTCCCGCATCTGTTCCAAACCTTATTCTTGGATCGATTATTGCGGCAAATACATCTACAAAGAAACTGGCCAGAAGCACCGATGATGTCATTATAAACGTTCCGATCATAACAACCGGCATATCCGATCCGGATATGGAGGAGACCATCAAGCTTCCCATTCCGGGATAATTAAAAACAGTTTCTATGATAACCGTGCCCCCCACAAGCATGGGTATCCGCATTACAAGAACAACCATAATTGGTATTAATGCATTTCTAAACCCGTGCTTCAGGTTAACTTTTATCTCCGACAATCCTTTACTTCTTGCAACTTTAATATACTCCTTTGAAAGAACATCCAGCATGGAACCTCTTGTGAACTTCATCAGAGTCGCTATCAAAGAGATACCCAGAATAAAAGCAGGTAAAACCAAATACTTTAATCTGGCAAAAAAGGTAACATGCCCATACCCCATTCTGCCCCCGGTAGGGAACCACCTTAAATAAATTGAAAATAATAAAATTGCCAACAACCCGAAAAAGAAGGGGGGAACCGAAATTCCGATCATTCCAAGAACAGTATTCGTATAGTCAATGATAGTATTCTTTTTTATCGCAGATATAAAACCGAAGAGCAATCCGAGTATTGTAGCGAAAATCAAAGATACAAAGGCCAGCTCAAAAGTTGCGGGAAGCCGGCTTGCAATTATACCGCTTATCTTCCCTCCGGTAACAAGACTGTAACCAAAATCCCCTCTTAACAGTCCAGATAACCACCTTAAATACTGAACTACCATACTGTCGTTTAAACCCAGCTCCTGCCTTAGTTCATTAAGTTGGACCGGACTCAGATGTGCATAGACCTCAGGTGAAATTGTTCTGGTTACAGGATCCCCCGGGATCATCTGAATTCCAATAAAAACAATTATCGAAATAACCATCAGTTTTGGTATAAGCATTGCAAATCTGGTAATATAATATTTAAACAAGACTCCTCCTCACGAACCATCTTACAGTATGCTGCTGCTAACAATAGTTTTGTATGAACTTTTTAGAAAAATGCATGCCCGCTTTATCTTAAGCAAGCATGCATTAACGATTTACATCTATTTGTAACTTTTATTTGCCAACTAATTCCCAGTTTGCAAAATGGTAGTTATTCACAGGAATACCGTTAAATATCCTGTCATCAATCTTGAGCTTTGCAGCATTGTACAAGACAATCTCTTTTAAGCCGTAAGCAGGAATTATTGCAGCATAGTTATAAGCTTCCTTCTGTATTTTATCCCCGAGGGCCTTTATCTCAGCAGGATCATTGGTTGATTTATACTTATTAAGTAAATCGGTATATACAGACCTGTATTTAACATCGCCAAGGATCTTGTCAAATGCACTACCCGGCTCAAGAGCACCGTACTGTAGAATGTAATGAGTTCCACCACCGCCGAGATAGATCATATCATAGTTTTTAACTTCATATATAATTGATGCTAAATCTCCGGTTGCAAGGAAAGGTTTAGCAGTAACACCTGCATCGGCAAAATTCTGCACCAGAATATCCATCAAATCTTTTGTTGTCTGATCCCCATAGTAGTAAAGTATCCTTACAGGACGGCTGAAATCAAAGTTTGCATCTTTAAGCATGGATATTGCTTTTTTAACATCCCTTTTAAACAATGGAATATTCTTATTGTATTTGCTCATGTCTGACGGTACAAAGGTTGTAAGAACAATTCCCTGACCGGGATAAAGACTTGCAAAACTTTTCATATCCATAATTAAACGGAAAGCCTGCCGGACTTCCTGTTTTTTTACATCATCATTGTATTTTCCATCCTGTGATCCAACAAGGTTAAACATGAATTTACGCTGGTACCCTCCGGGAAATAACCTCATCTTCATATCAGGATTATTCGCAAGAACATTGACAGCCGTGTTTATGTCATTTATGGCATTACCATAAACATAGTCCAGATTCCCTGCAATAACATCCGATATTATTGCTTCTGCTCCGCCTACCTGATGGCTTGTAAAAAGAACATGCTTTATCTTTGCCTTTTCCCCAAAATAGTCATCGTTTCTGACCATGGTAAAATATGTCGGAAAGGAGACCTCGTCAATCTTGAAAATACCGGTTCCTACAGGTTTAGTCCAATAAGGTTCGTATGAAGCAAGAGTTGCAGGATCAGCATCTTTAAGAAGATGCTTGGGCAGAATCTGCATCATGGCAAACAATCCGGAAAGGACAGTATTATCAGCTTGTGTAAGTTTAAATGTAATTTTATTACCGTCAACAGTAATACCGCTCACAGAGTCTGCTTTGCCGTCAATTACATCCTGGGCGCCGACAACATTCTTGAAATTACCTTTTTTAGGAGACTTGGGAAGCTTTAAAACAGCATTGTAGCTGAACAGTACATCGTCAATCGTTAAAGGGGTGCCGTCTGTCCATTTAGCCTTATCCGTAATGGTAAAAGTATAAGTCTTGCCATCCTCGGAAACAGTCCATTCCGTTGCAATCCGTGGTGTCTGAACAGTTCCATCATTATTATTCTGCAGTAGTGTATCAAAAAGCATAGCCGGGTAAAGACTCCCCTCGCTTACCCAGGGGCATTCAAAAAGGCTGTCTGTGCCTATCGAACTGTGCCAATCAAGCTTGAGAATACCCGTTTCATTGTAATCTACCGCAGCACCTGCTGCTTTTCCGGAATCTTTATTTCCGGAAGCAAAAACAGAGAGAGAGAGAAGCAGGATTAATCCTGCCGTAAGTAGCATTTTTTTCATCTAATAACCTCCATTTAAATTGTATACAAATGTTTGTATCATATATATTATCTGCTGTCAAGATTTAACTTCTCAAGCTAAACCAATTCAGCAGTTTTTTACCGACTAGTACCCTTTATCCCAATCGTCCTCGATATTCCGGGCAATATCCTCAGATATATAAAAATCAGTCTTCAAAAGCTGATGAATCGAGGTAGGCAGTTTAGGTGTTACCGGACCATGGGCAACCAATCTTGTCATAAGCCGCTGCCATGTCGTCTGAGTTCCATGTATAAGCAGGCTGTTTACATCCATCCTGTACTTCGACGCTATAACTTCAGCAGGACCAATTGTTGCAGCCTTAGGCGGCACCCTTGCTATATCTCCGCTCATGCCGAAGCTGCCATGAAGAGAATTCTGGGCAAGGGTAAAGGGACTTAAAGTAACAATACGGGGTCCCATTTGTTTCCATTCCTCCAATGTCCCTTCGAATTCAGGGGCATCAGGCTCAATAAAAGCCAGGTGCCCCGTCCATCCCGGTCCGCTGTAACAGGCATCCGCCCCTCCCATATCAGCAATCATTTTACCGTAATCTTTGATATTTTCTGTTGCAGGACCAATAATCTGCGACTTCGGGGGCCTTAGATCTTTATCTATCCGGTAGAAAAAATTATCGTACATTGCATACTTAAAACCCCACCTCCAGGTTTCAGGTGCCACATTACCCTCTTCATCTGCATACTCATCCATGGCAAAAACGTAAAGATTTCGACAATCCACCCGGAACTTGTTGATTAGATAGGCTACATCCCTGTAATCCGGAACCGGATTCGGTAATATGAGGACAATCTTCTCATTTTTCTCCGAAGCTTCCTTAATCCTGTAAAATATATCGGTGATAAATATCAGACCTATTTCATGGGCTGTTTTAACCATTATCTTAAAATCGGGGTTAGAGTGCTTTTCTATATCTTCCCTCTTTATCTTCCTTACCCGTTCCAGGACTTCCATGTCCCTGAAGGGTACATACTTCGACGGGCTGTATTTAAATTCGTCCATTTTTTCTCCGTTTTGTAATATTGTTATAACCATAATATGTCAATCTATCCGAATTGTCTATCCAAATTTAGATTAATTTTTATTTTTTATCCACTAAAATATCAAATCCAACACTTCCCGTGACATTTAATCCTTTTCGCCGGGCAAAGCAAAAAAGTCCCCGTAGCCAAACTACGGCTACGGGGACTTTAATTCTTAGTCAATTACTTTCTAATAGTCAACATTAACCACAAGATCATCAATTTTTACAGGCTTACCATTTTTTAGCTTAAAAGTAACGGTATTTAATCCCTGCTTAACAAATTCAGGGCTAACAGTATATTCATACCATGATGGCTCTGAAAGCTTGAAGTTAGATCCTCTGCTGCTACCCATGGTATCCATTGTCAGGATACCATCCTTTGTTTTAGCATATTCACCAAAACTTTGTGCCCAGCTACCGGTTGAACCATCTGAATAGGTGATTGCAGACGGATCTGTCGGATAAACATCACAATCATAGCGCATAGTCCATTCATCTGGATCGGTACCTCCTGGAAGAGCAGCTCCGGCGTAGGCATAGAGATAATCCATTTCATATTTACCATCTGCCTTATTTACTACATCACCAAAAAGAAGAGGCAGTACAGGCCATGGAACAAACTCAACAGAAAGAGCCGCAGTTGGGCTGTCGTCGACATAGAGATTTGCATGACCGTCAGAAACAGCAATTCTTAACTTATGCCAGGAAGTATTCGCAGGATCACTATCCAAAAGGACTTTACCAGCATCTTCATGTTTGTAAAAAGAAGCATATACTTTCCCATCTATTCTATTAACAGTTGCCCCCCACCATGTTTTATCCTGAGGACCACAGTAAACTATCATATAGTTATTTTTTACACCATTATCATCCAGCCACTTAACCTTCCATTCAACTGTATATCCAACAGCAGAATCAAGATACATTCGACTGGTTGCTCCACCTCCTATAATGGAAACAGGGTTTTCATTAAAACTTACATCAAGAGAGGCAGGATCAATTCCGGCATCTGAGCGGATTCTAAGTTTAACATTTGGATTTCCTGTAGAACAATCATCCCCTATAACAATATCGACATTCTGTGCCTTATCAACACTAACAGTCCGGCTCTGCTCTCCAGGTAAAATATAATCATACCCAACGTATTCTTTTTTATCGGCATCATAAATATCACGTGCCTGAGAGGACATAGTTCCACGGGCAGAAGTTGTATAAGTTTTGTCTTTAGAAGCAAGTGTCTCCAGAGACCCCAGATAATTTAATCTGGTAAAATTACCATATCGGGTATTACTATCATCATAATTAAAACTGTATATTCCATCAGCACCAGACTGAAGCCATGCGGCTGCTCTTCCACTGTAGGCCTTTTCTGTATTACGCAGAGACCTGGCAATTGGATCAGAGACACGGCTCTCATCAAGGGAAGGATAGACAGGGATATCGTAGCCGTGAGCTAAAGCAACAATATCTTCCATGGAATTATGTCTCCAATAGCCTGTAGGAACCCAAACGTCAATCAATTTTTCTTTCATCCACTTTTCAATATCAAGACCTATGTTTCTACACAAATCAGTATTATCCGGTGTACGCACCCAAACAAGTATGGGATGCCCTTTTTTCCGCCCTTCTTTATCGGCCATTGTACGAATCTCAGCAATTAAGTCGGTCATCATCTGCTGTTCTTCAACACTGGCTGTACCGCCGAGAGCATGACTCTTGAAAAATACGGGATGACGGAAGAAATCCAGCATTACTCCATCGACATCGTAGTTCTGACACACTTCCTGAACATACTGAAATGCGAGATCTCTAATTTCCTGATGTGTATAATCCACAGCTGTCCAGCTACCGTATTTTATTGCATCAGATTCTGTTCCCATAAGCCATTCAGGATGATTATACTTTAAAGGGGGAAAAAGCTGATCATATCCCCGGTCATGAACATCATTCATTCTCATAGACCAGACAATTTCTATATCATTCTTTCTACAAAACTCTACGGCCATATCTAGGGAATCCTCATAGTTGTCAATAAAATAACGTGTTTTATTGTTGCTGAAATCGATCGCTTTTTTATCTTTTCTCTCAAAAATAGTACCTATTTTTGTTTCATGGGTAAAATTACTAAATCCGGAACTCCAGGTACAGTAAACAACAGTATCGGTCTGGGTTCCAATAAGCCCTGTAAAATTGCAATCCCAGAAATCCTGCTTGTCAATGTCGCCGTCTTTATCATTGTCAACAATAAAGTAGGGCATATCATCACCGTCGTTATCCTGGATAACCCGGCGATCGCGGTTCCTGGCGGTTTCCCTGGCCTGTTCATATTCCTCTGCTGAAAGACTTTTGCCCAATTTGTCTGTTGACTTTTCTGCCATACCATTGCCAAAAAGCAACATTGAAACAAACAAAGCCAAACATAGAGCGAGTAACATTTTCTTCATTCTATACAACCTCCAATAATGTTTATACATCCAATACAAATGTTTGTATTATTCTACCATGGACTACTCGAGAAGTCAACAAATTTTCTAACTGAGCTTTTTGCGAAGTACCCCATTTTAGCGAAATAATACATGACAATATTTATAATAGAATGTCCGTTGTATCAAGATGACCTCTATTTTATTGAATTTCCTCTTCTCAAAGGTAAAATCAGTACTTTTTTTGTGATTTTAGGCTCCT
>WGCU01000024.1 GCA_015493635.1 Spirochaetaceae bacterium | reverse complement strand
TGAGACAGATCATATGAAGATCTATCATATTTTTAACCTGAAAGGAATGATAGAGAGGGTTTCCAGTGTATCGTAATACTGTAGTGGCCACAAATAATATTAACTTATTATCCTGTAAGGATTTGTCTTTTATTATGGTGAAGTTGGGTTACGATAAAAATAGCTGTCTTGTCTTCCTTTTTGAGAGAGATAAAAATGTTCCCTCCTTTCCTGCCCTGGAAGGCGTACTTAAGTGCATTGGTAATAATTTCGTTGAGAATAAGGCCGAAGGGAATAGCTGTGGTAATATTCAGGGAAATTGATTCTAGATCAGTTGAGACAGATATAGTTTTATCTACATTATAGAGAGCAACAAGTTCCTGTGTAACATGTTCTATATAGGGTTTCATTTCGATTTCACTGAAATTTTCCGTTTCGTAGAGCCGTTCATGAACCTGTGCCATAGTGAATATACGGTTCCGGCTGTCCTGAAAAGCTGATCGTGCGTCTTTTCCCGCTTCTACTTCCTGAAGCTGGAGATTAAGAAGACTGGAGATAACATTCAGATTATTTTTTACTCTGTGATGGACTTCCTTCAGCAGAAGTGTCTTCGCGGCAACTTCTTTCTGCAATTTTTCGGTATTCTCTTCCATTTCTTTAAAGAGCAGCGCATTTTGCAATCCTACAGCGAGCTGTCCGCATATTGTTTCAAGAAAAACCCGGTTTTGGGTGAAATCTTTCTCAGTTTTTGATGCAATACCCATAACTCCCAGAATCCTGCCCTGGACGGAAAGAGGAATCGCTGCAAAGGAGACAGCGCCGGCACGAATACATTCTTTTCTGGTATATCTTGGGTCTACTGACATCTGTGAAGAAAAAACAGGTTTGCGTGAAGTGACAGCCTGCCCGCACAGACATGCTCCCACTTTGTGGGGATATTCTTCGGTAAATGAGGGGATAGTTTTTGTCGTAACGGTTTTCTGAAGGATAAGGTTTTCTTCTTTTGTAAGAAAAATGAGGATTAAATCAGGATGTACCACCCGGCTGACACTTTTAACAGCAGAAGAGAGAATTTCATCCATTGAAAGGGATTGAACAATATCTTTACTGAATGTATTGATAATTTCTGCTTCCTTCCCCTGCTGATCGATGATTTTCTCTTTTTTCTGCAGCTCCTCCAGGTTCCAGAGATTCTTCTGAATGTTTACATCAGCAGGAGTATTCTTCCTGGAAGTGAAATAGAAATGCAGGTCATCCGTAATCCGGGTGAAGAAATTAATTTCTTCCTCCGGGAAACTGTTTTCTTTTTCTGCATACAGAAATAAAACTGCTTTATTTTTTCCAAGATGAAAGGGGAGAAAGAGGCAGGAGTTGAAGTTATACTTCTGAAAGGCTTCAAAACATTCAGGAGGAAGCACTTTCTCAGAAATTTCCGGGAAACAGATATATTTTTTACTTTGAATTGATGTACGCTCCGGGCAGTTTGAGACTTCCGAAAGGTAACTGGTCTCTGCTCCGGCAAAAGCAGCAGGGACTATTTGTTGATGAGATCGGAACCCCGTTATTCCAATCCATACAAGGGGGAAAGAAAACTCACTGGCAATAATAGCGCAGGTTTGTTGAAGAATTTCCCCGCTTGTATTACTGGAAACAGCATTTCTGTAGATCTGCTGAACCGTGTTAAGTCTTTTTTCTATGTGATGGATCCCACTATCAGTCTTTTCTACCACTTTATGTCCTTAAGTAATCATAGGGGCAGAAACCACTCATGTCAATAAAAAAATTAAGAGATAGTGAACCGGCAGGAAGTTCTCCCCTGCTACAGTATGTGCTGCAGAAACGTTTTTGTCCGGTCTTCCTTTGGATGAGAGAACAGTTCTTCGGGTGTTCCTTCCTCCACAATGTTCCCATCGTCCATGAAAATCACTCTGTCCGCTGCGGCTTTTGCAAAACCCATCTCGTGGGAAACAACAAGCATTGTCATTCCCTCTTTCGCCAGATCCAGCATAACATCGAGAACTTCCTTTATCATTTCAGGATCAAGCGCTGATGTCGGTTCATCAAAAAGTATAACCCGCGGGTTCATGGCCAGCGCACGGGCAATCGCAACCCGCTGCTGCTGTCCCCCGGAAAGCTGACCGGGATAGGCATCTTCCTTATCCCCCAGTCCGACTCTGTCAAGCAGCTGCCGGGCTTGTTCTTTTGCTTCTTTTTTGCTGGTTTTTTTCACCGTCAAGGGAGCCATTGTTATATTTTCAAGTGCCGTCAGGTGTTTAAACAGGTTAAAACTCTGGAAAACCATCCCCACTTCTTCCCTGATCTTCCGAATGTCGGAGTTTTGATCGGTAACTGAATCATCATCAATCCAGATATTACCGGATGTAAGGGTTTCGAGCCTGTTAACGCTGCGGAGCAGGGTGCTTTTTCCGCTTCCAGACGGCCCGATTATAAGGACAACTTCTCCACTTTTAATTTCAAGATTAACCCCTTTCAAAGCATGAATATCTCTTCCAAAGGTTTTTACTGCATTCTGTATGCGGATTATAGGTTTATCGTTCATGCTGCTGCATCCTTTCTTCCATAATGGCTACCAGTTTTGAGAGAAACAGGGTTATAACAAGATAGACGAGGGCAACCACCGTATACGTTTGAAAGTATTGGAATGAAGTTGAAGCAAATTCCCGTCCTCTTCTCAGCAGATCCGAAACGGCAAGTATGGAAACGAGAGAGGAATCTTTCAACAGTGCTATAAATTCATTTCCCACCGGCGGCATAATAATTCTAAAGGTCTGGGGCAGGATTATCTTTCGAATAGCCTGGCTTCTGCTTAAACCCAGGGCGAGAGCTGCTTCCATCTGTCCTTTCGGTATTGCCTGAAGTCCTGCCCTGAAGATTTCACCAAGATACGCACCATAACAGAAAGACATCGCAAAAATAGCGGAAGTCATTCTCGGAAGATGCACCATTTTACCGAGAGCATAGTAGATATAAAAAAGCTGTACAAGAAGCGGTATCCCCCGTACAACCTCAACGTAGATGGTTGCAATTCTATTAATGATGGTAATGCGTGAAATACGTCCAAGGCCGGTAAAAAGCCCGATAATCAGGGCAAAGATAATGGAAAGTATCGTTACCTGAAAGGTTTTCAGTATCCCGTCGGGAATAAATTTAAGTATGTCCCGATAAGGATCGGGCCATACTATAGGAAGTATTATCAGGATAGCGACAGCCCCGAAGAAAGAAATTTTCCATGCTGAAAACAGGGAGTGGCTGTCTTTATCGGGAACTAACGCACCGTCTGATACTTCTATCCGGCTGCTTTTTATCTCAGCCACTTCTTTTCCAGTTCAGCAGCTTTTCCGGAATCGATAACCGCTTTCAGCCCTTTGTTTATAGTGTCAAGAACTTTAGTGTTTCCTTTTTTTATTGCTACTCCGTAGTATTCTTCCGTAAAAGGCTTTCCGACTATTTTTAAAGCATTTTTGTATTTCTCATTCTGAAGGACGTAAGAAGCGGCGGTAGGAGAATCAACAACAACTCCGGCAATTCTTCCGTTTGCGAGATCTTCAACTGCCAGACCTATTTCATCGTATGTTTTCAGGTTAACACCGGGAACATCTTTAACAGCAAAGGCTCCTGTCGTTCCAATCTGTGCTCCTACGTCTTTCCCTTTCATATCAGCAAGGGTTTGGGAAGTATTATCTGATTTTGGGACAATAAGCACCTGGCCGGCATTTATGTAAGGCATGGAAAAATCCATCGTCTTTTTTCTCTCATCCGTAATAGTAACCGATGACATGACAGCATCGTAATCTCCGTTGGCCAGTCCCGCAAAGATACCATCCCAGGCGGTATTTTTGAATTCAACCTTAAACCCGCCGGCTTTTGCGGCCGCATTCATAAGATCAATATCAAATCCTACAATTTTTTTATCCGCGTTAACGAATTCCATGGGAGGCCAGGTTGCATCAGTTGCAATAACAATAGTATTGGCGGCTTCTTTTTGTCCTGCAGCAAAAAGTGAGAGTGGTACCATAGCAAGAAAAAGAACCAGTAAGATAAGCAGCGTTTTTTTCATATATAACTCCTTGTATTTTTTGCTTCTACAAAAAGAAGCATTCAGACTATCAGAATAAACATTTTTTCTGGTTTGTCAACACGGTGGTTTACGCCTGAAGAAAAGAGATAGTGATGCTTTTATTATCATTGTATTCACATTATTGCAATATTTAATGATAATAGATGATTGACATTATGGATAAGTCGTTTTATAGTCTTTCTATATCTTTATTGTGAATATATATCCATAATAAGATATAATTCTTACCATTTATGTATAGTATAACCTGTTTAAAAAAATGGGGGGAGAAGCGTTTATGAAGAAATTAAAGGGTTTCATTATTTTTTTAATTGTGGCAGCCCTTACCTGGCTATTATTGACAGGTACGTTCAGCAGGGATGAGCTTTTAGTAGGCGGGATTTCTCTCGTTTTAATTGCTGTCCTTTTCTATGGGTACAGTGATCTTTACCGCGGCATAAAGATAACGCCGAAGATTATTCTGTTTTATCCGCTATATCTTCTTGTTTTTCTCAAGGAGCTTATTAAAGCAAATATTGACGTTGCTTTACGGGTAATTAAACCCTCTTTACCGATTAATCCCGGGATTGTCGCAATTAAAACCGAGCTTAAAAGTCCGCTTTCCAAACTGATTCTGGCTAATTCGATTACACTGACCCCTGGAACGCTTACGGTGGATGTAAAGGATGATACACTCTTTATCCACTGGATAGATGTTAAAGGGAAAGACGTGGAGAGTGCTACGAAAGAAATCAGCAGTAGATTTGAAAAGATACTAAAGGAGATTGTCGAATGATTTTAACATTATCTTTTGTCTTGATCGGACTGGCAGTTTTATTTTCGCTTATAAGACTTTTTAAGGGACCAACGGTATTTGACCGAATTCTTGCGGCAGATACCCTTGCGGTAATAACAACGGCACTTCTTGTTCTGATGTCCCTGCTGTTCAGCCGGGTTATCTATATGGATGTTGCTCTTGTATATGTTGTCCTCGGGTTTGTCGGTGTTGTTGTTGTAGCACGCTATCTTGAAGGAGGGCTGTAAGCATGACGATTCTTGGTGATATTTTTATACTGATTGGTTCGCTGTTTCTGTTTCTCGGTTCTCTCGGGATTTTTAGAATGCCTGATGTGTACAACCGTCTCCAGGCGGGAACAAAAGCAACAACCATGGGTGCCATGTCCTTGATTTTGGGTGTGGGGTTTTTAAATACCGGGTTTCTCGTTAAAAGTATTGTAATTGTTCTTTTTATCGTGTTAACCAACCCCATATCAAGCAGTACTATAGCACGGGCAAGCCATAAATCCGGTGTTCCGCTTGTTAAAAAATCTGTTGTTGATGTTTGTAAAGATAATGTCAAAAAAGGGGAGGTTTAGTCTATGCTGTATCTCTTGAGTTTTCTGGTACTTGCGATGCTGGGTGTCGGTATTGCAATTATCTTTGTAAAAGATATTTTAAACGCAGTTATTCTTTCTACTGTTGTTAGTCTGGTTGCTTCAATTATTTTTCTGTATATTGCGTCTCCTGATGTTGCTATTACAGAAGCTGCAATTGGTGCTGCCCTTACAACGGTTGTTTTTGTCATTGCTATAAAGCATACAAAATCGAAAGAAACGTCGGATAAGGAATAGGATATGAGAAAATTTATAAGTATTTTGCTTTTAGCAGGCTTTGTTTTCTATTTTGCCACTCTGGCGGGAGGACTCATGATTCCGTCCAGCAGTGCTGACAGAAAAAGTGTCGGTCTGGAGATACTTTCAAGGGCGAAGGGTGAAACGGGAGCTGCCAACGCAGTTACCTCTGTTGTTGTTCTGTACAGAGGATTTGATACTCTCGGAGAGGTTACCGTTCTTTTCCTTGCTGCTCTTGGTATTTCTGTTTTTATGAAAGGAACCGGAGAAAAAAGAAAGACAGTACTCGACCAGAGTTTTATACTAAAAACGGGAAGCAGACTTCTTTTTCCTCTTATGTTTCTTTTCGGGATTTATATTATAGCCCACGGTCATTTGACTCCCGGTGGAGGATTCCCCGGCGGTGTTATTATTGCAACAGGATTCTTTGTTATTCTTCTCACTTCGGAATCGGTACATTTCAATAAAACGGTTATGTCTGTTCTTGAGGGGCTTGCAGGGCTTTCGTTTATTGGGCTTGGTGTTGTCGGTCTTCTTGGACCCGGGAACTCTTTTCTTCAGAACTTTTTACCTTTAGGAAAGTTTGATACTGTTTTCAGTGCCGGAATTATTCCTCTTATCTATGCTGTTGTCGGTATTAAGGTAGGCGCGGAACTTTCCAGTGTGGTCTATGCCATGAAGGAGTCGAAATGAACGGTATTCTTTCTGTTTCCACAGTTTTAAATACAGCATCAGCAGGGCTTATTGTTCTTGGGCTGTACATTGTTTTTACCCAGAAGAATCTTATTAAAATGGTTATCGGTCTCGACCTTGCTGATACGGGAGTGAACGTTCTGCTGGTTTCGACCGGCTATATCAAGGGCAATACAGCCCCTATCTTTTCAAAAGCAGGATTACAGGTGTCTCAGATGGTTGATCCTGTCCCGCAGGCACTTGTGCTTACTTCTATTGTTATCGGTTTTGGTGTTTCGGCTCTTGCTCTTGCACTTATCATAAGGCTCTACCAAAAGACCGGTACGTTGGATACGTCAAAAATAAGGGGGCTTAAATGGTAAACCCGATTCTACTCATTATCATACCGCTTGGTACGGCGTTTTTAATATCAACGCTTGCGTCAGCGTTAAAAAATACCACAAAGTATCTTGCGCTTCTCGCGCTTTTAGCGAACGTCTGGATAAGCATATCCCTCCTTCCGGAAGTACTGCAGCGGCCTATCAATGTTATTATAGCCGGTGTAAAACCTCCTGTCGGGATAAACTTGTTTGTAGGTCCCCTGGGCGCTGTCTTTTCCGTCATTATTTCAATCGCCGGGGTTCTTATCCTTCTTTATTCTTTTAAATATATCGAAGGAGAACAGCAGCATAAGTACTACACGCTCTTTCTCCTCCTTATAACAGGGTCTCACGGGATGATACTGACAGGTGATGTTTTTAATTTGTTTGTTTTCTTTGAGATTCTTGCTATCTCTTCGTACATCCTGGTAGGATACGCGGGGGATAAGAACGGTTTTGAAGCTGCGGTCAAATATCTCATTCTCGGATCAATCGGTTCGATCTTTATTCTTGTTGCCATCGCTCTTATCTATGAGGGCACCGGAACCTTGAATATGGCTGACCTTGCCGGAAAGTTCAGTACTCTTGATCCGGCCAGGAGACTCATGATTCTTGTCTTCTTTATAACCGGTATGGGGGTTGAAGCTGCTGTTTTTCCATTAAACAGCTGGCTTCCCGATGCACACTCCTCGGCTCCGTCTTCCATAAGCGCGGTACTGTCGGGGTTTGTTATTGAAATAGCTCTTGTTGTTATTATAAAGTTTGTATACACCATTTTTGCCATGACGGAAGTTCTCGGATTTCTGGCGGTTGCAGGTGTTATTACCCTTCTTGTCGGTGAGTTTGCCGCATTCAGGCAGAGCAACATCAAGCGGGTACTTGCTTACTCAAGTATCGGCCAGATTGGTCTTATTCTCTTTGCCATGAGTTTGAACAGTAAGGCAGGGATAAATGCGGGGATGATGCAGATCATAAATCATACAGCGTCCAAATCTATCCTTTTCCTTACAGCGGGATACATGATCGTAAAGACAGGCTCTTACCAGTTTTCCGACTACCGGGGAATTGCAAAGAAAATGCCGGTCAGCTCGTTCTTTTTTGTGCTCGGTGTTCTCTCACTGCTTGGTGTCCCCCCGTTTTTTGGATTTTTCAGTAAATTGAATATAATTATTGCCGCGCTGCATGCGGGAGGTGCATTCTATATAACGATGGTCTTCCTTGTTCTGCTGGGAACCATTATAGAATCAATCTATTTCCTTAAGATACTTCAGGTATTCTATGCACGTGATACGGCCATATTAGATGTTAAAGAAGCTCCTTTTCTCCCGCTTTTATCAATAGCACTCTTTTCACTGGTTATTCTGCTGGGTTTTCTCTTTCTCCCTCAGATTACCAGCTATACGGGGAATATTGCTTCTGAACTGGTAACGAAACTGCAGATGGCTCAGGTCTTTTAAGGAGGAACCATGTCGATAGTATCTAATCTATTGTTACTTACACTTTTGGGTGTACTGTTAAATGTAATTTTTTATAAAAGTGAAGTGGTGCAGAAGTATATCAGTTTGATAATTTTTGCCATCCTCACGTATCTCAGTATTGTCATGTACCCTCTTGTTGGTTCTCATTTTGAGATTCCGTTTTTAATAGCGGGTCAGCACATAGGGTTTACCATTACGTATTTAAACTACTATTTCGCCCTCATGATAACGGGAATAACGCTGCTGACTGTAATCTTTTCCCTGAAATTTATTAAAGGGAAAGAGGGGAACACCCATTACTATACCGTTCTTTTCTTAAAAACCTTCGGTATGCTGGGAGTTATTCTTTCCAGTGATCTGTTAACCTTCTTTGTCTTCTGGGAAATTATGAGCTGGAGCACCTTTGCTCTTATGTCCACCGGAGGAGAACCGGCACACAGATCCGCTTTTAAGTACTTTGTATTTGCGGTAACTGCCTCAATGATTCTTATGGCTGGTGTTATTTTAAGCTACAGCCTCTTCGGGTCCTTTGATTTTGCGGTTATTCATGGGAAAATGGCATCTCTCTCACTGCCGATGACCGGGTTTTTGTTGACGATATTTATCACATCGTTTTCCATTGAATCAGCAGTTTTCCCTGTTCATTCATGGCTGCCTGACGGGTATTCAAATACCTTTACCACCTTTACCGCGTATCTTTCCGGTATTTCAACACGGATAGGGATTTACGGAATTATTCTCTTTCTCTTCGGTGTTTTTGGAATACAGACAGTTGATAAGCTTGGTATCATCGGTAAGATAAACTTTAGATATGTTTTTGGTATTTTTGCCGCTCTTACGATGATAGTTCCAACCTTTACGGCTCTTTACCAGCATGACGCTAAAAAGCTTATTGCCTGGCACAGTGTGGGACAGGGGGGATACATGCTTATCGGTCTTGCCAGCGGCAGTGCCCTTGGAATTGCCGGAGGAATGTTTCATGTTCTTAACCACATGGCGTACGTTGTTCTTATTGTGTTTGCCATAGCCTCAGTTGAATATCGTACCGGCACAACGAATCTCAATAAACTCGGTGGTCTTATTAAAAAAATGCCGGTTTCCTACCTGGCGCTGCTCTTTGGGATTATCGGGCTGGCCGGTCTGCCGCCTATGAACGGTTTTGTATCAAAGTGGTTTATCTACCGGGCTCTTATTCTCGGCGGCTACCCGTTTCTGGCAATTGCAGCAGTTATAGGAACCCTTGGAACGATACTTTCGGTATACAAACTCATCCATAATATGTTTCTCGGGCAGCTGCCTGAGCGTTATAATGATGTGAAGGAAGTCGGCTTTTCCATGCAGCTTCCCATGTGGATCCTCATGATTGTAGTGCTTGGTCTCGGTGTGTATCCGGGACTTGCCATGGGTCTCATTGCAAAGATTCAGGTTTCTCTCGGACTGGCTGCGGTACCCTATGCCCTCCATGGAATCAAAGCCGCTTCAGGGCAGCTTGATATGCTTGTTGTTTCAGCAGTTTTTATCGGCGGGATTGCCGTTACCTGGATTATCTATCTCCTCGGCAACAGACGAAAGCATGTTGGACAGTACAACAACTATGCCGGTGGTAATTTTCTGAACAAGAGTGTTGCGTATAATTTTAACTATGAGTTTTATGCAGCTCTTGAACATGTTATAGACCCCTACCGGAAAAAGATAATTGAACGGACGGAACGCGGTATTGCGAGTGTTACTGATGCCGTCTCGGAATATATAAGGAGGATATATACCGGTATGATAAATACGTACGGTATATATGTCGTCACTGCTTTTGTTGTAACTATTATTATACTTAAGGAACTGATATGAACACGGTACTATGGATAGTATTTCTTCCGATACTTTTGTTTGTTATCGGAACATTTATGCTGGGTTATTCACGAAAATACGTTGCCCGGATAGAGAGGCGGTATGGTCCGCCTATTCAGCAGGTTTTTTATGATATCTTCAAGCTGATGAGCAAAAAAACGAACATTTCCCATGGGTGGATGCATGATTTTGCCATCCTTATGCTGCTGGGAGGGACATTACTGACGATGTACTTTGTTCCGGTACCTGGTTTTCATTTCTTTGCCCAGTACGGTGATATGCTCGTTATTATGTATATTCTTCTTATCCCCGCTCTCGGAATGGCTCTCGGTGTTGGTGAAACAGCCAACCCGAACGGCAGTATCGGTATCTCCCGTGCGTTGATGATGCTTGCGGGTTACGATATACCTTTTGTTTTAACTTTTATAGGGTTTGCCATGATAAATCATACAACCTCCATGTATGAACTTATACAGGTACAGCAGGCAGGGGGATTTGCAGGATGGGGTCTGATATCTCAGCCGCTTCTTGGTATTGCTGCATTGATAGCATTGCAGGGAATGCTGGGAGAAAAACCCTTTGAAGTCATGGTAGCTCCGCATGAAATTGCAACAGGCCCCATGACTGAGATGGGGGGTAAGTTTCTCGGTATCATGATGATACAGCATGCTATCAGTATTGTTGTTGAATTGACTATATACATAAATCTTTTTCTCGGCGGGGCGGTAAACTGGTTTGATTATCTGCTGAAACTCTTTATTCTGTTTACAGCACTTATCAGTGTTAACGCTGTATTCGGACGATTCAGAACCGATGATGCCGTCAGGTTTATGTGGAAGATACCGTTACCTTTGGCGATTATCGGTATTCTCTTTATCATCTTCTAAGGAGCAAAAAGAATGGATGAAAAAATAACCCAGCGGAGCGTCTGGGAGAAGATATCAGCTAAATTGAGTAAGCGGTCACTCTGGATGCTGCACTACTGTACCGGATGCGGTGCAATTGAGCTGCCCCCGACCATGACCGCACGGTTTGATATGGAACGTTTCGGCATAAACCCCATGGTTACCCCCCGGCAGGCGGATATTCTGCTTATTACCGGGTATCTTTCGGTAAAAACGCTGAAACGGGTAGTTTTAACCTATGAACAGATGCAGGCCCCCAAGTATGTTGTCGGATTCGGTTCCTGTACCATCAATGGCGGTATGTACTGGAACAGCTACTCAACAATGAAGAGTCTCGACCGTTATATTCCGGTAGAAACATACATTGCAGGCTGTATGCCCCGGCCTGAAGCAATTATAGCTTCTTTTAATGAACTGATAAATAAAATTGACCGCGGTGAAGCAAATTCCTGGAAAGATTACTATAACAATTATAATTTTTACAAGGAAAATCAGGAACATACCTTTGAGGGGCCCATTGAAACGTACAACGATATTAAAGCTGATGCTGCGTTGTTTAACATTAAGTAGGGGAGAGAAAGAATGGAATATCAAAAAGAAAATTCTATTATAGAAGCGATGCAGCTAGAGTTTCCCGAGGCTGCCTTCACTGTTAAAAAGGCCCGGCGCATAGAAGTAAAACTCCCGTCTAAAAGATTGTATGATTTTGCCGTTAGAATGCAGAAAAAATGGGGTTTCCTCCATCTTTCAGCAATAAGCTGTGTGGACTGGATCAATGACGGGGAGTTCGAACTAGTCTATCATTTCTGGAACTATGATGAGAAGGTTCTTGTTATGGCAAAGATACGGATACCCCGGGAAAAGGGTGATTCGCATTTTGAAACTATTTCAAACCTCTGGCAGCCGGCCAAATTTTTTGAACGGGATATTCATGAGATGTTTGGAATATACTTTGACGGCAGTGAGGATATGGAGGGTTTTATCCTGACCGACTGGACAGGCCCGCCTCCTATGAGAAAGGATTTTATAACAAGGGAATATGCCCTTAACTTTTTTCATTACCGGGAGTACGAACCCCAGTGGTTAAAAGATATGATGGCAGCAGGAGAGGGAAATGAGTAAAATAGATGAAGTAAGAGATTATGAGCTGTTTATAGGACCGAACCACCCTGGTATTGCCGGAAATTATTCCTTTAAAATGAAGTTGCGGGGTGACAAGGTTTTAAGTGCTAAAACTGATGCAGGGTATCTCCATCGTGGATTTGAGAAATTGATGGAAGAGCGGCTCTTTATACAGAATATTGCTATTGTCTGCCGTATCTGTGTGCCGGATCCTGATCCGAATGAAAACAACTATGCCAGGGCGGTTGAAGAGATTGCAGGGATTGAAGTTCCGGAGCGGGCACATTGGATTAGAACCCTTGTCCTTGAGCTTTCACGGATGGCATCTCATCTCTTTAGTCTTGGCGGCCATGCAGCAACAACAGGGTTGTATGTTTTAGCAAACTGGACCATTGCTGATCGTGACCGGATAATGGAACTGTTCGAAGAATTAACCGGCGGAAGAGTGTATCATATATATCAGCTTCCCGGAGGAGTAAGAAGAGACTTCCCTGATGGATTTGGACGCCGGGTACTGGAAGTTATGGATTATATTGAGAGCCGTTTACCGGATTATGATGATCTTGCAATTAATAATTCCCTTTTCATAAAGAGAGCAACAGGAATCGGTGTTATTACAAAAGAGCAGGCCATCAGCTGGGGTGTTACCGGTCCTAATCTTCGTGCCTGCGGTGTAGCAGCTGATGTGCGGAAAGATGATCCGTATGAAGTGTACGATAAACTTGATTTTGAAATTCCGACCATGACAGAAGGTGACTCGTACGCCAGGATGATAGTCCGGCGGAAAGAACTCGTGCAGAGTATCAATATTGTCCGTCAGATCATTGACAAGATCCCTTCAGGCCCCGTGTGGAACAAGATACCCAACCCTCTGAAATGGAAAGTTCCTGCAGGGGATGCGTATGTCAGAACCGAATCATCAAAAGGGGAATATGCATACTACATGGTAAGCGACGGCGGGAGAAAACCCTACCGGGTTCATGTTAGAGGTGCGTCCACAACGCATGGTGTCCATGTTCTGGAGAATCTTCTTGCCGGAAGCCGGATAGAGGATGCCTCGCAGATTATGTTCAGTCTGGACGCGTGTCCTCCGGAAGTTGACAGGTAAAGGAGTAATAGATGTCTGAAAATAGAAAAGGAAGTATTTTAAAACCTTTCAAAGCATTGAAGTTTATTGGTGAAAAACCGGTTACCATTCGGACTCCCTTTGAAAATCGTCCAACTGCTCCCCGTTACCGCGGGTTTCACGTTAACGATCAGGAGAAATGTATCGGATGCGGAACATGCGCGGAAATTTGTGATAATGATGCAATCCGGATGATAGAAGTACCTGGACTGGAGCCGAAGGTAGGAGCAAGTAATCTACGGCCTGCGATTGACTATGGCAGGTGCTGCTGGTGTGCTCTCTGTGTTGATGTATGTACGACAAATTCCCTGAACATGACCCAGGAATATACCCATGTCAGTGATGATCTTGATACCTTTTTCATGTTTCCTGATTCTGAAGGTATTCACAAGGTTGAATTCCCTCTGGGATACCAGGCTAGTGAGGATTCCAATTTTCTTGATCTCGAACGGGTTGAAATGGAAGAACTTTCCGCTGAAGAGAGGGGTGATTCCTTTGTTGAGATTGTTAAGGGATTTTCAAAAGAACAGGCTATGGCGGAGGCTTCACGGTGTGTTGCCTGCGGACTTTGTACCGATACCTGTCCGGCTCACATGAATATTCCTGAATATATTGAAGCTATATGGGATGATAACCTTTCTGAAGCGGGACGGCAGATCTATAAGACAAACCCGCTGCCTGAGGTCTGCGGCCGTGTTTGTACCCACAAGTGTGAAACAGCCTGCAGTATCGGTCAGCGCGGTGAGCCTATTGCTATCCGCTGGCTTAAACGGTATGCCATGGACGCAATTCCGGCCGACCAGTATGGAGATATTAATAACCTGAAGGTCGTTAAACCTCTTGGAAAGAGTGTTGCCATCGTCGGATCAGGTCCTGCCGGGTTATCTGCCGCGTACTATCTGCGGCTTATGGGATACAAGGTTGTCATGTTTGAAAAATACCCCGAACCCGGCGGTATGATGCGTTACGGTATTCCTGAATACCGTCTTCCCTATGATGCCCTTGATAAAGATATCAACTACATAAAGGAAGTTGGTGTTGAGATCAAATGTAATACAACGGTAGGAAAAGATGTTAATTTTGATGATCTGCACCGTGATTTCGATGTTGTGCTTATTGCTACCGGTTTCCACGTGGGACGAAGTACCCGGGTTCCGGGAACAGATCACAAGGATGTATTTCAAGCAATAGATCTCTTAAGCAAGATTACGAAGGGTGAGGACATCAAGGTCGATGAAAAGATTGTTGTTATCGGTGGCGGAAATGTTGCCATGGATATAGCACGGTCCCTGGCCCGCAAGCAGCGTCAGAAGTACGGGAAAGTCAATCTTATTGTTACCTCTCTTGAAAGCAGGGATATAATGCCGGCTGATGATGAAGAGATAGAAGAAGCTACTGAGGAAGGGTGTGTATTCTATCCCGGCCGCGGACCGGTTGAAATTGTTATTGAAGATGGAAAAATTCAAGGGTTAAAGACCAACAAGTGTGTTAGTGTCTTTGATGAGCAGCACCGTTTCTCTCCGAAGTTTGATGAAAATGACATAAAACTTCTTGAAGGTACGATGGTTGTTGAATCCATAGGGCAGGGTCCGGATATGAGCTACCTTGGTGATTATTCCGACAAGCTTGAAATGGACGGCCGCCGCATGAAGGTTAACGAGTTCTATCAGACAAGTATGGATTGGCTGTTTATAGCCGGAGATATCATAAAAGGGCCTGATGTTATAAATGGTATTGCTGTCGGCCACCAGGCAGCCCTTGGAATTGATAAAATGCTGGAGAAAAAACATGATATTTTCTTCCACAGTATTTTTCAGGTCCTTTCCAAGTCTCTGAAGTTTGAAGAAAACTGCAGGAAGTCCAATGCAAAATTTGAAGGAAAGTTTTCTCCTGTAATTAATACGATGCTTGTGGAAATGATTAAAAAATCTGAAGACCTTGAAAAGAGGATAAAACGCCTTATTGAAAATCCGAATGTTCTTATACATCTTGATGAAAAATTAAAGAGGCCCCAGGAAGCTGACTATTTTGAACGGTTTGTTGTTGAGGAAACAGTAGATGAAAACATATCGGAAAAAGATTTCCTGAAGCTTGTTGAAAAGAAAGTGCGTACTGCATTTGGATTGTACCATGATCTAGAAAAGCTCACGAAGAATAAAGAGCTTGAGTTCCTTTTTGGATACCTTAAGGACCAGAAAAAAGCGCAGTTGGAGCGGATCAAAAAGCTGCTTTAATTACAGGAATCCTTTCATAAAAACGGCTGCTCTCTTTTTTGAGCAGCTGTTTTTTTATGTATGGATAGTACGGTCAATTGACTTCTCTGGTATAGAAAAGTATAGTATGGAAAAACTATATAAGAGGTTTGTTATGGCATATAGAATAGATGAAAACGTATGTATCGCCTGCGGAGCGTGTGAACCGGTGTGTCCCGTTGAATGTATCAGTGAAACGGATGGCGGGAAACGCAGTATAGCGGAGGCCGACTGTATCGACTGCGGAGCCTGCGCCGGTGTATGTCCTGTGCAGTGTATAGCAGAGGTGGACTAGATGGTAATTCTTGGAAAAACAAAGGTTAAAGAGGCTCTGGATGCTCATCCTGAGCTTGCGGATATTCTTGTTAGCATGTCGCCGAAATATGAGAAACTCAACAATAAGCTTATCTACAGCACGGTAGCAAGGTGGGCAACGTTTAATGATGTTGCCCGTTTAGGCGGTATTTCAGTATGTGAAATACTTCATACATTGAATGAAAAGATAGGTATGGTTAAGGAACTGGAGAAAGCTTTCCCTGAGTGTATAAACATTGTTCCTCCGCTGCCGAAGATGGAAAAACCCGAGTGGCTTGATTCGGTACAGCAGTTTCTTGTAATGGATGTCAGGGAACGCCATGATTTCTTTTTTACAGAGATACTGAAACAGCTTGGCGGGTTATCAGACGGAATGTCGTTGAAGATTATTAATTCATTCTATCCCGCACCTCTTGTCGGTATGCTATCAGAGGAAAAATATCCCTACTATATTGAAGAGATCTCACCGGAAGAGATAAATTTGTACGTTGCTCCAAAAGATAGTGATCCAGATAAAACCTGGAGGGAGAGAAAAGAAACCTTTGAAACTTTCGATGTCAGGAGCAGCAGGGAGGATCCCTTCGGGGCTATTATCAAAAAAGCTCAGGATACACCTCCCGGAGACGGATTCAAGCTTGTGCAGAAGTTTGAACCGGTGCCGCTTATCAACATGCTTATTCCGCTGGGGTTTGAATATGAGACGGTGGAGGTTGGATTTTTTGAGTTTCATATCTATTTTTACAAAACGGTAAAAACAAAAGAAACGGTGCAAAAAAACCATGGTGATAAGGTCCCCGTTGTTATACAGGCGGCAACCCCCGTTGTCCTTCCCATTGTACTGCGGCTGTTAAAGTCCCAGCGGCTTATGGACAAAATAAGTATTCAGGAACTTAAGGTGTGGAAAGAAACAGAGAAGCACATGGCCTGGATTGTGAACGGCAAGGCTGATATTACCTTTTCAGCACTCGCTGCAGCAGCAAAGCTCTATCTTACCGGAAATGATATTAAAATGACTTCCATTGATATCTGGGATAATTTTTATGTTCTTACCCGGGGTTATAAAGCTCACACTTTTTCGGACTTGAAAGGCCATGATTTTTATATTCCTCTGTACAGCGGAGCACCACCCTATGCGGTAACGGAACATCTCATGAAGCAGCTTGGGGAGGATCCGAAAGACTATACTTTTGTTTTCGGAAATCCTTTCGGCCGGCCTGAAGAGATGCAGAGGAGGCTGGTGGCAGGGGAAATAGATACCGTTCTTCTCCGGGAACCGGAAGCCAGTTTTGCAATTCATGATGGGCATGGCTCCATAGAAGAAGCCTTTTCATATACAGACATCTGGAAAAAATTGAACGGCAACAGTAATCAGCTTCCCAATGCCGGACTTATCGTAAAGGGTTCATTGGTTCGGGAACAGCCCGAGCTTGTAAAACTTCTGGACGAAGAATTAGCAGAAGCTATACGCTGGATAAACGAGAATCCAAAAGATGCTGCCGCTCAGGCCTACGATCTTATGGGAGGTTCTGTCGAGTCACTTGAGCTGTTTTTGAAAAGGGTTACCTATAAACACGAAAACGCATTGGACAGGATTGATGAGATTCTGGAGTATCTAACTCTGATCCGTGAAGACAAGGGATTTTCCTATGTCGGTGATAATGAAGAAGTACGGGGATTGTTTGAGCTGTCTTGACATTACTTTACATGATTACTATGGTATAAGCCATATCTACGTAAGGAGCAGGTTGTGGAGAAAAGCCAGTATTCAGGTCCCGTTTGCGAGTTTGAAACAGCAGGCCCCTGCGGTATTGTTATATTCGGGGCATCGGGAGATTTAACATCCAGAAAACTCATCCCTGCTCTATTCGAGTTGTACGTGAGGAGGAGGATTCCTGACAATTTTTTTATTGCCGGGGTTGCACGTTCGGCTCTTGATACTGAAACCTTCCGGGAAGTGGTGGAAAATGCTGTTGACAGAGGTGTGAGAAACATAAAGCCCGGCCAGAAACAGGGCTTTATAAAGCGCTGCTACTATCTTTCCGGCCAGTATGATGATGATTCCACATACCGGGAGCTTAAAGACCTGACTGGTACATTGGCCGGCAAGTACGAGACCGGGGGAAACATTATTTTTAATATTGCTACCCCGCCCAATTTGTATAAAGTTATTGTCAGTAAACTTGGAACTAACAGTCTTGTTGAAAAAGGGCAGAATAAGGATCCGTTCCAGCGGATTATCGTAGAAAAGCCCTTTGGAACAGATCTCGAAACGGCTCAGGATCTCAACTCTTTCTTTCTGGAGCATCTTTCTGAAGATCAAATCTACCGGATTGACCACTACCTCGGGAAAGATACCGTACAGAATATACTTGCCTTCAGGTTTGCGAATCTCATCTTCGAAAATGTCTGGAACAGAAATTATATTGATCATGTACAGATAACGGTGTCTGAAAAACTTGGTGTAGGACACCGGGCAGGTTATTTTGACCAGGCCGGTCTTGTGCGGGATATGTTGCAGAATCATATGCTGCAGCTACTATCACTCGTTGCCATGGAAGCCCCGGCAAAGTTTGACGCTGAACTTATCCGGGACGAGAAAGTTAAGGTGATGCGGGCCATACGCCCCTTTACGGGGGTTTCTTATCCTTCGACGATTCTCAGAGGCCAGTACAAAGAAGGGGAAGTGGAAGGTGAAAAGATTAGTGCTTACCGTAAAGAGCAGGGAGTTAAAAAGAACTCTTCAACAGAGACCTATTTTGCTGCAAAACTCTTTATTGATAATTCACGATGGGAGGGAGTTCCTTTCTACCTCCGGGCGGGCAAGGCATTAAAAGAGAAAAAAACACAGATATCTGTCATCTTTAAAGAAGTCCCTCACAGTATGTTTGTAGATGACATAAAGGAGAACCCTTTAGAGCCGAACGTGCTTACATTTGGTATTCAGCCTCAGCAGGGGGTATTTTTAAAATATCAGGCAAAGGTGCCCGGTTCAAAAATGTGCATTTATCCTCTGCAGATGAACTTTAATTATGCTGATTACTATGGTGTAGAGCTCTCTGATGATTACGAAACGCTCCTCCTTGACTGTATGGTCGGTGATCAGACTCTTTTCTGGAGTAAAAAGGGTATTGAAAAGTCATGGGCCCTTATTACCCCATTGTTACAGGAGTGGGAAAAATCCAACTATGATAATAAAAAAGTAAAACTCTTTTTTTACAAAGCAGGGTCGACAGGGCCGCGTGAAGCAGATAGAATGATAGAAAATGATAACAGAAAATGGATACTGAGCTGAATGAAATTACTGGATTACACTGATTATGAAGAAATGAGTACTTCCGCAGCGGCGGTGGTACAGAAGTTTTTGGAAAAGTCGAAGGACTCAATAAAAAAGTATACCATTGCTCTTTCGGGAGGGAATTCCCCTGCAGGTTTTTATGAAAAACTTGCTCTTGTTGATACTAATTGGTCAAGAGTATGTTTTTTCATCGTCGACGAGAGAAAAGTGAGGCCTGAGAATCCAGAGAGTAATTACCGGATGATCAGGGAAAAACTGTTATCCCGAATTACTATTCCCGAAAAGAATATCTATCCTGTCAACGTATCCTACCGTACTGTCGAAGACTGTGCCCTTGCCTATGAAGAAAAGATAAAGGCCTTTTTTAACGGTTCACAGGTGGTGTTTGATCTGGTTATTCTGGGGATAGGAACAGACGGCCATACCGCATCGCTCTTCCCCGCAAGACCCGAGCTGGAAGAAAAAAAACGAATTGCCATTCCGGCCCATGCTCCGGACAGGTATAAAACCAGGGAGAGAGTAACCTTGACGTTTCCCGTTATTAACAGGGCACAGCATCGGATTTTTATTGTTTCAGGCAGTTCAAAAAGTTCAGTAGTAAAAGGTGTTCTTAAAGGGGATTCTCTGTATCCTGCTTCACGGGTAAAAGAGGATAGCCTTGTTTTTACAGATTTCAAAATACCTGTTAGATAGGTGGAGGTAAATATGGATAGTAAAGGTATTACAGCGGCATCATTAAGTATACGGGCTCTCTCCATGGATGGTGTTCAGGCAGCGAATTCGGGTCACCCGGGTCTCCCCATGGGGTGTGCGGAGCTGGGGGCCGTTCTCTATGGAGATGTTATGAAACATTTCCCCTCAGCACCCGGATGGGTGGACAGAGACCGGTTTGTTCTTTCAGCAGGGCACGGGTCTATGCTGCTGTATTCGCTTCTGTATCTGTCAGGATACGGGTTAACCATTGACGATTTAAAGAAATTCAGGCAGTTTGGTTCCTTGACACCGGGGCATCCGGAATATGGTCATACGGTAGGGGTTGAAACAACCACCGGGCCGTTGGGGGCAGGATTCAGTAATGCGGTCGGTATGGCTGCAGCAGAAGCACATCTAGCTGCAAAGTTCAATACAGCTGAACATACCGTTGTTGATCATTATACGTATGCTCTTTCCGGAGACGGATGCATGATGGAGGGAATAACCTCGGAAGCCGCTTCTCTGGCAGGTCATTTAAAACTTGGTAAACTTATTGTATTTTATGACTCCAACAGTATCACCATAGAGGGAAATACATCACTTGCATTTTCGGAAGATGTAGCGGCCCGGTTCAATGCCTATGACTGGCATGTACAGAAAGGTGATATGTATGATCCTGAAAATATTGTACGGCTTATTGAAAATGCAAAGGGTGAAACGGAAAAGCCTTCTCTGATCATTCTCAAGTCAGTTATTGGAAAAGGGTCTCCCCATAAGGCCGGTACTGCCGGAGTACATGGTGCACCGTTGGGAATCGAAGAAATCAAAGCAGCAAGAAAAAGCTTGGGGATTCCGGAGAACGCTTCCTTCTATGTGGCTCCCGGAACAAAAGAGTTTTTTGAAGCAAAGAGAGTCCGTGCAGCATCAGACTATAAAAAATGGCAGGAAACATTTTCCGCATGGTCAGAAAAAAATCCTGATCTGCGGAAAGAGTGGGATATGTTCTTCAATGATCCGGATGTAACTGCAGTTTCATGGCCCAAATACAGCGTAGGAGATTCCATCGCAACGCGTAAAGCAAGCGGAGCGGCCTTAAAAGCTGTTTCTTCTATTATTGGTAATCTTGTCGGGGGATCTGCTGATCTTGCTCCCTCCAATAATACTGCTATGGATTTCGGAGATTTTACTGCTGATAACAGAGCCGGGCGGACATTCCATTTCGGTGTACGTGAGCATGCCATGGGCGGTATTACCAACGGTATAGCTCTCCACGGCGGTCTTGTGCCTTTTTGTGCGACGTTTCTCGTTTTCAGTGACTATATGCGGCCTGCGATGAGGCTTGCATCATTAATGAAGCTTCCGGTTATCTACCTCATGACCCATGATTCTGTTTTTGTCGGTGAAGACGGACCCACGCATCAGCCGGTTGAACATGTAACGGCGCTTCGTATTATACCGGGGATGGTAGTGCTCCGCCCTGCAGATGCGGAGGAAACAAACGCAGCGTGGGAGATGGCACTTACCAGCAGAGAGAATCCAACAACTCTGGCTTTAACCCGGCAGGGTCTCAAAGTTTTTCAAAAAGCTGATAAGAACTGGAAAGAGACCATACGGAAAGGCGCATACATTGTAAAAGATACCGATGGTACTCCCGATACGGTTATCGTTGCTACCGGCTCTGAAGTCGGGACAGCATTGGAAGCAGCTGAAATGACAGATAAAAAAGTACGTGTTGTTTCAATGATGTCACGGGAACTGTTTTTACAACAGGATGCTGCTTTTAAGGATTCCATCCTGCCGGAAGGAGTTAGGACTGTTGTTGTTGAAGCGGGAGTACGTACCGGGTGGGAAGGGATTGCTTCTTCCGGAGAAGATATTCTTTCCATTGATACCTTCGGTACATCAGCCCCCTACAAGGACGTTGTGAAATATTTTGGGTTTACTCCGGATACTATTGTAAAAATGCTCTAAAAAGACTGTTCTGTAAATTACTTTACCTAAAAGAAGCAGCTTTTGAAGCTGCTTCTTTTAGATTAATCTCAGTTGGAAGTAATTCAGCCTGTTACAGCAGGTTTCGGATTTTTAGCGGGAACCCGCGGTTTTTGAATAACAAAGACAAGAACATATACTCCCAGCGACAAAATCGCGATAATGGTAGAGGGAAGGTGAAGCCATGAGCTTACCAGATGCGGCCGCAGTAAACCGAACGCGACACCGGCAAGAAGAAGGGCTTCATACCAGCGGTTTTTCGCAATAAACCATCCCTGGGTAAGCGCTGCAAAGGCAAACATGGCAACAACACTGGTCGTAAATATCCATACCACCTGCCATACGTTTGTTATCCCGACAAGAAGAAGATCCGTGTTAAAGATAAACATGAAGGGCAGAATGGCTGTCCTTATATCATACGTAAATCCCTGGATGCCTGTTCTTATGGGGTCGGATTTAGCGATGGCCGACGCAGCGAATGCCGCGAGCCCTACCGGCGGGGTATCGTCAGCAAGAATTCCAAAAAAGAAAACAAAGAGATGTGCCGCAATCAGGGGGAAAATAATACCGTTTTTTGCTCCCAGAGTAACAATAACGGGAGCAGTCAAGGTTGCCATAACGATGTAGTTTGCGGTAGTGGGCAGCCCCATTCCCAGCAGCAGACTGGCAAGAGCAGTAATGATAAGGATGAGGATGAAATTACCTCCGGAAAGTACCTCAATAACGTTGGTGATAATACCGCCGAGTCCAAGGGTAACAATACCAACGATGATACCGGCCGCGGCAACGGCGACGCCGATTCCCATCATATTTTTTCCGCCGGCAACGAGGGCATCCATGATATCCTTCAGGCTCTGTTTTAATGCCCCCGGGATAGATTCCCCTTTGCGATGAGCCTTAACAATATTCTGTATGGGGATTATGGCCATAAGAACAAGGATTGACCTAAATGCTGCGAGCTGCGGAGAGTGTCTTTTTATGACAAGTTCGTAGATAAGAAAAGCAACAGGGATAAGATAATGGATCCCTTCCCACAATGTTTTAAAAAACTTGGGGAGCTGATCTCTCGGTACCCCTCGGAGCCCAAGTTTGGAAGCTTCCAGATGGGTTATGTAGAAAAGGGCAATGTAGGAAACAACAGCCGGTACAAAGGCAGCCTTGATAACCTGAAAGTAATCAAGATTACAGTATTCGGCTATAATAAACGCTGCTGCTCCCATAATGGGAGGCATAAGCTGACCGTTGGTACTGCAGGCAACTTCCACCGCTCCGGCTTTGTAATCCGGATATCCGACACTCTTCATAAGGGGGATGGTGAACGTTCCTGTTGTTACGGTATTTGCAATACTGGAACCAGATACCATTCCGGTTAGACCGCTGGCAAGAACAGCAGCTTTTGCCGGACCGCCTTTAAAACCGCCGAGCAGACTGAATGCAAGATCAACAAAGTATTTACCTGCTCCGGCTTTATCCAGCATTGCACCAAAGAGAACAAAAAGGAATACGATTGTTGCTGATACGTCCAGAGGTACACCGTAAATACCTTCTGTTGACATGGTAAGCTGCCCTACAAGACGGTTAAGGGAAACTCCTTTAAATGCTATAACGGACGGCATGTACGGACCGAAAAAAGCATAGAGAATAAAAACAACGGCAACAACAGGAAGGGCCGGACCAAGTGCTCTCCGGGCGGCTTCAAGAAGCATAACGATAAGTACTGCCCCTATAATAAGGTCCCGGGGAAGCGGAGATCCCTGACGTCCGCTGATACCCACAAAATCAAGAAGGAGGTACAAGGCGGCAAGAACTGCTACAATAACCGACAGATAGTCGATCAGGGAATAGCGGTCCGTCCGTGAAAAATAGGCCAGCGCCTTATGCTTCTTCTTATTTTTAAACATCGGGTAGCTGAAATAGACAAGTGAAATTGCAAAAGCAAGGTGTATTGCCCGAACAAAGGTTGAATCAAGCAGTAGAAATGAAGCAACGGAGAGCTGGAACAGCGACCATGACAGGGCAATAATCGGTACGATCCATTTCGTAATACCTGTAACACGTCTGTTTCCGCTTTCAGCTTCTTCAGCAATTGCCTGAGCTTTTTTTATATCTTCTTCGTTTCCCTTAATCTCCATGGCAGCTCCCTTTTGAAAAAAAGTACCGGTATCTTTAAAAGATACCGGTTTTGTATGGTTTTTCTTATTTTAAACCAGCTTCCTTGTAATATTTCATGGCTCCTGGATGGATCGGTGCGGTCAGTCCTTCGAGCATGTTTTTCTTTGTAAGAACGCCGAACGCAGGGTGCAGAGACTTGAATTCATCCAGATTGTCAAATATTTCCTTTGTAACCGCATAGACAATATTATCAGGAACATCGGAAGAGGTAATGAGTGTGGCTTTTACACCGAAAGTAGGAACATCTTCTTTGTTGGTGGCATTGGGATAATACTTGATAGGGATAACTGATTTTGCATAATAGGGATATTTGGCAAGAATGCCGGAAATATCTGTTATAGGAACGAAATGAACTTTTCTTTTTCCCGCAGTTGCCTCTTTAAAAGAGCCGTTGGGATGTCCTACTGTGTAAAAATAAGCATCAATTCTCCCATCCTGGAGCATTTTTGCTGCCTCAGAAGCTTTTAATTCTTCGGCTTTAATATCGGTTTTCCAGTTAAGACCAGCATTTTCAAGAGCGATAATTGCGTTTCCGCGGTTACCTGAACCTGGATTACCTATATTAACAATTTTACCCTTAAGATCTTTAATGGAGTTGATGTTTGCGTCATCCGCAGCCATCAATGTAACTGATTCCGGATAGAGCGCGCATACTGCGCGTAATTTTTTCTGCGGTCCCTTGTCTTTCCATTCCGCTGTACCGTTCCATGACTGAGTCTGTCTGTCTGACTGTACAATACCAAACTCAAGATCCCCTGCCATAACAGCATTAATGTTGAAAACCGAGCCGCCTGTTGATTCAACAGTCAATTTAATATGATAGGTATCATACTTTTTATTGACCATTTTACTGATAGCACCGCCTGCAGGGTAGTAAACACCGGTTACACCCCCGGTTCCAATAGTTGCGAACTGTTTTTTTGGAGCTGAGCTCCCCTCTGATTTACCGTTTGCAAAAGTCATGGTGCTTACCATAACCAGTGCAAGAGCAAAGAATAAACCTTTCTTCATATAAATCCTCCGTAGACATAAATCAAAAATAAGAAAACAGCCGGGTATTTTTTTATATAACCGTTCTATTTCCCTGAAATGATTCATTGTCTGAAATAGTTTGTGCTGATCACCTTAACCTGAAGCAAGGTCAGCACTTGTGTTCATATTATACGCTATATATTCAAAATCTCCAACTCTTTTTTTCAGGAGCAGCCGTATTGAGGAAAACCTGTTCTTTTTGTATACTCCTCTTCATGGAATATAAATATTTTGGAAGAACAGGGATAAAGGTATCGCCGCTTTGTATGGGGACTATGTCCTTTGGCGGTATCGCCGACAAAGAAATGTCTGGAAAAATGTATGCATCTGCCAGGGATGCCGGTATAAACTTTTTTGACAGTGCGAATGTCTATCAAAAGGGGACAGCGGAAGAGTTCTTGGGTGAGTTTATGGCGCATGAAAGGCATGATCTTGTCGTTGCAACAAAGGGTTTTTTCCCCATGTCCGGAAAGGTGAATGACAAGGGAGCTTCCCGAAAGAACTTGACAAGAGCGCTTCATGACAGTTTGAAGCGTTTGAAAACTGACTATATTGATATCTATTTTATCCACGGGTTTGATAAAAATACCCCTCTGGAAGAGACTCTGACCACTCTTGATACCTTTGTCAGGCAGGGGAAAGTGCTGTATACAGGGCTAAGTAATTTTGCCGCCTGGCAGGTGGAAAAGGCTCTCCGTATTACGGAAGTACAAAACCTCATTCCTGTGCATGCCCTACAGCCGATGTATAATCTGGTAAAGCGCCAGGCGGAAGTGGAGATTTTCCCCATGGCACAAACTGAGTCATTGGGGGTTATGACCTACAGCCCTCTTGGTGCGGGACTGTTGACGGGAAAGTACGGACTGAAGAAACGGCCGGCGCAGGGAAGACTTGTCGATAATCCCATGTATACAACACGCTATGGAAAGGAGTCCTACTACCGTATTGCTGAAGATTTTACGGCTTACGCCCGGGAACTCGGGCTGAAACCGGCAAGTCTGGCTGTTGCCTGGGCTGCATCCCATCCTGCTGTAACAACGCCCATAATAAGTGCCCGGACTGCGGAGCAGTTGCAGGATTCCCTTGATTCTGTTAAAATACATATTACCGAAGCCATGCATGAAAGGCTTGCGGGTATTAGTCCGCCGCCGCCACCGGCTACCGACAGGACTGAGGAACAAACTAGTTTTAATTACGATTCTATTCTCACTAAAAAATAGCGGGGTGTTTTATGAAAAGTACGGATCTTGCGCGAAGGGACAGGGAGCTGAAAAGAGCACGGAAAAAAACTGAAGTTATCCAGCGTAAAAGTTTAAAGAGTACAAACACTGTTGGAGATTTTATCGATCAGCTTTCGGAAATGCTCTTTAATGACGGGCAGAGAATCTACGGTATAAGCGACAGCACTGACATCCTCGAATTTCTTGAAAACATGAAGAAAGAGCAGCCTGAGAAACAGTGGGAACCGATTATCAGGAAAGCTGTAAAAAAAACAAAAGTTGTTCATAAGGATGAGGCTGTTAAGGAACTGATGGAGCTTGGAGATATTTAAATACTTTTTTACATTTCCATCAGCTTACGAGCTGTGAATGAATCAGTAATAAGTGTATTGAACAGGCGGCCGTTTATTCCTCCGAGAATAGCTTCCGCCTTTCTTTTATCGCCTGCTATTACAACCCTGTTTTCTACTTTTCGGGATTCTTTGGGATCTATTCCTATTATTCTTTTGTTTATGCCGATATCAAGAATCTTTCCATGGATATTGTAGTGAAACCCGAGATAATCACCGACAGCACCCGTATCTTTAATTTCCTTCATTTCACTATCCCGGATGTACCCCGCCTCCCTGAGGGTGTAGAGATCTTTCTTGGTGCTTCCAAGTCCTGCAAATATGTAGTTTGACTGTTTAGCGTACTCCAGGGTACTGCTGATGACCGCTTCTTTTTTGAGTGCTTCCCTGAGCATGGGGTTCTCGACGATGAGGGGAACATGAAGGTACCGGCAGGAACACTGTAACTTGGTACTGAGCAGTCTGGAGAGGAGCGGTCCGTCCTTTAAAAACTCTTCATGCCCTGTTGCACCGATAATCTGAACGAGTTCAATGGGAAGATGAGTTTCCGGAATATTCTTTATCATTTCATAGATCGCTTTCCCCCAGCCGAGGCCTACTATCATTCCTGCTGTAATGTTTTCAAGAAAAAACTGTGCGGCATATTTCCCGAGAGTGGTAAGCATGGTACCGTAGCTGTCGTTGACACAGGCTAAAACCCGGACATCTTTCAGTGACGGGAACTTACCGGAGAGCTTTTTTTCAAGTTCCAGTATTCTCAACGGATAACTGACAGAGATAGTTACGATATTTTTATCCCGGGCTTCATTCAAAAGCCTGGAAATGGCTGTTCTGTTAATACCGGTTGCCTCGGATATTTCATGCTGATTCATTTTTTTTTCGTAGTACATGCTGGCAATTAAAGAAAGTTGTGCAAGTTTTGAATAATCATTTTCCATCATCATTCAAGTATAACACAGAACAAAAAAAAAGAAAAGAACAAATGTCTAAAAATATTACGAAATTATGTTCATAAATAAACTGTAAAAAAATGTGAAATAAACATTGACAAATAATCAGTGATGACATAGTATAATATATCGTAAAATAAAAGAACAAAAGTGCATGTAATTG
>WGCU01000023.1 GCA_015493635.1 Spirochaetaceae bacterium | reverse complement strand
TTTACCCTCTGTTCAATCACATACGACATGGTTATAATTATACCATACCTTGCACATATGTCAAGGACAATTTAATGATTATTTCCTTATATATAAGATATTTACTTATATAACGATTTCATCGTTACTAACTTTTTCGGGATTTTAGGTTTTACTTAACCCCAATCTGAAAATACTCAAAACCCAACCTCTTCATCTTCTCCTTACTATACTGATTCCGGCCGTCAAAAATAATGGGGTTATTCAATCTCTTTTTTATCTCATCAAAGTCGGGGCTACGGAACTCTTTCCATTCTGTAAGAAGAATCAAAGAATCACTTCTGTTAAGGACAGAATATTTACTCTCATTATACTCAATCGATGGATTATCCTTTAGATAAAAATTCCTGGCTTGATCCATAGCCTTTGGATCGTAAGCCTTTATCTTTGCACCCCGGGAAGTAAGTTCTTTTATTACAGTAATGGAGGTAGCCTCTCTCATATCATCAGTTTCCGGTTTAAAACTAAGCCCCCAAACCGCAAAAGCTAATCCATTCAAATCCTTCCCAAATCTATTTTTTACCTTTTCAACCACAACCTTCTTTTGATCATAGTTAACAGCTTCTATTGCCTCAAGAATACGAGGAGTGTAATTACAATCATTTGCAGTCTTAATCAATGCTTGAACATCTTTTGGGAAACAGCTTCCACCATAACCACAGCCAGGGTATATAAAGCTGTATCCTATACGGCTGTCACTGCCTATGCCATGACGTACATGGTTAACATCCGCACCAACCCTTTCACAGATATTTGCAATTTCATTCATAAAAGATATCTTTGTTGCAAGCATTGCATTTGCAGCATATTTAGTCATCTCCGCACTACAAATGTCCATTACAATTAAACGGTTATTCTTTGTCATAAAAGGATTGTAAAGTTCACTTAGAACATCTATAGATTTTTGATTCTCTGCCCCAACTATAACACGATCAGGATGCATAAAATCTTCTATAGCCGCACCTTCTTTAAGAAATTCGGGATTACTTACCACATCAAAACCAATACTCTTTTGCCGTTCAGCAAGTTCCCGTTGTACGATCTGTTTCACTTTATCTGCTGTACCAACCGGAACCGTAGATTTATCTACTATAACAAGATAGTTTTCTATTTTTTTACCAATTTCTATTGCAGCCTCTATAACATGCTGAAGATCCGCACTGCCGTCTTCCTTCATGGGTGTTCCAACAGCTATAAAACAAACATCAACTTCTTTTAAAGGGGAATTGATACTAGTAGCAAATTTCAAGGTTCCCTTCTTTTGATTTTCCAATACCATAGTGTCAAGACCTGGTTCATAAATAGGAAGAATACCTTTTCTCAAATCTTCTATTTTTCTTTTATCTATATCAACACAAGTTACATTATTCCCCATTTCGGCGAAACATGTACCTGTTACCAAACCTACATAACCTGTTCCAATAATAGTTATATTCATAATTTCTAAAAACCTCTTTTTGTCATAATATTGGACGCTTCGACTTCCTCATAGGTGAACCTCTCCTTAACTTATTTTTTGTCATATCTCCTGTGCTCATTATTATTACCTTGAGCGGGAAATAAATTGTTTTATTTTCGGCAAATAACGCAGAATAGAATAAAAATGCGGGGGACGAAATCCATTTACATTGAAAGCTCTTACACATTGTCTATTTCCATTTACTATATTCCTAATACTGCCCGTTGTAGCACCGCCAAAACTCATATTCACTACAACTTCATTCAGATATTCAAATTTAAGGGTCTCCTTTTCAAGGACCCTAAGCATAAATTCGAAATCTGCAGCCAATGACATATCAGTTCTAAAATAGCCATACTTCTCATACACCTTTTTCGTTACAAAAAAAGCCGGATGTGGTGGATGCCATCCCTTAAAAAAAGAACCTTTCTCAAATTTCCCTGCTCTCCAATAACGAAGTACTGTATTATTCTTTACTATATTAATATCACCATACACAATATCACATTTATTCGTTTCAAATGCATCTTTAACTTTTTTCAGGATTTTAATATCTGCATAACGATCGTCAGAATTCAATATCCCAATTATATCACCGGTGGAATAACGAATACCTTTATTCATTGCATCGTATATCCCCTTATCTTTCTCAGAAATAACTTTCAAATTAGCGTTAGAATTTTTCCTAATTATCTCCAAAGTATTATCTGTAGAGACCCCGTCAACAATAACATGTTCAATATTTTTAATTGTCTGGTTATTTATACTATTAATACATTGCAGCATTGTTTTTTCACTATTTAATGTCGGTGTTACAATAGATATTCTCATTATTTATATATCCGCTAATTTAAACGATTTAATATTTATAATTTTTTCTATCATTGCAAAAACAAAGATCGAAAAAACCATACCTCTAGTTACTAGTATAAATTCTGTCGCAAGATTTGAAATTATATAATCAACAATAACTAGTAAATATATTTGATAATATACCTTATTATCATTTAATATAGCTTTTTTCCTGTTCTTTATTAATACAAAGAATATCAATATGGATAATACTAAAAATCCAAGCACCCCAGAATTTACCAGAACAGAAGGTATAATACCATCAAACCAACCCATCTTTGAAGTTAAAGCTCCTATACCAATAAGAGATGGCCCATTAAATACTTCTGAAATTGCATACTGCAACTTATCTTGTCTCCCATTTACACTTAAATCATGGCTAAAATTAAAACTAAAAGCTCGTGATACTAAATCCTTTATTCCGAAACGCTCGGTAAAGAGTTGATTATTAATTCTTAAAAGTAAATATAGTCCACCCAAGGATACAATAAGCATTAGAAAAAACACAACTAATTCTTTCTTTTTATATGTAAACATTTTTCCTGATGAACAATAATACTCCAAAGGTATATATGCAACTAATAAACTTAGTATTCCATTACGTGAACCAGTTATAAGCATGGCCATAAGAGACAATGAAATAATTAGAAAAAACCTCCACACTTTCCAATTTAGTATACCTTTTCTCCAGGCAAAAATCATTAATATAATATGAAAAGAAAAATATGCTGATAACATGTGGGCATCCGATTCAGGAGGTTTAGTGAAAGGAAAAGCCGTTCGCCATGAACCTTTAATAAAACCCAAGAATCTCAACGGCTGGTAAAGAATTGTCCAAGATAGCATTAACAAATATACAACACCAAATATATACACCAGTCTCCTGAGCTCATTCTCTGTCAGATCCGAATTTTTTATTGAAAAGAATAATATAAACGGCATTGAATATTTAACTAAAAAGAAAATATATCCCAAAGAAGTAATAGATCTAAAAAATAATCCAAACAGAATACTTAGTATCATTAGAACCAAGAAGACGAGAACAAGAAAAATAGCATCTTTATTGTAATACTTATTTTTTGAAAAAATGCGATACATAAAAAAAAGCAAGATAAGAATATCAACCGGCCTTACCGATCCAACCAGGGATATATTTATTGGAAACAAAAATAAAATTCCTGTAATAAATACAAAATCTATATTATATTTCTTTTTAAGATAAATGTTAAGGTATTTCATTTTTTTACAACGTGTTTATTGAATCAAGTAGTATATACGACTGTGAGCTAAAATTGAATCTTTGCACTTTTTGTTTCTTCATAATATTATTTTTTTTAATTTTAATATCCTCTGTATCAATCTTACTAAAAAAATCTTGCAGCTCATTTTTTCCATCCAATACAAACCCTATATCATCTTCGGATATGATATCCGCCAGTGCTGTTCCTTTATAACAAACAACAGGGATCCCTATTTCGTACGCTTCGAAGTACTTTACAGGAATTGCAAACCTATTACTTTCATCTATAGTATATAGACACAAAACTAAATCCATTCCAGAATATAATTCCGGCAGATCCTTAGGGCCAAATGTTCCATAATAAGTCAAATTCTTTTTATTCTTGAGGTATGACTGTACTTTAGAAGCATCTACTCCATTTCCTGCTACATGTAAAGCTGCATCGTTTCTCTTTTCAACAACATCAGCAACTGTTTTTATTATTTCAAATTCTCGTACCGCTCCAAAGAAACATATATTAACATTTTCTCCTACATTAGGCTTCACATCACTTATCCATAAATCATCCGGGAAATTCTGAATAACAATACACCTATCTTTATACTTATTCAGTACCTTATCCTTTTCTAATAAAACAGCATTTACCAAGACAAATAAATTTACAAACGGGAATATAATAGCTTTTATTATCTGTATAATGAATACGAAGATCCCCTTGAAAGTTCTGCTATTTTTAAAAAACATCCCTTCATAATATTCATGCATATCCAGAACTAGTTTTGAATGGGTAATTAGCTTTAATACAAATGCCGGAATAAGCGTATCAATATCATGAGCATATATAATATCAAATTTTTTCTTTTTAACAAATTTAATAGTTTTTAAATAATATTTGATAAAGTTTAATATTGAAGAATATCCTTTTCCATAGCCGCTATTTTTTGTTATTAAACGATTAATAATAAGATTATCAGACTCTTCTCTTTCCGGGAGTTTAATATTTCCTTCTCTATCCCATGCAACAATTTCAACCTCATATCCATTTTTTAACAAAACATTAATTTCTTTCTCAGGCCGAGGATCAGGATAATAGGGATTGGTTAATAGCATAATAATTTTCTTCAAATGTCGTTTTCTCCTATTCCATACTACAGTTTAAATATTCTCTTTGTTTCCTCGGTATAAGCATTCTGCAAATCCACTATCAAAGATGTTTTTCCAGCAATACTATCAAAATCGAAAGTCTTGTGTTTTGTAGTAATAACCACACAGTCAACTTCCGACAAGAGTTCATCCGTCAAGGATAGAGATTTATAGGTACGCCCCTGTACGGTTTTTACCTCAGGTATATAGGGATCGTGATACATAACATCCCCGCCTTTGTGGGCAACTTCATCCATAATTTTGAGAGCAGGGCTCTCCCTTGCATCGCTTATGTCAGGTTTGTAAGCAACCCCGAGAAAGAGTATCTTTGATCCGTTTATCGGCTTCTTCTGTCTGTTGAGGGAAGAACTTATTTTTACCGTCATCCTGTGGGGCATAAGGTTATCAAGCTGTCCGGCCGTATTTATCATGGCAAGATCAAAGTTATACTTCTTTGCAATATACTCGAGATAGAAGGGATCGAGAGGGATGCAGTGGCCACCAATCCCCGGGCCTGGATAAAAGGCCTGGAAACCATAAGGTTTGGTCTTGGCCGCTTCTATTACTTCCCAGATGTTTATCCTCATTTTACCGGCCAGAAGTGCAAGCTCGTTTATCAGTGAGATATTTACCAGCCGGTAGGTATTCTCTAAGATTTTTACCATCTCTGCAACCCGTGGGGAAGAAACCGGATACATGTGCTTAATAGCAAGGGAGTAGAGACCCATACCAATCTTAAGCCCCTTTTCAGTCATAGCACCGATTACCTTTGGAGTATTTCCGGTCTTATACTGTTCATTTCCAGGGTCAACTCTTTCCGGACTGAAAGCAAGCCAGAAGTCTTCTTCGACCTTCATTCCTGATTCTTTCTCTATTACGGGAAGCATGAGCTCTTCTGTCGTAGTTGGGTACGTGGTACTCTCGAGGGCAATAAAGGTTCCTTTCTTCATATTCTGCCCAATCTCCCTACAGGCTGATTCAATGTACTTAATATCCGGTTTCTTGAACCTGTCCAGAGGAGTCGGAACACAAATAAGAACAGCATCGCACTCTTTTATTCTGGAAAAATCCTCCGTTGCTTCGAGGTATTTCCTGGAAACTACCCTTTCAAGATCACTGTCTTCGATATCACCAATATAGTTTTTCCCGGAGTTAACTCTTTTTACTTTATCCCCGCTCTTTTCAAAACCAAGAACATCAACTTTCTTCAAAGCAAAGGTTACCGCAAGAGGCAGGCCGACATATCCAAGTCCGAGAATACCGACTTTAACAGTTCCGGCCTTTATCTTATCAAGTATCTTTTCGTAATTATTCGACATTATTTTTCCTCTGTTAAGATTCCGTCTTCTTTTTTATATTTTTTCCCGCAGACGGGACACTTTAAGTTCCCGGGCAGTTTTTCACCGCATTCACACATCCATCCGTGTGCCTTAGCCGGGGTTCCGTAAACCATTGCATAGTCAGGGACATCTCTGGTAACGACTGCTCCGGCACCCACAAAACAGTAGCGGCCAAGGGTTACGCCACAGACAATTGTGGCATTGGCCCCAATTGATGCCCCCTTCTTTACCAGGGTTGTTTTGTATTCATCTTTCCTTTCGACAAAGGCCCTTGGATTTATAACATTGGTAAAGACACAGGAGGGCCCGCAGAAAGCATCATCCTCTATTAATACATCGTCGTAAATGGAAACGTTGTTCTGAACCTTGACTCCGTTTCCGATAACCGCTCTTCCGCCGACATTTACGTTCTGGCCGATAGAGCATCTCTCTCCAATTTTAGCTCCGGACATAACGTGGGAAAAATGCCAGATCTTCGTTCCGCTTCCGACAAGGGCTCCCTTGTCCACGTAGGAGGATTCGTGTACAAAATAATCACTCATTTACTGCCTCACTTATAACACTGCATATCAAATCGATCTCTTCATCTTTCAAGAAGGGGTGCATAGGCAAACTCATTACCTGCGCAGAGAGCATATCTGATACTGGGAAATCGTCATCCTGCGTAAGATAGGCAAAGGCTTCCTGCTTAGGAAGAGGCATTGGGTAGTGTATTGCAGAGGGGATATTTTTCTCTGCAAGCTTTTCCCGAATCAGATCCTGTTTCTCCGAGCGGATGGTATACTGCGCCCAGGTTGAAAGATTACGGGGCAATACATTTGGAGTTTTAACAATACTTTTTAGTCTTTCGGTATATCCGGCAGCAACCTTGTTCCGCAGTTCTATTTCAGCAGAAAAGTGTTTCAGCTTTGCACTTACAACTGCCGCCTGGATAGAATCCATCCTGCCGTTTATTCCTATTTTGCTGTGATAGTACCGCTTTGCCTGACCATGGTTGGCATAGAGCCTGACCTTGTCAGCCAACGCATCATCGTTTGTAAATACAGCTCCCCCGTCCCCGTAGCAGCCCAGGGGTTTTGCCGGGAAAAAGGAAGTCGTTGCAATACCGGAAAGGTTACAGGACTTCCTGCCTTTGTACTCCGCACCAAAAGACTGGGCAGCATCTTCCAGAATCCAGAGGTCATGTTCAGCAGCAAGTTTGTTAATTGCATCCATATCGGCACATTGACCATAGAGAGAAACCGGGATAACCCCGACTGTTTTACCGGTTATTTTTTTCTTAATGCTTTCAGGATCAATGGTAAAGGTTACGGGATCTACATCGGCAAATACAGGAACTGCCTTGTAAAAACTTACCATGCTTCCGGTTGCAATAAAGGTAAACGCCGGTACAATTATCTCATCTCCGGGTTTTACATCGAGAGCCATCAAGGCAAGAAGCAGAGCATCAGTTCCCGAGGCACAGGGAATTGTGTGCTTTACTCCTGCAAAAACTGACAGATCTTCGGCAAGCGTTTTAACCGCAGGACCGTTGATAAAGGAAGTAGACTCTATAACACCTGAAATAGCTTTTTCCATTTCAGGCCGATATTCATCCAGTTGTTTTTTCAGATCACAAAAGGGAATCGGAATCTGCCATTCCTTTTCAGCATTTACATATTTAGCAATAAACTGTTCCGGTGAAATCGCTTTTTCAAAACGCTGAAGAAGCCTTTTATCTCTGGTAAGTAATAACCCATCATTCCCCATGCGGTTAACAGCTTTAATTAGTTGAGCATCTTCCGGATCTTCATCAGAATAAACAGGACCATCTTCACTTAATGCAGAAATCCATACCAAATCATCTGTAAAGCTGGATAGTAGATATTTTGATTCTTCTTTATAAAAAGAAATGCCTTTTTTTTCATTATTCTTTTTATCACGGGATAGTAATTCGGACATTAAAACATATTGATACGTTTGAACACTTCCTGCGTATAATCTTGCTGAAATATCATTTAAATCCAGCCAATCCATAATTTCAAGAACTTTTGTGTAAAATGGCTCCCTTTTGGAACAAATATCAACAACTATATTTACATCAAGCAATATATTCATTTAACATCCTCTGTATATCCATACTTCATCTGGATACCCTCAAGAAGCTGCTCTTTGTCACTTCTTTCTTCCGGGAAATAGGGTGCATTATAATGCCTTATTGAATCAAGACGGGACATTTTTTCTCTTAATCTCAAACTTTTAATTTTATATCCTTTTGATACCGTTTCTTTCTTAACAATTTCCTCATCCGGTATTTCCACTACAACAGGGACACGTTCTTCCTTAATCTTTATTTCATCGGGAAGAATTATTTTCCCCTTATCGTAAAATGCATTAACCAACATCTTTCTTCTCTCCTTGTCCTAATAACTCAACTTTTCCATTACGGCAATCCCTGAAAGGATATCCTTTCGGGACGGGAACATATCCCATTTCTCCGCTGCAATATACTCGTACATGTTGTTATGTCCTTTGCCGTACTGATGGTCCAGGGTAAAATCCATATCAGGTTTCTCCATCTCCTCTACATCCCAGAAGTCTATGGTATTAAGGTTTGTACCGGAAAGACGGACCGTCCCTTTCTCTCCGATAACGGTAAACTCGGTAAGATAGTTTTTACGGTACACGTCCACAGTGGCATTTATTGTTCCCACTGTTCCGGAGGCAAACCTGCAGACAGCTGAAACAGAATCGTATACATCCAGCCCGCGGAGGGAGCCTCCCATCCCTTTGGACTCTACAAGCTCCCCGAAAAGGAAGTGGATCATATCCACATAGTGGCTTGCCTGGGTATAGAGTACTCCTCCATCCAGTTCCTTTGTCCCATGCCAGTCAATGTTAAAGTAATCGTCGTTTCTGTTCCAGAGGACATTGCATATAAACTGATGGATCTTTCCAAGTTTCCCGCTTTCAATTAGTTCTTTGGTAAAGGCAACCAGAGGATTGTACCTGTTCTGGTACACGGGAAGCAGCTTCTTGCCTGCTTTATCCACCCGGGAAAAAAGTTCATAGGACTCCCTTACGGTGATGGAAAGGGGTTTCTCGACGACAATGTAGGGGACATCGGTACTTTCGGCAATCTCAGCCGCGTGCCGGGGGTGTAGCCCGGATGGGGTCAGTACCGAGACAACATCCACCCCGCTTATCTTTGTATAATCCGTAAGATACGGGACTGCGAGAAGCCTTCCCGTTTCCTTTGCCCGCTGTTCATTTATATCGCAGACAAGAGCAATTTCCACCCCATCGGTGTTCTGAATGGCATCAATATGCCTTTTCGAGATACGGCCGCAGCCGACAAGTGCTATTTTCTTCATTATAACTATTCCTATTTAATAACTTTAATTTAACATATTCAGAATTCTTATCCTCTCAGTGATATTCATCCTAAATAAATATTGAAAATTAAAACTATCTATTCACAATTTTCAACAAATTATCTGCAACTATCTTTATATCGTCATCACTTATTCCAAGACCTGATGGAAGATAAAACCCATTTCGTGCCAGACGCTCTGCTACAGGATACTCCTCATCCTTAAAAAGGCCAAGTTTTCTAAAGACAGGTTGTTCATGCATACACCAAAAAAAAGGTCTTGTTCCTATCTTTTTTTCTGCTAGTTTACTCATTATCTCTTTTGAAGATACCGGCGCATCTTCATCAGCCACTATTCCATATACCCAATATATATTATTGGCATAGTCGGTACTTTGCAAAGGAAGTTGATAATGCAGCAACCCTTTTAGATGTTTATTGTATAATTTTCCAATTTCACGTTTCCTGGATATTTTCCTTTCAATTGTCTCAAGCTGAGCAACCCCTATAGCTGCCTGCATATTTGTCATTCTATAATTCCAACCAATCTCTTCATGGACAAAGCGCTGCTTCGGAAGAAAACAAAGATTTCTAAATTCACGGCTTTTATTTCTAATTTCCATATCGTCAGTTAATACCATTCCGCCTTCGCCGGTAACAATATGCTTGTTAGGGTAAAAACTAAAAATACTTACATCACCAAAACTACCGCACTTTTCCCCTTTATAGGTTTGTCCATGCATTTCAGCAGCGTCCTCTATAATTTTTAAATTATACCTTTTTGCAAGTTCTAATACGGAATCCATTTCTACCGGCAATCCATAGATATGAACAACAAGAATAGCTTTTGTTTTAGAAGTAATTTTAGCTTCAATACTAGTAACATCCATATTCCAGGTAAAGGGATCACTGTCAACAAGAACAGGAACTGCTCCGGCAGATATGACAGATTGAGCAGGAGAAATTATAGTAAAGGTTGGCATTATAACTTCGTCACCTTTTTCTAATCCCAAAGCTTTTATTGCTATATCCAGCGCAGCCGAACCGCTGCTTACGGCGACACCGTATTTTTTCCCGATATATTGCGCAAAATTATGTTCAAACTGTTTAACAAAAGGACCTTCACTTGATACCCATCCGGTATCAATACATTCCATAAGATATTTTTTCTCATTCCCATCAAATACAGGGGTATTTACTGGTATCACTTTACTAACTCCTTATAAACTTCAATTTCTTTTTTTACTATATTCTTCCAGCTAAACTGTTGTGCATTATTACTGATTTCTTTTCTATCCATTGGATTATTGTACAAATCCACAAGAGCCAAAGAAACATTATTGACTATATCCTCATCAGAAACAATAATTCCGCCCTTTCCCACTGCTTCAGGGATTCCACCATTATTTGTACCAACAACAGGAAGTCCGCAAGCCTGAGCTTCAAGAATAACACATGGCCAACCTTCATTTTTACTAATAATCAGCAAACAACTCATGTCTTTAATTATTTCAGGGATTTTTTTATTTTCTACTTTACCGTAAAAATTAATTCTATCTCTTATTCCAAGATTCTCAGCATTTTCTTGAATGATTTGCTTTTCGTCCCCTTCACCAATTATATGCAGTTCTGCATTTATTCCTTTCTCCAGAACCTTTTTAAGAATTGACGGAAGATATTTCACCCTTTTTATCTTATTCAAACGTCCTATAAACACAATTTTAAATAAATCACCCTCTTTATCAACTTTTTTTACATCAATAAAGAAATCCTCATTTATCCCATTGTGTATAATATATGACTTTTTATTATATCCAGCCATGAGATCGGCTTGTTTCTTCAGATACCCGGATACAAATATATTGACATTTGCTGTATTCAAAACAGCTTTTGTCTGCTTAAGAAAGTTTTTATGCTTCATAGGAAAGGTATGTATATCGCTTCCATGGTAAGTTACTACACAGGGGATACCTATATCATTTGCCACTTCTACTGCCTCAACTGCATTCCATGCGAAATGGCAATGAATTAAATCGTATTTATTTATTCTCAATCCCTTTTGGATTCTTCTTTTCAAACCAATCATTCTGTAGGAATTAGGTATCCGTATTACATTTACAACTTGAACAGCAACTTTCTTCTCTCCAATACCACGAAGATAATAATCCTTGTCTTTAATTACTTTTAAACTCTTTTTTAAACAGATATTCGGCTTTAAAACAGTAACATCATTCTCTTTTATCAATTCCAAGACTCTGCTATATATAAAATTACCTTCAATATCGTCTTCATGCCGTGGGAAACTTGCAGTTACAATTAGAATTTTCATTCAAATCTTACATCACTATCATCAACACAGTCAAACCTTACTTTATCATCTCCCATAGCATACGGTCCTTGCTTAACTTCAACCATTTCTACATCTTCTATAACCTTAAACCCGTGCCCACCGGATACTAAAAGAATTATATCTCCCTGCTCAAGCATTTCGCTTTTAATATACTCCCATTCATTACTGTAAAAATCCACTCTCAACTTACCCTTTTTTAATATCAAGACTTCATTTGTTGTTAAGACTTCCCTTCTTACCTTCTTATGAACATGTGAATCAATTGTATGCCCCTTATTGTAAGACATATATGCAAGCTGCTGAGAAAAGTCTGGAGGAGTAAAAAACTCTATCCCTTTTTTACTATAACCACTCTTTATAATCAAAGCCAACAATAGATCTTCATGTTTAATTTCTTTAATCATATATTCAACTCCTAAATGTATTATTGCAAATCAAGTATTTTCTTGGCAATGTTTTTTATATCATATTTTTCAATTTCTACTTTCAACTGATGTCTATAGTTAGACAACAAGAATTCTTTCATTATTTCAGGATCAAAATTATCCTGGCTAAAGCTTAATACAGGCCTTCCTGCAAGACCATAATCAATCAGCTTACTAGGCACCTGCACTCCTCCCTTGTTTTCAATATTTACAAGAAAATCACACTTACTTAGTTCATAAATACAATCAAATCTAGGCAAATATTTTTTTAATACAAATCTTTTCGGGTCAGTCTCAATATATTCTTTTATACAAGAGAACGAAGGGCCATTTTTTATATCAGTGTAAATTTGGAACTCAAACGGCTCTTTACGAGTCTTCAAGAATTCAAAAAAAGACCTTGGGTTTCTAATATCCCTATAAAAGTTTCCAGCATAAGCAAAGGTTGCAACAGCACCATTTCGTCTATCATCAGCAGTCTTTATTTCTGAGTAATCGACCCCCTGAGGAATGACACGTATCTTTTTATCAATATTATAATATGAATAAGCCTTTCTGGCACGCTCTTCCGGCACAAGAACATAGTCAAAAAAAGCAAGCACTGATTTTTCGATTTTTTTATGCAAAAATATTTTTCTGCCTACAGGATTAAAATAAAATGGGTCCCCGTAATCTGCAATCTTTGTTTTAATTGTTCCTGGTTTCTTCCGTAACGCTTTATAAACACCCCTGTGTACAGCAAATGGCAACCCCACAGAAACAACAATATCAAAATCATTTCTTTTCCCTCTCAAAACCTTACTTAAATATTTGCTAAAACCAAATTGTATTTCACCAAAGAGATATAAGTACAAATTTCTAATCAGTGCTTTCACTCGTTTTTTCACGATTGCACTTCTTGATATGTTATCAGCCCCAGGAAACCTTTTCTTTATTCCGCCTGTTCCAATACTTTTCATCCCCAATCTATTTTCTTGAACAATTTGAGTCACTCTAAATCCATATTTGCTATAAATCCGAGTATAATCATACTGCTTTTCAGGTATTAGTACCTCTACTTGATTCCCATCTTTCACAAACTGTTTAGCAAGCTCAAACGCTCTGAAAGCTCTCGGCCTTTGCTCCGGGTAGAAAAAATAGGAACAGATAACAATTCTTTTCATTCTATTAATTCTCTTTTTTAATCCTGAAACCATTTTCTCCGGTCAAATACTCTATTTCTATAAACTGAGCATTCTCTTTCCTCCCATATCCCTTCGAATAATAATAATCTTTGATAGTTATTCTATTTAAACTTGTAAATTTTGCCATCGTCCGGTTATTCTTTAAAATCAAGACAACTTCCTCCTCTTGTTTTAAATAAATCTCAGGTGCAAAATGCAAAAGGCATGTTCCTTTATTACTACTTGTATCTGTTACTATGAGTTCTGTATTATTTATTTCAACAAACCTCTCTTTTTTTAAGTGATCACTAATTCTTGTAAGAATAATTCTACAAGTAGAATCAGTATATTCAGCTATCTTTGCATCATAATCCTTTTCAAGAGACCATAACGGTTGATTTCCAAGAGATTCTTCCAATTCCTCTTTATACAAAAACATATTGTGATAGCTATAGCCCCTAAACAAATCCCTTTCCTCTTTATTTCTTGTATAGCAGTATGTTCCGGGATCTACAATAAGCTTATGCTCTCCCAGCGACATACAAATACTGCCTAGATCCTTGTGATTATGTCCACCCTTACCACCAAGACCCAAGGGAAACACTGAAATAAAACAAAAAACACCCTCTTCCTTCAAAATATATGCTCCAGATTTATCAAAAGCGATAGATTTATCAGTATTTTTAAACGTATAATTATATGCAAGCTTAAAAAACTTGGGATCAATTTTATCCATTTCAGGCATCAGGAATGCTAATCCATTGTTCTTTTTATTACAAATAGACTTGAAACTATACTTAAATATCTTTTCTCCTAAAGCAAGCAAATATGAATGATCATGCTCATTCTCAATAAAAGCGAGTATCCTTCCGCTGTCATTATCACCAATCTGAGGAGCCTCACAAGCAATATTCAAGTAACCTGCTGTAAATTCCAACATTTTGAAGAGCTTAAAAGTAAACCAATCAGGAATAGTATATGATGATTTTATGGATAATATGGTAAAATAAATGAACAGTTCCAAAGTCAACCTATGATACGCAATAGATCCTTCAAACGTACCCCCGTCATCATAGACTTGACTCTCCATGCTCTTAAGCACACCATCAAAAGCGAAAGTTCTCCATCTATCAAAGATAATATTTCCTTCAAGATAGGTACCTATAAAGAACAACCCTACAAAATCGGATAATGTGTGATTTGTCGACACCCCCCCATGCCCTTTCTCAATATTAAGATATATATACATTCCATGCTCAGTCAGAGACCTTTTAAAGATCGGATTATTATTTAATAAGCCACCGGAAATATCATTCCACACAAGCCAATTCATTGCCCGTATTCCTACTTCCATTGCAATTAACCAATTTGGACCACAATAAAAAGGGTTATTTTCAATCCAATCCTCTATATATCCTATAGCTCTTTTGCTATTTAAATTATAAATATAATTAAATCTGCTCAATTCCCAAGGTAATTTTATATCTACCCCATCATTTTCTCCATAAACATCTTTTAAACAGTAAGAGAGCTTGTTCTTTTCCCACGTTTTATTACTAACTGGATCTTTTACCCAATCACCTATTCTTGATTTCGCTCCTAATAAAGCGACAAAATCTCCCAAATCCTTTCTTTTATAATTACAATCATCACACCAAAAAGAACTCAACTCTATAGTTCGCATTCCTGCAAATATTACTTTAGCTATAATAAATTTACATAAATTCTTAAATTTATTTATTACATATAATAAAAATATTTTTATTTTAACTGTAACAGTATTCTTTAATAGTTTCTTAATTAGTATCAATATATTCTCACAGATCCCAAATATTCTTCATAGATTTTAAAATAAAAAAGATTCTTTTATTTCTTATATACTTTGTTAATTTTATTTAAAATTATTTTTCTTTCTGATTTACTAAATGCACCACTAAACAGGATCAACATAAGATAACATACAGCAGCAATTAACTTTCCGATAATATACACATATGGAT
>WGCU01000022.1 GCA_015493635.1 Spirochaetaceae bacterium | reverse complement strand
TGAGACAGATCATATGAAGATCTATCATATTTTTAACCTGAAAGGAATGATAGAGAGGGTTTCCAGTGTATCGTAATACTGTAGTGGCCACAAATAATATTAACTTATTATCCTGTAAGGATTTGTCTTTTATTATGGTGAAGTTGGGTTATTAATAATCCCGGATTGTGGCCATAAGAGGTATCTATAAACCGGCTGGATATCACTCCAGCCGGAAAATAGAAAACAAAAAAGTTATTTCTTGCTATTTGGAACCAACAGGAGTTCCAAAGATAGCATCGATGTCATCCTTTACATCCCCGATTGGTTTTATGTCAAAGTTTTCAACAAGAACCTTAACAATATTCGGAGAGAGAAAAGCCGGCAGTGTCGGTCCGAGGCGTATTCCTTTTACTCCGAGATACAGCAGTGCAAGAAGGACAATAACTGCTTTCTGTTCGTACCATGCAATGTCGTATGCCAGAGGCAGATCGTTGATGTCGTCAATACCCATTATTTCTTTCAGTTTCAACGCAATAAGAACGAGGGAATAGGAATCGTTGCACTGTCCGGCATCAAGTACCCTCGGAATACCGTTTATATCACCAAGGTTCAGTTTGTTGTACCGGTATTTTGCGCAGCCGGAAGTAAGAATAACAGAATCCTCCGGCATGGAACCGGCAAAATCAGTGTAGTAATTCCGCCCCTTCTGCCTGCCGTCACACCCGCTCATGACAACAAACTTTTTTATAGCTCCCGAAGTAACTGCATCTACTATCTTGTCTGAGAGATCAAATACCTGTTTATGGGCAAATCCGCCTACAATGGATCCCGTTTCAATTTCCGTCGGGGGAGGACATGTTTTTGCAAGATTGATAATTTCAGTAAAATCCTTGTTGCCCTTTTCATCGGCCTCAATGTGTTTTACACCGGGAAACCCGGTCATGCCGGTGGTAAATATACGGTCCTTGTACGCATCTTTCACCGGAACGATGCAGTTTGTTGTCATAAGGATGGGCCCGTTGAATGAAGTGAATTCCTTATCCTGTTTCCACCAGGCGTTGCCGTAGTTACCGTGAAAATGCCGGTACTTTTTAAAAGCGGGATAGTAATTTGCGGGAAGCATTTCACTGTGTGTATATACTTCAACACCGGTCCCTTCAGTCTGAATAAGCAGCTGTTCCATATCTTTCAGGTCATGACCTGAAATAAGAATTCCCGGCTTGGTTCCTGTGCCGATATTAACGGTGGTCATTTCCGGATTTCCGTAGCGTGTTGTGTTTGCTTTGTCCAAAATGGCCATAGCATCGACTCCCTTTTCCCCGGTTTTTAAAACAAGGGCGAGACATTCCTCAACAGAAAGATCTTTTGTAGTTGCTGCAAGGGCATCCATCATAAACCTGTACAGATCAGCATCTTCAAACCCGAGAACTGCGGCATGTTCAACGTATGCCGCCATCCCCTTAAGGCCGTAGATAACAAGTTCCTTTAACGACCTGATATCTTCATTTTTTTCCGCGAGTACCCCGACTTGTGCACCTTTTGTATCGTATTCCGTTTCGTCTTCCGATATCCACGTAGCAGCTTCATGCTGAATCCCCGGAAAAGGGGCTTTCTCCATAAGTTCCTTTTTTATAGCGACAGCTTTTTTTATAAGGGTAATAAACCTGTCGTTATCAAAATTTGCATTGGTAATGGTTGCAAAAAGAGATTCTGCAACAAACCGCCCTACCGTGTTGTCAAGGTGTTCTTTATACAGAGCAATCCCCTTGAGATTATAGATCAAAAGATCCTGCAAATGTGCGGTATCCTCTGTTTTCCCGCAGACGCCCCGTATAGTACATCCAGTGTTTTTAGCAGCTTCCTGGCACTGGTAACAAAACATTCCCATAGTTTCCTCCAAAAAATTCATTAGCTGCTTTATATTTAATACTTTTTTAGTTATATTTATGTAACAAAGGTTACCGTTTGAGGAAAAATTATGAACGCTGCAAAAAATAAATTTCTGGAATGTAAGATTTTTACATCCTTAACGGAAGAAAGGTCCCGAATCCGAAAATATGGAAAGGGTACTATCATTCATTTTCAGGGAGAAGAGTATCATTCTCTTCTTGTTGTTGTTGAAGGCCTTGTTTCTGCGGAGATACATGATCCTCAGGGGAAAAAGATAAAACTTGAAACCTTCTCTCCCGTTTCCCCCATAGCTCCCGGAATATTGTTTGCGACTGATAACACCCTTCCTGTTACGATAACCGCTGAATCAGATGTAAAGATCCTCTCGGTGAGCAAGCAGGATATTCTAACCATTCTTCAGAAGGATACAGCATGTCTGGAAGGGTATCTTTCTCTTACGGGGGATAAAATTGTACTTCTTGCAGAGAAAATTCGTCTGTTTAAATTTAACTCCATCCAGCAGAAAATAGCCGGTTATCTTCTGAATCTTTCAAAGAAAAAAGGGTCAAACCATGTCCGGCTCCCCTATACGCGGGAGTTTTTAGCTGACCTTTTTGGAGTAGCCCGGCCTTCATTATCCAGGGAGTTATCCAGACTGGCAGATGCAAAAATTCTCGATATTAAAAACAAGGATATTACAATTCTAAAAAAACGTGCTCTCAACTATATCCTGGAAGGAAAGTTCGGAACCCTCTACGATTATGATAATGGCTAGGTATCAGTATCAACGGCCGCCGAAGATGATTTGGTTGTGGTTCACACTCATCAGTCATGGCCGGGTAATGAGGAGTCTGTGACCATGGATTTCTTCCGGTTTGATACTGACGGAAAAATTGTTGAGCATTGGGATTCAGTGCAGGGGATCCCTGGTGATACAAAGAATGGAAACACCATGTACTGTTAACAAGCCCGGAACGTTATATCCTTGCTATTCCGAGAAATGCGGCATGAACAGCTGAAATAAGAACAGTAAAAAGGATCCGGGATTTTTCTGGAGACAAACGCAGGAAGGAATAACTGATCGAGTTTTTTCTGCAGCTTGAAATGCAGTCGCCACAGAGCGTGCAGGTAGAACCGGCTTTTCCTGATTGCATATTTTCTATGGTAAGTGCGTTGTATCTGCAAGCTTCTGTACATTTCATGCAGAATAGACAGTTTGTATCAATGGTTATTCTAAACGGGGATATCTTACCCAGAATGTTCCCGAGAAGCCCGATAGGACAGTAGGATGTACAGTGAACCATAAACCCTTTTTTTCTGGAGAGAGTGAGCATAAGGATAATACCGATCAATCCAAAGGCAAGTGCTCCTGCTACTGCCGTCATCATGGACGCGTGAAATATTCTAAACGCCAGAGACGTTAGAATAACAATAAAAAATACCGTCCAGCGCAGGGCTTTCCATCTATTATTGTACGCTGCGGGGCTGCTTTTCCGTGATGCTGCCACTCCGTCCCAGGATCCGAAGTAGCAGAGGTAGCTGCACCAGGCAGGGCCGATAAGCAGAATGGTTGAGATAAACAGAATCGGCATAAAGAATCCGGTTCCCTCGTACAGGGGATCAGCAAGAATCAGCGCCGGGACGGGAATATGAAGGGTTCCCGACATGAGGAACGTTTTGGAGACGAAAAGGCCGATGAGTAACTGGGAGAAAAAAATAAGAGAAAATAGATTCCATATCCTGAGTCTGATTTTTGATGTATCTTTCCTGGTTAACAGCAGATGGGAAACAAAACCGGCATAGAGAGCTATAAGCCCGATCTGCAGCCATCCGAGACCCGGCAGAAATCTGTCAAAGAGAAGTATCCCGGCGGGGCCTTTTGTCCGTGCCATAAAGAGAAACCCTCCCGCCAGAAAGCCTGCAATAACAGGAGATACATGAAATTTCCGGTTCTCTGCAGCAGTGAATATCATTCCGTTCCTTTTTTCAGCCTTAAGCGCCAGTAGATCCAGATAATGTTAAAAACGGTAAATACTACAAGAAGACCAAAACCAACCACGGGATAGCCGAAAATTCCACCGGCAAGTGCGATAATAAACCCGATTATTGCTGTTATTGACCATATTATCTTCAGGTTCAGCATGGTGATAAAAGCATCTCTGCTCAAGTTTACATTGAGAAGGGATTCTCCCCCTATACCGAAAAGTGCTGCGGCTACCATGCGGGTGGTTACCGGGTCTATTGTTTTCCACCCCAGGAGTGTCATGAACCAGTTCGGTGCAAAAAATAGCGGCAGGGCAAAAGAAATATCTACAATAAAGTGAATGATAAACCATATTTTTAGAGCTTTTGGTATGGCTGTCTTCTGTGTTACCTTCATTTCTTTTCTCCTCTATGATATAAGTATAGCCGAAAACATAACCCGGGGGAAAGTACTTTAAAAGTACAATTACTCAATTGTTCAGATAGACCTGGAGATTTTACCATGATTGAAAAAAATAAAATTGTTCTTTCTTTTGTTTTTTTATTGATTTTTACCGCCTTTGGATGCACTGAAAAGAAGGCAGCCGTAACTGCTTCTCTCAAAGAGATGACTGCATCGTATCCCTCTCCTATACGGCAGCATATTCTTTCTGACTCTACCGGTTTCTTGGAGCTTATGGAAAAGGTTTTAAACCTTCCCCCGGAGATGTTCGTTATGGCGGATAAAAAGCACGCTCTCGGAGAGAACTTTATTCCGAAAGATCTTGTAAAACTGGCAGATTATCCGGATCTTACACTGTCCCGGAAGACTCTGCTGCTGAGAAAAGTTGCGCTTCCGGATCTTCGGCGTATGAGCCATGATGCTCAAAAAGCGGGGATAACCATTGTTATATCATCCACGTACCGCAGTTACCGGTATCAGAAGATGCTTTTTAACCGGGAAGTGAAATTATATGGTCTTAAAACAGCAGAGCGGGAATCCGCCCGTCCGGGAACAAGTCAGCACCAGCTGGGAGTTGCTATAGATTTCGGCAGTATAAGTGATGAGTATGCTCATACTCCTGCCGGTAAATGGCTTATGGAGAATGCCTGGAAATACGGATTTTCCCTGTCTTATCCTTCAGGGTACGAATGGCTTACCGGGTACCGCTCAGAGGTGTGGCATTACCGCTATATCACCCCCCTGGGAACCGAGCTTCAGCGGAAATACTTTGATAATGTTCAGCAGTACATGCTGATGTTTATACATGACAACCGGAAAAAGCTGACAGAATTAATAGGTACCATCAAGAGGCAGTAAGGTACAGCTCCTTTACCTGATCAAGAATGGCCTTCTCTTCACTGCTTAGATTATTATCAGCCATGGCAGTTTTTACCATGAGAGAATATATTTTGGCCCGTTTCTTTTGATCTTCAGGCATCTTTATGGAGAGGCGTCCTGCGGCAGCCTGGGCAAAAAGCGGCTGCAGCATATCAGGTTTGTATCCGAACTTCCGTGCTGTTGTTTCTGCCAGTTCTTTTTCTCTTCTGTCATAGACACCGTCAGCGGCAATAATCATCATGATATTATTAAGGGCATAGTCTTTTACATCATAAATGGCATCAAGAATATCCGGCTTGACAGCAGTGGTATCTGTTCTCCCCTGCATGGCTGCATACTCTTCCATGGTCAGTATGTCATCGATTATCCATTCCTTATCTTCCCTGTTGTATTCCGTGCCGCAGAAAGGGCATTTCTCTGCAAACGGATCCTCTACCGCCGCACCGCAGGCGGGGCATGTTCCCGCGTACAGAGAGCCCTTCGGCCGGCCTCCGTTAACCTTCTTTTTCATTACCATTATTTCGGTTTTAGAAATGATGAAAGGGTTCAGCTTTTTCTTCAGTTTACCGTCTTTTACAAGAATACGCTGAAATGATGACCGGATGGATATGAAAAGTTTATTCATTTCCTCTGTACGGGAAGCACCGATAAGGGTTACATCGTTGAGAAAAAGCCTGTTGTAGGCTATTGTTTCTGCGGGAAGCGACTGTTCCAGCTTTTCGGCATAGGCACTGCTTATAAACCGCTTGATCCCTCTTAAATCCCGCATTGTCCGGGCAGTGAGAATCTGAAGGTATCCGTTACTCGCCTTGTCTTCAATGAGCTGAACAGCGGATTCTTCAGAGAGTGAACCCTTTGAAACCTTGGAGACAATTGATTCAATCTTACGGACGCTTCTTCTGGAAGATGCATAATCGTTGGCCTGGGTTATTTCTGAAAGGATCCAGTCATATTCTCCGTTATTAAGGAGCGTTCCGCAGAAAGGACACTTGACAACATCAAGATGTTCTTCCGTTAAGGGGGCATTACAGTTGGGACAGGTTACCGTTCCGTACAAATCCTTGTTCTTACTGCTTTTTCGCCGGATAAATGACCAGTATTCAATAAACTCATCATCCACCCGGGAGTTTAACGAGGCGGAAAGTTCCGATTTAAAGAAATCTTTCATTGAAGCGTGCACTCCCGCATGAATAACGTCATACTCACCGTCTTCTTCCACTTTGTCGATCCATATATTGATAATCCGGATATCTGAAATCTCATCAGTCTGTTTCAAGAGGTCCATCATTTTTATCTGTGTTAGAAACCGCTGATAGACACCATCTGTAATATAGCGCCGGGCTCCTGCAATCTTCTTTTCCGCCCACGCTGTTTCAATGGCAATAAACGCTGTTTTAACCTTTTCGATAAACACACCTTCATCAAAATCGGGGTTCTGAATGACAAAATCGGTATATCCCTCTGCACTGCCGGAATCTTTTACTCCCTGGACAGTACGGAAAGCCGATCCATTGTTCCGGGCCTGTCTGCTTCCTTTAAACAGAACAAATATGATAATACCAATGGCAATAATATTCAGAGGAAAGGGAAGAATCTGGATGAGATAAAAGATAAGATATAGTGCTCCCAGTCCGCCGCCACCCCCTCCGCTGTTCCGGCTTGAACTTCCGCCGCCGCCGGCCCTGGCAAAAAGCAGCTCTACTCCGGCAATAAGAAGGAACAGAAGGACAATTAAGACTATCTTGGTAATTTTATTTCTTTTCATGTTTCTAAGTGTATGCCGGCAAGCATTACGGGTCAAGAGAGCTTTTGAATTTGCATGAAGGTTTGTTTGCGTGTACAATAGTCAGGACTACATTAAAAAGGCGGATCTCATGGATACTATTTTTTTGGAAATTCACAGCATACAGTTTGTCAAAGGAACACTGGATAGAATTAAAAGTATACTCTTTGATCTGTACGGGTCTGAAAAGGGAGAACGTAACTACCGCTATCTGGTAAAGGCGTCCGCAGAATATATGAAATCCCTTTCCTCTAATGAGCGGAAACAGTTGAAATTATTTAATCCAGGGGAACCCTACGCGCATCTTGCAGGGAAAATATTTGCCATAAGCTACCCCGATAATATTTATACGGAGGATGAGCATACCTTGAAAACCCTTTCCCGGGTCCTTAAAAAATATTTCCCGGGAATTAATGGTATCCACATCCTGCCTGAGCGGCTGATGAGTCATGAAGATGTATGGCCCCAGGATTTTTTTATGTTTCTGAGTCCGGACAATGCACTGTCTCTCGTCAGGTTTTTGCAGGAAGAGGGATATATTGATACCCATGGAATGCTTACAGAACAATACGGTGATAACCGGACGGATCTGCTGAAAGAAAAGATTCCGTTATGGCTGAAAGAGCAGGGGGTACACGGTGAATCTATCTCCGGGAAAATTACCGCTGTACTGGAGGGTGCCTATAACTCCCACTTTAATGACGGGGGATTCTCTCAAAAAACACGGTCAAAAATTGATCCCCGGTTCGGAACCATTGAAGACCTGAAAGAGATCACTTCATCATTTTCCGTCATGCTTGACTATGTAGTAAATCATCTGGATATCGATAATGAGTATCTGGAAAATTACAGAAGAGGAAAAAACAACGGTGATGCGTTTATTATTATAGATCCGGCAGAATACGAGGAAATGAAGGCCAACGGTATGCTGGCCAAAACGTTCCGGCCGAGGCCCTTTCCGCTTTTTACAGGAGTAAGAAAGTATCCGGAAAATCAATACACAGATCTGCAGCAAAAAGCAGCAGCTGTAAATGAAATTTTTGCAGGAAATGGCCTTAAGCCTCTAGATGACCGGGTTATTCTCTTCCTTTCCATCTATTTCAAAGTACGAAATGATCAGGGGCTTACTGCCGAGGATACACGAATTTTAACACGGCTTACCGGGTATCTTGAAGAAAGGAAGATTCCACCCGAGAGCATTTTTACTCAATCACAGGTACAGCCCTCAGGGAAAATGTTTGTCCCTGAAATTGCTGAGGGACTGCCCTCTCTTGTTAAGGCCCTCGGTATTGATAAAAAGTACGGATCGGTTTTTACCCGTTACGATGATGAAATTTTCGGTGAAAAGTTTTTTGTATATACTACCTTCAGTGAATCCCAGGCTGATATTAATCCGGTAACAGAAGCAGGTTTCAGGATGATTATTGATGACCTGTTCCATCTGCTTTCTTCAGGTCATCTTGCCATGATGAGGATGGACGCTATCAAGTATCTCTGGAAGGAAAAGGGAAAGAAAAACTTTGACATGGAGGAGGGGAATAAGCTTATCGAGGTTATAAGCCGGGTAATGCGGCTTACCGCTCCGGGAGTGCTTCCCCTGGACGAAGTAAACAGCCCCGACCCGGTAGTGTATGAGATGGAGAAAGGCGGCGGGTTTGCCTACCTCTTCGGCCAGGTAAATGCTACGATATGCGCCTTTAATGAAGGAACGCTGCGGCCTCTAGAAAGATTCTATCATCTTTTTAAAACAAAGCGTCCCGATAATTTTGTTTCTTTTATAATGCTTTCGACTCATGACGGCCGCTCAGTTCAGGGGCTGGGAGTGCAGCGGATGGATGGACACGTGTCGGTAGAACAGTTCTACCGTTTAAAAGAGATTATAGAAGACCAGGGAGGGAAGGCCAAGTTTCGGTCTGTTCCCCGGGGAAAGATTGCGGGGGATACCTTTGCCAAAGTTGTTTCAGAGGCAGGACTGGGCGCTTTCAGGGAGAAGCTTCTGACCCTGTTCATTCCGGAATCTGTTTCAGATGGAGATATGCTGGAATTGATAGATAAAAATCTGGATAGGGAAGGGCTTTTGGACCGGATCGGTTTCCTGTGCGGTACCGGAACGGAGAAGCTGCTCAGGATTCCTGCGATAGAATATTTTCTTGACTGGATTGTGGATGGTAAAACCGTGTATGAGTTATGTGCCACCTCAAGAAGCGCACTGCTGCTTGACAGGAAAGGAGCAGCGCTTTCAGCAGTTCTGGAAGCCAGACGGTTTGCCTTGGCTCAGACATTCGTGCTTACCTTTGGCCAGGCGGTGCCTGCAATCTACTTTAATGACCTTTTAGGACTTACCAATGATAAGGAGGGATTTAAGCGCTCCGGTAAACCCAGGGATCTGAACCGGCATAAATCTTCGTTGGTGAAGTTTGAATCATCTCTGAAAACGGACCCCTTTACGGTTGTGTATTACCCCCTTTTAAACAGAGTACTGGATATCCGGAGTAAAGATCCGTCATTCTATCCGGGGAGTCAAAACTTTGAGTTTACGGCATTGGGCAAAGAGGTTTTTTTAAATCATTCTTATCATAATGGCAACCATTCTTTTGTGGTTGGTAATATCTCTGATTCCCCGGTAGATTGCGCAGTGGATTTTAATCTTCTGTCAGACTGTTCAGGATTGTCCGGCGGGTTGAAAGATCAGCTAACCGGGACGATGTATGCCCTGTCTGCAGAGGGGAAAATCCATTTAGATCTGGAGCCCTACGGATTACTATGGTTATCGGAAGGTGTTTTTTAAACCGAGAATATCCATTCGGGACCGGAGCTTGCGTTCTGAAATTCCCAGTGCTCTTGCCGCTGCACTTTGGTTCCCGGAAGCCTTTTCAAGTGCATCAGTCAGAAGCTGTATTTCAAAGTGCGTCATGCTCTCTGCATAGCTGCTGTCGGTCACATGGGAATTGTTAGGTTCCAGAGGGTCTTCATTTTGAAGAATTGCAGGAAGCTCTTTCCTTGTTATTACGTTTCCTCTGGAAAGGGCAATGGCATATTCAATAATATTTTCCATTTCCCTGATATTCCCCGGATACGCGTAGTTCATCAGAAGAAGGCTTGCTTCATCGGTTAATACTGCCTTTTCTTTACCGTGTTTACTGCATAGTTTTGTTATATAATGCTCTATTAAGGGGGGGATATCTTCTCTCCTATCCCGTAAGGGAGGAATATAAAGAGGAATAACGTTAAGACGGTAGAATAAATCTTCCCGGAATAACTTTTCTTTTATCAACGCTTCAAGGTTTTTGTTGGTAGCGGCTATAATACGTATATCAACCCTTTTTGTTATTCCCGAACCGATCTTCTGCAGTTCGCCGAACTGAATAATCCGTAAGAGCATTGTTTGAACAGAGAGCGGTATATCACCTGCTTCATCAATAAAAATGGTACCTTCATGAGCTTTTTCAAAAAGGCCGGTATGATCGGATTCAGCGCCGGTAAAAGCCCCCTTAACATGACCGAACAGCTCACTTTCAATCAATGTCTCGGGGAGAGCTGCGATATTCACCGTAATAAAAGGTTTATTTTTCCGCAAGCTTGAAAAATGAATACCCCGGGCAAAGAGTTCCTTGCCGGTGCCGCTCTCTCCTCTTATAAGGATGTTGGCGTCAGTATGGGCAGCTCTGGCAGCAATATTTATTGCCTCCTTCATTTTACTGCTTCGAAAAATAATTTGATCAGAAAATGGTATTTCTTTTGATCCCATGGCCTTTAATAGGGCATCATTTTCCTGGATAAGATTTTTCAATTCAAAAATTTTATTGATGCGGTTAAGAAGAACATCAAAACTGATAGGTTTTATGATAAAGTCGTATGCTCCTTGTTTCATAAGGTTTATCGCTTCCGGGGTTGTTGTTCCGGATGTTAAAACAATAACCTCGCAGTCAGGCCGTTCCTTCTTGACCAAAATGAGAACATCGCTTCCTGATGTATCAGGCATAAAATAGTCGGTTATGACGAGATCAAACGGAAAAGATCTGAATTGTGCAGAGAAGCCGGTAAGAGTGGAAGTAAAAACAGGTCTGCATGGGGGATACTCAATCTTGTCAAACATCACTTTCATAAGTTCAAGCTGAGTCTGATCATCGTCAAGAATCAGGACATTTAATATTTTCATGGATAAAGTATAGCTTTCTTCAACCTCTTTGTACATTGCATAATCCCTGTTGTCGACATATAAGTCGAATAGTGTCGCCCGGGAGGGCGATAATTTTTCAAGAATGCTTCAATGAAAGGTGTCAATACCCCAAGCTAAACCCTTCCCCTGAGCCACTATGGCGGCTTATTCCGCGGCAGAGCCGCGGGGTATTGACACCTTTCGTTCTCTGCACTCCCTCGGGAACGGAACCAACAAGTTGTCCCACTCCACTCACTCGTTTGAGAATAACACCGTTTCTTTGTCCTGAAATTGGCATGGAAATTGCTTCTACTAAATGAGAGAGTTTAGTAATTCATCAGGAGTGTTGTATGTGTATTAGAGAAACAACAGTTATAAACGACTTTAACAAAGAGGTGAATGATAGTCTGATTTTTTCACTTCAGTTTGTGAGGGACTCTGATATAACGGTAATTATCAATCCTGAAGGTACTATTGCTACTGAGAACGGAGCATATTTTCTGGATAAAATTGATCTGCTTATTACTCACGGTTATTATAATGTTTTTATTGATATGGACAGCGTTCAAAGTGTATCTGCAGGCGGAATCGGAACACTGATACGTATTTCTGAAAAAGTAAGGAAACATGGAGGATGTGTCATTCTGAAGCACATACCGCGGATAGTTCTGGATATTTTCCAATTACCAGGATTTGATAGATATTTTGAAATGGAAGAAAAAAAAGAATTTGCCCACGACTGTTTGGATAGAAGAAAATTTACTGAAGCGTTGAAAATTTGGAATTCTAAACATCATGAGGACATTATCCGACAATGAAGCGGGGAAGTGATGCCGCGACCAGGAGGAATCAATGAAAATAATGAAAGGTTTAAAATATTTTGTTTTTGTTTTAATTGTACTACTGACAGGCTGCCCCAATACCATGATCGGTCTTGGAAACAAGGTTGACATAGATCCTCCAAAGGTATCCATCGGTACATACGGTGACGGTTCCCCCATTGCAAACGGCGACTATGTAAGGGGCGGGGTTACCCTTACGGGAAGTGCGAGCGATGATATTGGTATAAAAGAGGTTCAAATTTCCTTTGACGGAGGAACAACGTTCAAAAAGGCTTCTGTATCAAAAGACGGAAAATCATGGAGTTATAAAGTCGATACTTCCGCTTATCCCGATGGTGAAAAAGATATAGTTGTTCTTGTAAGTGATACATCACCGACACCAAAGACAAATGGAAAGAGGCTGCTTCTCTACTTTGATAACACACCGCCGCTTGTGGTTGTAACGGTTTCTCCCGGTTATCTGTCTGCAGCTTCAGACTCCACATTCTCCATCAAGGGAGAAGCTTCAGATCCTTACCGGATAAAAAAGGTTACAGCGGTTATGGAGCAGGGAACAGGAACGTTGAGTCAGGTAGAAGGAACAAATTCATGGAGTTTTGTACTGTCAAATGCGGTAACAGGATCTTATAAATTTAAAATAACCGCTGAAGATTTTGCGGGAAATACAAACACCCATTTTTTTCACTACAATGATGTAAACAGCCTTAACGGCGGTGCATTTATTACTACGGAGAATCTGTATAAAATTGAAAACGGTGAAACGGTTCCGGATACAACGATAACACAGACTTCTCTTGCAGGTATTCAGTTGACAGAACTGCCTCTAACGGTGAATATGAATGATGATGTTCCTGTAATAACCATAAGTAATCCGGAAGTTGGGGCCCAGCTTGGAGGGAATGCGCTTGTTATCGGCCGGGTTGAGGATGATGATGCGGTTGACTCAACTTCATTAAAAATCAATATTGATAGCAGCGGGTGGGAGGCAATACCCGGATCTGAGATTACCGGTTCAGGGCAGTTAATTAATTTTAAACATGATATATCATCTCTTTCTAATGGTACTCATTCTTTGATCGTGCAGGCTGCAGATGATCATGGAACGACAAAAACAAGTGATCCCGTCTCTTTTACTATCGATCTGGGAGCTCCACAGATAGCAATTACCAGTCCTGATCAGGGGAAATATTTGAACACAGCTGCTGTTGCCCTTGCGGGCACAGCTCATGATGATCAGTCGGTTCAATCAGTAAAAATACAGGTAGACGGAGCTGCTGAAGCTGACTGGGGCAATGCTTCAACTTCCAACAGTTTTGCGGACTGGACTTATACGACAGCGGCTTTGGCAGAAGGGATGCACAGTGTAAAGGTGTATGCAGAAGATGGAACAGGAAAGATATCCTCTTATAATGTTACCTTCTATGTTGATGTAACACCTCCTGTCGTTTCATTCAGGACACCAAACCTGGGAGAACAGGTAAACGGCCAGGTAACGTTCAGGGGATCCTGCAGTGATAATTACAATGCTTTTTCTTCCGGTTCTATTGTTATTGGCAAGAATGGTACTGCAGATACACTGACAAATATTGATAACTGGAGTTATACGATTGATACAACCTCGTACACCAATGCCGATGCAGCAGACGAAACGGAAACTGGAAGCAATATCTGGAAACTCCCTGTAACCGTTACGGTATGTGATATTGCAGGAAATGTAACAACCACCACTGCCGCCGATTATTATATTCTTATAAATGAGGCACTGGATAAACCAACTGTTACCATTATATCACCATCGGATAATGCGGTCATTGGAGGATCAATTATCGTTTCAGGGACATCTCTGGATGATGAAGAAGTATACAGTGTCCAGATGCGTCTTGACCTTGACGGAGACGGAGCATACGAAAGTCAGGTAGATTTAAATGGTGACAGCGATACTGCTGATCTTTTTGAAGATGAAACCCAATGGGTAACGGTATCAGGAACAAATCCATGGCAGCAGGAATTGAATGCAGACGGAGAGCTGTATTCTGCTGGTGCTGCACATGACGGAACTGTTACCATACAAGTGAAGGCGATAGATACAAAAGACGGAACGGCACCGGATATCTCCGGCGATCCGGTATCCATCACTGTAAAATTTGATAATACAGTACCTTATTTTGACAACATTCTTCCTGCTCAGAACTCTTATGTCAAAGGAACCTTTTCCTTAAAGGGAGATGCGTATGATAACAGCAAAATAGAAAAGCTCCTTATCAGTTATGACGGGGGTACCAGTTACACAGATATAACCTCTTCATCCACAAAAATTGATGATACGCACTATGGTATCTCTAACAGCATTAACTCCTCTGATTATATCTCCGACAGCGGGATTCTGTATCTCAGATTAAAAGCTCTGGATGATGCCAATTATCAGGGTATTCAGTCACTTAACCTGAATGTAGATAATATTATTCCCACAGGTAACTGGACGGGAGTTCTCGATGATATTAATGGATCCGCATTTAAGGTACAGGGCGAGGCGCAGGATGCAGGAACGGTCAGCGGTATAGACAAAATAGAGGTGTACTTTATCCGTGGAGGTGAGGTATACGATCCTGGATCATTCGACACGCATAAATCGGCAGAAAATATGGATTTTGGGGATGGTAATGGTTCTGTAGCGTATACTACCGATTCTTCGTATAAAATTACTATAGATGATGATAATGAATCGCTGACTCTTTCCGGATCAACCTATTCCTGGTGGGCGGATTTTGATTCGGCAAACATTCCTGATGGGACTCTGGAAGTTCACTATGTAATTTACGATAAGGCAGGAAATGCCCGTCACTATGTTGAAAATGGATTTATAAAGAACCATAAACCTTCCATTACCTCCATTACCGCGGGAACAGATTTAAACTGGGATGACACGGTTGCTGCCGATGAACAGTTTACCTATACGGATAGTTTTACCGCTCAAAACAGACTGTATTTGGCTATCAATGCTGTTGATGATGGAACTTTGTCGTATAAAATATTTCATGGAAACGATGACTCCGGAACTTTGATAACCACTGATCCATCAGTAACATTGGATATTTCCACGTACAGTGACGGTGATGATACGTTCTACTGCCAGGTAACAGATAATACGAACATTGTTTCAGGGGAGGTTATTCATGTTATTGTTGATAACAGTGATACTGTTGCTCCTACCATACATATTGATCCTTTGACGGCAAGTAATGTTCCGAATGGTCATTTAGAGACGGCAGAAAAAAGTCTTTACAATAACAGTACCGGTAACGATGCGGATGTCAGCGGACAGGTTCAGGTAACAGGGAACGCCTGGGATAATCAGCGGATCAAGGATATTACCCTTACCATTGACGGTGAGATAACGGATCATGTTGTAGCTGCCTGGGAAGGAAATCAGCTGGTTTCAAAAGACGACAATTTTTCTATTGATACCTATTCAATGTCTGAAAGTTCCGGTCTCCTTATAACCTGGACTTATAAATGGGATACTACGAAAGTGACAGGTGTTGCCGCGGATGATGTTTCCTTTACCATGAATATTGAGGATTATGCTTCAACCCCCAATACGTCCTCGGATTCCATGCAGGTGGATGTTGTACCGTATATTTCCCGGATTAGAACATCCATTACTGACAGCTTTTCAGATGCATTCAGCCGCTCAGCCGGCGGTAAATATCCTGTACGGGTCAACTCTGCCGATGGAACTTTCGAGACGATAACAGTGTACGGATATAATCTAAACCCGGCTGCCACCGGTGCTTCAAGTGATATCAGATTGAGTCTTGACCCGGACGGTATTTATGCAGGGACAAAGAAAGGAATTGGTCTTACCTATTCAAATCTTGCCGCGGATTATACCAGTGTCGATGTTAATATGGAACTCGGCAGCGGAGGGACTGCTACAGGGAACGGCTATTTAAATATTTTTACAAATGGTATCCCGTCAATAAATAATATAAATGATAATTCTGTGAATTCAGAAGCTGATTACATAAATCCGAATCTGGCGGATGACAGATATTTATCGGTCTGGGATTTAAACCTCCTGCGTAATACCGTCTCTACGGCGGATAGTGCGGTATATCCGTCAATGGCCATGAATGGTGATACTCCGGTGTTTGCCTATGTTAATAATGCTGCCGGATATGGAAGAGCCCGGTATTGGGACGGTACAACCGACAAGGCAATTTATAACAACTGGGATCTTTTTACCTATACAGCAATTTCCCTTAACAGTGACGGTAACCATGCTGTACTGTATGATATAAATGTGGTTAACGGAAATTACGGGGACTATAATTCCGGAAATTACGGGGGAATATTAACATCGTTTTATTATGATGTTCCTAACCATAATTATTACCCCGATTCTCTGTATTTTCAGGATAATCATATCTGGCTGGACAATCTTGTGGATACTTCAAGTTCTACAACTGCTGTATTGGACCGGTATCAACATCCTGATTTAGTGGTTAACAGCAGCGGAACAACCGCTCAAACCAGGGTATTTTATACGGTATATGACCGGATGACCGATAGAATTCTTTTCAGGACATACCTGGTCGGTACCAATGCAAGTATAGCTTCTTCAACGGGAGGTCAGATCAATGATTCGGGTACCGCTCTGTATACAGACCTTAATCAGTTTAACGAAAACGGAGGCTTCCCAACCTATAACCAGGGGAGTGCAACAAACAACCGCAGGTTTGCAAATAACAATAATTCCGGAAAATCTCCCCCCGGAGAACAAGTGATAGATTCGGTGCATACTGGAGAGTATTCTGCTGTAGCGGCAACTGCTGACGGGTTTACAACTGTCGTCGCTTACTATGATGCGGGCGGAACAGGGAATGTCCGTCTTAAGTATAATAATACCCCTACAAACCCGGGTACATGGACTGATGTCGGTATCATAGATTCCGGTCATGGAGGAGAGGATATCGATATGGTGATCGATGCAAACAATGCTGTTCATTTAGCATACTATGATAACAACAAGGGTGATCTTCGCTACATATATATCCCCGCACATACCGCCACCCCGACCTGGGATGCAGGAGATGTTCAGAAGTATAAAGTCGACAGCTATTTTGATGTGGGGGAACGGTTGACTATTCAGGTCAACAACAGCAATAAGCCTATTATTGGCTACAAAGGGGTTAACCGATCCGGGAAGGTTGCCTGGCTTACGGGTGATCCTGCTGACGGAGCGGACAGCAGTGATCAGTTCACCGGTTCCTGGGAGATAATGATTGTACCTACACAGATAACCAATACCGACTCCAACAGATTCTGCATCGGGATAGATACTAATGATCTTCCTGTGATGGGTTACACTAACAGCGGAATTGAGTATATCAGGCTCCTACCTGATCTGACAGATTAGGGGAGTACACAATGAAATATAAACAATACTGTCTATCGATCATCCTGGTGCTTTTCACTGTATCCCTTTTTGCTGCTGGGAAAAAAGAGCAGGGAACCTATACAAAGGTGGAAGGATTAAAAACCTGGACCTATACTGATGATATCTCCGCTCTTCCTGACGGGAAGTACAATATCATTGTAAAAGGTGTTGATACCGCGGGAAATACAGCCGCCGCAGGTCCTTACAACATTTTTATCAGTGTTGAATCGGATTTGGCAACGGTCCATATTGCAAATCCCACAGAGGGGATGATCGTTTCCGGTAATCTGAATATTGTCGGAGACGCATTTGATGATGACGGAGTAGCATCGGTAGCGTTGAAACTTGATGATGGTTATTATCAGACGGGGGAGGGAACTGCTTTCTGGAATTACTATCTTGATTTGAAAGATCTTTCGGAGGGACCCCATACCATAACAGTCAGGGCGACAGATATAAACGGTCTTCCGGGAATAGAAAAGCAAGTGCACTTCACCGTAGATAAAAGTCCGCCTGAATCAGAAATTGTTTCCCACAAGGCGGGGAGTATCCTTTCAGGGACTGTAACCCTTCGTGGTATCGTACATGATACCGGAGGGATTAAAGCATTCTTTGTAAGCAGAAATGGTACTGACTATACAAAATTGAGAACTTCATTTAATAAAAAGAAGTCTGCTTACGAGTTCGCTCAAAAAATAAATACAAAAAAGTTGAAGGATGGTGCCTATACGTTATGGTATAAGAGTATTGATGTTTCGGGTACCGAGGGAGAATCGTCTTTTCTCTTTTTTGTTGATAATAATCCTCCCGACATAACCATTATACAGCCGGCAGACGGTGCTGAAGTAAACGGGATCGTACAACTGGCTGGGAAGATTACCGATACCATAGGAACAAAAAATCTTACCATTACCCTTGGCTCCGACACCTCTCAGGTGAAGTTAATCCCCGGTGATCCATACTGGACACAAGCTGTAGATCTTACATCATACGGTGCAAATATATCCGTCGAACTTATTGCTGAAGATTTAGCGGGAAATAAAACCATAAAGAAAATCCGGCTGAAAAACAGTACCGCAAGTGATGAACCTGTACTATCGCTTTATATTCCGGAAAAAACAGGAATTCTTCAGGAGACAGTGCAGCTTGGTATTTCCATAACGGATGATGATGGTGTCAAAGGGTATGAGTATTCTCTTGATAAGGGCGACGCACAGTTTGCAGAATGTACCGGAACATCAGTGCTTTCGCTGACGAACCTTACTCAGGGAACGCATCATGTAAAAGTTACCCCCTACGACATACATGATACTCCCGGCAAAACTGTTTCAAGGACGTTCACCGTACCCAAAGCCTCTGCAAAGAATCCTGAAAAAATGGCTCCTGTTATTACGTTCAACGGACCGGTAAGCGGTTTCATTGTAAAAGATTCTCTTAAAGTGACAGGAAACGTATCGTCAGAAGCAGGACTTAAATCCTTTTCCTATTTTACTGCCGATGATCCGGAAAAGAAGCAGACTCCTGTTTACGCAGACAGTGGTTCAGGAACGTTTACCGTATCCATACCTGCCGGTCCCTTTAAAGAGGGGAATACCGTTCTCGACTTCGATGCAGTGGATACAGCCGGCAACAGCTCTACATCCTTTATTGTTTTTACAAAAGATACACTCCCTCCTGAATTGAAACTTTTTACTCCGGTTAAAGGTGACACCGTGAACGGGAAGGTAACTGTTTCTGGAAGTGTAACAGATCTGTCACCCCGATTTACCTGCGCGTTCAGTACCGATGGTAAAGAATACAAACCGGTAGAAGATCCGTCATTTTTTGCCTTCAATTTTGATTACAGTGCATTTAAGAAAAAGCCGGGAAAACTTTTTTTCCGGACAGCAGACAGTGAAGGGAATCAAAAGGAATTTACCTTTCCTTTCAATGTAAACAGTACGGTTGATATACCGGTTGTTACCGTACAGTATCCCCGTGAGAGTGCGGTACTCCGCGGAGACGCGGTTATTTCAGGAACAGCTCTTGATGATGACGGAATAAAAACAATCTATTATTCCTTTGATGGCAAACCATTTCAAAAAATAGATGGTGCTGCTGCTTTCACCGTTCCTGTTCCCCTTTCCGAACTTGCTGATACAGAACATACGGTTACCGTAAAAGCTGAAGATCTCAATGGTGTGTTTAGTAAACCGGTTGTCCGAAGGTTTAATGTTTCAAGAAAAGGGCCGGATATCAAGGTTGATTCGCCGGCATCAGATACGTACATAAAGGGAAGTACACAGATAAAAGGAACCGCTTCTGACAGTAACGGTATTAAAAGTGTTTTTGTTTCTCTGGATAATGGTGCTACCTATTCCCGTGTACAGGGAGATAAAACATGGGTATATACAATAGACACGACGCTGCTGAAAGACGGAACTCATTCACTCTATGTCAAAGCAGCTGATAAAACCAGTACTGTTTCCTATTACACAACCATCCTTAACATAGATAATATGCCTCCGGAAATAAAACTTGACAGTCCTGTTAATGGAGGAGAAGCAGAAAATAAGCTTGTTTTTAACGGTAAAGCTGATGATAATACGGAGCTGCAGTCAATAAAGCTGGAAGTAATGCCGCTTACACCGCAGAAAGATGCTTCGTCCGCACCTGTTAGTCTTGATCTTGGTTCAAACAGCTTTATTCACAAGGTTGTCGATACCTCCGCTTTACAGCCCGGATGGTATACCTTCCGGTTGAAGGCCGAAGATAAAGCCGGGAACATTACGTATAAAACTGGGAGTGTAGAAATACCATCCCGGGGAGGAGAGCGGAACCAAATTCATCTTCTCTATCCTCGTGAAGGTGACCGGTTCAATGCATTTTTCAAGGTGGAGGGAATTGTTGACAGCGGAGAGCAGCAGCCCGGATCAGTTGTTGTTATTCTTGACGGGGCGGTAATAGGTACTGCAGATGTAATGGATTCAGGACGGTTTGTTTTTTCTGCTGACAGTACCATGGTATCTGACGGGAAACATACACTGCTTGTTAAATCATCGGAAGTTGATACAAAAGTTCATTCGGGCAAAAGGAATTTTATATTTCATAAAGAGGGCCCCTGGATACTTTTTAAACGTTCGTCCGGAGATTTTCTTACCCGGCGAACCTATATCCGGGGAAATTTCGGCTATGCTGCCGGGAAAGATAAAAAAACTCCCAAAGTAAAAAGCCTTGGAATAAGTTATGATAACGGGCGTACCTTTATTCCTGTTAAACCAACCAGCCCCTGGAAGGCAAGGATTGAGACAGAGACATATCCTGACGGTAGTCTGCCGGTTCTTGCGGAAGTAATGTATGAGGACAGTTCCCGGGCTTACACGAAGATGGTTCTTACTATTGATAAAACACCGCCGGTTGTTACGCTTGATACTCCCAAAGAGGGTGAAAGTTTTAACAGTACCCTCCTCCTGCAGGGATCTGCCGATGATAATGGGCAGGTTAAGGATATCTCTTTTCTCCTGAGGGAGGGAGATAAAAACAGCTATGAAGTTCCCTCCTTTATCCAGGGACTCTATCTGGATCTGCATGCCCTCGGTGCGACATACGGGGAAATAGGTGCTGGTCTTACCTTTTTTAATGATAATGTAAAACTTCAACTGGAAGCAGGTCTGGCACCACCCGGACGTTTCTCAGGTATAGTTCTGGGAGGAAAGCTTCTGGCAAATATTGCAACAATCCCTTACAGCTTTATTTTCGGGCCGGACTGGCAGAACTTTTCCATGGCCGCAGCCCTGGGCGCTACTTTTTCGTATTTTACCATGTCTGAAGACGGATTTACTTTTGATGGAACCGGGGTTGTGTTAGGATCAATAATAGGCCAGATTGAGCTGATAAAATATACCATTCCTGATTTATCCATGTTTAACACGTATTCCCTCTATGCAGAGGGTTCCCTGTGGTTTATTTCATCGGATGTCCAGGCAGGAGTTGTTCCCCGGTACAGTATTGGTACGCGGATAGGGATATTCTAAATCATGATTTCAGTGGTACTGAAAACCGGCTTTTCCTCAAACAGTGTCTTTGCCGGGAAAAGCCGGGCTATCTTTTTATCCAGCTGTTTTATAACTGATTCAGAAATGGAAATTCTGCCCGGTTCTGTCGCATATTTCTCAAGATGAGCGGCAAAGTTTATAACATCAGAAACAATATTTCCCGTTTCATTAAAAAATTTAACTTTTCCGGTATCAATTCCAATCCTGAGGGTAATAGAGTCTTTCAGTTTGATTGAAGGATTAATATTAAAAAGGGGAAGAGAATACTGGATATCCAGAGCGCAGAGAACTCCCCTCGTTACCTGATTCTTAAAGGCAAAAGCTGCAAGTCCCCCGTCCCCGGCAAAATTCCAGAGCCGGCCGTCATACTCATACAGTTTCTTTGCCAGAAAGCCTTTAAGCTGGAAGTAGACCTTTTCCATGGTATTTGATCCATGTTTTATAACAAGCTTTGAGTTATTGACAATATCGATACTGAAAATGGTTAATGTATACTCTTTTCCGTCTTTCAATGAACCCCAGTTTAAGAGATCAGTTAATTCCTTCTTTGAACGGAGGACCTTTCTTTTTCTAAAATCATAGTAAATACCTGTCTGTGTAAGTTTGTTTAGATATACCTCAAGCCCGTTAACCGTGACAAGTTTTCCGTTTATGGTGCTTTCGTCAAGCTGAATCAGAAGCTGAATAAGATCAAAAAGTTTCTTTTCTGCATTACAGTAATCGACGAGAATAACAGCGCATTTCTTCGGAGAGAGCGTAATGTGGCTGCTTTTACCCGCCAGTTTGTGGCAGTCAAAGGATCTGAAGATGATTTTTCCTATTGCTTCAATGGTATCAGCTTTAAAGTTCTGAGAGAGAAGCTCTGCTGTTTCATGCTGAAGCGCAAGATCTATCATCAATTCCTCCATGTATGCACAATAACAGATGTTATGGAGAAAATCAATATATTTGGCTTATTTTTAAACGAGTGAGTGGAGCGGGACAACTTGTGGGTTCCTGCCCTAACCCAAGTTCACCAAAATTGTCGTAGAAATAAAAAAATAGGGTTGAAATCAGTGTTTTTCAGACTTCTAGTACCTCTATTTTCGAGTAGAAGCTTAATCCCGTCTGTGTAGTGACCTATAAAGTGTTTTTATGCTTGACCTGTTCCCAATGC
>WGCU01000021.1 GCA_015493635.1 Spirochaetaceae bacterium | reverse complement strand
TTCCACTCACTCGTTTGAGAATAATCCATTCGTAAACTAGTCGGATTATAAAATAGGGTCTTCTGGGAATCTTGTGGAAATACCGGAAAATTTGATATTGTAAAGCATGGATGATAAAGAATTATATCCCATTGTTGTCTTGCCTTCCAGTGAAGCTATTGCTTTTATTGCATTCCTCTTCCTGTCGTCGATACGAACACTCATTACTGACATATTATAACCTCAAAACCATAAAACCTTTTCTTTAATAAAACAAGGGGATATAATAATAGCATCCGGAGGCAGTTATGGCAGTACCTAAAGAAAGATACAATGATTACTTTACCTATGCTCAGTATAAAAACTGGTCAGACGATGAAAGATGGGAAATAATAGAGGGAGAGGCTTATGGTATGAGTCCCGCTCCCGGAACGACTCATCAAAGAATAATCGGTAATATTTTTACCCGTATTTATAATTATCTGAAGAATAGAGATTGTGAAGTTTTTGTTTCTCCCTTCGATGTGCTTCTGCCGGAACCTGATGAATCCGAAGATGAAACAAGCAACATAGTTCAGCCGGATATTGTGGTTATATGCGATGATTCCAAACTGAGTGAGAAAGGCTGCACAGGAGCTCCGGATGTAGTAATTGAGATTATATCTCCTTCCAGTGCTTCGCGAGATCAGATTGTTAAACTTAATTTGTATGAGAAACTCGGGGTTGGAGAATACTGGATTGTTCATCCGGTGGATAAAATCTGCTGGAAGTATGTTCTTGATGGGAAACAGTACGGTAAACCGGAGGTTTATGATTACAGGGGAACACCTTTTTTTCACACTCTACCGGAGTTATCCGTGAACCTTAAAAAGGTTTTTGGAATGGAAAACTTTAAGGATGAAGCACAGGAAAAGCGGCCGGGATACTCGGGAAACAGCAAGGAGAACAGACTTTAGACGTTACTGAATCCTTCTCCTCGGCAAAGACCTCTTGCGTTTTTATCTTCAACCCTTTAAAGATAAAGAAGTATTTTCTATTCCCCAATTTTATCCCTTAACTCAAACAATCTGTCTTCAGAAATATTAGTAACCCTTGCAATAAGTTCAATATCAAAACCTTCTTTAAGCATTTTACCTGCTGTTTCCTCAATACCCTGTTCAATACCCTGTTCCCGGGCATAAGCAATATTACTGGCTTCATATATCTCGAATATCTCATCATTGGATGTAAACTCTTTATACGACTCATGAGCGCATTCCATTACGCTGTCATTCTTTATTAATACATGCATCTCTTCCTCCTCACTTAAAAACCCTTCTTTTTTAAAAAAGTATGCCCATTTTTCAAAGGTTTGAATCTATAAACAAGCGGTTTAACAGAATGACAGTTCTCGTGTACATAGGGTTCGTTTTTGTTACAACACTGATAACGGTTTACCGGTTTTTGGGGTAACCGAATGGAACAGCACTATCATCCGGCATACTGTCAAAGTCATCAGCTATACGTATCTGTCCTGATCTGATCGGAAACTCAACTCTACTCAAAGATATACACAGCACCTTTATCAAAATATTCATACGTATGACAAGCTCCAACAGCTATAAAGCCGTCTGCTATGGTAAGCGCCTTTCCGAAGTAGGTATTTTCCGGTACATCCTGCGGAAGCAGATTTTTCTGCAAATACCAGTTATTCGTACCGGAAGCATTTTTGTAGATATATGCAGTACCTGTATCAGTTATGTTATCAGTATCTCTGAAGGGGCTTGAAATTATGAGTGTTTCCTTCCGTAAAACTACTGCAATTCCATAAGCATCCCATTCAACAGGATCAGCAACTGATATATTCAGGGGAGTAGTGTTCCAGGTTCCGTTCTCTGCTTTATATACATATACCGAACCTGCAAAATCGACATCGCCAACTGTTTTATTCGGTGCAGAAACTGCCAGAAAATCAGCAGTGAGAGAAACACTTAGACCAAATACATCTGTATTTTTATCGGTTGCAGAATCGCTGTTGTTCCAATCATCAGCAAATATGCGTTCTTTATTTTCCCAGTTGTCATTACGAAGACTGAATAGATACACAGCCCCAACCTTGCTGTTTTCAAATGGCGCACCTACCACAGCGTATCCTTCATTGGTATCAACTGAATAACCAAACTGGGCTCCTGCTTGAACATCCGCATTTGCTGTAAGCTTGTCAGCGTAGCTCCAGCCGTCTACGTACCTGAAGGCATACACTGCTCCGCAATCCGATGTTGCAAAATAGTTTGCCTTTATAGATCCTATTAAAAGCCAGGAACCGTCCATGGCAAGAGAAAATCCAAACTCATCACCAGCTTCGAGAACACCAGTGCCTTCAGCATCAATAAGCGTATATTCATGGTTCAGTTCCCAGGTATTGACATCTGTTCTTTTGTAAAGATAAACCGTTCCAGCCTCAGTTTTTACACCTCCGTCATCAACACTCTTAAACGGAGCTCCCACTGCCGCATAATCTCCGTAAATTGCTACAGCATATCCGTATCTGTCACCGGCTGTCCAATCTGCAGGCTGCGGCAGTTTAAATCCACTGTCCCAGGCTCCGTCTGCTTTTCTATGGTAAATGTAGGCAGCTTCTTCGTGGGTTGCATTATTTTTTTCAGCGGGGGAGCCTGTAATCATGTAATCGCCGTCTGCAGCTACCGAGAAACCGAAGTCCGCTGAATCTGTTTTGGTAACTTTGGCACTGGATTCGGGGCCTACAATAAATGAGTTGATATAAGTCTGTAAATCATTCTTGCACCCGCTTAGTAACAAAATACTAATCAGCACACCAACACTTAATGCACGTATTTTTATTCCTGCCATAGTACATCCCCTTTTTCTTCCGCGCTTGAAGCACGGGCGACATCCTTCCCTCCCGAACCAAGATAGCTGTACCTTTCTGCAAGTTCCGGAGAAACTATCTTTAATTGATTGTAGTGTTTATCTGCGATATCAAAATTCCCCAGCTCATACTCTGCCCTTGTTATATTCAGCTGCAGTATAGAATTATCCTTAAGAATTCTCTCAGCATCTTTGTAATATCTTAACGATTCCTTGTACTCTCCCAGCCTGAACCGTATATTTCCTATATTGGCTAATGCAATCCCCCTGTATCCGGAAGTATCAGGTATTTTAAGAAACTGTTCTTCCGCTTTTTCATATAAATTGTATCTGGCGTAGATTACCCCAAGCTTGTTTAAAAGTTTTGCATTATTCCCGCTCTGCTTGATACGTTCTTTTAGGTTCTTAACCTTCCCGCTTATCTCCCTTTCGGAAGCTTTTTTCATATCCGAATCTACAGCCTTCCGAATTACATCAGAATCAGGCAAGTTTATATCAGCCGGTTCCCCCGGAAGCCCTACTGGTTCAAAAACTTTCCATGCATCTGGAACAGTATAAAACCCGGCTTTCCCAAGAGGGTTATACTTCAGCCATTCTGCGGATCCCTTCTGCCATGCCTGCAGAAAACTGGATTTCTGCATGGTAACTTCAAAAGGCAGCCAGACTTTATTATCCCTTAATATTAAATCGTCTCTATTAAAAAATATACTGTCCGCATCTTCCTGGTTCATCCCGAGGTATACGGCAATATATATATGCCCGGGAACGGTGATAAGAGCTGTCTCAATATTTACTGCTTCAAGAAGTGCGGCATAGAGTATGGATAAATCATCACAATCTCCGGCTTTATAGTCCAAGGTCTGTCTTGGAAACTGCAGAAAATCCACTGCATTTTTTTCTTCATGCAATTTTTTATAGGGAGTCTTTGGATCCACTGCATACGTCATTCCGTACAAAGACAGTGTATTATGAACTGCATCTAAAAACATGAAGTTATTTCCAAGAGCATTTTCCGGCTCTTCACGTATAATACTCATAAGATTTTTACTGAATTTCAGCACAAGAGGATCCCTCGCTGTAATAAATGCCGCAGCCCGCCGGTCATCATCCCAGATAGAAGCATTACGGTTCAGCAGCATTACTGTATTTGTTACCGTTCCGGATTTTTCATCTCCTTTAAAATCATAGCTAATGGTTATCTGCGATGAAACTTTTGCACCCTCTGTTATGCCCAGTACATTTTCATTGAATAAAGCAAACAGATCGACTCCCCGCTGCTCTCCTTTTTTAAAAGGTTGTTCAATAACGTAAGATTTAGGATTATCCATATACTGCTTTATAAACAGGGAAACTTTTACATTCTCAATCTCTCCGTTTTCATCATTTTTTATGACTGCTTTGCCTATGGGGTGATCATCGTAATACTTGTAGAAGACGGGAAAGATATCTTCGTATTTGATATTTGATATTTTAAGTCTGAATGGGGTTTTTGTAGATGGGCCGATATCAAATGATCCTTTCAACGGGATTCTGTATGATGCGCCCAGATAAAATCCTACACTTTGAAACAGAGCTTCCGGATTACCTAATAATTGCCTGTATGATGCACCGGCCCGGATACTAAAGGAAGGAGTAAAATAGAAACCCATTCCCCCTCCTACTTCAACAAAGGGGTTTCCGCCGAAAACAACATCATTGCTCAATGCAGTAAGGAATCCCCCGTAATATCCTCCTTTGACATAGATATCAGCCATCATTCTCCCTAAAAAATTGTAGTTCAACCCCAGCCCCGCACCTGTAAAAACAGTATGCAGGGGAGTTGCCCATTCAATCTGAAAAGGGGAATACATATATCCTGCATCAAAAGTTAAATAGAAAGGGAACTTTACGGGAGGTTTATAATCTATGGAAACTTGTCCGCCAAGACCGTACTTGTACTGTAATATACTGTCAGACAGAGGAAGGTCATACCGGGGACTAACCGAATAGGTAAGAGTTGAATAATCTGATAAATTATTCTGACAAAATAATGTTACCGGTAAAACAAGAAGCATCATAAGACCAGCTGCTAATTTAAAAAAATACTTTATCATTCACCACTCCCTAAATAAGAATATCATATTATTATCACCCTTTTTAGATATTCTCAATTTTATTACTCTTTTCAACCAATTTTTTTATAATATATAAATTTATTCTCTCCATTCCATCCATAACAGTCAGTGAATGAAGGTGAAAAAATATTTTTTAGCTAAATTCAGGAAACCGCTCTTTACATTTTTTCAAACTTCCTGTTATTCTGTGCGCAAATTATGATGGAGGTATTCCTATGGCATATGTAATTAATAAGGATGAGTGTATTAACTGCGGCGCATGTGAACCCGAATGCCCTGTTGAAGCTATCAGTGAACAGGATGATGTACGGGTTATTGACCCCGAATTGTGTACTGACTGCGGTGCTTGCGCGGCGGTTTGTCCTGTTGAATGTATTTCCCAGGGCTAGAAAGTAACATCTGTTTTTAAGAGCTGCACTTACCTGCGGCTCTTTTTTTTGTCCATTTTTTTAATATAGAGAGGAGAATAAAAAGGGCTTGTTTTTTTTGTTTTATTTTACTATCTTAATAAGACTTAATTAGGTTTTCCTAACTTTTACAACAGGAGAGAGATTCAGGTGTCCATTCCCCTATCAAAATTGAATATCGGTGATAAAGGTTTTGTTAAATCCGTTAAAGCAGAAGGAGAAGTTCGTAGAAGACTGCTTGATATGGGACTTTTTGCGGGAGTCCGGTTCAAAGTCATACGTATTGCCCCCCTGGGAGATCCCATTGTTATTAAGGTACGGGGATTTGAGCTGTCTCTCCGCCTTGAAGAAGCAAGCCAGGTACACGTTGAGAAAATAGGACATGCGGGGGACAGAATCCCCATGCGGGAATACAGAAATCTCTACCGTCCGATCCCCATCAAAGAGAGGGAAAGTGCTACATCAAGAAAAATAAGTATTGCTCTTCTGGGGAATCCGAACAGCGGGAAAACAAGCCTTTTCAACGAGATAGTCGGTGCTCATCAGAAAGTAGGTAACTTTACCGGTGTAACCGTTGAAAAATATGAAGGCGTCCTTCACTACAAAGGCTACACTATTCATGTAACCGATCTGCCGGGGACATATTCTCTGACAGCCTACTCTCCTGAAGAAATTGTTACCCGTAATTTTATACTGGAAGAAAAACCCGATATTGTTGTAGATGTTGTTGCCGGCTCCAATCTTGAACGGAATCTTTATCTTACCACCCAGATTATGGAACTGGAAGTTGATATGCTCGTGGCTCTCAACATGTATGACGAGGTGGAAAAACTTGGAATTAAAATTGACCTGAATCAGCTGGAGGCGCTTCTCGGTTCCCATGTTATACCGACATCAGCTTTCAAAAAGACCGGGATTGATTCACTTCTTGATCATATAATAGATGTTTTTGAGGGGAAGATAACCATTGCCAAAAACAAGCTTAGTTTTACACCGGAAATTGAAGAAGAAATACATGTTTTACAGCACCTTATGGAGAAAGATGAGTTTTTAACCGAACGCTACAACCTGAAATGGCTGGCGATAAAACTTCTTGAAAATGATCAGGTTGCCTATGAGACGGTCAAAAGCAGAAGTATTTATCTTAAAGTAAGCAGGGAGTTGACAGACTTTCTTGCACGTTACAAGCATACAGGGGAGGACGATCCGGAATCAACCATCATAGAAGACCGGCATGCTTTTATCCGTGGAGCTCTTCAGGAAACAACGAAGTTCCCGTCAGTGCAGAAAAAATCTTTTTCAGATTACATTGATAACATACTCTTGAACAGAATTCTCGGACTTCCGATTTTCTTTGCTATTATGTGGCTTCTGTTTCAGTTCACCTTTACTCTTGGTACCCCTTTTATGAACTGGATAGATATTTTCTTCCAGTTTCTTGGTAATAGTACCGCTGCCGTTCTTCCGGACAGCTATATTGAGCATCTCCTTGTTGACGGTATTATAGCCGGCGTGGGGGGAGTCCTCGTTTTTGTTCCCAATATACTGTTTCTTTTTCTGGCAATTGCTTTTCTTGAAGGTTCCGGATACATGGCACGGGCGGCCTTTGTCATTGACAAGGTAATGCATAAAATCGGACTCCACGGGAAATCGTTTATCCCGATGATAACCGGCTTTGGATGCTCGGTACCAGCAATTATGGCTACCCGGACATTGAAAAACAAGGGTGACAGACTTACAACAATGCTGATCATCCCCTTTATGAGCTGCAGCGCAAAACTTCCTGTTTATATTCTTATTCTATCCGCATTTTTTCCGCCGGCTTTGGCAGGGAACATGCTGTTCGGAATATACATGTTCGGTATATTGATTGCGTTTCTATCCGCCCTTATTATAAAAAAAGCTGTATTTAAGGGGCAGTCTGAACCCTTTGTCATGGAGCTCCCGCCATACCGGCTTCCGGGTATAAAATCACTGCTGTATCAGATGCTTTTTAAAACAAAGATGTATCTTAAGAAAGCAGGGACAATTATTCTTACTGCTTCTGTTATTATCTGGGTTGCAAGTAATTTCCCTGTTAATACCCAGGCTGAACATTCCTATAAAACCGCCGTTCACAAGATATCAGAAAATACCTCGCTTACCGGATATGAAAAGGATACCCGTATTTCTCAGCTTACTACGGAAAATGCCGCCAAACAACTTGAATACTCCATTGCGGGAAGATTCGGATCACTGCTTACTCCTGTTATAAAACCCCTTGGATTCGACTGGAAAATCGGTATTGCCCTGACCGCGGGATTTGCGGCCAAGGAAGTTGTTGTTTCAACCTTAAGCACTCTTTTTTCCGTAAGTGATACCGGCGGTGAATCGACACTTCTTGCAAAAAGGCTGAAAGAAAGTTCCGGCTATTCCAAAGCAACTGCTCTGTCTTTGCTTATTTTTGTTTTATTGTACGTTCCCTGTATAGCTGCAACGACGACCTTCTATAAAGAGTCTGGAGGGTGGAAATGGACAAGGCTTTTTATCATTTACACCATGTCGGTATCCTGGATATTTTCTTTCATCTTTTACCATATCGGACTTTTGATATGGTAAAATCTCTTTTCTAATGAAAGGTGTCAATACCCCATGGTAAACCCTGGACCCAGGCCTCTATGGCGGCTTATTCCGCGGCAGAGCCGCGGAATATTGACACCTTTCATTCTCTGCACTCGCTTAGCCCAACTTCACCATAATAAAAGACAAATCCTTACAGGATAATAAGTTAATATTATTTGTGGCCACTACAGTATTACGATACACTGGAAACCCTCTCTATCATTCCTTTCAGGTTAAAAATATGATAGATCTTCATATGATCTGTCTCAGGCTTCGTACAAGTTCTGATAACCCTGTGTCTAATTTCTCCACTTTCTGTTTGTTCTTGAAAAGATAGTGTGAGGCGATTGTGAGTGCTCAATATATTTCTGATTGTAACCCATTTCCTATGGTCATTATTCATTCTTAACCTGTATTCAATAATATGAAGAATATGATAGGCAAGAACCGAGATAAACATGTGGGTGTCAACCCTGTCTTCTCTCTGGTGAAAGTTAGGTCTGAGTCCAAGATAAGATTTCATGGTCAACCAGGAATATTCAATATTTCCAAGCATAATATAGATTTCCC
>WGCU01000020.1 GCA_015493635.1 Spirochaetaceae bacterium | reverse complement strand
ATGCTTTGAATCCTGATAGATGGAGCTCAAACCCAGTATTCTGGAACGAGATAAAAGAAGTATATCTTAATCCATCCTGGAAGAAATTGAAGGCATCATAAAATGCTAAATATATTTCAAAGAACTGTGACATCTATCTTGACATATTCCGCCTACGCGGATAAGATCATCTATCACTTTTCTAAGACGTTTGCGCGTTACCGTATGTTCATAGGGTAGATCAGTTCTAAATAGTAAGGCTGTCTGCCCCATGAGGCGTAAGGCATTAAAAGCAACCATGGCTATATGAAGTACAACAGCATTTACAGCAAACTTGCCCGAGGGGAGCCTTTCTACTCCCATATCAGACTTGAGTTCACTGTGAAACTGTTCACTTGTTCCGTGAGCATGATACAGTTCTATAACTTCTTCCGGCTCTTCACAAAGATTGGTCCAGAATGTTTCTACTTCAATCTTTGGAAACAGTAATTCTGTTCCTGATTTGTCTACATATCGTTCTGTAACTTTGAATATAATATCCATGGGGTTAAGAGTATTATCCGAAGCAGGGACTTTCCCGGTGTGAACTCCTGTGTATACGGTTCTTCTTTCGTTGTGTGAGGTGATTTTACCCTCTGCTTTGGCAATATCAAGCCAATATTCACGGGACTCCTTACGGATATTTCGTTTGATTAGAAAGAAATGTCCGCTTTCGGAAAGTACTTTAATGGTGGATGCGGCATCGTTACCGCTATCAAGGCGGAATAAAACCGGATAGCCCAGGTTGAGTGAGTTTATTATTTCAATATTGTGAGATAAATATTCCGGTGTATTTTTTTGGCTGTGCTGTTTGCCTTCCCGAAGCTCTGCACCGAGCATATTGCCTTCTACACCAATGTAGCTGAATATGGGAGCATATCCGTCATGCCCCTTGTATGTACGGCTTACTCCTTCTTTGTGACTGCCGGAATTATCCAAAGGCGATACATCTACATCAACCGGAATGTATTTCCTTCCGTCTACTTCAACAGGTGTTATCTTTGTCATATTCAACAGCTTTGTATTGCACTGTGATATCTTTTGCAAAACACGATCTTTACCTTCAGATATTTTTTCAAGGTAGAGGCGCAGGGTTTCTGCAGCCGGTACATATTTTAAATCAAAAGCATCTCTAAAGAATGGATCATGTAGAAAAAGCTTGACCTCTTCGAAACGGCTTCTTCCCTGAACTAAAAGGCCATACGTGACCCTGATTATTTCCGGATGCACAAGTTGCTGCTTTGATACAGGATCTGAGAAATCAAGGCCAATTTTCTCAGAAATTTTAGCTGCTAATGCAATTCCCCCTGTGCTTTGAACCTGTTCTGTGGTAGAATCTATAATGAAATTCATTTGCACCCCCTTGGTGAATAAGGTTTTGTAGTTAAAATATTATAGCCAAAGGGGTTGCTTTTTTAAACCCTTTTTTTGATACGGATTCAGGATAATGATAAGCTCGAGATATCATAAAAACTGGGATCTAAAAGAATTTCCCGGAAAGTTAAGAAATTACGGCGGAGCTGTTCTGAATATTACTGCTGTTCTTCTGTACCACAGGGTTATAGGGGCTCTTGTTTCTCCCTGCCATATCTGGGATCTTGCTGCTGCTCACGGGATCCTTAAAAATGCCGGATTTTCTCTTTGCTATGTATCAGGGAAACCGGTTGATTACAGTATGATGCTGAACGGTGAAAATGCTGAAGAATACATGGTCGCCGGCAGAAAAGAAGGAATTGAAAGAATAAGAGATTATATCTCAAGTACCATTCCATCGTAACCTGTAACTATCCCGTGTTCTGCCAGAGCGGATTTTAGCTTGCTGTATCCCAGGTTCATGTGGCTTATATGACTTGCAACGGTCATGTTGGGGTTCAGCAGTGTTTTCAGTCTTGAAACAGCTTTTATGTCCATATGTCCGGTTCTGTCTTTTGAATCAAAATAGGTGCAGTCTGCGACAAGACAATTTATTTTTTCTTTAGTAAGAAGTTCAAGTGTTGATTCAGGCAGTGTTCCGGACGCATCAAGGAGGTACACAAAGGTGCCTCCGTTTTTTTCCTGAATTATATAGCCGAGGGACTCCTCCCCGGGAGCAGTACCTTCTTTTTCAGCCAGGTGCCCCGTCTCCACAGGGGTTATGGTTAACTCTTTATAATTAAACGGTACACCATCTTTTACTGTCCTTATTCTGAAATAACCCTTCCGGTCTTTAAAAGCAGACTCTTTTTTTCTGAAAGAAGTTTCTTTGATACCGATGCCAGGGCAGTGGCAGGAATAAAGAGGTCTGTTTCCTTTTTAATAACAAAGCTCTTTCTCTCTGATCCATGGAACAGGTATCTGAGCCCCAAAGTATGATCTTCGTGCCTGTGTGTCACAAGGACTGAGTCTATACTGCTGTCGTCTATCCCGTTCACAACCAGAAGCGGCATAATCTGAGGGGGCATATCTATAAGTATTCTGCTGCCCGATTTTGTTTCCAGAAAAGCACATGAGTTCTGTCTTATGTACTTCCCTCTTTTCTTCCGGGCTTCACTGCACACACCGCAGGTGCATCTGAATGCAGGTATGCAGTGGTCAGCTCCGGTTCCGAGAAGTTTTACCCGCATACAGCTAATAGTACCTCTCTCATTGCTTCTGCATCTTTATCTGCAGTAGTGCTTATGCCGAGTATGTGGGTTGGCGAGTAAAGGATATTTTCTTCCATGAGTTTCTTTGCATAAAAACCCATTCTGTCGTACATAAAGTGAACCTTGTTTGCAAGAGCCTCTGGATCTTTCCCCCATTCTTCCCAGTTGGTAAGGATATTTGCGTCAAAGTAGGATATTGAATCCGCATCCTTTACCACGTCTGCAAGGTCGTTCAGGTTGACACCAGCAATAATTCGTGAAGATCTAATGTTGTTCCTCCTGTTGGTTTTTTCGCCTCCCGTTTCATGATGCAGAATAAGATAAGAAAGCTCTTCAATAAAAGTATCTGATACTACCATGCCTGATTCCTCTACCGAACGGATAAGCTTTTGAGCCATTCTGACGGAATTCTGAGCGTGCTTTGCTTTAAACCTGATATAGCCCTCCGGATTGTGCCTTACTTCTTCCTCTCCCTGCGTCATTTCTTCCGGATCGGTACGGTCAATATCATGAAGATGCCCTGCTGCTCTTGGTAGCTGTACCGCCTCAAAAGGTAGCCCTTTCGTTTCAGCTAAAAGCTCGGCATAATAGGCAGTGACTTCTGCATGTATGTGGTCAATTGTACCGGATGTCGGATGTTTTATTCTGCTTTCTATATAACTTTCTCTCCTGAACCAGGATCTGTGAAGCTGTACTATTTCAGCAGTAAATCCGGGATCTGTCCCTGGAAAGACAGTATCAGGAATACTGCCGGATGCCAGTGATTCGTATTTACGGGACAGGAATTCGTACGCATCCTGTGAGAGGTGAAACGATTTACCTTGAAGCGATTTAAGTATTGTATCCATGCTTCCTATAATAATGAAATAAAACTTTCAAGTAAATATAAAAAAGAATAAAAATTTACAAAAAATATTGACATGTGAAAATTTGAAAGCTATAATGAAAGAAAATTTTCATATTGGGTGGTAGAACCATGATTCGTCAATCTGACAGTTACAACAGAATTCTTGAAAAGTACGATGAACTTCCCAGGCAGCAGAAGAAGATTGCAGATTACATTATCCGGCATTTTGACGAGGTTGTTTTCCTTTCGATAACCAAGCTGGCGAATGTTCTTCAGGTAAGTGAGGCGACGATAGTGCGCTTCGCCCAGAATCTGGATCACAAAGGATTTCCGGAACTGAAAAAAGATCTTGTGAAGTACTACAGGGATTATCTTACCCCCGGTGAGAGAATGAAGAGATCCATTCAGACGATGCCTGACGATCCGTTTAATTTTGCCAGGGTTGTGGAATCGGAAATCGAACTTTTAAAAAGCGCTGTCAACACAATTGACAGCGGAAGTTTAAAGCAGGCCGTGGATGCAATACTAAGGGCGAATACGGTCTATGTATTTGGTAACAGCGGAAACGAGTGTCTTGCCAACCATCTGAGTTTCCGGCTTTCAAGATTCAAGCTTAAAGTAGTGCAGCAGTCGGTTTCAGGCAAGAATTTATTCGAAAAAATGCTTGTTATTGACAAGAATGATCTGATAATTGATTATCATTTTTATAAATCAACTATTGATTTCAGAAGACTAATGGATGTGGCTGAGGAAAAGAGTATCCCTGTTCTTCTTGTTACCGACTCAATTCTCCCCCCCATGATCAAAAAGGCAAAGATTGTTCTTCATGCTGAAAGGGGACCTGCCGGTACGTTCCATTCACAGGTTGTTCCTGTAGCAATAAATAATGCACTTATTGATGGAGTTGCCAGCCGCCTCGGCGATAACGCGGTAAAAGCCCTTTCCGAGTTAAGTGAGATCAGAAAAAGACACTACTATAGTGACTTTTCCGGAAATGATGCCGGGGAGGATATTTAGGATGAATTCTTCGGTAATCCTGGGTGCTGTTTGTTTTCAGAAGTTCGAGGGGGATTATCTGGAATTTCTGGATCTTGCAAGCAGTCTCGAATTTTCCTGGGTAGAACTGAAATTTGAACCGCCTATTTGTTTAAGAGAGGGATCCAAAAAGTATGGTGAAATAAAGGCAAGGGCGGAAAGACTTGGGATAGGACTTTCCCTCCACACACCATTCGTGGGACTGAATATTGCGTCTCTCGATGAAGATGAACGGTTACTGTCCTTAAAGAGAATACAGGAATCGCTGAATGCTGCCTCGGAGATGAAGATAGAATACGCAACTGTCCACGGAGGCTATTTGAGATCAGAAAAATATTCACCTGAAAATTGGGATGAATCTGTAAAGTATAACCTGGACAGTATATCAAGTCTCATTGATTTCGGAGAAAATATCGGTGTTACTGTCTGCCTTGAAAACGGGAATACATTTAAAAGAAACTTCCTGAAACATGGGCTTCATCCCGGGGAGCTGAAAAATATAAGAAAACAAGTTAGTGATAATTTGAAATTTACTGTTGATTTCGGTCATGCGATGTATTTCAGTACGGATCCTTCGTTTCTTGTTTCGGAGCTTGGTGCCGGGAATGTCAAACTTTCCCATCTGCATAACAATTTTCAGACGGCGGATACTCATAATCCTCTGGATTCAGGGATTTTGAAACTGGACAGGATTATTGACAGGTATATGAAGGGAAATTGGGAGTTTCCCTTATCCATCGAAATGAAGAGTGTTGAGAATCTTAAGAGATCAGTATCTGCCTTCCACAGCAATGTGTATCTGGAGACAGTTTGATCTATGGGGATCTTTAAATCTAATGATATCAGGGGAATATTCCCCGGAGAACTTACACCTGAAATAAGTTATCGGATTGGTTTTTATCTGCCGGAAGCACTAAGCTGCAGCAGGATTCTGGTTGGCAGGGATGCAAGAGTTTCTTCGGACAGCATATTTGAACTTGTTTCAAAGGGGATAGCTGATGCAGGAGCCGATGTCGTTGATATTGGTGTATGTGATACTTCTGCCGTTTACTTTGTAGCTGTCCGGTACGGTTTTTGCGGGAGTGTAATGATAACAGCTTCCCATAATCCTCCTCTATATAACGGTATGAAGATCTCCGGAAAGTATTCTGTTCCCGTGGGAAAGGATAATGGGTTAGGAAAATTACAGGACCTGATTAAAAATAAGCCTGAAAGGACTAAGTCCTCAGGTACTGTAGAATTTCTTGATATAAAAGATGAATACTCGAGACATGTCAGGGAATTTCTGTCTGTTTCACGCAATGTGAAGGTTGTTTTCGATGCTTCGAATGGATCGGCAGGTGTTTTCCTTGAATCTGTATTTCCCGGGAGTTTACTTGACTATACGGTTACCGGAGGTATTCCTGATGGTACTTTTCCCGTTCATGGTCCCAACCCCCTGGAAAAAGAAAGCCGGATCAGAATCGGAAAGGTAATCAGAGAAAAAAAAGCTGATCTGGGAATACTTTTTGACGGAGACGGAGACAGAGCAGTTTTTTTCGATGAGAGAGGTGAGTTTGTTTCTCCGGATAGTATAACTGCACTCATATCTGATTATTTTTATGACAGGGCTCAGCAGCCGTGGAAGATGCTCTATGATGTCCGTTCTTCCAGGAGTGTCCGTGATTACGTTAAAAAGAGAGGAGGAACCCCGATTGTATGCGGGACAGGACATGCAAGAATAAAGAGGCTTTTAAAAGAATATGGCGGAGAATATGCCGGGGAGCTTTCCGGGCACTACTACTTCAGGGATAATTACTTCTGTGATTCCGGGTTTATAGCTGCAGCTGTTGTTTTGTCAATCGTATCCGGATATGAAAGAAAGTTTTCAAAAATTGTGGATGAAATAAACCCGTATTTCTTTTCCGGAGAGATAAATTTCAATAAGTTTGACTATCAAAAGCTTGAAAAGAGAATCAGAGAAAAATATCAGAATGCTGTAATAACAGAGATCGACGGGATAAGAATGGATTTTGATTCATGGTGGTTTATCATCAGACTTTCCGGAGCAGAATCGGTTCTCCGTCTGGTTGTGGAAGCTGAAAGCAAATCACTTATGAAAGATAAGGTTCGAGAAGTATCGAACCTGATAGAAGAAAATAAATAATACAAGGGGTAAGGATGAAAACTTTTGGTGCTTGGGTGACTGATGTTGATGATACAGTGATAATGTCGGGAGAGAACCCTTCAGAAGATATTATTTCCGGTTTGTCCACATTGATAGGGGAGCTTAAAAAGAGAAATGTATTTTGGGTTGCCATGAGCGGTGTAGCTATGGCCAAGATGGGCCCAAGACTGCTCTACAGACTCCCCGAAGAACTGCTGGATAATGTAGTTTATTATGCCGGTGACGGTAGTCAGAGATTTACCTATGATCCGGCGACACGGATGTGGAATGAAGATATTGCCTTTAAAAGAATATTTACCGATGCACAGGTTCTTGCGGTTCTCGGGAAGAAGGAATTCATACGACAGTACAAAGAACTGAGTCTCCAGGGGGGGTAAGAGATCTTGATGGTACTTTGGAATCCGCATCGGTTGTACTCGCAGGGAAGGGCTATAATCCGGAATATGGAATTCTTGACAGGATGAAGGAAAAGCTTCTGCATGACGGATTTGATCCTGAAGAATCTGAAACCTATTTCCGCGGAGGGTCTGTAAGCTGGATGATGCTGGGAGATATATCAGCTGAACCGTACCATACTGGTAAAGCTGTAGATACAAGAAAGAAGCTTCTTGCAATGGCTGAGGACATTCTTGCAGAAAGAAACTATTTAGCAGACCTTGGTAAAGGTGAAATTCACGTGCCTTTCCCCGGAGCCAGGGGGATAAAATTCGTTCTCAAGGGGAATAATAAGGAAAGGGGATTGCGCCATCTTATAGGTAATTACGGAATTCCTGCTGGCATTATTCTCTTTGCAGGTAACGAGTTATTCACCGGTGGAAACGACAATATGATCCGTAACATTGCCGATGTAACCCTCCTTTCGGTAAGCAGAGGGGAAACCCCCGGTAAAAATGTAGTAACGGGCCATTTTGAATTCGACGGAAAATACTTTTCGGAGGTTGATGCCAATCTGCAGTGGATGAACTGGGCCGGGTTCAGGATGAAACAGGGGTATCCCTGGGATGCAGTTATACATACACTCCGTCTGCATGGAACATCTGTTCTGAAAAACAGGATGATGTTTATCAAGGAAAATAAAGGGAGCAGAGAGCTGCTGGTGAAAAAACCGTCACACAAAAATATAGAAGTTATCTACTTTGACAAAGGAGGGACATTGAGCCACAGGGTTCCTCTTGCCGACAACGGCAGAAGCCAGATTGAAGAGATAATGGATCGGGTGGGGGTAAAAGGATCACTGGACGAGTTCTCGGCAACGCTTGATAAAAGAAATAAAGACTATAAGAAATGGTCTGTTGAAAACTGGGCGGAACCGCCTGAAGAAGTGATCTGGACCCGTTTTATGCTTCCTGATTTTCCAGTGGAGATTGTCAGGTACCATGCAAAAGATCTGGTTCTTCTCTATTCCCACTCAAAGGGACTGCGGCAGTTCAAACCTGAAGCAAAAGAGGTAATCATGGAGCTTTCACATAGGGGATACCGCATGGGAGCAATAACAAATACCGTAAGCAGTGTTCTGGTCCCGGGAGAACTGGATGATGCAGGAATAGCTGATTATATGGAAACTCTGGTCATGTCCTCGGTAACAGGAATCCGTAAGCCTGATCCGAGGCTTTTCCTTCTGGCAACACGGTTAATGGGAATTGACCCATACAAGTGTGCGTACATCGGAGATCAGGTAGACCGTGATGCTGAGGGGCCTAAAAGATCCGGGTTCGGACTTGGAGTTATAATCAGAGGAAAGAAAGCGACCTTTGTACTTGAAAAACTTGACTCCATTCAGAAGCCGGATCTGGTGGTGGCTAGTCTTAAGGATCTTCTATCTGTTTTTAAATAAATAGTTTGACAAAATGAAAGAAATATTTCATAATGATTTTGTTATGAAAAAACATTTCTAGTAGGAGCGTGATGTGAAAAAACATTTCTTGGTATTTTTTTAATAGTAAATTTGATTATTTCGATTTCCTGGAGCTTTGCCGGGGAAAGTATACGGGTTATTAAACCTTCTGCATCAACGACAACAACAGAAGAAAGAAGTGCCGATGATCCTGCAATATGGATCGATAAAGATAATCCCTCCCGTTCGGTTATAATCGGAACTGACAAGGATTATGGATTTGAAGTCTGGAGCATTTCAGGAAAGCTTCTTCAAAAGCTGCCTATGCATACAAATGTAAACAATGTTGATTTAAGATATGGATTTGTGCTTGGCGGAAAAGAGGTAGCCATTGTTGCCGGTAATTTGCGCGGTGAAGCAAAACTTGCAGTGTTTGTGGTGAATCCTGATTATACATCGGGAGATGTTCTTAAACAGATTGCGGGTCCTGACAGTACCGGAAATTCGATAACAAAAGACAGTTATGCTTTTGCGCTGTACAGACGTCCATCTGATGGTTCTATCTATGTCTTTGACAGGGGTAAGACAAAAAAGGGAACATTGAATCAGTACCTGATAGAGGATAACGGAAGCGGGAAGGGAATAAAGACAACCCTTGTACGTAAACTTAACTACACCGGAAATGTAGCGGAAGGGTGTGTTGTGGATGATGAGAAGGGGTTTCTGTACTTGTCAGAAGAGGATAAATGTATACACAAGTTTTATGCTGACCCGGATAAATCTGGTGAAGAGATTTCGTCTTTTGCCTATGGTGATGGAATAAAATCTGACAGAGAAGGGCTTGCACTCTATAAATGTAATGATGGAACAGGCTATTTGCTTCTTTCGAGTCAGGGTAACGCTACAATAAAGATCTATGACAGGGAGGGAGACAACAAGTTTATCGGGACCGTTGATCCTATTGACTCCCAGGGCAGGACTGATATGGAAACTGACGGCGTAGAAGCTGTAAGTACTTCCATACCTCCAATGTTCCCCGATGGTTTTATGGTTCTCCATAGTGATCCGCGGGCCAAGTTTGAGATCTACGATTGGCGTGATGTCTCAGGCGGATTATTAAAAAACTGCAGATAAAAGCGCTGCATTGTTACAAGGAGCTTACTTATGTCCGAGATGACAGCATCAAAAGTAAAAGGCAGCCCGTTTATCAGGCGGTTTATAAGAAGTATGTCAACTCCGCAGAAGGTAATGGGCAGTATTCTGTTTGTCCTGCTGGTTTTTTTCATATTTCTTCCTGCTGTAAACCTGGTGTATACAGCATTTACATACTCATTTTCCGACAGGGTCCTCCCGCAGGTTCTGGACAGGGGCATAAAAGCTGTTCCGGGAAAATTTACTCTTGTTCACTTTGAGCGGGTATTTGCAAGTGTTCTTACAAAAAAGATGTTTCTTATTCCTCTGCTGCATACAATTACCATTACTCTCGGTTTGACATTTACAGCATTAACAGTGGGATCACTGCTGGCATGGGTGGTTGTAAGGAGTAATATGCCCGGGAAAAAGATAGTAGCCAATCTGGCAACTATTCCCTATATTATTCCCGCATGGCCGATTGCACTTGCGTGGCTCACCGTATTTAAAAACAGCAAGATGGGCGGAACTCCCGGATGGTTTCAGTACATTTTTCATGTTGCTCCTCCAGACTGGCTGTCATACGGGCCGGTACCTATAATAATCTGCTTGTCACTCCATTATTACGCGTATGCTTTTATAACTGTCTCGGGAGCTCTTGCCACAATCGATTCCCGTCTGGAAGAGACCGGTGAGCTTTTGGGTGCAAGCAAGTGGCAGATAATGAGGAAGATTACTCTTCCTCTTGTTCTGCCGTCAATTCTTTCAGCATTTATTCTGACATTCTCAAGAGGAATCGGTGTATTCGGGACCCCTGCCTTTCTTGGAATGCCTGCAAGGTACTTTACTCTGTCTACCCAGCTATACAACAATATAAAGAATAATCTGGGCGGTGATGCCTATGTTATTGCAATGGTTATGATCCTTCTGACCGGACTTACCATTTACATGAATATAAAAGTAATAGGTGCCAGGAAGAGTTTTGTTACCATCAGCGGAAAGGGTTTCATGGCCAAACCGGTATCTCTCGGCAAGCTAAAGTATCCAATCCTCATACTCATTATAATTTTTATTATTGCAGTCTTTATGCCGTTATACGTTCTTACATGGCAGTCTCTCATGGAACAGAACGGAAATTATTCGATCTCAAACGTTACGTTTCACTTCTAGGTTGGAAAGGCAGGTGCTTTAAGTTCAAGGGGAAATCTTCTTGGAGAAGGGCAGGCCGGGATATTGAGAAACAAAATGATGCTTTCAGGTGCCTGGAATTCAATAAAACTTGCCCTCGTTTCCGCTTTTTTCACTTCCATACTCGGTATCCTGATCGGCTATTCAATAGTAAGGGACAGAGGAAAGCTCCTTTCAAAAATGAATGATGCGCTTTCCTTTGCACCGTATATATTCCCCGGGATAGCCTTCGGTGCTATCTATCTGACAATGTTTGCAAAGGCACACGGCCCCATTCCTGCTCTATATGGAACTTTCACAATTCTTGTTCTGGTTTCAGTCGCAAAACACGTACCGTATTCATCAAGAACAGGTACTGCTGCAATGATGGAGGTAAACAAGGAGCTTGAAGAAGCAGCGGAACTGCAGGGTGCGGGATTTCTAAAAAGATTTTCCAAAATTATTTTTCCCCTGACAAAAAGCGGTTTGATTGCCGGATTCATGCTTTCATTTATTACCGTAATGAGGGAGCTGTCTTTGATCGTTCTTCTTGTGACACCAAAGACAAAAGTGCTGACTACTTTAATTTACGATTATGCGGAGCGTGGTTTTCACCAGTTTGGGGATGCAATTACAATGCTTGTTGTAATTATTACACTAACGGTAACAATTATTATCCGGCGGTTCCAAAAGACAGATCTTTCAAAAGGGATAGGAGGTTAATATATTATGCCCGGCGAAAAAATAAAAATAACAAATCTCTATAAAAAATGGGGAGATGTAACAGCTATAGATAACATGAATCTGACTATCGAGGAAGGTGATTTTATTACCCTCCTTGGACCTTCGGGATGCGGAAAGACAACAACTCTCCGTTCCATTGCAGGTCTTGAGGATCCGAGCGGCGGGCAGATATATCTTAATGAAAAGCTTGTTTTTTCCAAAAAAGAGGAAATAGTTGTAACTCCTGCAAAAAGAAATCTGGGACTTGTTTTCCAATCCTATGCCCTTTGGCCTCATATGACAGTTTTTGAGAACATAGCATTTGGTTTAAAGATAAAGAAGCTGCCTAAGCAGGAAGTGAGAAACAAAGTGTTAAGTGTTCTGGAGGATATGAAACTGAAAGGATATGAGGGAAGATATCCTCAGGAACTGTCCGGTGGACAGCAGCAGCGTATTGCCATTGCAAGAATGATAGTGAACCGTCCGGATATATATTTGATGGATGAACCTTTATCAAATCTGGATGCAAAATTACGGGTTGATATGCGTTCAGAACTTAAAGAGCTGCACCAGAGATCCGGAGCTACGACTGTTTATGTGACTCACGATCAGGTAGAAGCAATGACAATGTCGACCAAGATCTGCATTATGAAAGATGGAGTTATTCAACAGGTAGGTTCACCGGAGGAAGTATATCACAGACCTGCAAACCTTTTTGTTGCCGAGTTTATAAGTAACCCCAGGATGAACTTTTTTGACGGACCGGTATTGTCGGAGAGCGGCAGAAAATTTGTAAATGCAGGGGGGATTAAGCTGAGAATTGATCCTGAAGTGATAAGGGATAAAAAGGCGGTAAAGGTTGCAATAAGACCTGAAGATTTTATTCTGACAGACAGCGGAATTGAATATGAGGTTACAAGTTATCTTCCTGCAGGATCTTCAAATCTTGTATATGCACAGAACGGTAACGATAAAATAGCAATAATGTTTGACGGCAGTTATAGAGTCAATGCGGGTGAAAAAATTAAAATCAATGTAAAAGAAGAGTTATTTAACTTATATGATATAGAAACCGGAAATAGATTATTTTAGGAGGATTTATGATAAAAAGGATTTTTACTTTTGGTTTGCTGTTGTTTACAGTTTTTTTTCTGTATGCAGGAGGAAAAGGGGAAGAAGCCAGTAATGTTCCCAAAACAGTTAAGGAGTGGGAGCAGTGGGCTCAGTTAGGTGAATACCGGCCGGCAGAAGATGATTGGGGTGCTATTATAGCTGCGGCTAAGGAAGAGGGCAGTGTTGTTGTCTACTCTAATTCTTCAAGGGTTTACGAATTCTGTAGAACTTTTTATGAGAAATATGGAATAAAGGCGGAAGGAACGGCTTAAAAAACACCTAATCTTATAGAAAAGGTAGGACGTGAGCAGGATGCGGGGGTCTATAATGTGGATGTAATAATGACCGGTAATGCAACTCAGTTTGTAACGGAGTTTGCGGAAACAGGAAAGGTTTACAAGTTTGTTCCCTCGGATATCCAGCCTCTGTTGTATCCCGATGCTGCGAAAGAAAAACTTGGCATTCACCATTATGGAGCAAAGGTCGTTATGTACAACACGGAAGTGTACAAGAAACCGCCTATCGATTCATGGTGGGATCTTACACGGCCTGAGTGGAAGGGGAAGCTGATTACTGTAGATCCTCTTAAAAGCGGTACGGAGTTTAACCTCTTTGCGTTGTTTGTCAGACATGCTGATGAAATGACAAAGCTGTATAAAGAGGAGTTCGGGGAGGATATAGTTCTTCATGGTACGGAAAATGCCGGATATGAATTTCTTTTGCGGTTTATTCAGAATGAACCGGTGCTTCTCGGAGGCGGCGGCGATGTAGCTGGAGCTGTCGGGGCGAAAGGACAGACGGATCCTCCCCTTGGTGTGAACTCTTACTCAAAGCTTCGGACTGCAGATGAGAATAACCTGAGTTTAAGTGTAATTGCAGACCTGAAACCGGCAACCGGAATATCCACTAAATCAACCCTTTCCATATCAAAGTTTGCGGCACATCCCAATGCTGCAAAACTTCTCATACGTTGGATGATGGGAGGCGCGCCGGGAAGTAATGACGGGCTGGCGGGATATGAACCTTATCATACACTTGGTGACTGGTCTCCCCGGAAAGATGTTGTTGAACCGGAAGGGCAGATACCTTTCAAAAAAACAGGATTATGGGAAGAAGATATTGATTGGCTGTATCAGCACCAAGTCAAGATCAGGGATTTCTGGATACAGCATATGTAATCGGCTATTATTATTTTTAATTTCCTTAAGGAGGGAAAAATATGAAGAAATATTTTGGAATTTTATTGGCAGCAGGTATAGTAGCAGTACTGCTGGCATCCTGCGCAAGTATTCCGGACTTTTCAAGCTTTGAAAAGTACCTGGGAGTAGTAAAACCTGTGGTAATGTTTGGGGAAAAGACCAAAGGGGATCAGGATAGTGCGAACTATCAGTTCACCAAGACAAAATCTATCGCTGTTCAGTCAAACGGTAATATTATTGTTGGCGGGAAAAATTTTGGTCTTTCCATGTTTACCGCTGATGGTAAATTCATAAAGAATATTGGCGCCTATGGAGAAGGACCGGGAGAATTTAAGTACCCTAAGGGACTTGCTGTAGATAAGGATGACAATATTTACGTAGGAGCTGCAAAACTTTTGAAGGTCCTTGTTTTTGACAAGGATGGTAATTTTGTAAGAGAATTCGGAAAAGAGGGTACCCCTCCGGAAGGATTTGAGGCAATAGGTCCCATGTGTGTTGATAAAGCAGGAAACATCTATGTTTCTGATAAAACAGAAAATGGTGGAGTTTTGAAATTTGATAATAGTGGTAACTTTATTAAAAAAATTGGTGTTATTGGTGAAGGACAAAACATGACAAAGCAGGCAGGTCATATTGCCATCAATTCGGCTTTGAATAAACTTTATGTTGCTGATGATCCAAATGGACAGGTAGATGTGTATAATTCTGAAACCGGTGATTTTCTCTATGAATTCGGAGGTATAGGCAAAGGCCCGGACAAATGGGGCGATGACTGTGAAGGTCTTGCAATTGGTCCATGGGGACTTGTGTTTGCTGTAGATGAAAACGGCGGTAACATAAAGGTTTTCCAGGAAGATGGAACATTCGTAACCAGTTTCGGAAAACCGGGCATCTATGAAGGTGAGCTTGGTGATTCAGAAGGTCTTGCCTATGATCCTGCTAATAGAAGAATTGTTCTTGCTGATGAAAAGAACTACAGGGTACAGAGCTGGTCTTTAGAGTCTCTGGGTTTCTAAGGTTACATTAAACCGCATATCAAGGCTGAAGAGGGTTCCTCTTCAGCCGGTTTTATTCTCTAACGAGTGTGTGGAGCGGGACAACTTGGTGGTCTCGTTCCCGAGCGAGTGCAGAGAACGAAAGGTTAAAATACCCCGCAGCTTGCTGCGGAACAGGCCGCGATAGCGGACTGGGTCCAGGGCTTGCCCTGGGGTATTGATACCTTACATTAAGGGATCAAATGAGTATTTTTAAACAGAATGATATCCGGGGCAGATATCCGGAAGAATGGAACAGCCTGGCTGCATATAAAATAGGATGTGCTCTTTCCGGTATTTTTAAAGAGAAAAAAATTGTTATAGGCAGGGATGGAAGAGAGACTTCGGCTGAGATCTTCGATTTTCTTACTCAAGGATTGATGAGAGTCGGATTTAATATCTATGATATAGGTGTAGTAGATACCCCTGCTGTATATTTTTCTGTTGGTAAATATGGTTTTGACGGCGGTCTTATGATTACTGCTTCCCACAATCCCGCAGGGTACAACGGAATAAAGATTACACTTAAAGATGCAGTTCCTGTTGATTATGAAACTGGAATTAAAAAGATTGAAAATCTTGTGAAAGAGATGAGTGTTGTTCCATCAGATGAACACCAAAAACAAGTTCTAACAGCTGGAATTATACAGGAATTCGATATTGAAAGATCTTATGTTGATTTCCTGGATAGTTTTAAAGAGGATTATGCCGGATTAAAGGTTGTTGTTGACTGTTCAAACGGTGCTGCAGGAAGATTTATACGAAGTATGTTTCATGATTATAAAGGCTCTTTGGAGATACTGAATGATACTATAGACGGTACTTTCCCTGCTCATGGTCCGAATCCATCCGCTGTGGAAAGTTTAACCCAGTTAAAGAGAGCGGTACTCGAAACCGGAGCCGAGATCGGCTTTTGTTTTGACGGAGATGCTGACAGAGTCGTTATGGTAGATGATAAAGGAAGTACTGTTTCACCTGATATTATAACTGCTATCCTGAGTCTCTATATTCTTGAAGAAAAGGGAGATCAGGTTCTGGTTGACATTAGGTCTTCAAACAGTGTAAAAGAGTTCCTTTTGGGAAACGGTGCTTCACCGTTAATATGCCCTGTGGGGCATGCAAAAATCAAAAAAATGTTAAGGGACACAGGAGCATTGTACGGCGGGGAACTGACAGGGCACCATTATTTTCGGGATAATTACTATTGTGATTCTGCATGGATTACTGTATTCACCATACTGAATGTAATAGCCGAACTTGGAGAGAGTCTGTCTTCTTTAAGCAGCCGGATTATGAAATATGCATTTTCGGGTGAAAAAAGCTTTAAACTCCCGGATCAGCAAAAACAGGACATGGTGCTGAAAAAACTGATGAAAAAATATTCTGATGCGGATATGGATATTCTTGACGGGATCAGGTTTAACTACCCCGACTGGTGGTTTATTGTACGTAAATCAGGGACTGAACCTCTCCTGAGACTTGTACTTGAAGCGGACACAAAAGGGAAAATGAACGAAAAACTGGAAGCAATTTCTACCGAAATTAGTGAGTATATAACTGAGCAGGAGTAAGATAGTGTCGATTTTTAAGGCTGGAAGCATACGGGGGAAATATGGGGAGGAATGGGACAGAGAAGTTGCATACAGAATCGGGTATTATATTCCGGATATACTAAAGGGTAAAAATATTGTTGTTGGGAGAGACGGAAGAAACTCTTCACCGGAAATTTTTAAAGCAGTTACAGAAGGGCTTATGCTGGCCGGATGTTCCGTAACTGATATAGGTATGATAGATACTCCTGGATTGATGTTTTCAAATATAAAGTATGGATTTGACGGTGCTGTTATGATAACCGCTTCCCATAATCCCCCTGATTATAACGGACTGAAAATAAGCGGGAAATCAGGCCTTGTCATATCAAAGAGGAATGGTTTAAAAAAGCTTGAAGAACTTGTGCAAAAGCCTGTCGGACCTGAATTACATGCTGGAACCATACAATTCTTTGATATAAAAGAATCCTATTTATCCGTTTTCAATACATATATAGAGGATGTTCAGGGAGAGTTGAAGTGTATTGTTGATTGCTCAAACGGTATGGCCTCTATTCTTATAAATAAAACTCCCCGGTAATTTCATGGTTATAAATGATACTGTAGACGGGAGCTTTCCTTCTCATGGTCCCAATCCTACTATTGAAGCAAATCTGGATCAGCTGAAAAAACTGATAATTTCAAAAAATGCAGATCTTGGAGTATGCTTTGACGGTGACGGGGACAGGATGATAGTTGTAGATGACAGAGGGAGATGGGTTTCTCCTGATATTGTTACAGCACTTCTTGGCATTTATTATTTCAAACATTTCCCTGATAAAAAAGGCAGCAGAGACGGAGTGCTCTATGATGCACGTTCATCCAATTCCATAGCTGATTTTATTGCAGAACTTGGGGGCAAAACGTATATCTGTGCAACCGGCCATACTGCAATGCAGGAGGGGCTGCCGGCAAATAACGGGATATATGGCGGTGAACTGCCGGGTCACTATTATTACAATGATTTTTACAATCTGGATAACGGATGGATTCCGTTTCTTCAGATTCTTGCAGTATTGGCGAAAGAGGAAGGACCACTTTCTTTATTGGTTGACAGGATCAACAGGTATTATTTTTCCGGAGAATTGAATTTTGACGTTCACAGTGATTCATCTATTGTTAAAATAATGAGGGATAAGTACAAGTCGGGAAAGCAGAGCTTTCTTGACGGGGTAAGAGTAGATTATGATAACTGGTGGTTTCTTGTAAGAATGGCGAATACGGAACCTGTGTTACGTCTTGTTGTGGAAGCGAATAGCACTGAGCTGTTAAATCTGAAAGTTGACGAATTAAAACAATTTATATATGCCAACGGCGGTAAGAACCATGTCGAATAAAAAAGAACTTAAAGCGGTATTTTTTGATTTCGGCGGAACAATAGACCTTTATCCTGCTGACCGTACCAATGCTCTCAAAGCTTCTGATAAGATGCTTTCCCTTCTTAAGGATACCGGTATCAATCTGAAGAATAAATATTCGGTGGAAGCTTTTTTCAGGGTGCTAAGTGAAAGATACGGAAATTATAAGAAGTGGAGAAATAAAACAAATATTGAACTTTCAGGCCTAAAGGTATGGAAAGAATACATCCTCTTTGATGAACCGGATGTGGATAAACTTGATGAGCAAATGACGGAGGAACTGACTTCCCTTATTGAAACTGGCAGATACCTGCGGAAAGTAAGGCCGCGCATGAAAGATGTTATGGAAGAGCTTGTAAAAACAGGGTTGCACTTCGGAATTATAAGCAATGTGCTCAGCTTAACCCAGGTTCCCAGAAATCTTGCTGATTACGGTCTTGAATCATATTTTTCAACAGTAGTTTTGTCTTCTGAGTTTGGCAGGGCCAAACCCGATCCTGCTATTTTTCTCCATGCTGCCAAAGCAGCAGGTTATCTACCTGAAGAATGTTTGTATGTAGGAAATAGTCCGGCAAAAGATATCTTTGGAGCAAAAAATGCAGGGTTTATGGCTGCCGTACAAATTGAATATGAAGATGATCTGGATGATATTAAAGACCTTGGGCTTGCTCCTGATTACTATATCAGATCCATGGAAGAACTACCGGAGATACTACACAATCTTACTTGAGTAAGAATAGCAGGTAGGTATTCAGAGAAAACAGTAGAATGCTATTTTTCGGTCGGTTACAAAGTTTTTTCCTTACTTCAGTAAGATTCAAAGCAGAAATCTGAATCCGTATTAAAAAAAGGTGAGTATAAAAATATGCTCCAAACCCCAATTTTGATTGAAGGGATAAAGCAATCTTAGAAAAAATGGTTATTGCGTTGGTTCAAAATTTCCCTGCTATAAAAGCCCTTACAATTTTATCTCTTACCGTTAGTCTATTTACAGATATTGATGATTTCTGTTGTGCCAGAAGAGGGCCTCCTGCTAGTGTAATAAGGAGAAATATCAAAAAATAAAAATGACTAAAAACACTTCCTGTTACTTTTTTCAATTCATATCTCCCTGAATGTTCACTTATAGTGTATCACAAAAATTTACAGTATCAATACTTTAGGGGAAATTAAGAGTTTATCCGGACTGAACATTATTTTCTGAATAAAAGTATGTTACAGGATATCAGTTGACGAAGCTGTATATATAAGAATAGTATTCCATGCGGATAAATATTTAACAAAAGGGATAATAAATGAGAAAAGACAAGAAATTGAATTTAGTGGAAGTGATTGCCATGGCTGTGGGTACCATGATTGGTGCCAGTATTTTTACCATTTTTGGTCTGGGTGCAAAAGTTGCCGGACAGAATCTGCCAGAAGCTTTTTTACTTTCGGGTATATATGCACTGGTTGTTGCTTATTCCTATTCCATTCTTGGATCTAAAATAATTTCCAATGCCGGTCCCATTGCTTTTATCTTGAAGGGGATAGGGGATACCGTTCTTACGGGAGCCCTGAGTATTTTGATGTGGCTGACGTATGTAGTGTCGATTTCACTATTTGTAAAAGGTTTTGCAGGTTATTTTCTTCCTCTTGTTCATATAGGGGCAACGGTTTTTTCAGTCGGGCTTGTAGAGGTGGCTGTTATTCTATTTTTTGTCTCCCTTAATTTTTTTGGAAGTAAAGCGGTTGGAAAAGCCGAGTTTTATATTGTTCTTGTAAAACTTTCAATTCTGCTGGTTTTTATTTTCGGAGGATTTCTGACTATAAAGGGAAATGCTGTCCTGCCGAATTTTCATCACACGCATATAAACGGCCTGTTTAACGCTTCCATAATCTTTTTCCTTTCTTATATGGGGTTTGGTCTCATTACAAACACATCTGAAAATATACGGAATCCCAAAAAAAATGTACCCCGGGCGATATTTATCAGCATTTTCATTGTCATGGTAATCTACGTTTTAATGAGGCTTAGAAATCCACCACCTTTGGTGGTGGTCATGGACTGAAGGCTATGCCGTAAGAAAAGTATGATATAATAAACATATGGCAAAGTGGAAAAAAATAGCACACATAGTGTATCAGTGTAGTTATCATATAGTATGGTGT
>WGCU01000019.1 GCA_015493635.1 Spirochaetaceae bacterium | reverse complement strand
GCACCTTTTTTGTGGGGTAAATATTACAAATTTTTGGCTTTTAGATGCTCTAAAGCCTCTTCAGGGCATTCTCTCGGGGTAAAATATTTTTGACCCCTTTGTTATTTTCTCTCAGTATAGTAAGTTGGGGTACTTCGCAAAAAGCTCTAGATGACCCTACTGCAAAAAGGCAATTTCACTGTCTTTAAGTGTCTTGAATTGTACTTAGAATGGCCTGTTTTGGATAAGAAGTCCTATTTTCTACAGAATCCATACAACGGAGCCAAGTGTACTTTGACTTTTAAGGTTTAAAATTTCTTTTCCCCTTCGGCTCGCAAAACTCCCTATAAAGCGCAAATTTATATGAATGGAAAGACACAAACTTGCATATAAGCTTAAGAAACCAAACAAACATCATAAATACTGGATATACACTTCTCTTCCTGATGGTTTTATCCGGTATGAGAAGTGGAGAGATAAGAGTGCTTAAGTGGTCTGATGTCTTCTGGGAAGGCAGCGGTATTATGATAACCAAAGCTGTAAAGAATTCCGGCAAGATTGGTTCTGTTAAAGAGAAGGACTATTGTTCCTCATTCTCTGAAGCATACATTCAATACTTATTCATTAGGAGTCTTACCTCCTGAGGTTGTAAGAAAGTTTACCGGGCACAGTTCTGAGACTATGAGCTGGTATTATTATCACCCTTTTTGAGGCAGGAGCTTAAATCTATGGATGTGTATCAGGATAAAATTAATCAGCTCTGGGGGTGATAGTACTGCCCCTCATTGTGCTTTTAAATACTAGGAAAGTATTATATATTTTAATATTATAAGAATCGAAGGGAGAGTGATTTGACTATACCAAAGACTGAAAGAGGTCTATCCAACAGAATAACCAAAATCAGATCTCAGTTAAGTGCCTTCAAAAGAGAGTATGGATTTATTGATGATGGCGGTGGTATCAGATACTTCCTCTTTTACCTTTACTTCCTTCTGGGTGATAATAGAAGATCTTCTGAATTTATCCGCTGGTATGAAAAAGAGTTTCCAGATGATATTGGAGAGCCTATTCAGATATTATGCTGGGCTTTAATATTGCACCGAATGGGTAAGAATAAAGATGCTGAATACCGTCTGGCAGATACCATGCTTTCAAATATCTACCTTATACCTTATTTACTGGGCAATCCGGTTAAAAAAGCTGAAATGTGGCATTCGTCAAATTATGAAGATCCTGATATAATAGATTACCTGCCAGATCAGATAAAAAATGCAATAGCAGCTGATGATTTGGAGTGGATTTTAGAGTTGTATAATTCTGATAAATTTCAAAAAGTGTTAAATCGTCATATTGCCATAAATCATGAATTGGAAAGTATCCCCATAGGTGATGCCAGGAGTAAATTAGTAAAAGAGAACTTTAATTTGCTGGATGTGTTCCGGTAATGTGGAAAAGTTTCCATATTTAATTTTTGATGCACCGCATAACCGGTCATTATGCAGTATTACGAAGCCTTGTGAAATCTGTATATTCTGCTAAATTCCTGTTTTTTTCTTCGGACAAGACTTCCAACTAATATCTACTTTGCATATTCATCCAAAAAATTTAGAAAGTCTCAAAGCAGTGTCAGCAGTAATTCTGGGAGGATCAACAAAAATGCTCTTTGCCAGAGCATATGGAGTAATATCCATTGGATCGAGAAATTCTTCTTTGAAAACTTCACCGGGTGTTGACAATTCAATAAGATCGTTTTTCATTATATTCTACATCGTAGGCATTGCCATTTTTCCAACGGAAGCAAACCCGCCACTGATCATTAATCCTCATATAACATATTATCTCGCCTTACTATTAGTATAAAACACCCATATACGGCTAAAAATGGCACTATTTTGGGTACACAATAATTTTAGGGACTAGTGGGGGGCACCTCCGAGGAGGTGCTAATCCTCTTTCGGAGCTTTTTTTAGTTATTTGACCTTGGTTTATCGATTAATATTCCTAATAATAATTTTTTATTTGTGTTCTTTGTAATTTCCAGGTTAATAATAGTTGATATTTATATCTTATCTGATAAAATCGGCGTATGAAAAATAATAAAAAAATACTTATAACTGGAGCAACAGGCTTTATCGGGACTTGTTTGGTAAAAAAGCTTGTCGAAAAGGGGGAAACCCCTTTATGTCTTGTTCTGCCTAATGATGATTATAAAGAGATAGAAGAGATGGGCGCTGATATTGAGTTCGGTGATATAACGGACAGGGAATCCCTTAATGCGGTTATAAATCATAATATATCTGTGATTTATCATCTTGCCGCATCGGTAGGAGATACTGATGAAGAGATCCTGTATAAGGTTAATTTTGAAGGGACAAAAAACATTATTGATGTCTGTATTGATAAAGATATAAAGTTAAATAGATTTGTTTTTATTTCAAGTCTTGCAGCAGCCGGCCCGGTAGAGAAAGGGATTTTGAGCGATGAATCTAAACCTCCCAAGCCTGTCAGTTTATACGGGAAAAGCAAGCTGCTGTCTGAAAAATATCTTTTCTCTTTAAAAGGAGGGTTTCCTTTTACCATTATAAGATTACCTCTTGTTTATGGGCCGCGAAGCATAGGAGGACTTCTTATGGTTTTCCGGATGCTTAATAAACATTTGGAAATCATGCTTCCCGAAATGGAAACAAATATTATTTTTGTTGAGGATGTAGCTCTTGCCTTGATGAAAGTTGTTGAGACTGATGATACGGTAGGGGAGATTTTTCATATAGGGGAGGAAAAAGTTTATAATACAAAAGAGATTTTAAGAATTATAAAAGAAACTTTAAAAATAAAAACAATTAAAATTCCCATGCCTGCCTTTTTTTTATATTTAATAAGTTTTGTTTCTGAACTTTATGCAAAAATAAGAAATACAGAGCCAGTTTTGAAGAAAAAAAATATTGACGAATATGTAAAATACAGATATTGGGGATACCGTATCCATAAGGCAAAAGAATATTTCGGATTTGATACGACAGTGCCTTTTGAAAAGGGTTTGGTCAGAACTTCCGAATGGTATGATAAGAATATATTTAAAAAATGAAAAAAGTTGTTATCACAGGAAGTACAGGATTCATAGGCGGCTTTTTAACTGACAAACTCATTGAAAAGAATTACGAAGTAAGATGTTTTGTAAGAAAAGAGAGCAATGCCGGGGTATTGAAGGGTAAAAAGGTAGAAATTGTTGAAATAGATTATAAAGACATTGATTCCCTTAAGAACGGGTTGGAAGGTGTTGAGATGGTTTTTCATCTTGCTGCTCTTATCAGTTCCACTAATTGGGATAAGCTATACAGGGCAAATACTGTCAGTACAATAAATCTAATCGATGCTTATAATGATGTGAATGGGGAAACCAAGAAATTTGTATTTGTATCAAGTATTGCCGCGTCCGGTCCTGCCGAAAAAAGAATACCCAAGAAAGAAATTGAGATAGATAAACCTTATTCATTATACGGAAAAAGCAAACTCCTGGCGGAAAAATATCTTAAAGAAAACGGAAAATTTGATTATACGATAATCCGTCCTTCCAATGTTTACGGACCTCATCAAAAAGAAATGATGAATCTTGTAAATTTAATTGACCATAGAATTTTGCCGCTTTTGGGGAACCCTTCCTCTGTAACATCCTTTATCTATGTCGGGGATTTGGTCGATGCACTTCTGCTAGCTGCGGAAACTGGTAAATCAAAGGGGGAAACTTATTTTATTGCGGATAAGGAGTATTACTCATGGCGAACTGCGGTAAAACTAATTTCAAAAGAACTTGGTAATTATCCGTTTGTTATTCCTGTACCGAATTTAATAATATTCTTTATTGCAGCGGTTTTTGAAGTTACATCGTTTTTTACAAAAAAAGAGCCTGTATTCTCTTTGAAAGATATCAAAAGTATTACAAAGAATAACTGGATTTTCGATTCTACGAAAATTTCTAAAGAGTTAGGTTTTAAGCAGAAAACTGATTTAAGATCAGGGATAGAAAAAACGGTTGACTGGTATAACTCCCGTAAGTTAAACAAGTAAAGCAGAAGAATTCACATACCGCTGGCCGGCTCCTATGCATACACCTGTCCAATTCGGATACTTTTATTACACTTCCATAATTAAAATATGCAGAATTTCCAATTTTGTGTTAAATCGTTGTGTTTTACTTCTTGTGGATGTAATTTTTCTGTTCCTCTTCGAGTGTCTTTCTAAATAGATTGATGAGAGGTTCTTCTCCCTCTATTTTCATAACAGGTTCGAATTTGTCAAATACTGTAAGGACTTTCAGCCCTTTCATTGTTGTTTCATATTCACTGGGGAGGATTATCCTGGCCAGATTAGGAACCATATTTTTCAAAGATAGTATAATGCTTTTTATTTCATCTGCTGCTTTCAAATCTTCATATTTCATTCATTATCTCCAATAGTGAAGATACTGCCATTTGAAAATGAAGTCAATAATCTACACTATCTTGTCATACGTTATACTGGAAATAGTTATCCCATCTTTTGTCCAGAATCTTAAGGGCCGTATCCATATCCAAAACGGTAAGGGTCTGGTCTTCCCTCTTTTTCAGGATATTCTCTTCGTCTCCCCCGTACGTACACCTCGAGGAAATCATACATGTCCATATCAATGTCCACATTAATCCCGACAAGCGCACTTTCTTTGTACGCTCTTTCTATATCACTATCTGATAATTTATCGTAGTTTGCATCGTTCAGCACCTTCCGCATTGCGCTTATCAGTTCCTCGTTTGCGTTATCCACCGCTTCTGCACTCAAGGAAGTGTTTCTTTTAAGATCAGGATTGATAGGATAGTATGCATCTTTGAGCTTCTCGAGGAGTGAATGAAACTCAAAATGGAAAATACTCTCTGTTATTCTCAAACGGAGTGAGTGGAGCGGAACAACTTGTTGGTCCCGTTCCCGAACGAGTGCAGAGAACGAAAGGTTGAAATACCCCGCGGCTCTGCCGCGGAATAGGCCGCTATAGCGGCCTGGGTCCAGGGTTTACCCTGAGGTATTGAAACCTTTCATTCTGCATACCTTTCTGAATTTTTCCGCTTCCCCGGCATTCTTGAATCCCTTATTGTCCAGTATCATCTCGACTATGTCTTTCTTGCGAAAGGGGATGTACCTTGATCGTTCCATTATCTCCGGCATCTGCTGTACTCCTTTTGATTTTCCTATCGTATCATAGTTCAAAAAAGAAAAAAACAAATATAAAGACGCTTTTCATCTACCTTTCATGTAAGAGTATATTCATGTATACTTGCGGTGATACACAATTTAGGCAGGGATGCTGATTCATGATAACTACAAAACAAAAGATTACCACACAATGTACATCGGGCAGATAAAAACCGTATGGAAAGCAGAAAAAGAGTTATAAAAAATCATTATGAACCGCTTCTGGATAGATATACCTCGGGGTATGAAATTCTTGACTGGGAGAGCGGTGAAGCCCAGTTGAAACGGTTTGAAACGCTTGCTGAAAATGTTGATCTTGCGGGGAAAAAGCTGCTGGATATCGGGTGCGGGACAGGTGATCTTTATGGCTACCTGAAAGGGAAACATATCCCGGTTCTGTACTACGGGGTAGATATTCTGGAAAGGATGACAGAACGGGCTTCCCTGCTGCATCCTGATGGTAAATTCTTTTCCGGTGATGTATTTACTCAGAACATGTTTGCCAAAAAGCAGTTTGATGTTGTGTTTGCTTCCGGTCTTTTCAGCTTGAATCTCGGGAATAATGAGGCCTTTTTAGTACAGTCGCTTCCTGTTCTTTTTAAATATTCCAAAAGGTACGTTGTCTTTAATCTTCTCAGCCAGGCAGCCCGGAATTACGGGAATACCTATTTTTTCTTTGGTAACCGTCAATTTAACCACACCCTGACAAAAAAAGAAGCAAAAATGTCAATTCCCAATACTCCAGGGCAAAAGGCTCTCCCACTCTTCTGAAGTTTTTATCAGCGGAGCTCTTTCAAACACCTTTAAAAGATAATCATCCGGATTAAGTCCGGTTGCTTTCGCAGTTTCTATTAGAGAATACATTGCGCAGGAACTTTCAGCTCCATCAGGACTACCTGAAAAAAGCCAGTTACGCCGTCCTATCACAAATGGCCTGATTGCTCGTTCGCTCACATTGTTGTCGGGGGTGAGGTAGTATGACTCCAAATAGCGGATTAACTTCGGCCATTCATTAAGTGTATACCTGATAGCCTCCCCAAGTTTCAAAGATGGCGGAACCATATCACTCCGTTTATCAAGCCATTTCTTAAAATCCTCAAGCACCGGCTCTGCTTCCTCTCTTCTCCTCCTGAGAAACTCACCCTCATCCAACTCTTCATCCCGGAGTTTCCTTTCTATTACATAAAGTTTCCGTATGTATTTGATTGCCTCCTGTGCACTTCCCGCCTTCTTTGATACTTTCGAGGCCTCATAAAACTTCCTTCTTGCATGTGCCATACATCCTACGTGGATAATAT
>WGCU01000018.1 GCA_015493635.1 Spirochaetaceae bacterium | reverse complement strand
CTTAATCCGGATGATTATCTTTTAAAGGTGTTTGAAAGAGCTCCGCTGATAAAAACTTCAGAAGAGTGGGAGAGCCTTTTGCCCTGGAGTATTGGGAATTGACATTTTTGCTTCTTTTTTTGTCAGGGTGTGGTTAAATTGACGGTTACTTTTGTTTGAAATTCCCTATACTATTTGCCTCTATTAATCTGCATTAATTGTTTGCTGAGCAACAGACAGGAGAGCAATAGGGACTGAATATACAGAACATGAGACATAGTCGAGGCCGGCATCCATACAAAATTTAATGTTTTCAGGGACAGCACCATGTTCCCCGCAAAGTCCCTTTTTAAGTTCAGGACGGGTAAGCATTCCCCTTCTTACTGCTGTATCTATAAGTTCTTTTACGTACTTGTTCAGTTTGATAAAAGGATTACCGTCTATGATGTCATATAGAGTGTAATCCGGCATAAAAGAAGTATAATCATCCCTTGAAAGTCCAATGGTGGTCTGTGTGAGATCATTCGTTCCGAAAGAGAAAAATTGTGCATATTTTGCTATTTCTCCTGCTCCAAGTGCAGCAACGGGCAATTCTATCATTGTTCCAAATTTAAAGGGAACCTTTTTAGCCTTCAATTTAGCACGAAGGTCTTCTTCCACTTTAAGAAGTCCTTTATATGCCGAACCTTCAATTTTTTTGCCAAAAATAATTAATTTTAATTCTGCATCATTCATTATTAGTGGAATCATTATTTCCGGATATACAGAAATACCTTCCTTATCAAGCTGATATACTGCTTCAAAAATAGCTTCCATCTGCATTTCATAAATTTCCGGATATGATACAGCTATTCTGCAACCTCTGTGTCCAAGCATAGGATTAAATTCTTTTAAATTATCCATAAGCTCATTTACTTTTTCAGCGGTAATCGCACCATCACTTTTATCATTTTTCATAAAGGTTAGAAAGTTTTTTAGCTCATCCTGATTATGAGGAAGAAATTCATGTAATGGTGCATCCAGCAGTCTGATAGTAACCTCTTTCCCCGCCATTATTTTAAACAGCTTGTAGAAATCACTTTTCTGCATTGTTTTCAGTTTCTTTAAAGCCTTTTTACGAGAAGCTTGATTATCTGAAATAATCATCTGTCTAAATACATTTATGCGTTTTTCATCAAAAAACATATGTTCCGTTCTACAGAGTCCTATACCTTCTGCTCCAAATTTAACGGCGAGATCCGCGTCTCTTGCTTTATCAGCATTGACACGTACGTTAAAATCCTTAATACATGATTTTACAATACCCACAAACTCCAGAAGACCGGATTTTTCAGGATCAGGTTCAATAAGCTCGGCTTCTCCAAAATATATTTCGGGATCCCCAAAATGCGGAACATTAAGTGTTATCGTTTCTCCTTCTTTAAGAACTTTCCCGCCTAAAGTGACTTTATTACCTTTAAACTTTAGTTCATTTTGAACGAGAGATACTTTACCATACTGCCGTGCGACAACCGAAGCATGAGCGGAATAACCTCCCTCTGCGGATAATACTCCTGCAGCCACTTCTATTGCTTTAACATCTTCTGCAAAAGTAGAAGGCATGCAGAGAATCAAACGGTTATCAAGATCTTTCTGTTGAGCATTTTTATAAGCATCAAGCAATGATTCGGTCGAAAAATAAAGGTGTCCTATAGCTGCTCCCGGAGCTCCGGCTATACCACCAGCTATTTTTTTAAATTTTTTAACCGAAGAAGGATTAATAACCGGATGGAGTATTTCATTTAACTGTTCCGGTTTGACAGCATTAATAAGGTAGGTTTTATCAATAATCTTTCTTTTATAAAGATCAAGAAGCGTTTTAACATCTGCCTGGGTTGATTTTGACATAACAGAACGCTGATCTATAAGCCATACCCTGCCATTTTCGATAGTATACCGGATAGAACGTATTTCCTTAAAATGATCCTCAACAATTCGAGCTATTTTTTGCAGTTCTTTGAGAAATACCGGTTTTACTTTTAAAATATCAACAGCTGTTGTAGCTGTTTCATTAAACTTGTTTTGAGCGAAAAATCCTGATAATTTGTTTTCACCAGTAACAATATCTCTTGTAAAAAAATAACCTGCTCCACTGTCTTTCCCATAGTTACCATAAACCATAGGCTGAATTAAAATCGCTGCATCGTCATCATCCATATCATCAAGCTTAAGCATGTGACTCACTTTTTTAAGAAAAATATCAAGCTGAGTAAAACCATCATCAAAGAAGTTATCGGGAAGCAGCTTTTTATAATTTTGGAACAAGAGTTTTAATTTATTCAGTTTAGGTTCTTTATTTAGCTCTCTTTCAAGCTCTTTTATTTTCTTTTCTAAAATAGAAACCTCTTTCTTCCTGTTCTCAAGTTCTGCTATCCGTTTTTCTACCTGTAGAACACCTTTTGTAAGAAAAAGGATCTCGTGATAACCGAATTCATTACCAACAAACTTATTAAATCCTGCTAACGTTTTATCAGTTAATCCAAAATTATGAAGAGCCGGATAATTAACAATAGCTAAATTAGGGCTAATGACAACTTTAAGAAGTAATGGGTTTGATTCATCGTTAAATATTTTTCCGGTTTGAGTCTCAATCTTTTGTATTAAAACTTTGGTGTTCTTGATAATGTCTTCCTTTTCAAGATGTGCCGATATTTCTGCATCTATGACAAAACCGGGTAATATAGGAAGCTGCATGGCTGCAAATTCCATTGCCTCCTTGCCCCTAATTCCCAATGAAGGCCATTTATTTTTATTTTTTACGAACGTCTCACTATTGAAAAAATGTATATGTTTCTTCATTATTTCCCCCAAAAGAAATATACGTACATCTAAAAAAGATTAAGGATTTTGTTAACCGGAAATTTTAAAAAGGCTTCAAACATCGGACTTGCTCCCTGCCTGAGATAACGCTGGAGTTTGGCAACATCTTTAATGTCCTCTCCTTTAACAGCAAAAAGTATTGTGCTGCCGTGTTTTACCTTTCCCCATTTAAAAAGAGAATGTATATCATGTATACGTTCTCCATCATAATAAATGTAAACTTCAAGGTGAGGATGTTTTGTATTATAGCTCTGTATAATTTTTTTCCATGCTTCAACATTTCCATTATGAAAGAGCTCATTTGTTACCGGTATTGAGTAAAAAGGAGTCATCCTTCCTGCGCCTGAAGCTGGTTTTTGTTCTGTTGATTCTGATATCTTATTTTCAGATGATGCAGGTTTATTCTTCGGGGCGGTTCTTGCTGTACGTTTTGGTTTAACGGAAACTGATTTTTTTTGTTTCTGCTTCTTTACCGTAGAAAATTTGCCTCTGGTTAAAGCTGAAACTGAAGGCAATTTTTTCCCGCTAAAATATTTTATTAAAGCGTTCAATGCTTTTGTACTGAGGTTGTTTTTATCAACTAAAGAAAAAGTTCCGGAGTAAATAGTGATAAGTTCATTACTTTTCAGAAGGTTTACAGCGTTTAAATGTTCTTTGTTTTTCGGGTTAAGGACGACAGGTCCTAGATCCGGGTGATGGTAGAGAAGGACTACGTCAACAGCTTTCCATTTCTGTACGTTTTCAAACAAACTATCAAAGTTTTCCAAATTCTCTTTTAAATTTACGGATGCATGCATATAAGAATATTTGTCTTTTAAAAGTGCATAAACAGTAGGAAGAATTTGATTCTGCCCCATACTTTTTTCAGCAAGCATTTCATTTATGATGTCAGCTAGATTAGTATAAGATTCAAACTCATCAATAATCCCTGATATGGATTGAAAATGATTTAAAGCACTGTTGAAGCCTTCCCTCGTAGACAGCCCTTCAAAGGCATAAAAACTTTCACTCATTTTTTTACTCCAATTACCAACAAAAACATCGCCAAAAGGCGATGTTTTTGTTATCTGTTCTAACTATAGAGATTTAAGGCCATTTCCACCTTTTTTTGGTCTTCCACGTTTTTTCTTGGGAGTATCTACAACACCTTTTGTGCTTCTCTTTCTGGCAGGTTTTTTTGTAGAAACCTTGTTTATTGTTGCAGAAGGTTCCGGTGAATTAAGCATGTCAAGGTATTGCTGTCCTTTGCTGCTGTTAGCCGCTTCAGCTTCTTTTTCCTCAAGCATCTCAATATCAGTTGCAAAATGCTGATCGATATCTTCGCGTACCGTAGATCTTCTCCTGGAGAATGAGGCGAAAGCAGCATCCTGAAATCCTTTTGATACACCATGGAGAAACTCATTCAGAACATTTGCCATACCATCAAGAGTCGCTTTTTTCCTTTTGATAGAAGTGATATCAACGTCAAGCAAAAGTCCAGGCTGGATATGATATGGATTAATCATATAATCAAACTTATTAAACTCTTGTTCCAGGAAATCAAGACGTTCTTCAACAACCCGTCTCTGAATTGGATATTTGTAGCCGTACATCTTCTGAAGCTTTTCTTTCATAATGATAAGGCGTTTATTTATTTTGTCCTTTTCAAAGAGATACGTTCTGTTACGCTGTTCAACATCGGTTTCAGCAGGTTTTACAAAAGAAATCTCATCCCATGCTTTGTCAAGCTCTTCATAAACAGGATCTCCTGTTTTCATTTTTATGTTTTTGCGAATTTTGTTGCGGTAGATCTTTGCAAGATCATCATAGTCAGAAATCCGTTTAAAGAACTTACTGTCTGTATAGACAACCTGCAAAACATCCCATAAATGCTGAACTTCTTGTTCAAATGATGTCAGCTGCACATCGTATGCTTTCCGATCCTCAATGAGCTGAGCATTGTCATAGTATTTCATCTTTATGGCATACCGCTCATCTGGTAGAATAGCAGCATCTGTTTCTTCGTATTCCCGAATGATAAGTTCTCTACCGTTTTTCAGATTTTCTATGTACTGATAACCCATTTTTGAAGTATCAAGGATGGATGTAATCGAGTTAATTGCTGTGTTGTATCCCCTGTTCCTGATATTTTCAAGATCAATTATCTTTTTAAGGTTTTCACGAATGTTAAGCTGATCAAATTCTTCAGGATCAATTTCCGCTCGTAAACCTTCAAGCCGCGACATAAGACTTTTTGCAAGATACTTATATCTGTTTGATTTTGGGCTTTCCTGATCATCAGAGGTATGGGTTTCAACTTTCTTCATCTTTTCAAAGATTATTTCGCTGTCATTAAGTTCTTCAAGGCCCTGATCAATTCGGTCATCCTTAAGCTGTTCAATCTCTTTATCAATAACGTCTATGATATTTTTGGCAATGAGGTCTTTTATAAGGTATTCTACTGTTACCTGGTAATGAAATATAGGACTGATAAGCTCGGAATCAAGTATGTTGACAGATAATTTGACTTCGGTTACCGTTTTGGGTTTCTGCAGACTGTCTTTAAACGCACATTTAACGACAGAATAAGCATTCTCACCGCGGATAAACGCACCTACATCTGTTTTTTGACGCAGTAAGGAATTTGTAAGGTTTTCCAAGTCATTTACACCACGCTGAATATGACCCTGAAGGTGTCCGTACATATTGACGATCGATTTTTCAATTTCTCCGGTATTAAACCGATCCATACCGCCTACTTCATCAAGTAATGAAGAGATCTCTTTCGGCGTGTACCGGGTTAAAACCTTCATTTCCTCGCGGTCAATAAAGTTACGTACCTTTTTAACCATCTCATCTTCTGTTGTAACAATATAACGGTTAAACATGTTCTGGTAATTTTGATTAAAATAGTTATAAACCTTTTCTTTTAGACCACCCATAACTTCAATATTCTGAAGCACTTCTTTCGGTAGTTTTGCTTTTACATGATTCATAACTTTGTCGACTTCTTCTGCAAGAAGATTGTCAACTTCGGCCTGCTGATCTCTACTCTCCTGTGCTAGGGAGTTTCGAGAACCAACCGCACTGCGTTTCTCCGGATGAAATACCATCGGACTTTTCGGTAGATCTATACTTCCCATTACTCTCTCCTTAGACAATTACTCTCTTTATACATTAATACATTATCAACATGAAGCAAAAAAAGTAAAGCATCTTTTTTAGTTTTATGCTTTTGATGTTCAAACATACATGTTAAACTAATTATAGAGGTATTTGTATGAATAGGAAAGCAATTTTTTTTATTTTACTATTTTTTTTAGTTTTTTTTAATCTTTCTGCAGATGAAAGATCAAAAAATATCGATGTTTACCTCGTCCTGGACAAATCATTATCCATGGTAGAGGAAATTAGCAGTGTAAAGGCTTACACTGTGGATAAATTAGTAAAAAATCTTCTTATTCCCGGTGATACGTATACGCTTATCACCTTTTACGGAAAGGCAGGGGTCGTTTTTTCTGAAAGGGTAAATTCAAAGAAAGAGGAAGCAAAGCTTGAAAAAATTATTGAATCAATACGGGCAGACGGTCATTTTACGGATATCGGTAATGCTCTTGATGTATTAAAACGTACTTTACTGCAAAAAAGTACTTCAAACAGGCGGAAATATGTACTTCTCATAACAGACGGTAAACAGGAAGCCCCTCCCCGAAGTAAATATTATTCTCCTGATCATACCTTTAACCATGAATTTTTAAATAATGTAAAGATTATCCAGAAAAAAGGCTGGAAAATAGAGATTCTAGGAATCGGAACTGAATCAGCAGCGAAGGAACTGGCAAAAGAACTTTCAGGGAATTATGCTGAAGTCCCCCGTAATGCAACGCCGGAGCAGATAGCGGAGACTGTTGGTGATTTTCTCGGTACCGTCCGCCTTAACGGTACCTGTGCTCTTGAAAAAGTGTCCCGAAAAGGGGATGCTGTTCTCGTTTTTACTTTGGCAAGTCAAGGGTACAAAAAAGAAGTTTCGCTTACCATTGACAGTATCGGCCTGAAAGCAGCTGGTATTTCAAGAAAATCAATCATCAGTGATCCTGTTACACTTTCCATACCTCCTGAATCAGAAAAACAAATACGTATACATGTTAATGTTCCTGTAAAAAAAGAAGGTTACAATGCAGAAATAACCTTTAAATTCAGCAGCGATAGTACGTTTTTACCCTCTGTTCAAAATGTTTTTATCCGTAAAGCAGTTAATTACGCTCTTGTGCTGTACAGTATTATTGTATTAATTATAATCGGAGTTGTTATTTTCATTATTACACACCGCCGGAAACCATCCCGCAAAGATGATGATAAAATAACAGCTATGGAGGAAACAACGAAATTTTAATGGAGAGATTTAAAGAGATCCGTAAATTATTAAAAGAGAATGAATTCTTTATCATAACAGCTCATGAAACTCCAGACGGGGATGCAATAGGCAGCGAATGCGCCATGAGTTTGGCTCTCGGTTCCATGCATAAAACATCTCTTATCATAAATGCTGATCAGATGGCCCACAAATATAATTTTCTTGATCCCGATAACCGCATCAAGACATTAGGTGCTGTTGATATACCGGATGACATAGCAAAATACACCCTCCTCATTCTTGATACAAATGATATTGAGAATATTGGTGAAGTAGCTCAGGAGATCCTTCCCCTTGTAAAACAGTATTTTATCATAGACCATCATGAATCTGATGATGAAAAAATTAACAAAAACCTGATAACAAGTAATGCTTCTTCTACCTGTGAAATACTGTACGACCTTTTTTCCTCTATGGAGATCCCCCTCACCCTCTCTCTTGCAACGGCTCTTTTTGTCGGTATAGTATATGATACAGGTTCTTTCATATATCCAAAAACTACTGCCAAAACCTTTAAAATTGCTTTTGAACTTGTATCAAAAGGCGTTAATCCTAACGAAATCTATTCCAGAATCTATGAAAGTAATTCGATTTCAGCGCTGAGACTTCAGTCAAAGGTTCTATCCTCTCTCACGCTCTTCTATGATCAGCAGGTAGCTGTTCAGGAAATGTCAAAAGAAGACCTTGAGGAATGTCAAGCAATGTACGAAGAATCTGATACGATAATCAATATACCGCTGAAAAGTGAAGCAATTAAAGTTTCAGTCTTTTTTAAAGAAAATGAAGAAGGACTTCTCCGGTGTTCCATGCGGTCCAAGGGTAATATAGACGTTGCTGTAATTGCTCAGCACTATGGCGGCGGAGGTCACAAGACTGCCGCAGGATTCAAGAGTGCTTACCCACTTGAAAAAATGAAAAGAAAAGTGTTAGAAAAGTTACGTATCTATTTTCAGTAGTAAAGACGGAAATATCGTATTATGAGAACTTTTCTGATTATTTTAGCTTTGACTGTCATGCTCTTCACCTTTTCATGCAGCAATAAGACCCGTACTATAAAGGTTACCTCTCCTTTGCCGGGATCAGCTTCAGAGGCCCCTGTTTTAAAAAATCAAGGAAATCATTCGATAGATAGTTCCAGCAACAGCTATGCAGATACCACCCAGGATCAGCCGAAGCTGAAAGTTCCTATTGATCCTGGAACATTTCTTGTTACCGTTGTACAGACAAATCTTGATCTTGACGCGGAAGATGAACAGATAGTTGTCTATAAAAAGAGCAAGGGAGATAACGCTCCGATAACAGTAGCTGTCGTTGATTTTGATACCATCCGTAATAAATATGTAATCTCTTGGGAGCATGAGACAGATGCAACGAATGTACGTTCTTTTAATTTATCACTTATAGATGTTACCGGTGACCATAATCTGGAGATTGTCTGTTCCGGTAGTGATGGGAACAGTAATCAGACCCTTAATATATACAAGCGTTCTACTCAAATTCAGGAATATGGTCTTCTCTCATTTCAGCCTATTCTTTCGTTAAAAGAGAAGGGAAACATTGAAATTCAGGAAGAACAACGTTCTCAGGCATACAAAACCGGAGTATCTAACGGAAAGAGCTTCCCCGTTATTGCTACAATCAATTCCTCATCAACCGGAAAAAGATTTGACCTTACGAAAAAAACATACTTCTGGCGGAATGAAGAAGGTAAGTATCAGCTGATAAACACAGAAATAATACCGGGAAAAGAGATAGAGAACAAAAAACTGCGGAAACTGCTTAATGGAACCAAAGTTTCCTTTGAAACGTTTCTTTCTTCTATGTGGATGTATTCATCATCAGGTAAAAACAACAACTCTTCCGGTCCTATAGTACTTTTTAATCCTGCACTGAAACGGATAACCTTTTATAATAACGATGTTGAAGAGGTTTATCGCTGGGAGAGTTCCACAAAAACGCTCTACAACACACTTATTATTAATTGTCGTAACGATATAGTACCATACCTGCGGGTTACCCTTTTTATACGTGTTGTGGATCTTAATACGATAAAGCTGGTTTATAAGGATGATAATATTCGAAATACTAAAAAGGCGACAAACAAAAGCTGGTCTGGGAAATACTTAAAAACCGATCAAACAACGGAGAATTATCTTTTTGCTCCCGTTCCTTCTGATGATTCAAATTCTGAAAGTATTCATCTGACGGGATACTATAAAAGCGGCACAGATGATGAACTGTTTTTTGCCCCGCCTCTTTTTGAACTAAAAACTCCGGAAGGAGATTTCCATGGGGGATTTTATCTGTACAATATCGGTGTTGATATCCTGCAATTAAAATACATTAACAGTGAACAGAAAGTTTATAAAATACAGACCTTTAAATACGATTTTCTCGTTAAAAAAAGCAGTCTTGAAATTGACCGGTCTCTCGTTCTCATTCCGGGATCAATAGATGTGAGAGGGTTTATTCCCTCTGGTCAGCCGTATAAACGTTACGAGCAGATAGAAAAACTTGAACCGAAAAAAGATCAATAGATAGGATATCCCTCAAACCCTTTATCCTTTAACCGGAGGATGAGCTTTTGTACATCCTGGGGATCTTTAGCATCCAGCAGAACTTTAAAGTACGTGATACCCCCGACATTCTGTTTTTCTACAAACGTCTTAAACCCCAGGTTGTTAAGATCTTTACTCATGTAGCCTGCATTTTCACTATCACGGAACGATCCCGTCTGGATGTAAAAATGGAGTCTTACCGGAGGTGAAGCAGTAGTGTTTTGAATTTCTGTTCTTCCGGCAAGGCCAAAAACTGTTTCCGTATTAGGAAGAGAATTTATTCGTCCTGCAGCCAGTAATGTTTCAGGAGATTGGGGAAAAAGGAGATTAAGATCCTTATTTATTTTCATATATTCAAGAAAATAATTCACCATAGGAATCTTTCCTCCTTTGTTCTTTTTCAACGCCTCAAGAGCTGTTGAAAAAGCTTTTCTATTGCCTTTGATAAGATAATATTTTGCAAGGAAAAGGTATGCTTTATAGTAAAATGAACTATCAGAAGAGCTTCCCTTTATAATACTGTCCAGCTGAGTCTTTGATTCATCATATCTGCCCATATACTGTAGCAATCTGGCCGACTGCAGCTGAAGCGCATCATGTTGTTTATCTGCGGCAAGTCCGCCTGCTTCTTCGTAGTATTTTTGGGCGGATTCAATGTCTCCGGACAATTCAGCATATTCAGCAAGATAAATCAGAATGGTTAGACGATATGCAGAAATTTTTATACGGGGCAAAGCGGATTGTAACAGATCCATCCCCTCTTTAATCGTTGGAGCACTTTCGGCGGCTTTTAAAATAATTTCTCCGTATTTTTCCGATGCAGTGTTTATCTTAAGCCACTGAGTGTATTCTGTAAATGCAGCAGCCTGTTTTCCCTCCTGTGCTAATTGGTTAGCCTTTGTAAGATCAGAATAGGCAGAAAAAGAAATGAAATGTATAAAAAACAGGATCAGAGTGAGAGTTTTCAAATTCATAACAGAGCAGAACCTCTGAAGGTATTTCCATGTAAAGAAAGAAGTTTAACCTTCATGAAGGTCCCAATATTTTCGGAACCTGCGGGAAATACAACCATTTCGTTCCGTGCAGTTCTACCGAGAAGCTCCTGTTTGTTCTTGCGTGAAACAGATTCAACAAGGATCTTCTCTGTTTTTCCGATCCTGTGCTGCTTCAATTCTGAACTGATGTTTCTCTGCAGATCGATAATTTCCGCTAACCGTGCATGTTTTTCTTTATCCGATATTTCATTGGTAAATGTGAATGCCCGGGTCCCTTCCCGGGGATTATAATAGTAGGTAAACGCATCGGAAAATTGAATATACTTCAGAAGGTCTTTGGTTTTTTCAAGATCAGCTCTCGTTTCACCAGGAAAGCCGATAAGAAGATCAGTTGTTAGTGACAGATCAGGTATTTTATCTTTCATGTTATCAACAAGATGGATAAAATCTTCACGTGTATAGTTCCTGTTCATTCGTTTCAATACTGAATTTGATCCATGCTGGACTGCTAAATGAATGTGGCTGCAAATTCGTTCTTCGCGGCTTATCATTTCTATTAAATCTTCCGGTACATCTTTCGGATGTGAACTTATAAATCTGAACCACTCTATTCCCTCTATTTCAGAGAGGATAATACGTAGAAGTTCGGTGAAAGAAATAGTTTTATTTTGGTTTGTTGTGTAGCGGTAAGAATTTACATTCTGTCCAAGAAAGGTAACTTCTCTGACCCCCTTTTTCTCGAGATCATAAAGTTCCCTGAGTATGGATTCCGGAGACCGGGATACCTCTTTACCCCGGACGTATGGAACAATACAGTAAGAGCAGAAATTATTACAGCCATGCATAATGGGAACGAGGGCTTTAAAGTCGCTTTTGCTGGTATGTATTTCTTCAAAAGTATACTCAGAATAATCAAGCAGATCATCTTTCCATGCTGATTTTTCATGTTCATCCAGATAGCTTGGAAGTTTGTCTTTATTGAAATTACCAATAACCATATCAACTTCAGGAACGGCATCACGGATGGCATGTTTCAATCTTTCCGCCATACAGCCTGTTACTCCCAGAGTAAAGTCACGGGACTCCTTTAAATGTTTAAAATATCCCAGTCTACCCCAAATACGGTTTTCAGCAGTCTGCCGCACAGAACATGTATTTAAAAGAACGAGATCAGCATCCTCAGGTGAAAGGGCTCTGTTCCACCCCCGTTTACCAAGTTCATGTGAAAGTGATTCCGATTCTGCCGTATTCATCTGGCAGCCGTATGTTTCCAGCCAAAATTTTTTACTCATATACCCTATTCTTTCAAAATCTTATTTATATACCATTTTATCACATTCCAATTATTATCTTTGGGGAGAAGAATCCATGCGCCTCTGTAAAACCCGCTGTCATACTGTTTTGACTTGTCCTTTAACGCATAGATATTGCTGTAGGTATTGTACAGCACATTAAAAGTACTGAGCCCATCCTTCTTTTCCAGCTCTGCGTTCCTGTACGTAAGAAAAAGTGAAATCATCTCCATTGGACTCAGATTTGTATCAAGATATTCATCAATGGTTTTAAATATTGAATAAACTTTGTTCATGTCAGTAAGATTCAGACTGTTCAATGTATCTTTGACACCCTGAAGAATGAGCTGCTGCCGGTCTGATCTTCCAAAATCTGACGATGTATGCCGTGAACGGGCTATTCTCAGTGCTTCTATTCCGTTGAAATGATGAAAACCTTTGCTGTAATGGAGGGTTGTCCAGATACCGCTGTCTCTTACCTTGTATGTCGGGTCTGTCAAATCGCTTTTCAAATCAACATCGATACCGCCTAAAATATTTATCACGTCGATAAAAGCATACATATCTATTCCAATATATCCTGCTATCTTTAACCCGGTAATATCAGATACAATTTCAGAGAACTTTCCTCCTCCGTACGTGCGGTAATAATCATTTATTTTTCTGTTTTTATAGTACAGATCCCGGGGAATGGAAAACAGCAGAATACGGTTTTTACTCTTGTTTAGGTTTGCAAGGATAATAGTATCAGCATTTTTTTCATGAGAACCTATAAGAATCAGGGTCTCTGAATCTTCAGACGGATTACGTGCTGTAAAAGAACCAATAGTATCGGGAATGATAAATGCTGTCTTCCGGGATGGTGCCGATGAGTACTGTAAAGACTTAAGTGATGCGATAACAACATCTTCGGGATCAAAAAGATAGATAGAACCAATATGCTTCTGTACACCGAGAGAGCCCTGTCTCTTATTCTGTTTGTTGAGAAAATCAAAATAATAATAATCACTGTCCTGCCGTTCATTTTCCGATAATTTTAATCCTCTGTTTTTTAGATACTCTTTAAAAACGGCATCCTGTGCAATTTTTTTAATACGGTTTTTCGCGGTATCAATCTTTATAAGTGCAGTTGTTCGCTTATCTGCAGATTGGAGCGTATCCATGAGCCTTCGAAAGAACAAGGTATAATCTGTAAATTTCTCTTTTCCAACAAAAAAGGATACTGTTTCAGGTTCAAATCCGAAGGTAACAACTTTTCGTCCGTCTTCTGTTAAAACGTCTGTTGTTTGATTACTATTTATTCCTGAGGAAGTAATCCTTGTGTGGAGATTGAAATTTGTGAGAAACGAGAGGAAATCTTTATTCCGGAAAATTGATGCATAAGAAAGAGCTGCTGTTTTACGGTGTGTATAGTAGGAATCTATAGAGGATATGGTATTTTTCAGATACGTATCAACTGCCGATGCTGCATTCGTATTCAGGGAAAATGTACGTCCGGTTTTATCTTTCACGGAAGAAAGTGTAACCTGTAAGGGGTTATCCTGTGTTATTTCAAGGCTGTAGTAGATAGCCCCTTTGCGTTTAAGATTAAACCCTTTATCGTCTTCTTTTGACGTGGTTAACGCATAGTTCCTCATAACAGAAATAAAACCCTTACTCTCAGTAAACTCTTTCAACTGTTTTATATTACCGAGATGAAGATTAAATGAACGCAGCCGGTCTGCAGCCAGAAAAAAAGGCAGATCCTTGTTTTCTTTTTCTCCGGTTGTGCTGACAACCTGTTTCTTTTCCTGTAAGTTGTAAACTTTTTCAGGTAAATAGAGTTTTTTCCGAACTTCGTTTACATCGCCGTTCATACTGGCAAAGTTCGAATACAATTCGGCTATCCTGGCATTTTCCCGTTCAATTTCAGAGAAAAGTTTGTCTGAATGTTGTTTAAGTTCTTTTGAAAAGACAACATTTCTGTAAACAAGGGCTGAAAAAGATATGATAAGTGTAAGTACAACAAGTATACCTAATAATTTTTTCCGGCTCATTATACCCCGCTCAATTAAGTTTGTGAGTGAGAATACCCCTATCTTCCTTTCTTTTTCAACCCCGTTTTATCAGGTTATCCTCTATCTTTCCTTAATTTTGCTGATTGTACTGTGTTGAACATGAGCATTGTAATAGTCATGGGACCAACTCCTCCCGGAACTGGAGTTATGAGGGATACTTTTTCCTTTACTGCTTCAAAATCAACATCACCGACAAGGCGGTATCCTCTTTTCCGGGTACTGTCTTCTATCCTGTTTACTCCGACATCAATAACGACAACACCGTCCTTTACCATATCTGCCTTGATAAACTGTGGTTTTCCCATGGCTGCAATAAGAATATCCGCCTGCCGTGTCATCTCTGCAATGTTCTTTGTCCGTGAATGACAAACCGTTACCGTAGCATTGCCATTCTTTGATTTGTCAAGAAGAAGATTGGCCACCGGCTTTCCCACTATGTTGCTTCTCCCAACGACAACAACATGGGCACCTTCTATCTGGACACCGGAATAGTTAAGGAGCTTCACAACCCCGTGGGGTGTACAAGGAAGAAAAGTATCCTTTCCCATAATCATTTTGCCGATACTCTGGGGATGAAAACCGTCGACATCCTTGTCAGGAGATATCCTCATAATAACCTTGTCCGCGTTAATATGTTTAGGAAGCGGAAGCTGAACAAGAATACCATTGATTTTTGGATCGTTGTTCATTGCATCGATAATTTCGAGTAGTTCTTTTTCCGTCGTTTCCGCCGGAATATGCCGGTTATCTGAATAAATATCGAGATCCTCACATGCTTTTTCCTTGGCTTTTACGTATGATTGGCTTGCAGGATCTTCCCCCACAAGGATAACTCCCAATCCCGGGGTTATCCCTTCTTTTTTTAAGGCAGCAACTTCGTTTTTTAACTCTTCTCTTATTTCTGAAGAGATCAATTTTCCGTCAATAATTTTAGCAGACATGTATTTATCCTCCTGAATATTTATTTTATTATATATTATTTGTAATTTTTTGAAAACTATATTTCCATAAAATTCAACCATCACATTGAAATAGTTGGTAACTGATGATACTATTACGGTGTTTGTTATGAAAGAGGTATCACATTGAAAAAATTAATTCTTAGCATACTCTTTGGTATTATTGCTGTTATTACAACAAATGCTCAGATCGTGAGCAGTGAGAAGTTTGTAGAACCTTACAGTGCCGGCAGCCAAACCTTCACCATGGGCGGGGGGCTTTTTCTCCCTCTGTTTTTTTCTTTTCCCTATCAGTCTGAGACGTATGTGCCGGCATCAGGTCATTTAACTCCCGGAGGAACGGGAAGCCTTGAATGGGCAGCCTTTATATCCAACAGGCTTTCCCTCGGTATAGAACTTGCGGGAACCTTTGCGTTTACCCCGAACATGAATACGCACGTATTAATTCCTCTAACAGGAAAGATTTCGTATCTTTTTCCTCTCGGTTCTTTTGAGGTTCCTGTTTTTTTCGGTGCCGGAATTGCGGCAAACAAGGTTTCTGATCAAGTCTATTTCGGCCCGATTCTTAAACCAGGCGCCGCCGCGTACTGGAACATGAATCTCAAATGGGGGTTCGGATTAAGTATGCAGTACTGGTTTGTTCCAGAAATTTACTTTGGAGACAACAAGGACAGGACATCTCTCGGCAGCTTTATGGATATCAGCTTTTCAGCCCGCTACCATTTTTAAAGGATTAACCCATGAAAACAGTAACAAAATTATCAATACTAACCGCCCTCGTTCTTACCTTCTTTGTTTCGTGCAACCCCAACGGTGCCGGAATTTTCTACAGTATTTCAACAGAAGTAAAAATAAACAATTCAGTTCTCAGTGACAAAGCAGTCTATAAAATTGTATACGCCAATTCAAAACTGTACGTTCTCGCAGGACGGGCTGTTTACTACCACGACGGCAGTACCTGGAAAAAAATAGCTGCTCCCTCAGGAAAACCCTATGCCGTTTCTTTGGCAGCCATCGGTTCCACTGTTCTTGCCGTGTATGAAGATGATTCTGTGAGCCCCCTGGCCGATTCCCTCTACTCCTTAGACGGAAACGGTACAACATGGTCGGAAGCTGCAGGGACTTCTGCAGTTTCCGATTCAGATGGTATCCAGCTTGTATCGGTTGATCATGATTCCAGCATTGTTTTTGTTTCCGTGCAGACAGCGACAGGGGTATCTCCGACGTACCATATCTACTCGTATGATGGGAGCACCCTGACATCCCTGACTTCCACCGATATCACTCTTCCGCTGGCGGGCGCTGCAGTTTTATCAGGTAGTCCCAACACCTACTATCTTGCGGCATCAGAAGCAACCGGCAACAGTGATCTGTACTCTACAGATGGAACACTCTCTAACTGGATTGATATTACCAGTTCAGACAATTTCCCGTCATCAAAAACCATCGGCGGTATTTCAGAGGACAGCGGGACGGCAACACTCTATCTTTCCACGAAAGACGGCTATCTCTATTCCAGCACTGACGGTACTGCATGGACACTAAAGAACAGCACAGCTCTTACAGATACTGCCGGAAACGGTGCGCATCTGGGAGATATGGCGGAAGTAAACTATAATTCGGGAAACTACCTTATTATTGCCGGGAATAACGGTTACTACGAGTGGAACCTTGCTTCAGGGACACCTGCTGCGCCGACAGTAACGGCCGCAGACTTTTCCACGTACGATTTAAGCAAGGAGATGGTTTATTCACTATTATCTACTTCCGCTGATTCGTTGTATCTTGGCTCTGCTCAGGGACTCTGGGAGTCATCGTACAGTAGTGGAGACGTTACCCTGAATCAGAAGTAAGTTATTCGGAACTGTTTCCAGCCGGAGGAGTGCTGAAGCCTGCATAGGTATTGAGGTCTTCTCCGGTTTTCAGCAGTATGCCGTTGTCATTTACAAGAGTCGGCCAGTTTGTAAAGATGTTGTCCCGTATAAAAACTCTTCCTTTCCCTGTTATACATACCGGTATCGCAGCTGTCCTGAATTGCTGTTTAATACTGTTTCCTTCCAAATTCACCGTTTTCATGTCGTTCAAATCAAAGATTGCAGTATTTTTCGTATTTATTGAAAGTAATTCGGACTGTTCAAAATCGAGAGAAGAATTGACAGCATTAAGAAAAAAACTGTCTGAACTGTTTCCAAGGGTGAACTTCGAATGAAGAATCTGGAGTTTTGAAGCGTTGGATTTCACCGTATACATAAAATCAGGGGTATCTCCGGCTTTCAGTGTGACTTTGTTTAAATACAGTTCAGACTTGTCCATATTAAACAGAGAAATTCCGCTGAGAGCAGAGCCTGTTACGGTAGAATCGGTAATATGTACCGTTGAATTGTTCGAATCCATAAAAGACAGAATGCGGCTGCCCGGATCACCATTGAAGGAAACATTTTTCAAGGTAAGATCTGTTCCGTCAAGCATGAATCCGGCTGCAGAAATCAAATCAGTTCCGGTTTGAACAGAACAGTCAGTACATGTAAGGGTGCTGTTAGTTACTCTGAAAAGCTCAATAATGTGCCCTCCTGAAGGGTCTATCGTTACCTTGTTAAAGGATCCTGAGGCAACATGCGAAATATTGAAAACTTTTAACGTATCAAAGGTTCCCGTACTTCTAATGGTTGTTCTGTTTATGCGGAAAGAACAGTTTTTAAGACCGATAAGAAGTGTGTTTTTAACAGGCCCAACGTAGAAATTGACGTTATCAAGATACAAAGATCCGGCAATTGTCTTCAGCGCTTGAATGCCCCTGCCGTTGGCAAAGATTATATTACTGTTTGAAAGATGCAGAACACCGCCCTGTTGATCAATGAGGGGGGCGTCCAGACCAATATTATGTATTGAGGCGTTCTTTATGTAAACATTCCCCGACAGGATGGTAAAGAGCGGTGAATGTCTGTTGTTCCCCTTACGGATAAAAACTGTTTTTCCATTACTTTTTTTCCATTCCGGAAAACTGAATCCTCCCAACAAAGAAATGTCAGTATTCAGTACTGTTCCTTCCTCTAATGTATATTCTCCTTCGGTAAGATAAATTTTCTTTCTTCCGGTCTTTTCGGCACGTTTCAGAGCTGCTTCCAGTGTCCGCAGCGGCCTGGAACGGGTACCGTCATAGCTGTCTTTTCCCTTGGTGGAAAGATATACATTCGACTTGTCGATTGAAAATGAAACAACAGTAAGAGGGCTTCTGTTTCCCGCTTTATCCTGAGTATAAGCCTTTAGAGAAAAATCAGAAAAAGTACCTTCCTTCACATCTATGTGTAATGGTGAAACGTAGGGGCGGTACAATCCAGGGATTGAACCATTTTTCTGAAGCGTATAGTAAACTGTTCCATCATCGGAAGAGAATGAAACAACCCGACCATTTTGATAATAATCTCCGTTATGCACTCCGGAAACTTGAGGTTTTACAGGAATACTCCGGTCAATGGTGAAAGCATAGCTTTCTTCAGAAGACACCGGTTCAAATGTGCGGCGGTTAAAAGCCTTGACATTGATAGTAATATGCAGAGTTTCTCCTCTTGCAGCATTGAAGGTCATATTCCCGGTTAATTCAGGCGAAAAATAGGTAACTTCCGGAGCCGGGGTTTTCTGAGTTGTAACTTCATAACGAATAAGTGAATCAGGATACCGTTTTTTTATGGTTACGGCTGTTTTGTAAATCCCATTCTTTTTAGCCCCCGACAGTAATCCAGCTTTTTTGTTATTGTACTGTAGAAAACGTACAGTTATAGGACTTTTATTGCCGTAGCAATCCACCGTGTATGTAAAAAAGGCATTCTGGTCCCCTGTTTTATTCAGCGAAACAAGAATGGGACTGTTGTAAAGGAGGTAGCTGTTTTTTAACCATCGGTAATATATTTTAACTCCATGTATATCAGGGAAAGACACAACGGCAGTATCTTCACTCATTTGTTGAATAACAGGTTGTATAGGAGAAACGTTTATCCGTGATATGGTGAAAGGGGCAATAACCACTTTGCTGGAATAGTTTCCTGCTTCGTCAACGGACCAGGCTTTCACGGTATAGGTGACCAGACTGTTCTCTTTGCCGGAAACTGTTACCGGTTTTGTATATTGCTTACCATAAAAAATATCCGGGATTTTGCCATTTTGAGAAATACTGTAAAACAGTTTGTCAGTCGATTCACTGTACAGTGAAAACGTAACAGGTTTATCGGTTTTCTCTCCAGGGGTTATCCCAAAAAGAGACGGCGGTGCAGGAGGATTCTTGTCTATGCGGATGGTAACCGGTTGAGCGGAGAAGGAAACGTTTCCCGCTTTGTCCAGAGCAGCGGCGGAAATTTGAAAGCTTTTGTCTTCTCCCTTGTTTACATCAAGGGTTATCGTATCTTTTAATCTAACTCCCCTTTTAAGGTACACTGCCAGAGATTCTCTTTCATCAGGAGAAAATTTTTTTTGCCAGAGTATCCAGGTAGGTTCCGTGTGATTTTTTACTGAAAAGATGACAGGACTGTTGTAAACAGCATCATTTACTATAGTCGTAAAAACGGGAACAGGAGGCGGTACTTTGTCAATAGTAAAAGACAGCTGTGTAATGGTATTTTTCTGCGATGTATCTGAATGGGTTGAAAGAATTTTAATTAAAAATGTTTTTTCTGTGTTTTTATCTGTTTTAAAAATGAGAGGGTTTATAATACGCATTTCAGGAACCGGAAGAGGATCAGCCGGAGGAATTCCGTTCTCCGAGATACGGTAATAAAGTGATACGCCTGGATTTGGATACAATCGTAATGTTCTTGCTGTATTATACACTCCGTTATTGTTTATTCCCGTATAAAAAAAATCATTGTTTGATTGATTTCTCAATAAAGGGATTTTCCATACTACTGTAGCACTTTTGTTGCCGTTTTTATCAACAGTATAGGTATAAAAATTTGTACCTTCTTTGAAATCTTTCAGTTGTAAAGGATCTTTATATTTTTTAAACAGGGATGTATTTTTACCGGTATTCTGGGTTACCCCATAGTATATGGTATTTCCCCCCGTTAGGATAATGCTACCGGAATCAATTCGTATATTTACAGAAGGCGGCGGCTGTGTATCAAAATCTGCTGATATGGTTGAAACTGGTGAAAAATTACCCGCATCGTCCATTAAAATACCCGAAATTGTTAAACGACCAGTAATCCCAAAGGGGAAATGAAAGTAACTGTTCTTTTCCCCTACAAATGATTTCATATTCGGTACCGGCGGAATGGTGCCGTTATACGAAAGAGTATAAAAGAATGTATTATCATTTTTATTTATAACGGAAAGATGGTATGTATTCTGATCTATTTTTTTTAATGAAAACTCCGGTTTCGAGGGAGGCAGAAAATCATAATTAAGTAAATAAACTGCGGGAGCACTCCCTTTATTATTGGGATAAAATGCAGCAGCTTTTATAATTTTTGAACCTGCTTTTATCTCATCTGGAAAGTTTATCTCAAATGGCCGTTTGTACAGGAACGAATACTTATCTGGAGTTGAACCGTCAAGCGTATAGTATATTCTTGTTTGTGCAGGACCATCGATGGAAATATCAGCACTTTTGTTCTGACGTATCAATTGTCCATGTATTAAAGGTGTTCCAGGTTTCCTTTTATCAAAAACGTAAAAATAGCGGTACACTCCATCACTTTCATTCTGAGAGGTTGTAACCCTCAGCGGAACAAGTTTTACGGTACCCTCAACGGGAAATAATGAAAACGGCCGGGTATACGGAGTGTATGTACTCTTTTCCGTTTCAGCGTCGGACAATCTGTATCGATATCCGGAACCGTTAAGTTTTACAATAAATGGATCTGTATACAGTCCGCTTTCTACTGAACATATAGAACGTTTGCCATCCTGTATCCTGAATCGAACTGTTTTTTGAATAATTTTAGTACTCCGGTATGGTAATCCGGCAATGTGAAGAATATATGATCCTTTCTCCTTGAACAGTATCGGATACCTGTACGATGTTCCAAATTTAGCCGGATCATTATTCCCTATTGAGTATCGTACCCATTTAAACCCTTTCAGATCAATATACAGAAGCTGGCTGTTGAGAAAAGTACCGTTTACAGGACTGTACACATGTATTGAGTCTGCTATTGGTTCAAGAGGAAGAATCGTAAATCTTTTCAGGATCTCACTGCTCCTGTTTCCGGAGCTGCTTACGGTGTAAGCCCTTAAAATGATATTTCTTGTTTTTGCTGATTGCTGTATTTGAATGGATGATCCATTCCATATTTTGTATGGACCTGATCCATTTTCAGAAATACTATAATGAATTGTATTTCCGGTATCCCTAAAAGTGAAATCAAGATTTGTATTGTATACTCCCTCTGAAAGATTTACTGATGGAGGGATCGGTACGGTTTTGTCTATGGTATACGTTAGCTTTTTTTTTATAATTACTCCTCCGTTTTTGTTCTCCACAGAAAGAGCGATTACATAGGATTTTTTTTCACCGGAAATAGCGGACAGGACAAGAGGTCCTCCATATTTTACTTTTTCTAAATCCTGTGAACTTTCAAATGAATAATAGATACTGTTTGATGTGTCAGCAGTAAGTGTCAGAACAACATCATGATTGTAAACCCCCGGTGAAACAGATGGACTGAAAGATAACGCGAATACCGGGGAGAAAACGGTACAAAATAATAGTAAAAGTATGCTGCGATTCTTCATAGTATCGTTTCGTTTATTATCTGCTTTAGTTCAGGGTTTTCTTTATAGTAGTATTTTTCCAATTCATCTTTCGTTAATCCGAGAAGTTCATGACTCATATAGTGAATCCAGACATCTTCCTCTGGTGAGTCTATGCGGTGTGTTCGGCAGCTGTAATCAGGCAGCAGGGGAAGTTTCTTCTTTTTATAGGTTAAGTCTTTATAATCATGAACGGCAATCTTTAGATCACTTCGCGGAATTCCATGGTTAATAATTACTTCTCCGAGAAAATTTATTGTTTTACCTGAATCGTAGATATCGTCTACAAGTAGTACTTTATCTCCGTTACGGAGGTATTCAGGGCTGTATGTCCACCCATCAATCATAACCTTGGACTGTTTTCTTATATCTGTATAAGACCGTGCTACAACTGCAGCATAGAAAACGGGGCGGTCATTCTTTTTTATAACTTTAAAATATTCACTCATTACATTGCCTATATAGGCCCCACCCCGTAAAGACACATAGATAACATCGGGAATAAAACCGTCTTGATGTATTTTATGTGCAAGTTTCAGTGCATTATTCCGGACAGTATTATACGATATAAAATCCTTTTTCATATTTTTCCCTCTTTACCTTGTTTTATTTTATCGTTAAAACACCTAATAAGCAAACAATTAATGAGAAATTGTTAGAATCTCAGTGTGATCGCGGAAAATTGCAACCGTATGTTCCCAATGAGCTGATTTTTTTTTGTCAAGAGTTTTCACTGTCCATCCGTCAGGAAGGATTTTAACATCATCAGTACCTGCATTAATCATTGGTTCTATTGCCAGTACCATTCCTTCCTTTATTCTAGGATTAGGACCGGCTCCAACATAATTAGGAATTTGCGGAGCTTCATGAGGAGCAAACCCGACACCATGACCGCAAAAATCTTTAACGACACCATAACCGTATTTTTTAGCATGTCTGTAAACAGCCCTTGAAATATCATGTATGCGATTTCCTGCTTTAGCCTGTTCAATGCCGAAGTACAGGCATTCCTTGGTAACTTTTACCAGTTGTTCGTCTTCTGCGGTTCCCTGTCCCACAATATGTGTTACTGCTGAATCGCTAAAAAAGCCTTTTAAATTTATTCCGAGATCCAGGCTGACGATATCTCCGTTTTTCAGTTTTTCCTTACCAGGAATACCGTGAATGATGACATCATTTATTGATGTGCAAAGTGTTGCAGGATACCCCATGTAGTCGAGGAAAGCAGGTTTTCCTCCGTGATTTATAATGTAATTATAAGCAAATGTATCAAGCTCCTTGGTTGTAATACCTTCTTGAATAAGTTTTCCAAGAGCCTCATGTGTTTCAGCAAGAAGACTGCAGGATTCTCTTATTTTATTAATCTCTTCAACCGTTTTTAATTTTATCATACGTTCCCCCATGTACTATTTAATCTTTCTGTTCTTGAAGTTTATTGAGCTCCAAATAAGCCCTGTTATTTTTATTGTCCAGCTCCAGCGCATAATGGAGTTCTTTAACCGCACGTTTACTGTTACCAAGTTTTTCAAGGGACAGTGCTGTAAAGGTGCGAATCTCTGACCGGGTACTATTCGTAGAAACCTCACTTTCTGCACTCTGGAAAAGTTCAAGTGCCTTTTTATAATTATTGTTATAATACTGTGTTAAGGCAGCATCAAATACTACTGTCCAGTCTCTTTGTGCCGGATACAATTTAGTAAAAAGATCTGATGCGGTATCCAGGGACCCTTTGTTAACTTCTACAAGTGCCTTGAAAAACAAGAGCCAATGGCTGCTCTGCCCCTGTTTCTCCAGAGCCGTTATATAGTTTTGCAGTGTTCCCATATGACCCGTTTTTACCAGAAACGTACAGTAATATTTTTTTATCTGGTCAGAAACATTCTCTGCAAGAACAATCTCCTGTAATCGTGCTATGTAAAGATCTGGTTCCAGATTTCCCTGTAATCGCAACATGACAGCATCAAGTACAGGATCTTTGTTCCCGTATTTTTTAATGATAGACAAAGCATTCTTTGTATCTTTTACGGATTCAAGATATGCGACGATACTGTACAGGAGATCTGGATTATGTGGAAAGTATTCCAGACCTTTTAAAATAGCAGGAAGCTGTTTCGTATCGCTTTTCAGAGCAGCTATCCATGCAAGATTTGCATAGGGTATCCATGACCCTTCAGGATACAGGTGAATAAAATCAATGTAGGCCGTTTCTGCTTGCTCATACCGTTTAAGATGCATCATGAGATCGCTTTTGTACAGGAGAATGGTCTTTATTGAAAACCCTAGATCATATGTATTAAGAATAGTAAGCGCTTCGGTATATTTGTTTTCCTGGTAGGCACTGTAAAACAGCAAAACAGTGCGTTCTTTATATTTTTCCGGCAATTTTTTGAGTATAGCATATGCCTTTCCAGATAATCCCTCACCAAGATACAGGAGTGCTTCATCATATAAAAATCCGATATTATCCGTTTCAGCAGCAGCTTGTTCATAGACAGCGGAGTCGTTGGAGTTTAAAGACAGAAAAGGACTCCCGCTGCCGGTAGACTTCAAGTCTGTATTATCAGTATCCAAAAGGAAAAGTTCCCATTTCAAGGTATCGAGTGCTTCATTTTTCGTGCTTTTATTGGAATAAGCACGGGCTTCTTTGTACGATTCAGTTTTAATAAGAGAAAAGAGATACAGAACCTGTAGTTCTCTATCCTGCGGGTATTGTTTGACAGCATTAAATGTTTTAACTCTAAATAGTGAGTAGTTTTCAGTATTTTTGCTAACCTGGAAAACTCTTTTCAGATATCTTTTAAACTCAGTGAGATCAAGCCGGGCTGTATCAATGTGTTTAAGTTTTAAGAGAGCTTCGCGATAGGAATTTTTTTTAAGTGCTAAATCAACAGAGAGGATTTGGGTGCTGAATTTATTACTTTCCTTTTTTTGAAAATAGAAAAATTTTGCGGCAAAAAACCCAGAAGCAACAAGGAACAGAATTAACGGAATGAAATAGATTCTTTTAGTCATCTACAAAGTTCTTTCGTTTTCTTATACCATCGAGAACACCATTTATAAACTTGTATGATTCATCGCTCCCGAAATCCTTTGCAATGTCCACAGCTTCATTGATCGTTACTGTTACGGGAATACTCTTCTGAAAGAGCATTGAATAGACACTTATACGCAGTATGGCACGTTCCACACAGGAAATTCTAGAAAAATCCCAATTTTTCAGGTTTTCTTTTATATTCTGATCAACGTAGTCAAGGTTTTCCAGTGTTCCCTGAATAAGCAATCGTGAAAAACTCAAGGTTGCTTCGTCATATTTACGGCGGTGTTCTTCATCAAGCCAACCCATTGCAACAGTATCTTCATTCTGTTCATTATTAAACTCTCTGCTGAATATAGCTTGAAAAGCCAAAATCCTGCCATTTCTTCTGGAACTCATAGTTGTTTTTACTTCTTTATTTAAAAAATTGTAATTTCCGCTTCTTTTTTGAGCTCACTCACTACCTCTTTCAGTGCTTCCTGAAGGGCTTTTTGCTGCCTTTCCTGAAAAATACCAGCTTTTAAATAATCATGTACGGTCATAGTTTTACCGGGAGCAACCGGATCGTTCAAGCCCAGGACTTTCGGTGCCATTTTTTCTGTGACCTTTACAATCTGATAGCCTGTATTAGATTCTAAGACATCTGAAATATCATTAACTTTTAAATTAAAAATTTCATTGAAAAAGGTATCACCCAGCCGTGCTCGGGTATTCCTGTCATCTCTTCTGATGTACCCTATATCACCGTCTCTGTATTTAACGGCATCGTCTGAAGAGTATTTTAATACAGCATCATTGAACGACAGCACACCATTTTTTATCTTTTTATAGACTTCTTCCAATCTTTTCTTTATGGCTGCTTTTTCACTAGCCGATTTATTGACAGTACTTATATAAATCATACTAAGCCGGATGTATTCAGGGCTGACAAGCTTCGTTATATTATCCTGATACTTATTTTCAATGTCCTGTTCCGTAGGTTCTTTAATCTCTTTAAACAGTTTTGCTTTCTTTTTTGTTATGTATGTCTGTTTGATCATCTGTTCTTTTAAATTTTTAACATACTGATCCCATGATGTCCCGGTTTGATTTTCTACTATCTTTTTAAACTGATCCAGACTTAATTTCCGATGCAGCTGATTTTCAACACTTTTCATCTGAGTATCAATAACCCTCTGCATTTCGGCCCCTGAAACAGTAATGCCGTCTCTCTCTGCAGCTTGCAGAATGAGAATAGATGATATCATATTATCAAGCATCTGTTTTTTTGTTATTTTCTGCGGAGGAAGTCCGCTTTTTTTGAGCTGTTCATTGTAGGCATTGATTTCATTTTGAACCTGTCGGGATGTTATCATCTGAGGTTTTATAAGATTAACGGTAGCTACTGTTTCACTCAGTACATCAGCGAATAATCCTGCTGCTAAACTAAAAAAAATTAAAATACCTGCTAGTTTTTTCAATATGTTACCTCGCTATATGCAATTTTTTACCAATATATTCCGCTTCAGCAGTCGTTTTCACAATATCCGAACGCTTTAAAAACATTCCCTGCTGTTCCATCGTACGCATAAGGAGCGAAAGCGCTTTCTGTGACCGGATCCCTTCCTTTAAGACAAATGCATAACTTCTCTTCCCGGAGACCGATCCGGCAGAACTAAAAACAGTTTTAATTTTTTCCGGTATTTTGCTCGTAAAAAAATTGTTTTTCACCGTACCAACACAGATATATTCATAAAAAAATAGTTTTTTATCTTCACTATCCTGGGCATTTATTATATCAACCTGATGCCCCTGCTTTTCGATTCCTTTTCCCAGAGATCTAACAATATCCCGCATCCGTTTATTTTTGTTCTGACCTTCGAAAAAAAGAATGCAGACACGCATTTAATTATTTGATCCTGTCGATGTTGTTCCTGCTGCCGGCTTCGATGATTGGGCCGACGGCTTCGCTGGCGTGGATTCAACAGGCTTATTCCACCATTCTTCTGTTGTTTTTGAAACTTCAGAACGGGCTGTTCCAAGAACATCACCCTTTTCAGGCGTCCTGTTAACCCATGTAAGTCCGAAAGAAGTAAGCATAAAAACCGCAGCTATAATTGATGTAGTCCGGGTAAGAATATTACCGGACCGTGAACCAAATGCAGCAGAACTTCCTCCTCCGAAAATACCACCGAGACCTTCTCCCTGTTCATCCTGCATCATAACGATTATGATGAGAAGGATTGAACTAATGATAAAAATTACTAGTAATATCCCGCCAATGATTGCCATTATCTATACTCCTAACGTAACTCTATTTGTTATAATTCATAATTGGAATGAATGTTTCAGCTTTAAGGGCAGCTCCTCCAACAAGAGCGCCGTCAATATCACTTTCAGCCATAAGATCAGTAACATTTCCCGGTTTAACAGAACCCCCATACTGTATAATGATTGCTTCTGCTTCTTTTTCACCATACAATTCAGTTATTTTCTTCCTGATAACTTTATGAATGGCATTTGCATCAGCAGGAGTAGCAGTTTTTCCCGTTCCGATTGCCCAGACTGGTTCATACGCTATAGTTATCGAAGGAAGGTTCCCAGATTTAACTCCTTTCAGGCCTTCAACAAGCTGTTTTGTAACAACAGATTCAGCTTTGCCTGATTCGCGTTCTTCAAGGGTTTCCCCAACACACAGTATAACTTCAAGTTTGTGAGTAAGCGCAAGGTTGATCTTTTTATTGATGACTTCGTCCGTTTCACCGTATATATGCCTTCTTTCTGAGTGTCCAAGTATAACCGTATCAACATTCAGGTCTTTCAGCATAAGAACGGAAATTTCACCAGTATGTGCACCGCTTTCTGCAATGGCCATATTTTGTGCTCCAAGGATGATTTCAGTTCCTTTTAGAACTTCTGAAACAGCGCTTAAAGCAGTGAAAGGCGGCGCAATCATAATTTTGTTTTTAGAGCTGCCTGCTTCTTTTAATTCTGTAGCAAGGGTTACCGCTTCTTTTACTGTTTTATTCATTTTCCAGTTTCCTGCTATATAAGAACGTCTCATTTATTTCTCCTTTTTTAACGCAGTTATTCCAGGGAGTGTTTTCCCTTCAAGATATTCCAGGGATGCTCCACCTCCGGTTGAAACATGATCGATCCTCGTTGAGAATCCGAATTTATTGACAGCGGCTACAGAATCGCCTCCGCCTACAACGGTAATACCGCCGCATTCAGCAACTTTTTCTGCTATTGCTACCGTACCTTTTGAAAAGGTTTCAAATTCAAAAACTCCCATCGGTCCATTCCAGACGAGAGAACGGGCTTTGCTGATTACGCTTCCGAAAGATTCAATTGTTTTCGGTCCAATATCCATACCAATCAATCCAGCCGGAATGTCAACAGATTCAATATAAACCGGAGAAGCTTCAGCGGAAAACTCTTTCGCGCATACATGATCAATGGGAAGAAGTATCTCTACTCCCTTTTCCTTTGCTTTATCAAGAACATCCTGTGCTGTTTTAACAAAATCCTCTTCAAACAGAGAATTACCAATTGTATATCCGGTTACCTTTAAAAAGGTATATGCCATTCCTCCCGCGATGATAAGAGATGAACATCTGGTCAAAAGTGATTCCATAACGCCTATCTTTGATGAAACCTTTGCTCCGCCAACGATAGCTACAAAAGGTTTTTCCGGATTTGTAAGGAGCGGTTCAAAAAATTTAACTTCTTTCTCAATAAGAAAGCCGGCCGCGGAAGGTAAAAAATGGGTTACCCCTTCTGTAGACGCGTGCGCCCGGTGAGCAGTACCAAATGCATCATTGATATAAACTTCTCCGTTTTTTGCCAGCTCTTCTGCAAAATGCGCATTATTTTTTGTTTCTTCACTGTGAAACCGTACATTCTCCAATAAAATAACATCGCCGGGGCGGGATGTTTTTATAATCTTTTCAACTTCAGGTCCTATACAGTCAGGAGCCATTGTAACTTTACAGCCCAGTAGTTCTTCAAGACGGGGTTTAACCTGACGCAGCGAAAATTCTTCCTTTACCTCACCTTTCGGTCTGCCGAGATGGCTCATGAGAATAAGTGTTGTACCCTGCTGTTTCAAAATGTATGTCAACGTAGGTAAAGCAGCTTTAATACGGGTGTCGTCTGTTACCAGACCGCCTTTCAGAGGGACATTAAAGTCCACTCTGACAAGACATTTTTTACCTGTTAAATCCAGATCCTTAACAGTTTTTATGTTCATATACGTCCCTTATTTGGAAATAAACTGTGCTAAATCAACAACACGGTTTGAATAACCCCATTCGTTATCATACCAGGAAAGTACTTTGAAAAAGCCCTTTCCAATTTTCATTGTTGAAAGTGAGTCGAAAATTGAAGAATGAGAATTTCCGATAATATCGTTGGAAACAACAGGATCTTCTGTATATTCAAGTATTCCCTTCATGGGACCGTCAGCCGCAGCTTTAAGAGCAGCATTCAGTTCTTCAACACTTGGATCTTTTTCCAGACGGACAGTCAGGTCAACGATTGATCCTGTAGGAGTCGGAACACGCATGGCAATACCGTTTAATTTACCGTCAATTTCAGGAATAACAAGACCAATTGCCTTAGCAGCGCCTGTTGATGTTGGTATTATCGATTTTGCAGCTGCTCTTGCCCTGCGAAGGTCACTATGCGGTGCATCATGAAGACGCTGATCACTTGTATATGAATGTACTGTTGTCATCAACCCCTCGACAATACCGAAGTTATCATTGATAACTTTTGAAAGAGGAGCAAGGCAGTTTGTTGTACAGGACGCATTGGAAACTGCAAGCTCTCCATTGTAATGATCATCATTAACACCGAGTACAATAGTTCTATCAACTTCATCTTTTGCCGGTACGGTAAGAATTACTTTTTTCGCTCCTGCTTCCAGATGATCCTTATAACCGCCCCGCGGGCCTGATGCTGTTCTGAATATTCCGGTAGATTCAATGGCTACATCTACACCAAGTTCTTTCCAGGGAAGGTTTTTAGGCTCCCTGATTGCATATACTTTTATTTTTTTCCCGTTAACGACAATAGCATCGTCTTTTGCTTCAACAGAATACTTCAGTACACCGTAATTAGAATCATATTTTAAAAGATATGCAAGTGTTTTCGGGTCAGTAATGTCGTTTATAGCAACAATTTCCACATCATTTTTATCAAAAGCTACTTTGAATACACTCCGTCCAATTCTACCAAAACCATTAATCGCAATTTTCATCCTATCCTCCATACTCTATGGTATCTATTTATGCAGAAACTATATGATAAATGTACGGTACATGTCAATCAATCAGGGAAGAGTAAGTATTGTTTTGTATATATCCGATGGAGCAGTATTTGCTGCGGGTGTATGAGTATTCTCCTGTGAAGTTTTACCCTCTTTCGTATCAGGTATCAAAGTATCGCCGGTATTTATAAGATCAAAAAATGTGTATTTTTTGATAGTTCCTTCCGAGATAAGGTCATCAATCCGGGTAATTTTAATTTCACCAAGTAAATGTGATGAATCAACAGAAAAAGTGAAGTTTTCATTGATAGAGGGTTTGAATGAAGGATTGATAATGAAAAATACGTCATCTTTCTTAATCCCGTCAGCCCGGCCGAGATCGATCAGTGCAGTATTAAATTCCCGTTTTAATATTTTTCCTTCCAGGGGAATTAATGCTTGAATTGATGTGCTTACTTTTGTGAGCGCATTGGATACTCTGTTATTCCCCGTACGGTACAGAGAAAATTCCTTCAAAAGTGCTCCTGTTTCCCCGTGATACATCTTTGCAGTTACAGAAAAAGTGTCTTCACCTTCAGTAGAATCAAGCATTACAAAATAATCACAATGGTTATTTCTCGCTTTATTAAACGCCTGGGCAAAAGCAAGCTCCTCTCCCATTCCGGTAACGCTTAGTCTTTCAGTACCCTGCAGCAAATTCTTAAGATAGCGGTTGAGGTAATAGTCTGCATTAAAATGTAAAAGGGAGTTCTTGTTGCTGCTGTAGATTCCCAGCGTGATCCCTGTTTTATTAATTTCAAATTGATTGATTTTCCATTTTGATGCAACAGTATCAACAATGAGGCTTTTATAAATTTCGATTTTATCCTGTAAATTTTTATCTTGCGGTGTATCTTTTGCCACTTGCTCAAGTATGGACAAATAACGGTTGATGAAGCCAAACCGTTTCAACAGATTTGCGTATAAAAGCCATCCAGAATCGGAATGAGGAGCAATAATAAGTCCCCGCCGGTACTCCCTCCGGGCTTTATTAAGATAGTTCCTGGTTTCAAATGCTTTTCCTTTGGCAAAATGGTATGCTGCATATTTATCTCTCGCTACATTATAAGGTGCTGTATGATCAATAATAAAGGTTTCGAGAGCCATCCGAATTAATTCATCATCCGCGTCAAGATTAACTGCTATAGCGTAGCTTTGAAGTGCCTGAACATCATTCTTTTCCAAACGATAAACTTCTCCGAGCATATACCATATGAGAGGCTGGTTTCTATTGATCTTTAACACCTGTGTAAGCAGATGAGACGCTTGCGCATATTTTTTCTGACCAAGATACAGCCGTGTTAAAAGAAGGACTGCTTGCTGGTTTTTTTCATTTAAAGCAACTGCCGCTGCAGCATGGGCCTCAATCTGATCGGCCTTCCCTTCCGATAGAAAATGTTTTGCAGCTGTATATTGCACAACCGAATCATTTGGATAGAGTCTGAGGAGATGAGATACATATCTATCAGCTTCCTGAAAATGCCTTTCTTTATCAAGTATTATTATTAAAGAGAGAAGTGTTCTTTTATCATCAGGGAGATACAGAAGTGTTTTATTGTATATTTTGACCGCATCCAGAACATCGCCTTCTGCAACGAACAGTTCGGCCATACCAAGATCAGCTTCAGTATTGTTAGGTTCCTTAAGAAGAGAACTTTTAAATATCTTCAAAGCATCGTCATATCTGCCGAGAGCAGTATAGATTCTTCCTTCCAGAACCATGAGTGAAGTTTCAAAAGAATCTATCCTCCGTGCCTCAAGAAGATACTTGAGAGCTTCATTGTATTCTTCCAATTTAAAATAAGTAAGGGAAAGACCATGGAGAGCATCAATATAATCAGGATTTATCTGAAGAGCAGCTTTATAATATTCTATTGCTGTATAATAATTCTGTTCTTTATAAGCTTCATCAGCGAGGTTATTATTGTAAAGAGCCCTGTTACCTTCTCCAAAAAGAAAAGAGACGGTTATACTTAAAAAAAAAGCAAGTACAATAATCTTATTCTTCAACCGGATCTCCCGAAATAACAAGCTTTATTGTTTTGATTTTATGCCCGTCCATCTCCTGAACAATAAAATCAATATTTTCAAAAGAAACTTTCTCGTATTTTACAGGGATTTTACCGAACAGATCGAAAACAAATCCTCCAAGAGTGTCAAAATCCATGGTTGGGAGATTGATAGACAGCTGCTCATTAAGATCTTCAATATTTATCCTTCCCTCACACTGGTATATATTATCACCAATTTTTAAAATATCCTCTTCTTCGTGATCGAATTCATCCTGAATATCTCCAACGATCTCTTCTATTATGTCCTCCATACACACAATACCGGATACTCCGCCGTACTCATCAACTGCTACAGCAATATGCACATGTCGATGTTTGAACTCTTTTAATAGTGTGTCAAGCCGTTTGCTTTCGGGAACAAAGTATGGTTTTCTGATGATTGAACCAATATCCAGATTTTCCAGATTGTTAAAAAACTTTAAAAGATCCTTTGCATAGAGTATTCCAACAACATTATCAATTGTTTCTTCGTAGATGGGAAATCTCGAATGGCCGCACTCAATAATCCCTTTAAGCATTTCCCGCGGTGGTGTATCCTTTGAAAGAAAAACGACATCAATTCGAGGTACCATTACTTCTTTTACAGTGGTATCTGAAAGTTCAACAACACCTTTAATCATATCTTTAGCTTCATAGTTTAAACTTTCAAGATCAGCATCCTGAATATCGTTTTTTTTAAATATACGCTGCAAAAATCCATCTGATTTCAAAATTAAGCATCTCCCTTTAAAGAGTGCAGGATCTGTTCCTGTTTGATAAGCATCGGTTCCATGGTATCATTCGTAGTGTGATCCATACCGGAAAGGTGTAAAATCCCATGAATTATAACTCTTTTAAATTCCTCATCAACAGATACACCGAACAATTCCGCATTCCTCTTTACTGAATCAAGAGATATTATTATATCTCCCGCATAAATACGGCCTCCAATATTATCAAGGCTCTGAGTGAAAGAAAGAACATCCGTTGCTTCATCTTTCTGACGATACATGGAGTTAAGCTCTCTGATAAAAGAATCACTACACAGAACAAGAGACAATTCCCACATATCAATATTCAGATAATGCAATACTTTTTGAATAAATTCAATAAGCTGGTATTCAGGGTATTCTTCCTTTACATTGTTGTAGGAAATCTCAATGGAGTTCATGTTTTGGGCCCCTCACGTTTCGGATATTCAATTCGTGAATGGAAATATCCGGCAAGTATTTGAATAAAACTATTTTTTATTATAACCAGTTCGCGGAAGGTTATATTACAATTATTCAATTGACCGGTTTCAACCTTTTCAAGAATGGTATTCCATATAAATTTATCCAATTTTGCTATAGTTGGTTTTTTTAAAACTCTGGATGCTGCCTCAACACTGTCAGCCATCATAACAATACCGGCTTCTTTAGACTGCGGAGGAGTACCATTATAAGAATAATCCTCTTTTGTAATACGGTTGTTACCCAATTCTTTTTTAATGGCTTCAATATAGAAGTAATTGATAACACCGCTGCCATGATGCTGTGCAATTATATCTATAATTTCAGGAGGGAGTCCCATCTCTTTTCCACGTTCAATACCAATTTTGACGTGTGATTTAATAACCGCAACAGACAAGCTCGGTTTGAGATCATCATGCTTGTTATCACCTTTTTGATTTTCAATAAAATACTCACTCTGATCAATTTTACCAATATCATGATAGTAAGCACCTACACGTGCAAGGAGAGCATTTGCTCCTATTTCCCGGGCAGCAGACTCGGCAAGATTAGCAACACTCATTGAATGGCTGTATGTACCGGGAGCAAGTGTTATCATTCGCTTTAAAATGGGCATGCTCATATCAGAGAGTTCTACCAATCGAAAGATAGTTGGTAAATTCATAATATGTTCGAGTACAGGAAGAAGTGAGAGATTTATGATACTGCATAAAAACGCGTTAAGAACAACAATACCTCCTGCAATAAGAAACATATTAACGTTATATCCCAGATACAGTGCAATAATAAGCGCAAGGATCATATTAACAAAAGCAAGATAAAGTCCTGCCCGGATCAGGTCAAGCCGTTTTTCTGCTTTACGGACAAAATATGAGCCGGCAAATCCTGATAACAGACTGAACATAAAACCATAGATAGTTGTGTTTGGGAAAATGAAGAGGAAAAGAGAAAAGAGTAACGTGAGAAAGCTGCCCGCCTGAATTCCTAAAATAACAGAAAAAAGCATGGAAAATAATGCAACAGGGATAAAGAGCGCAAAATCCAGATCAGTAAATACACTTGTAATGTGAATAGCTGCGGCAACATAAAATGCATATACTAGTATAAAAGCAAGAAAAAGATAGGTATATTGTTTCTGACGTTTTTTCCCATGGAAAAGAGGATAAAAGAGAATGATCCCAAGAATGTACAGGACAAGAAGGTAGAGGAGACTCCCTGCAGCCTGATCGATTCCAGCGCTGTCCGGATACATGCCGAGTGCTTTTGCAAGCTGGATCTGCCGTTCCGTTACCGGGAACCCTTTTGTAATTATTTTATCTCCCTTTATAACTTTGACTGTCACGGGTTTTATGGTTTTTCTTAGCTTATCGAGGAGATAGGAAGTCTGAATCTGATCATAAAATACATCTTCAGTGATAAAATTTCTAATAAGCAGATGAATAGCATACTTCTCTTTTTCAGGGAAATTCTTGTACATGAGGTGATCTTCAATATTTTTATCAATATTTGAAAGGGTAACAATTCCAGATACTTTGATATCATTATATTCTTTTCTGCCATTATTCCATTTCCAGACTTTTATGGAATCATCAGGAGAAAAATGTATTCCCGACGGGATCTTGACAATTCCATTCAGCAGAAGTTTATCAAGTATATTCGAAGCGGCAGGAATAACAATATAAGGGTCAACTTTTGTAAGAAGAAAGTCAATTTCAACAGTATTAATCGTAGTAAGATAAGCTTTAAGGGCCTTTGGATCCCTTTTCTTTTTTTCAACAACAGACAGATAGATCCCGGAAAAGTCCTCAAATTTTTTATTCATCTCAAGTACTTTTTCATCATCAAACTTAAATACTTTAGGTACGGTTGATAATTTTTTTTTGATAAGAGCATCTGTTGCCTGCTTATCAATAAATATAAAATTCCGCCCGGCAATATAATCTCTCGCAGCCTTTTTCCCTACCGTAAAACCTGATAATCGCAATCCGTTAAAAAAGTTTCCACCATGCACACTGTAAAAAGCAGTAAAGAATATAAGAAGAAAAGAAAGAACTGCCGCTGCAACAACAGAAGTATTCTGGGAAAATACTTCCTCCGCTTTCCTCAATAAGCCCCGGCTGTTATTAAACCTTTTCTTCTCTTTCATACGCATCAACTATCTTTCTAACAAGAGGATTTCTTACTACATCACGGGAAGTAAAATAGGTAAAATGGATTCCTTCAATATCACGTAGAATTTCTGCCGCATGTATCAGCCCTGAGACATGTCTTCCCGGTAAATCAATCTGTGTTATATCGCCGGTAATAATAGCCCGTGAATCTTCTCCAAGTCTTGTGAGGAACATTTTCATCTGCTCTCGAGTGGTATTCTGTGCTTCGTCCAGAATAATATAACTGTTTTTAAGGCTTCTCCCCCGCATGTATGCCAGGGGTGCAACCTCAATCACTCTGTTTTCTTCAAGTTTATTAATGGCAGTATAAGGTATAAGTGAATCCATCGCGTCGTAGAGGGGACGGAGATACGGGCTTATTTTCTGTGAAAGATCACCCGGAAGGAATCCCAGGCTTTCTCCCGCTTCCACAACAGGCCGGGTAAGAACAAGTTTTTTCTTTTTGCGTTCAAGTATTTCTTTCAATGCGTGAGCTATCGCAAGGTACGTTTTCCCGGTACCCGCCGGGCCAATACCAAAAACTATATCAAAATTAAACATCCCTTTAATGTAATCTGCCTGATTATTATTTTTGGGAAAAACTTTTAGACTTCTCGGAATGGTAATATGTGATTCTTTTAAAAGATGGATCTCTTCTGTTTTTTCGATAAGAGCTCTATGAAGGGTTTCAACAAGCTGTGGATCAGGTTTATGACCCTCTTTATAGTGTTGAATGAGCTGGTCAACAAGAGCCTTGAAGATATCCTGTTTTTGCTGATTACTGCTGCCGAGTATAAGTTCATTCCCCCGTGTATAAACTTGTTCACCAAGAGAATCCTGTATTGCTGTTGTAACCACATCATTGGCACCGCAAATCTCCCTCAAAAGCTGCTCATCTTCAAGAGCTATGGTTAAAGTTTTACTCAAATCTACTCCTTACCAGCAGTGTAGCTACCAAATCCCGTATACGTCAAGGGTAATATTCTAAAAAGTAATCTCATCATTGGTAATAGTTACTTCCTTTTTTAGCTCAGGGATAGGTTTCCAGGAGAGGAAAATGGAAAAATTACTGTTCCACTGGTATTCCTGGTGAAGATCTGCACTTGTTACTATTACAGGTTTTCCTGTGTATTCTACATTGAGATCCCAATCCTTAAGGTGATGAACTGCCGTAAAATCCATAAGATTAAGGTTGAAATTAGAAGCCAACCGGTCATTTTTATTGAAAAAATTAAATGACTTTAGCAGATCGAGAAGAGGGTTCACTGTTTCAGACAACCCGAGTTCATTGGAAGATCCTGGGAAATACCTGAAGAAAGCTCTGTTTACTGATTCTGATTTAAACGATAAATCAAGAAATTCAGCTATAAAAAGGGTAAATGAAAGGTTAAAATTAAAAGAAGTATCAGTAGGTTTCAGGAGATTCATTGACCAGGATGATTCTATATCAGAGTCAAAACGTATTCTGTTTTTCCAGAAAGGATCAGGTTTGTACTCATACTTCAAGCTTAGTGAAACTTTCGAAGGCTGAAATTTTTCTTCGTTTTTAACAAGCCAGCCGGAAACAGGATTAAAAGAATAACTATTTAAGTTTTCAGCTGTAAAAGATGAAGTAAATATACCGATACCCAGTGATGTAATGCTGATAACAGGTTTATTTTCTGAAATATCATACGTGAACAACTGACTGAGAGAAAGCGGATAATCAGATGCATGCAGGCTGATATCTGTCTTGCTGATGCTGTCAGGCTGATAGTAATCAATGGTAAACGTTTCAGAAGCATATCCTGCTTGTCCGAATGTATATTTCCCAAGAATGGAAAGAGGATCAATGATCCATATTTGTGAATCAGGATCTTTTTTAAACCCTGTAGAAACACTAGTGGAAAACAGGCCCCACGAAGTTTTTAAAGCGGGATAAATCTCGGGTGAATAAGGAGGGAGAATCATTTTAATTTCAGCAGTGTATGAATCTTCAGCAATCTGGTATGCCGCAGAAACAGTTGCCTGGTGGCTGGTTATATTGTTTGTATCCCAAGTAAGGAAAGTATCTGAATTATACGAATGGTTAACAAGCACTGAATCAATGGTGTATGAAATAAAAGAGTTTGAGAAGTTTTTTGTCCACAAAAGGGGATAACTTTTTATGGTTGTTCCATTTAGGAGAGAATAATTAGTATTCTGTTTATCCTGGTCAAGAAGTATTGACCAGTCACCATTATATGTTTCTGATTTGGAAAAATGATTTTTAAAATTTGTGTTGAGTGTCAGCTTTGAATTTATGTTGACGAGTTTATCAGAAACTGAAAATGTGTAGAGTAAAGAAGCAGCATCCTGAAATGAGAAGAGGGAGTAGTCAGGAATAGTTCTGGTTTCTTCCGGGAGTAATGGTACCTGGCTGTTTAATAGAGACCGTACTGTCAGCCGTGGTAAAAGAGAATAGGTTAAAGATCCGGTAATACCGCTGTACAGATAATTTTTTGGAAGGGGGACATCGTCCGTTACTGCAGGAGGCACAATCGTATCTTTATTTTCAGAAGAAGAAGTATGCTTTTCCTCTTTGTTCCACGGGGGTACCATTCTGGTATCAGCAGGGGGCACATTGTTTGAAGCTCCCGTTGAATGGAACATAAAAAGGGTCCCGCTCATAGTTCCTGAAAAATCGGGGTAGGTTATATTTTGGGGGTAATAAAAATACAGAGGATCGACAGGTTGTGTAACATATTGGTACTCTTTACTTAAAAGAGAAGCATTTATTGTAAGTTTATTGATGGAGAAAGTCTGTATAAACGGCTTCAAGGCAGCAGTATTTATATTCCACTGCAGGGAAAGATTCCAAAACAGATTTACTTTTTCAAAATTTGTAGTTGATGAGTCTGATGATACATCAGATTCTCCTGAAGATTTCAAGAGGGATTTGAAATCAAAATTCTCTTTACGGTTTAAAAAATCCTGAGAAAAAGAAGGGTCAGAATAGAGAGGTAAAGCAAATGCAATAGTACCATTACCTATTTTCCCTGTTCCTTCAGCATCAAAAGCAAATCGAAAAGGCAGGTTCGCTCCGAGAAAATATGGATGCTCCCACGATGAAACATATGTACCTGAAATACTATCAAAAGAATAGGGAGTGTATCCGTAGAGTGGATCATTGTAAATATAACGGTTAAATCCAACGCCGGTAAATATATTAAACGATTGTATTATTCCTGAGTTTTTTATGGATCCATCCAACCCGAAAAAGAAACCTTTACGGGTATAATAATCTGCCAGGATTTTCAGCACGTTATTCTGAGCTGATACAGGGATGGTAGTTTTTCGCAAAAATAACCCTTCAGGTTTTAAAAGCGTTTCTCCTTCCTGTGATGAACCTTGTAAAAAAGAAAGAGAATTTGTCTGAGTTTCTTTTTTTTGTCCGATAAGATACGTTGTTGTATTTACAAAATAGCCATTTTTATCATTGATACCGTAGATAGGATGAAATATCAGTTTGTCTCCCGGCATAAAGAGAAAAGGAAAGGTAAAAACAGGAATTCTTCCGACAAATAAAACAGGGTTCTGAATTGCCCACTCTCCGGGATTAAGAACCCATATTTTTTTTGCATTAAGATGGTAGAATGGGTTTTTATCTCTGCTTGAGGAAATTTTTCCTTCTACGAGAATTACTTTGTCCCCTGCTTTTCTGAAAATTTCTTTCCCTGAGAAATAAAAGGTAACATCGTTATCATCAATTTTTCTTGTTTTTTCAGAGACTCCCTTAAAAAACATCCCTTCCCATGATTTGACATTAAAAGTAAGACTGTCTCCATAAAAGTATTCTTTTGTATTTTTGTGGATAATTATGTATGTTATTGATCCGGTTGCAGTAACTGTTTTTTGAGTTTGATTAAAGATGATTTTGTCAGCATAGATTTCATGAAATGTGTTATTTTTTTTGTCAGACATCTCGAGATGGACACCGCCGGAAAGCACTATATAGTTTTCATCCACCTCTTCAATTTTTATATTTTCGAGTTTACGGGCTGATTTTATAACGATAGTATCGGTATGTTCAGCAGTATCCTGTTGAGGCGGTTCAATGGTATAATAAGAGTAAAGTTCTCTCTGCAGGTCTTTTTTTGTTCCGGAAGTACTGAGGCCGAGTCTATCAGCCCAGATCTGCAGCTCGTAGTATGAAGAAGTTGCAATATCAGACTGCATGGTTATACCGAGAAGATTTTTATCCGACGTCTGTTCCGGTACGGATAAAACAGTTGACAGGGGCAGGAGAAAAAAGGCGCACACAAAAAAGAAATATCTGAACACCCTGTTACACTCCGATGCTTTTTTTTAAGAAATAACCGGTGTATGAGGTACTACAGGCAGCTACTTCCTCTGGAGTTCCTTCCACAACAATCCGTCCGCCCTCTTCTCCGCCTTCAGGACCCAGATCAATGATATAATCTGCTTGTTTAATAACGTCAAGGTTATGCTCAATAAGAACAACGGTATTTCCCGTATCTGCAAGTTGATTTAATACTTCCATGAGCATTTTGACATCAGCAAAATGAAGACCCGTTGTCGGTTCATCAAGAATATAAAAAGTTCTGCCGGTGCCACGTTTTGAAAGTTCAAGACTCAGCTTTACCCTCTGTGCTTCACCACCCGACAACGTCAGGGCAGACTGTCCGAGCTTCACATATCCAAGACCTACAGAAAGAAGAGTATCAAGTTTACGTTTTACCGAAGGTATTTTACTAAAAAAAACTGATGCCTCCTCTATTGTCATTTCGAGAACTTCATGAATATTTTTCCCGTGATACCGTATATCAAGAGTTTCACTGTTAAATCTTTTTCCCCCGCAAACATCACAGGTAATATATACATCGGGAAGGAAATGCATTTCTATCTTTATAGTCCCGTCACCACTACAGTTTTCACATCTGCCGCCTTTTACATTGAATGAAAATCTTCCGGGTTTGTATCCGCGTGCTTTTGATTCCGGAAGAGCAGCAAAGAGCTCACGTATAGGGGTAAAAAGCCCGACATAGGTTGCAGGGTTTGACCGGGGGGTTCGTCCGATCGGGCTTTGATCAATATTGATGATTTTATCAATAAACTCAAACCCTGTGACAGAATCATATGCACCTTCAAGCCTTTTACTTCTTCCTATTCTATTTATAAGAATGGGATAGAGAAGATCCCCGAGCAGCGTTGATTTTCCTGATCCTGAGACCCCGGTAATGACAACTAGTTTTCCCAGAGGAAATTTCACGTTGATATTTTTTAAATTGTGTTCCTTTGCACCTATAATCTCTATATATTTCCCCTTTCCCTTTCTATGTGAAGATGGAACAGGAATAATGATATCACCCTTTAAATATTTACCGGTTATGCTGTTCTTATTTTTAAGTATTTGGGAAAGGGTACCCCGGGCAATTATATTACCTCCATGAACACCTGCTCCCGGGCCAAGATCAACAATATAATCAGCAGCTCTCAGAGTCATTTCGTCATGCTCCACAACAATGAGAGTATTCCCTATGTCCCTCAGATGCTCAAGTGTTTCAATAAGTCGATGATTATCACGTTGATGCAGGCCGATTGTCGGCTCATCAAGAATATAAAGAACTCCAACAAGGGAAGCACCTATCTGGGTTGCAAGACGGATCCTCTGGGCTTCTCCTCCGGAAAGTGTGGAGGCTTTTCTTTCCAGTGTAAGATATCCCAATCCAACACTTTTTAAAAATGATAGTCTGGCATGTATCTCTTTCATAATCTGAAGGGAAATGGTTTTTTGTGTATCAGTCAACTGTATATTGGAAAAAAATTCCAAAGCTTCGTCTATTGAAAGAAGTGTGGCTTCATGGATATTCATTCCTCCGACGGTAACAGCAAGACTTTCGTCCTTCAGACGTTTTCCGTTACAACGGGGACATTTCTTTTGAGACATGTACTTTTCAAGCCAGGTTTTGATACCGTCCGAATTTGTTTCGAGATAGCGTCTCTTTAATTCATGAAGAATCCCTTTGTAACGCGACCTGTACTGATATTTACCTGATCCTGATTTACTTTTATAGGTAACATCTATCTCATCTTTAGAGCCGTGTAAAATTATCTCCAGTATATGTTCAGGTAAAGCATTAAAAGGAGTATCAAGACTGAAATGATAGTGGGATGCGAGCGCTTCAAACCAGCTTCGCTGCCAGGCTGCCCGTGGATTTACCGTCTGAATAGCCCCTTGATTAAACGATAGTTGTTTATCATGGATAACAAGTTCCGGATCAAACTCAAGTGTTTGACCAAGACCTGAACATTCTTCACATGCCCCATAAGGATTGTTAAAAGAAAAAAGTCTTGGCTGCAATTCAGGCATACTGAAACCGCATTCATAACATGAATATTTTTGTGAGAAAAAAAACTCTTTCGAAGTATCAACATCCAGAACAATCATATTCCCATCAGCAATGGAAAGAGCAGTTTCCACTGATTCTGCAAGCAGTTTTCTTTTTTCTTTGGAAACATTGATCCGGGAAATAACAATTTCTATTGTATGTTTTTTCTTTCTCTCAAGAGATGGTATATCTTCTGTAAGAAGAAGAATTTTCCCATCAATCCTTGCTCTGACAAATCCGGACTGCATGGCATCTTTCAGGATTTTTGTATGTTCTCCCTTTTTCCCTTTTATAACAGGAGCAAGGATCATAATTTTCGTATCTTCATCAAATCCAAGAATGGTAGCAAGTATCTGGTCAACTGATTGTTCTTTAATTGGTTTACCGCATAGAGGACAGTGTGCATCACCTATTCTGGCCCAGAGGAGTCTGAAATAATCGTATATTTCTGTAACCGTTCCAACTGTTGAACGTGGATTTTTGTGAGTTGTCTTCTGCTCAATGGATATAGCGGGAGAGAGCCCTTCAATATAATCAACATCAGGTTTATCCATTTTCCCAAGGAATTGACGGGCATAAGCTGATAAGGATTCAACATACCTGCGCTGCCCTTCGGCAAAAATTGTATCAAAAGCGAGAGATGATTTTCCTGAACCGCTTAATCCTGAAACAACAATCAGTTTATTCCGGGGCAGTTGAAGATCAATATTTTTAAGATTATGTTCCCGTGCTCCTTTAATAATAATTTTGTTCATTGTTGTATATAAAACATTCTGGCACGGTTCCGCAACTCCAATTCGGGTGAAAACTGAATAACAAGTTCCACCATTTGCATCCCCTTTGTCTTATTACCGTTATAGACAACCGATTCCCCGGTATAGAGAAAACTTTTGTAAAATGAAACATCATTTAAGTATGCGGTAATACGTTTGTTGGCCCGGATTTCTTGTAGCAATTTTTCCATGGGAGAGATTTTTTTTGTAATTTCATAGGAATATGACGGATCATAGGTTTTTATTTCATCAATCATGACATGAACTGGTTCGCCTAATGAAAATATAAAATGATTCAATGCATCTGTATACTGTTCCCTTTTAAAGTAATACATACCCAGAAGATAATGCGCCTTCAATGTTATTTTAGCTTCCGGTCGGTACAATTCAAAGAATTTGTCTATTCCGCTTTTCTGTAAGAGTGTAGTCATCTGGTGCTGAACAGACGGGGTTATTGTCTCACATGAAGCATCAGTGATGATCTGCTGCAACACATTCACATATTCTTTCCAATTATTTTCATGGGCATAAATTTCTGAAAGATGGTAGCTGATATAGTATTCATCCTCTTTTATAAGCATGTTTTTTTTATTTTTAAGAGCTTTTTTAAACTGCAGTTCGGCTAGAGAGAATTCACCTTCTTTTTCATATATAATTCCCAGCCATTTTTGTGCTTCGGGATTGTTCGGCTGCTGTTTTAATATTTCACGGAAAATAAGAACTGCATGTCCCAAATCACCAGTTGAAACAGCTTCTTTGCCGGTATCAAGCTGCAGCCAGAGAGGATCTGCAGCATACAAAAAACGGCAGGAAAAAAGAAAAATAAAGATATACAGTACCGGTATTTTTCTAATCAATTTTTTCAAGTTCCTCCGTAAATATTTTTACAGCTTCTGAAGCTTTTATTCGATGAATGATTTTCCCTTTTCGGAAAATAACAACATTGTCTCCTGAACCGGTGATACCAAGATCAGCATCCCGGGCTTCCCCCGGTCCGTTCACAATGCAGCCCATAATTGCTATGGATATATTTTTTTTAAGGCTGTAAAGAAGAGGTTCAAGTTTCTTTACAAATTTGTGAGTATCGAAAGAAGCCCGACCGCATCTCGGGCAGGAGATAATAGAAACACCGTCATTTTTTAAACCCGATGCTTTTAAAATTTCGTTTCCAGCAATTACTTCGTTAACCGGTTCATCAGACAGAGAAACCCGTATGGTATCACCGATTCCTTGTGCAAGGAGTTTCGTAAGGGCTATGGTGCTTTTTACAATTCCCGGTATGAGGGGCCCTGCTTCTGTAACTCCAAGATGTAGAGGGTACTGGTATTTTTCTGAAAAGGTACTATTTGCGGACACAGTACTCTCTATATCGGAAGATTTCAATGAAAACACGACGTCTTTAAACCCGAGTTTTTCAAATACATTAAGTTCTCTCTCTGCTGCTAATACCATCGCATCTGCTCTGTTACCATAATTCTGCAGGTCCCGGGGAAGCGATCCTCCGTTTACACCAACCCTGATAGGAACGTTCTTGTCGGATGCAGCCCGGACAATCTCCTCTACTTTCCATAATGCACCAATATTACCAGGATTAATACGGACTTTCTGTATCCCGAATCCAATACATTCCAATGCCAGTTTATAGTCAAAATGGATATCTGCAACGAGTGGTATAACTGAGTCCGGTATAAGCTTACCCAGATACTCAGAACTCGTGCTGTCAGGTACTGAAAACCGCAGGATATCACATCCCATATTTTTCAGCCTTTTAATTTCAGAGAGAATTTCATCAGTGTTTTTTGAGAGGGGCTTTTTCCACATTGTCTGTACAGCAACAGGAAATCCTCCGCCTATAATAACATGACCTATTTTTACACTTTTCGTCTTCATCTTTACCACATTTAAAAAAAGAGACGTCAGGAATGACCTGCGTCTCTTTCTGCTTACGGTGGGTTGATATTATGCAGAAACTGCTGAGACAGCTCCCATAAGGAATACCATAACAAATAATGCTACCGTTTCAATAACCCCTAAAACCATCAGATAGTTACCAAAACCTTTTCCCGTTTCTGCAAAAGCATCTGATGCCGATGCAGCAGCTCTTCCCTGGGCATACGCAGATAATCCCATGGCTGTACCGCCGAATATACCGGCTCCGATGACAAACCAGTCAGGGAGGGATTTTTGAGCAGCAAGAAGAGTATTCATAAGAATATAACCGTAAATAGTCTGAGTAAGCGGTGCACCTGCAAACGCAATAAGCGTAAACGGAGCCGGTCTGTTTTGAGCAAAACATTTTTTCCATGCTCCAATTGCTGCCATTCCTGCTGCACCGGCACCCATCGCAGATCCCATAGCAGCAAAAGCTAAAGCAGCACTCATTCCCAACATTCCAATGCTCATTATTTTTCTCCTTCTTTTTCTATCTTTCTATTTCTAAAGGGATTATAATTAATCCCTATCCATTCCATTCCAAGATGTCCGGAGAATTCAAGAAGATTCAACCTGACACCATGTACAATAATTGCAAGAGATCCCATTGCAAGATTCAACCCATGTCCGAGCAGAAGTATTATAACACTTCCGATAATACCGACAACGCCATGACCCATTCCCACAGCCATTGCATTAAAACTACTTGCAACAGCAAGGGTCGCAAGCCCTACGGCAAAAAGGCGGATATATGAAATAATATCTGAAAAAGCACCAATTGAACTCAAGAATATCGTCATTAAACTGGAAAATCCCTTTAAAATCCCTTTAAAAATATTTCCTTCCTGTTCTGAAAAGAGCAGAACAGCAGCAAAACCTCCAAAGATCATGTATTTCGCAAAATCAGGAACCGGATATTTAACCGGACTGAGCACAAAATTCAAAATGAGAAAATAAAGGCCAATTACCATTGAAAGCCATCCAAGCTGAGCAAAAGCTCTCAAGACAGGTTTCTTTTTGATATCTTCAATAAAGTTCCAGATATGGGCAATACTTATCTGGATGGTACCAAGAATAAAACAGATATGCTTTACCAGAGAAGATGTATCCGTTGTACTAAAACTTGCTATTTTCTTAATGGTAATTGCCTTAAAAAATGGCAGTTTGGCAATTGTTATGGAACCGAACCAAGTACCGGTAAGAGCTCCCCATATAATGGTAAAACTGCTCATAACTATCATGAAGAATATCATGTCGGAAAAATGGCCGGTTTTTTTTCTCCCCTTCAATCCGAAATACAATGATGCTGTTAAAAATATCAATCCATATCCGGCATCACCAACAATCATGGCAAAGAAAATACTTAAAAAAAGGAGGAAAAAAAGACTGATATCTCTTTCTTTGTAACCGGGGATAATATTCAAAATATCAAAGACCGGCTTTATAATTCGAATAGCTTTTGGATTCTGTACTAAAGTAGGTACAATATCACCGTCATCTGGGTCCTTGAGAAGAATTCCCCAACCGTTCTTTTTAGCTGTATTGATTGTTTCATCGATGGCGGGAAGAGGAACAAAACCGGTAAGGTATGCAACCCTTCCTTCAGTATTCATACTGCAGCGGGCAGATTCGAACTCAATTTCACCGTTGATTTCTTCAAGCAGCTGTTTAAGCCTCGGCAAAGCGCTGGAAAGAGTTTGAATCTCAGTTTCGATTGCTTTTTTTTCTTTTGTTTTTTCATTGATGGCGTTTTTTAACGCTGTAATACTTTTTTCCGGAAGGGTAATTTCTTTTAAATCCGGGAGTTTGACATCATCGGGAACAATCAATGCAGCATAGGTAATTTTTTTCTTCAATGCTACAGGGAAAACGGTTACCGTATCAGGAAGGTTCTTTTTATCATCATTATTCAATTCAAAAAGCCGTATACGTATTCCTTTTCCTTCAAGTTCATGAATATCCTCTGGATTAAAATCTCCCCATATTTCAAGCCTTTCACATTCTTTTTCAAGATTTCTAATCTCTTCAGTAATATTTTTCTTTTTTTCATATTGGTTGACAATTCGTTTTGCTATTTCAAGTACTGTTTCATTGGCTTCTTTAACAGATGATTTTTTTACCGTTATCCCCGAAAGTAAAGAAATACTCCTCTGCACAATATCTTTTTTTATAGTAAGATCATCAAGCAGGCTGCTTTTACCAGTAAGAGACTCTAAATGTACAACACCAAGATCACGAAGATTTTTTAGTGCCTCAGTTTTTTCTGATTCGAGAAGCAGTAAAAATATTTTTTTCATAGGAACTATCATACTTTTGACTCCTTCATGATCTTATTCTTGGCCATTTTACCCCTGACAACAGCAGCAGTCTGCTGGTCTCCCAGATAAATCTGTATCTTACGGATATTACTGGCAGTTTCCGGTATTTTTACTTTTTCAAACAAATTAACACGCTGTGTCGTAATTCTTAATTCCTGTCCAAGAAGGCTATGCTGTTCCGAAAGAACCTCAATCTCAGCGTCAAAAGATGCCATTTTTTTTAGAACTTCCAGACCGGCATCAACCCACAGGGGCATTACAAAAAGATTATATTCTACAAACTGGAACTCTAAATCACTAAAAACCGGTATATCGACTCCTGCAATATTCCCCGTATCTTTAACAATTGATTTAATTTTTATATATTTCATAAGATTCAGGTTTTCACCGAATACAGAAATCCATGATTCCAGCAGGTGATACACCTCATCACGGCGTGTTTCAACATCCTTGATTTTCTGTTCTACCTGCCTTATTACCATCTGCAGCTGCTGCTTTTTCAAAATAAGGGTCGGCAAATATCTTTTAAAGCGTTTTAACGAGTCTTTTTGTGTTTTAAGTTCATTTTTCGTCAGCTTTACAGCAGGCATCTTTTAATTCTCTTCCTTTTTTCCCGGCCAGAATTTATTGATTAAATCTGTTCGCAAACCTGTTTCTTCCGATGTAAAAGATTCTCCGAGGATCTCCCATCCTTTATCAAGAGCCTTTTCAAGGGGAATATTGACAGAAAGGTCCATCATTTCTGCTTCAAAACGCTCTCCATACTTAAGAAGTTTCTCATCCCAGTCAGACATTCTAAAACCCATGGACATCTTTTCCAGTGATTCTTTATAGGAGGCGTAAAGTTTAATCATACCATCCATAAGTGCACGGTGATCTTCACGGGTATCTTTGTTTACCATCTGTTTCAGCCTGGAAAGAGACCCAAAGGGCTCTATTCTTCCGTTCCGGAGGTAATACTGACCTTCCGTTATATAGCCCGTATTGTCAGGAACAGGATGTGTAACATCGTCACCCGGCATTGTTGTTACCGCAAGAATGGTTATGGACCCAGCTCCTTCAAAGTCAACAGCTTTCTCATAACGGGAAGCAAGCTGACTGTATAGATCTCCGGGATACCCTCTGTTTGAGGGAACCTGCTCCATGGTAATGGCAATTTCTTTCATAGCATCCGAAAAATTTGTCATATCGGTAAGCAGTACAAGAACCTTCTTTCCCTGAAGTGCAAATTTTTCCGCAACAGCCAGACTCAGATCAGGAACGAGGAGACATTCAACTATCGGATCAGCAGCTGTATGAACAAAGAAGATGGTCCTGCTCATGGCGCCACCATTTTCAAGCGTTTCCTTAAAGTAGAGATAATCATCGTACTTTAAACCCATACCTCCGAGAATAATCATATCAACCTCTGCCTGCATTGCGATTCTGGCAAGCAGTTCATTGTACGGTTCTCCTGATACAGAGAAAATAGGTAGTTTTTGTGATTCAACAAGAGAATTAAATACATCAATCATCGGGATACCGGTACGGATCATATTACGCGGTATAATTCTCATGGCAGGATTAACGGAAGGGCCTCCAATCTCAATCATATTTTCTTCAAGAGTCGGACCTTTATCCCGCGGTTTTCCGCTTCCCGTAAAGATTCGTCCCAGCAGATTATCCGAAAAAGAAACCTCCATGGGATGTCCCAGAAAACGGACTTCGTCTCCTGTTGATATACCCCGGCCTCCGGAGAATACCTGAAGAGCAACCTTTTCACCATCAAGTCTGATAACATTGGCAAGAGAATCTCCGTAAGTGGAGGAAACAACTGCCAGATCACCATATTTTATTCCGTCAGCCGAAACAGTTATGACATTTCCAGCAATTGAATCTATTTTACTGTATATTTTCCGCATTTTTTTATTCCTACCTTACCTTAAGAGTTCTTTTTGTCAGCGACCATTGATTTAATTTCATTTTCGAGTTTTTTAAAACCTTCTCCCTGCCATTCAGAACCATTAAAATCAAGAAATTTTTGTCTAAGCTGGTTAAAGAAGTGCCGGGCATCATTCTTGCTTGTAAGGCTGAAACTTGCAGCAAGAATATCAATAAGTATAGTAAAAACATACTTCTGCCGTTCGACGCTTACTGCCGCATCAACCGGATCAAAAGAGTTCTGCTGAAGGTATACGTAATCAAGAAAATCAGATTTCAGATAGGTGATGTAATCATCGATACTTGTTCCCTCTTCCCCGACAACTTTCATCATCTGCCCTACTTCGTTTCCTCTAAAAAGAATTTTACGGGCATATTCTACCTGTTCATGAGGAATAATACTGCTGTACTTACTCCAACTATCCAGCGGATGAATGGCAGGATACTTACGTGCATCGGAACGTTCCCGGGACAAACCATGAAATGCTCCAACAACTTTAAGGGTTGCCTGAGTTACCGGTTCTTCAAAGTTACCACCTGCTGGACTTACTGTCCCTCCAATAGTTACCGATCCCTGTTTCCCATTACGTAGTCTGACAAGTCCGGCCCTTTCGTAAAATCCTGCAATAACTGATTCCAGATATGCGGGAAAAGCTTCTTCTCCTGGTATTTCCTCAAGTCTTCCGGACATTTCTCTCATGGCCTGAGCCCACCGGGATGTAGAATCTGCAAGAAGCAGACAGTTAAGCCCCATCTGGCGGTAATATTCTGCCAGGGTAACAGCTGTATACACTGATGCTTCCCGTGCAGCAACCGGCATGGAACTCGTATTACATATAATGATGGTCCGTTCCATCAGCGATTTTCCTGTTTTCGGATCAATGAGTTCCGGAAACTCTTTTAACGTCTCCACAACTTCTCCGGCGCGTTCACCACATGCTGCAATAATTACAATGTCAACCTCTGCATGACGGCTTGTAACCTGCTGCAGAACAGTTTTTCCTGCACCGAAAGGACCAGGGATACAGTAGGTACCTCCCAGTGCTACCGGGAGAAATGTGTCAATGATTCTTACTTTTGTTATCATGGGATCAACAGGTTTTAAACGTTCAGCATAAGAAGTGATTGCGCGTTTTACCGGCCAAGTAAACATCATTGTCACAGGGAACTGGTTCCCCTTCTCATCTTCAATAACTGCTATTTCAGTTTCAACGGTATATTTGCCGGCAGGTACTATCTTCTTGACCGTATATGAGTCTGTATAGTTGAAAGGTACCATAATTTGATGTTTAAATATGCCTTCCGGAACAAATCCGAGAGAATCTCCATCTGTTACTGAAGCCCCCGCTTTTACGAGAGGCGTAAAATCCCATTTTTTATCACGGGGAAGGGCGTTGAGATATATACCCCGCTGTAGAAAAAAACCGCATTTCTCAGCAAGCTGGGGAAGCGGATTCTGTAAACCGTCAAATATCTGTGTTAACAATCCAGGTCCCAATTCAACTGCTAAAAGTTCTCCGGTAAGTTCCACCGCATCACCAATGCCAATGCCTGTTGTCATTTCGAAAACCTGCATTTCGGCACGGGAACCTTTTATACGGATAACCTCGGATTTTAACCGTTGGTCACCCAAAACTATGTAACCTACTTCATTCAGGGATACCTGGCCTTCAACTTCAACAGAGACCATGTTTCCGTTGACACCAACCACCTTACCACTACTCTTTATCATCTAAAATCTCCGCTTTGCCGGCGTAAGGACATATCACGCATCCTTGATTGCCGTTTTTATTTGTTCATATATTTCCTGAAACCCATTTTTCCCTTTTTCTTCATCGAAAAGATTCTTCCTTTCGAGAAGCTGTAGCCGAAGTGAATAAACTATCAATTTCCCTATATCAAAATCATGTCCGGCTTCAAGTTCACTGAAAAAATTCCACCGTTCTTTATCCAGATATTCTTCTGCTTTTTCCGGATTTTCCTCTTTAATACTGTTGCGTGCTATAAGCGATGTTGTTGTGTTATCTATAAATAATTTCACATACTTCTCTGTATCCATTCCCAGTTGAGGAGCTCTGAGTTTTACCAGTTCATTACGTAATGATTGTTCGAATATGGACCATGCCGTGAGCACCGGATGGGAAAAGCCTTCAGGAAGGGAACCATCAAGATGTGCTGCTGTGAGTAATTCATAGTCATGGGGGGTAAGGGTGCTTTCACAAAACGATAAAAAATCAACATAAGAAATGGAAGGAGCAGATTCAAAATCCAGATATGGTAATGCAGCGACAGTAAAATAGTACTGGCTCACACTATGCCTCCCCGGCAGCAGCTTCCCGGAGTAATTCAGCTATACGCGGATTCAAAAGTGACGAAAGTATTTCCGCTATTCCATGAGAAGTAAAATCATAGTATACGGATCCGTCTTTTTTAGAAAGCCTGAAACCCGATTTAATTCCCTGAATGGGTTTTATTTCAAGTCCGTTCTTTAATGAATCTCCAACTTTTGCGCGTATTCCCTTTTCGAGTTCTGTAATCTGATTTTCCGGAAGCAATATTGTCATATCAGAAATATCATCTTTCCAGTTACTGATAAGTGAAGTAATGGAGTTTTTAAGAAAATCACCATTCAGAACTGCTGCAGTTTCTTCTTCAAGAATTTTTCCGTAGAGAGTTTCAAGATGTTTTCGAGTTGCAAGAAGGAGATCCCGTCCTGCCTGCTTTAAGGCTTCTCTACCGCTTGCTTCAAACTGGTCTGCCTCACTTTTCCTTTTTTCCAAAAGCGCAGCACTGTCCGATTCAGCTTTAGAAATAATCGCAGCTGCTTTTTTCTCTGCTTCCCGAATAATTTCTGCTGACTGTTCTTCCGCGGTTTTCACCCCTTCGGTTTTAATTTTCTCAATCAGTTCTTTTAACTGTACATCCATACTATCCTCTTAAAGCTTCTTTATAGAAATTATCTACATACTATAACAATAGAATCTATTGTTCAATATTATTTCTCAAAAACGTTTACATATTCGAGTACTTTCCAGACTTTTCTCTCCATATACTGATGGACTGCGTGGGGGATACCGGTGAAACTGTTAATAACACTTACAATCTCTTCGGCGGCATCATCGAGAGTATTGAAATTATTACCCGAAACGTCCTGAATTTTTTCTCTAAGGAATCGAATATCGGTAATCTCACGTTCCAGTAATGCGGTGTTTTCCTTGTGGACATATGAAGTTATTTCCTTTTTACGGTACCGTTCATTACTGGCATTAATATGGGCTTCAAGACCCTCTTCAAGATCAAGGAATTCAACCGAAAGTATTTTGAAGAATTTGGAAAGCTTTTCAACCATATAAAACTCCTTTGCTAATAAAGTATAAAAATATACATACGGGAAATCAAGAATTAATCAGGATTTTTATATGAGATCTGGAGATCTCCGAATATTTTATAGACTTTGCCATCCTTTTTAACACGAATGTTCCTCTCCGGATAATACTTTTTCAACAGTTTGCGCAGCAGCAATACTGCATCATGGTATATTTTTTCTGTCAGCTCCCCGTCTACAGGAGAAAGTGTTGACATATGAATATCAAATACCCATCCTCTTCCGTATACCGATCCGTATCCGGCGGAAAACGAGGCGCCGACACTAAAGAGGCCATCGTAAGCATTGTTGGCTGCTTCCCCTCTGTGAAGACGCGAAGGATGGAGGGGATAAGAAATACCATAAGTGTTTTCAAGCGAAACATCTATTTCGCTAAAAATTCTTCTGAGTGTTGCTTCCCACTCTTCCATATACAGATTTTCTATTCCGGCCCTCCTTATTTCCGGTAGGTGATGGTCCATACAATAGGGTTCGCACTCTGCAGGAGCTCCATAAGGGGAAGATCATACACTGCAACTGAAGGATCTTCTGCAAGAGCTCCCTTGTCAGTATTTGTAATAAATCCGGAAACCTTTATTGAAATATGTATTTTTTGCTTGCTGTACAGTGCAGTAAGAAGCTGTAGTGTTTTCGAAGAGATATCTTTATCAAGAGGATTCCTTAAGGTAACTTTTAAAACTCCAGCTGTTTTTTCTGAAAGTGAAAGTATTTTTACCTCTCCGGTATAACCTGACAGTTTTTCAATATCTTTGAGATGTGTAAAATGCACTGTCAGGGTATCAAGCAGATTATTTCCTGTTCTTGTCTGTTTAAAACTGTTCAGGGTAATTCCATCGGTTTCATCTGCAATACGTTTTAAAGTTGCACCATCGACAGGGAGATATTCGTATTTCATGGTAACAAGATCAGAAGATACATACTCGCTTTCTCCTGAGATAGTGTACATAGCTTCGAGAGATCCTGATAAATCCTTGTTCAGTTTTATGGATACGGTACTGTCAAGACATGAAGAAAACAACAACACAGATAACAATAAAAAAGGGAATAATGCTTTCATCTTCTATTCCTTGAGTCTGACAATTGTTTTCCCGGCTCCTCCCTCTTCGGGTCTTGCAAAAGAAAATTCGAGAACATCATGAGATGCCTTTAAAATATCTGACACTATACCACTTAATGTTCCCTCTCCTTTACCATGGACAATGACAAACTCTCTCATACCGCTCATTATCGCACTATCAAGCTGTTTTGTCACCTTTATAATTGCCTCTTCTGCCCTCAGTCCTCGGATATCCAAAACAAAGACAGGATGATTTTCCGAGAGTACTCCTGAAATTGAGACAGAATATGAATTCTGAGAAGGTATTCCATCAGGGCCGGGATAAATTTCTGAAACAGGGAAACTCATTTTTACTGCACCGACAGAAACAAGCCACGTACCCTTCTTTTCTCTTCTTATCAGCTTGCCCGGTCGCCGGTAGGATCCAACCTCTACATTCATTCCTTCTTTTAATACCGCCTCTTCGGTACGTGTTATCCCTGCTGAAGGGGCAGGTGAAAAATCTTCTTCCTGACGCGTTTTTTCTTCAATATGGGAAATAAACTGCTTTACTTTCCGTGTCTTTTCTTTTGTTATTTCACCTTCCCTTAACTCCTTTACCAGGTTTTCAAGATTTTTACGTGACTGAAGCATGAATCTTTTAAGTTCTCCGTACCCCTCTTTTTTAAGAAAATATTCTTTTTGATTAAGCGCCAATACTTTTAGATCATGTTTTTTTATCTCTTCCCGAAGTTGTTTCTCCCTTTCAAATAACTCACGATGTTTCTTCTCCAGTTCCTTTATCATTTCGCTGATATCACTCTGCTTTGAATGAAGGTAACGCTCGGATTGCTCAATTATTTTTTCTGGTATCCCGCTCCTTTTTGCAATTTCGATAGCATGGCTTTCTCCCGGCATTCCAAAAATGATTCGGTATGTCGGTGTATGACTAAAAGAATCGAACTCCATAGATGCGTTGGAAACATGCGGACGGGTATACCCATAATTTTTTAACAGGCCATGATGTGATGTTGTTAAAACAATACATTTTTTTTCAATGAGGCTGTCAAGAACAGCCATGGCAATGGCAACCCCTTCCGCGGGATCAGTTCCCGATCCAATTTCGTCAAGGAGAACAAGAGAGTGTTCAGTTGTATTATTCACAATAAAAGCAATATTCTTCATATGAGCGGAAAAAGTGGAGAGAGAGTTCTCCAGAGACTGGTCATCTCCGATATCAGCATAAACAGAATCAAAAACATCAAGCATACTCCCTTCTTCAGCTGGTATATCCATACCGAACTGATTCATAAGGGCAAAAAGCCCCACTGTTTTTAAGGTAACAGTTTTCCCCCCCGCATTAGGACCCGTAAGAATAAGCGCGTTAAGATCATCATGTATATCAACATCTATCGGTACAGCATCTTTGCCAAGAAGAAGATGCCTTGCCCTGTTTAGTTTCACCGGTCCACCCGTCTCAGCTCTGATACAATGATACCGTATTGAAAATCGCGCACGCGCGACAAGTGTGTCAAGATATGCCGTCTGTTCTGAAAGGAGGATCAATTCCGCGTTATGAAGAGCAACCGCACCGGTAAGTTCTTTTAATATTTTTCTGATTATCAGGGTTATTTCGTTTTCTTTAATGGTAATTTTGTTATTCAGCTCAAGAATATCAAAAGGTTCAATAAAAACAGTTGCTCCCTTGGAAGATACAGTATGAATAATGCCTTTTATTCTACCCCGGTAATTTGATTTAAGAGGGAGAACCGTCCTTCCGTCCCGTACTGTTGGAACATCTGCCTGCCAGATATCTTTTGCTTGATTCATGTATACGGCAGTAAGCACCGTCATGCGGGAATTAAGATCTCTCAGTTCATTACGCATCTTTTTAAGAAGAGGATGATTTTCCCGCACATTTCCTGAAGTATCAATAATTGCATTAATTGTATCTGCAACATCTTTCAGATCAGCCATCTTCGTAACAAGAGAAATAACAAGCGGAGTATCAGGAATTTCATTTTCTGTAAAAAATCTTTTCAGCCGTCGTGATGCTGTACAGAACTCTGCTATACGGTAAAGTTCAATACCCTCAAGAACAGCACCCGGTTTTCCTGTTTTTTCAATCAACGCAGTCAGCGATGGAAGATGAATATCAGGAAAAATATTTTCTGAATCAAGATATTTCTTAAGCTGCTCTACTGTATCCTGAAAAACAGATAATGAATCCCTGTTAAAAAAGAAGTCCTGTTTCCCGAGAAGTATTTCCCCTTCAGCAGAAAAACACTCATTTTTTAGAAGGGTAAATATTTTGTCAAATTCAAGTAAACCCAGAGCTTTTGTATGCATAGAATTAATACCTGTTTTTTTTCATTATATCTGATAAAATTTTTATATAACTGAAGTATCTGTCTTTATGAATTTGACCATTCTTGACAGCTTCCGTAACACTGCAGCATGGTTCTTCCCTGTGAAGGCAGGAAGGATAAAAACAGTTCCGGCTGAAAGGAACAAACTCAGGGAAACGGAAAACAAGATCTGATGGTTCAATATTAAACACTTCGATTTCTCTTATCCCGGGAGTATCGATAATGCTGTATTGATTCATGGGTATAAGCCGTGCATAGTTGGTTGTGTGTCTTCCTCTGTTATACTTTTCAGAAATTTCACCGACACGCAAGTGCAGTTCGGGAAACATGGCATTGAGGAGGGTTGATTTCCCCACGCCCGATTGTCCGGCAAAAACAGCTGTTTTAAACTTGATCCGGCTTTTTAGATTGTCAATCCCCTTCCCGTTTTTTGCAGAAGTAAGCAGATAATCGTATCCAATCCTTTTATAGTCATCCATCCGTTCAGAAACCTGTGCCGATATTTCCTGATCTGATTTATTAAGAACAAGCACTGTTTCTATAAGAGGGTCAGCCATAGCGAGTATTCTATCAACAAAACGGGGTCTGAAAGGCGGCTGATCAACAGAAGCAATAATAACAAGAAGATCAAAATTAACGGCTATCACTTGAGGGGCATTCCTCTTCCTGTTCCACCGGGAATATTCGCTGGTCCGTGATGATCTTTCCGTTATCATCCCTTTTCCCGGAGAAGAATCATCAATCTCAAAGGATATACAATCGCCTGCTGCTATAGGATTGTAAACTGTTTCGGTACTCTTTAGAATTTTACCCTTTATTCTGCATTCATACCGCATGCTGCCGCTTTCAACCGTATATATGTTATTTATACCGTAAAGAACCTGCCCCTGCAGTATCAAAGGGTCCCACCCCAAACCAGTTCGAACTTCTGGAGAAATACGTCGTATTTAGATCTGTCAAATCTGTTTCCCGTAATGTAAAACGTATAGCGGGAGCGATGAGTTTCCAACGGTTTCTCCGGACAGGACGATATAACTTTCTTCAGTTGTGTCGTAACGCCTTCCACAGAATCAATAATAGAAACCTGAGAACCAAGCATCTTCTTTAACGTGTCTTTTACAAAAAGGAAATGGGTACATCCCAGAATGAGTGTATCTATTTTCTCTTTTTTAAAAAAGGTTACAGCAGGTTGTAATATTTTTGTTGTTCTCATGCTGTTGGACTGATAGAGCTGATTTTCCACAAAATCCACAATCTTGACCCCGGCAAATTTCCTGACAGAACAATCTGAAGCAAAATCCCGTATCAATGTATCTGTATAGATGTTTTTTACCGTTGTTTCGGTAGCAAGAAGCCCAATAATACCGTTTTTTGTGTTTTCGGCAGCCGGTTTAACTGCGGGAACGACTCCCACAAACGGAATTCCGTATTTCTGTCGTAATGATGACAGGGTTACAACTGAAGCAGTATTACAGGCAATAACAACTGCTTCCGGATCAAACGCGTTTAATGCTTTCCCGATTATTTCATGGACTATCTTTTTTAGCGACAGTATATCTCTTCCGCCGTAGGGAAAGTTTTTATTATCAGCCAGATAGATGAAATCTCTGGAGGGAAGTTTTCTTTTTGCTTCTAAAAGATAGGGAAGGCCCCCTACTCCGGAATCAAGAAATACAACAGGTTTACTCTTCACAAAGCCATCTTATCTTCTTTTAATATATTCATCAATAATGGACTCAATGATATTGACATATACATAAACATAAGTACCATTAAATCATGTTTAGTTTCAATACCTGTGTAGAACCGGGCTGCAGCGATTACGCAGTATCAGGAAAGGAAAAGTGTCTTAAACATCTTCAGGATAAAGAAGCATACATAGAAACGTTTAAGAATGAGATAAGCACACAACACTTTGTGAGAAATATCAATCTCGAAACTCTTGAGCTTGAATCCTTGCCGCTTACAGACAAAAGAATAATTGTCTGCAATTTTTCTTACGGTACCTTCACCGATATAGATTTCAGCGGATCCCATATTTTATTCTCTCTTTTCCAATTTTCGACTTTCACACATTGTTCTTTTAAAGAAGTTACTGTCAAATATTCCAATTTTGCAGGATCATCCTTCAGAGATTGTAATTTTTCCGACAGTGATATTGTTAACTCAAACTTTATCGGGGCAGATATCCAGGCAAGTGATTTCAGTTATTCTAATCTCTACTACACAAACTTTACAAACGCTTCCCTTCATAATGTTTCATTTAAAGAATGTAACGTGAAGAAAGCTGATTTTTTCAGATCCCGCCGGACTGATGTTAATTTTAAATATTCGAATTATGAAGAGGCTGCTTTTGAAAGGTGAAAGACATGCGTTGTTTTTATAATTTTACGCTTAATGGATTTTCCAATACGTATCTCATCGGGCCTGATACAGGAGGGGATGCCATTCTTGTCGATCCGGGAGAACTAAATATAAAACTTTTTAAACTTATTGAAGATAATGATTTTTATATTCGCCATGTTCTCATTACACATAATGACGCTCCGCATATAGGAGGCTTAAAAACACTTAAAAAAATCTATGATATAGATATATACAGTAAATCAAAAGAAATACTTGGAATTCCTGTAAAATCAGTTCATGACGGGATGCATTTTACCATATCGGGGTTTAACGTAACCGTTATTGACACACCTGCTTTTTCAAATGATTCTGTTCTTTTTAAAATTGATGATATGCTTTTTACCGGTGATGTTATTGGGGCCGGAAGGTTGAGCAAAGTTATAATGCAGAATACGAACGATGAACTGAGAGAGACTCTTAAAGCAAAACTTCTACAGTTTAAAGATGCAACGCTTATATTTCCCGGGCATGGGCCGCCATCGACTTTAAAAGCGGAAAAAATGTTTAACCCTGATATTCAGGATATTCTTGAGAGAAAATTTTCAAATTATCCTGAAAATATGTTTTATTGTGATAGAAAGTTGTAAACCGCGGAGGGATATCAGCCTGAAACATACGGGGAATTGTTTCGCCGGGAAGAGTAATTCTTAACTTTAATGCGTGGAGCATCAATGTACTGTCCGGGAATTCCCTGGATTTTCTACCATAGAGAGGATCTCCAATAATGGGGTGTCCTGCATAGTTCATGTGTACTCTCAGCTGATGTGTTCTTCCTGTATATGGAGTAAGGATAACAAGAGAGACCCCGTTATGCATATTGAGGACCTGATATTCTGTTACTGCTTTTTTCCCGGAAGATTCATAGACGGCAAATTTTTTCCTGTTGTTTCGATCCCGTGCGATAAATGTCTCTATTCTCCCTGATCTCTTTTTGAATACTCCCTTGACAAAGGCAATATATTTCTTTTCTGTTGTTTTTTCACGAAATTGACGGGATAGAAACTCAAGCGCCTCCGGATGTTTTGCAGCAATTATAATTCCTGATGTATCTTTATCAAGCCGGTGAACAATACCGGGACGTAAAATTTCCTCAGGAAAAGCATCCTGCAGATTTTGAAGATAGTACATCAGTCCCTGAACCATGGTCCCTGTGTAATTACCCGGTGCTGGATGGACAACAAGTCCCTGAGGTTTATTAAGAACAACGACATCTTTATTTTCAAAAACAATATTCAAGGGGATTTTTTCGGGTTTTATTTCCAGTGGATCAGGGCTGGAATAGAAAACTTCAAGGATGTCTCCTGAAGATACCTTTTTGCTGAGTTTCATCTCTTTATCATTGAGAAAAACCCGAAGATTGCGGTTTTTAATCTGACTGCGTGGAAATAAGCCAAGATTTTCTGATATATACCGGTCAATCCGGCAGCTTTCTGTATCTTCAACCGTTATGTTGAGACACGTTTCATCTTTTTCATTCATCATTTTTTATAATACCGATAAAAAAATCCAAAACAGCTGCTGCAGTAGAGATGCCCAGAGAAATCCCGATAATCTGTACTTTTTGACTGTTAGTAAGAATAGGCGGAGTTTTATTCCCAAGAAGAGGAGGAGCATATGAAGGATCCCAATCATGTGACGCGTATGTATACAATGAATAACCGGCTGATGCATAGAGAAAAGAAAAAGGGATGGTTCCAAAAAAAACAATTTCAAACCTTCTTAGATCGCGTGCCCATGGTGGGAATTCAGAAGATTCGTAAGGAATGTAGGTATCTGTACTTTTCTGGCTTCCCTGGTTTTCCTGGGAAAACATATAAGGAGGAAGAAATAGTATCAATACTATCAAAATGATAATTTTATTCAAAAGCAGATTACCTAATCCCCGGGTATATTCTCGGACCGAACAGAAGTGTTCCAATTCTGACGATTGTAGCACCCTCTTCAACTGCTATAGGAAAATCAGAAGACATGCCCATGGAAAGCTCCTGCAAAGGGACTTCCGGGTACTGTGTTTTGGTTTTATTAAAAAGTTCTCTAAGCATTATAAATGCTTTACGTACAGCAGTTTCTCCTCCGGCAAGAGGCCCGACAGTCATAAGACCTGTAACCTGAATATTATTAAGAAGTACTATTTCATCCATACCTCTAAAAAAATCATCTTCTGTTGTAAACCCGCTTTTACTTTCTTCGCCCGAAGTATTAAATTCAATAAAGACATTAATTTTTCTATGAAGTGCTTCAGCATATTTATCCAAAACCCGTGCTATTTTAATCCGGTCAACAGATTCAATACAATCCGCAATTTCCGCTGCTGCCTTGGCTTTATTTGATTGAAGATGACCAATTATATGAAGTGCTGCATCAGTATGAAAGTTTGAAAACTTTTGAACAGCTTCCTGGACTCTGTTTTCCCCGAAAAGGCGGAACCCCGCTTCATAAGCGGTTTCAACTTCTTCCAGGGACCGTGTTTTCGAAACAGCCATTATTTTAACATCATCTGGATTTCTTCCCGAAACTTTTGCCGCTTTCTCCACTCGGGAACGTACATCAGCTAAATTTTCTTTTATACTTTTCATACTGGTAAAATATCACTTTTTTGAAAGATTCTCAAGGTAGAAAAAAACATGAAAAAGAAATCTGATTTTTAAAACGTGCATAAAAAAACCGGTGTGTACCGGTTTTAGATTCTTAATATACAGATAACTATGGGCGATGACGGGTTTGAACCGCCGACATCCTGCTTGTAAGGCAGGCGCTCTCCCAGCTGAGCTAATCGCCCTCAACGTTTAATGAAAGCTAAATTATCACAGAGCAAAAAACGTGTCAATAGAACTGTTGAATTTTTTTTTATTCTTAAAGAGCAAACAGCTTTTACCTTTATTCTATTTATTGATTATGATAGCATAACCGCAGAGGTTACTGAGATGTCAATTGATAAAATGCGCAATATTGGGATTATGGCTCATATTGACGCTGGAAAAACAACAACAACAGAACGAATTTTATTCTACACCGGTAAAAGTCATAGAATAGGTGAAGTTGATAACGGTGAAGCTACCATGGATTGGATGGAACAGGAACAGGACAGAGGTATTACCATTACTTCTGCTGCTACAACCTGTTACTGGCAGAAGTATCAGATAAATATTATCGATACTCCCGGTCATGTGGATTTTACAGCGGAAGTAGAACGATCGCTCAGGGTTCTTGATGGAGCAGTTGCTATTTTCTGTGCTGTAGGCGGAGTAGAGCCGCAGTCGGAAACAGTGTGGCATCAGGCTGATCATTATAATATACCGAGAATTGCCTTTATTAATAAACTTGACAGACTGGGAGCTGACTTTTTTGGTGTGCTTGAAGAAATTAAATCAAAACTGGGAGCACATCCTGTCCCGCTGTATCTTCCTATCGGCAGCGAACAGAATTTTGAAGGTATTGTTGATTTGATTAGTATGAAAGAACTCCGGTTTGAAGCGGATACAAACGGGAGTACCATTGTTGCATCTGAAATTTCCGATAAAATGGCCGAGAGTGCTGAGGAATGGTATGAAAAACTTATTGATGCTGTTTCAACATTTTCTGAAGAAATTACAGAACTCTTTCTTGAAGGAGAGCATATACCATCGGAACTGCTTATGAAAATTATACGGGAGGCAACATTAAACCGGAGCATCATTCCTGTTTTTGTTGGTGCTTCCTTGAAAAATATCGGAGTCCAGCCTCTTCTTGACGGAGTTATTAACTTTCTTCCCTCCCCTTTGGAGGCTCCTCTTATTACCGGGCATAAAGTAAAAGATGATTCCGAGGTTGAGATTAAAGCCGATACTTCCGGAAGACCTCTTGGCCTTGTTTTTAAGATTCAGACGGATCGTGAAGCGGGGCCTCTCTGTTTTGTCCGCATGTATGCAGGGTCGATAAAAAAAGGAACTGCGGTTTTTAATATAACAAAACACAAACGGGAAAGAGTAAATAGAATTTTCCGTATGCATTCAAATCATCATGAAGCTCTTGATGAATTGAATGCGGGGGATATCGGTGTCATTGTAGGGTTTAAGTCTGCACAGACTGGGGATACTATTGGGTCAGAGGGATTTCAGGTGCTGCTTGAAAAAATGGATTTTCCTGAGCCGGTTATTTCCATTGCCATTGAACCAAAAACCATATCTGACCAGGAGAGACTGAGAAAAGCCCTTGATACAATTAAAAAGGAAGATCCTACCTTTACGGTTAAGGAAAATGAAGAAACCGGGCAGCTTATTATTGCTGGTATGGGAGAACTGCATCTTGAAATACTCGTGGACAGGGTACTAAAAGAATTCCGTGTTGAAGCAAATGTAGGGAAACCCCAGGTAACGTACAGAGAATCTATAACAAAGAAAATTATTCATACAGAAACATTTCACAAACTTGTCGGAGGAAAAGAAAATACTGCCGGGTTGACATTACAGGTTGAACCTGCAGAAAAAGGAAGCGGTAACCAGATAATTAACCAGTTGCCGGAGGGGCTTCTTCCCCGTGAATTTACTGACGCAGCTGTCAGGGGACTTACCAATGCGTTTCCGTCAGGTATTATGTATGGATATCCTGTTATAGATATACAGGTAACCCTTCTTGATGCCCAGTATGATCAACTGACTTCAAGTGCTTTTGCTTTTGAAGCAACTGCCTCTCTCGGTTTTGATGCCGCATGCAGAAAAGCAGATCCTGTTCTCCTTCAGCCGGTAATGAATGTCGATATTTTGTCTCCCAAGGATTTCGTTGGAGAGGTTATAAGCCATATTACAAGCAGAGGGGGAATTATCAACAGCCTTGAAAGTAAACCTGCTATGGAGCACATACGTGCTGAAGTACCTCTTGCAAATATGTTCGGCTACTCAACTGCTCTGCGCAGCCTTACTCAGGGAAGGGGAACCTTTGCTATGGAATTTGCTTATTTTTCAAAAAAAGACGGAGGAATTTAATTTCTGCGAAAGATTTATGTTGACAACTGGAAATTCTGATTTTATAGTGAATAATTCTAAGTATTTATTAAGGGAGGATATATGAGTTTAACCACCGCTGACATACGAAACATAGCACTTGTAGGACATGGCGGAACGGGAAAAACCAGCCTTTTAGAACAGATGCTCTATAACGGAGGCGTTATTCCAAAAGCTGAATTGCCCGATTCCGGGAAAAGTGTAAGCGATTATACCAGTGAGGAAATTGACCGGAAAATTTCCATTCATGCGGCCCTTGCTTCTATGCAATGGAAAGAAAAGCAGATTAATATTCTTGATACTCCAGGAGTCGCCGATTTTATTGGAGAAGTTGTTGCTTCGTACCGTGCGGCAGAATCAGCAATTTTACTTGTGGGAGCCCGGTCTGCTGTACAGATAGAAACAATTAAATTGTGGCGTCGTTTAAATAACCGTAAGATGCCTCGCATTATTTTTATCAATAAACTGGATAAAGAAAGAGCTGATTTTGTTCAGACTTTTGCAGATCTTAATGCCAGGTTTGATAAAACTTTTGTCCCCGTTACCATTCCCATGGGTACAGGAGACGATTATAAGGGTATTGTAAATCTTATTGAAAACAAAGCATATTTTGTTCATACAGATGGAGAGCATGACGAGCCTTCTGATATACCTGAAAATATGAAAGAGTCAGTTGAAAAATACCGCCTAACTTTGATAGAAACAGCAGCGGAAGGAGATGATGAGCTGCTTGAAAAATATTTTGAAGAAGGAACCCTGAACCCTGACGATATCCGGAAAGGACTTCAGGAAGGTTTGAGGAATTACAAGATTGTACCGGTGCTTTGCGGCAGTTCCTTAAAGAACAACGGGATTGTTTCTCTTCTCAATTTCATTACTACGGCTGCTCCGTCTCCTGATCTTTATAAAGAAAAGGCAGTGAATGATAAGGAAGAGGATATTGATGTCCCAATGACTGTTACTGATCCTTTCAGCTCTTTTGTATTTAAAACCAGTATTGATCAATTTTCAGGGAAACTTTCCTATGTAAAAGTTGTATCAGGGACACTATCTTCAGGTACAGAACTGCTGAATGTAAGGGAGATGCGGAAAGAAAAAGGTTCAAAAGTATTCAGGGCCATAGGGAAAAAACTGGTTGAGGTTAAAGAACTTATTGCCGGTGATATAGGGATACTTACAAAACAGGATAGTGTAAAAACGAATGATAGCCTCTGTGATCCATCCCGTGTATTACATTTTAAACAGCTTGCGCTCCCTCAGCCGATACATTCTCTTACTGTTTCCGCAGCAAGTAAAAAAGCGGAAGACAAACTGAATGAATTCCTTCATAAAGCATCGGAGGAAGATCTTACTTTTACCGTTAATTTTAATACCGAAACAAAAGAAAACGTCATCAGCGGTATGGGTGAACTGCATATCAATATGATACTTGACAAGATAAAAGAACGACAGAAAATTGAAGTTGAAACGAAGGTACCGAAAGTTGCTTACCGGGAGACAATTACAAAATCAGCTGAAGCTGAATATACCCACAAAAAACAATCAGGGGGCCATGGACAGTACGGCCGTGTCCTCTTGAAAATCGAACCAATTCCGAGAGGTGAATCTTTTTCCTTTATAAATGCTATTAAAGGCGGTTCTATTTCCAAAGGCTATATGCCCGGAATAGAAAAGGGAATAAGAGAAGGTATGAGTGAGGGATTTCTTGCAGGATATCCTATTGTTGATCTGAAAGCTACTGTCCTTGATGGAAAAGAACATCCTGTGGATTCTTCGGAAATGGCTTTCAAACTTGCTGGTAAAGGAGCACTGAAAGAGGCGTTAAAGAAAGCAAATACCGTTCTTCTCGAACCTATTATGAAATTGAGTGTTTATATCGAAGAACAGTATCTCGGAGATATATTATCTGATCTCAGTTCAAAACGCGGTAGAGTTCTTGGACAGGAGAATCTCGGCGGCGGCATTATGGAGGTTGATGCTACCGTTCCTCAGGCTGAAATGCTCCGCTATGCAATTGATCTAAAGTCCATAACTTCAGGTACAGGTTCCTTTGATATGGAGTTTGATCATTATGAGGGTATTTCGGGTAAGATAGCAGAAGCCGTTATTGCGGCTTCGAAAGCTTCCAGTGAAACGGATTAGCTCATTATATTAGAAAAAAAAGAAAGGGGCTGTTCTTTACAACAGCCCCTTTCTTTTTAACGATCTTTAAGTGGAACAAAATGTTTTTGTTTCTGGCTTATATGTTTATATGCAGGCCGCATAATTCTACCGCCGTTTATGAGCTCTTCTATCCTGTGAGCACTCCATCCTGCAATTCTGGCTATTGCAAAAATAGGAGTATACAGATCATCAGGTATTCCCAGAAGGCTGTAAACAAAACCGGAATAGAAATCTACATTTGCTGAGATGACCTTGGTACTGTTTTTTTCTCTGTTAAATACTTCCGGCGTTAATTTTTCCACCAATGTGTACAGATTAAACTCCGCCGATGCGCCTTTCTCTTTTGCCAGCTCTTCAGCTTTATCTTTAAGAATAACAGCTCTGGGATCGGAGTATGTATAGACTGCATGCCCCATACCATAAATAAGACCGGTTCGGTCGAATGTTTCTTTTCTAATGATCTTACCAAGATAATCGGCGACTTCCTTTTCATTGTCCCAGTTGGTAACATTCTTTTTAATATCTTCCATCATTCTCAGGACTTTGATGTTTGCTCCACCGTGTTTTGCTCCTTTCAACGATCCCACTGCAGCAGCAACCGCTGAATAGGTATCAGTATCAGATGAAGAAATCAAATGAATGGTAAAGGTAGAATTGTTTCCTCCGCCGTGTTCTGCGTGAAGAACAAGTGCCAAATCGAGGAGTTCCGCTTCAAGGGGAGTATATTTACGGTCGGCTCTGATAAGCATGAGAAGGTTCTCTGATGTTGACTTGGCAGGATCCGGAGAATGTATAACAAGCGTTTTATTATTGTAATAATGTTCTTTTGCCTGGAATGCGTACGCAACCATAGTGGGGAACCAGGCAATAAGCTGAATGGACTGTCTTAAATAATTCTCTACCGTCTGTTCATCAGGATTATCATCGTAAGAGTATGCAGCAAGAACACTTCGTGCAAGCTTATTCATAATATTGCTGCTGGGAGCTTTTAGGATCATATCTTCTGTAAATCCATCAGGAAGGTTCCGCTGTGATCCTAAAAGTGAAGTAAAATCAGTTAGTTCCTTTACTCCGGGAAGTTCTCCAAAAAGGAGAAGATACACAATTTCTTCAAATCCGAATCTTTTCTCTTTAATAAACCCATCCGTAAGATCTTTAATATTAAACCCTCTGTACCTCAGCCTTCCTTCAACAGGAACTTTCTCCTTTTCATCTACAACGTAACCATGAACATCACCAATCTGGGTAAGGCCGACAAGAACTCCCGTTCCGTCATTATTTCTTAATCCGCGTTTTATGTCATATCTGGAGAATGCTGCTGGATCAATTCTGTTGTTTTTCATGGCAAGAGATACATACTTCTGAAAACTGTTCAATTCTTTCATATTTTAAAGAGACCTCCGGTAAAGTAAGTTCTGAATATCTATTATGACTGTTTATTCATGGGTAAACAAGGGGATAAAAAACAATTTTTTTACTATCTTGATTAGTATTTTTAATATTAAAGTCCTGTTTTCTTTTTATCAAACCAAATATCTCGTATAAGATGATTTTTATTTTTTCCCTTCTTTTCAAAGGCTGTTACAGGTCTCCATGGTATATGTTCGGCATACAGATCATACTTATTGGCTAATTCATTAAATCGACCTAATGTTTCTACTATCCATTCCGCGTACGGTTCCCAGTCAGTTGCAATATAGAGATATCCTTCATCCTTGATTTTAGGAATAAGTAAACGGATAAAAGAATCCTTTATCAATCTCCGTTTGTGATGCTTTTTTTTAGGCCATGGATCAGGAAAGAAGATATGAACACCCTGTAAACTGTTGTCAGGGATCATATGATGTATTACTTCAACAGCATCGTATTCTATAACTCTAATATTTTTAAGTTCTCTTAATTCTATTTCACTCAAAAGTTTTCCTACCCCGGGGGTATGGACTTCAATACCAATATAGTTTTTATCGGGGTTTTTTTCAGCTATTTCTACGGTTGCCTGCCCCATTCCAAACCCTATCTCAAGAAAAGTGTTGTTTTTATTTTGAAAAATTTTATGAAACGAAATTAACTTTTCTTGAAAAGGGATAGAGAAAATTCCCGATAAATTTCTTAATGCATTTATCTGAAGTTTACTCATCCTCCCTTTTCTTTTTACAAAACTTTTTATTTCTCTTCGTTTATCACTATTCATTCTATGATGTCTTCATCCTTCTCGAAAAAGTATTTTCAATTTCGTTAACTGTTCCTTTTGATATAATATCTTTTACAAAAATCTGCGCACTTTTAAGATCCATTCGTGATATTTCCCTCCGGGCAAACTGAATCATCCTCGGATCCATACTGAAAGAATAGATTCCAAGGCCAATAAAATATTCAAGCATATCGGGATCAGCAGCAGTGTCTCCACATACAGAAACGGGGCAATCATTCTTATTTGCGGAAGCAGCAATTTGGTATAATGCTCTCATTACTGAAGGGTGATGGGGAATGTAAAGGTCACTTACCTTATCATTTGTTCTATCAATACCTAGAATATACTGAGTGAGGTCATTTGTTCCTATACTGATAAAATCCGCAGTTTTTGTTATTTCATCAATCATGTAAACAATAGAGGGAAGTTCAATCATTGCTCCTATTCGGGGATTTTTATTGTAAGGGAACCCTTCCTCCTCCAATTCTTTCATGGCAAGCGAGATAACCTCTTTTGCCCGTAAAAAATCATCAATTCCTGTTACAAGAGGAAGAAGTATTTTCAACTCTCTGCCGCTCCCTACTCTGAGCAGTGCACGCAGCTGCACCTTAAAATCATCAACATGTTTAAGACTGTAACGCAGAGCTCTGAGGCCAAGAGAAGGATTTAACTCATTGGTATCAGAAGTACCCAGTATTTTATCACCTCCTATATCAATGGTTCTAAAAACAACATCAGGGATAGTATTAAGGAGTCGTCCGTAAACAAGTACCTGCTCTTCTTCAGTAGGAAAATTATTACGTATGAGAAAGAGAAATTCACTTCTGTATAAACCTGAACCTTCAGCTTTATACTTTATTGCATTATTAGAGTCACTTAATATATTTATATTAGCCTGTATTTTTATTTTTTTACCATCTTTGGTAGAACACGTCTCAAGATAGTCATTAGTTTGAACAGTAGTCTCAGATTCTTTTATCCCTCTGTTATTCAGATACTTTTCAATGAGTTCTTCTTCAGGATTAAGAAGAACGATCCCCTGAAACGCATCAACAATAATCATATGTTCATCTTTAAGTTTAAAAATATCAGGATCAGTAAGAAATATAACAGGAATATTCAAAGACCGTGCAAGAATGGCTATATGACTTGTAACTCCTACACCGTAAATAACAAATCCCTCAGTGTGTTGAGCCGCAAGTTTAACTAATTCGGAAGGGAGCATAGTCCATGCAACAATAATCTGACCGGAATAATCTCCCTCATCCGAAGTCTGGCAGGCAAGATTCCGAAGCAGCCTATGGCCAAGATCCTGTATGTCAATTACCTTTTCCTGTATGTTTATATTACCGCTTTTTGAAAAAAAGTCGATATATTCATTCACAACATTCACTATAGCCTGAGATGCTTTACTGCCCTGTTTTATATATGTCCGAATTTTTCCGGAAAAGTCATCATCACTTACCATCAGAAGATGAGCTGCAAATATTAAAGATCCTGCTTCAGAAAGGTTTTCATTCATTTTTGACTGGAGTAATTCCAGCTGCTCTATTGTTTTTGTGAGAGCCGATTCATAATCTTCAAGAGTTTCTTTATATTTTAGTTTTTCAGTCTTAAGATATTTACTCTTTAATGTTTGTGAAAGAAAAACAGATTTTCCAACAGCAATTCCCGTAGAAGCTGAACGTCCCTTGAAGAATTTACGGTCAAGAGAAATATTGTTAGTAAATTTCTCTTTCATGCCGTCTTTTAATTCCAGCAGCATTCGTGCATTTTCAATAAATGTTGCAAGCTGTGATGCGATAGTATTTAACGCCCGGACATCATGTTTCGTGTAGTACCCGGGTTTTGAATCTTCTATTACAATGACACCGAGTTTGTCGTTATGATATTCAATGGGTACAGCTAAAATGGATTCATACTTTTCCTCCAGCATCCCTGGTATATGTTTAAAATTCGGATCAGCAGAACCACGGGCAATATTAATGGATTTCTTCATTTTAAATGCCATACCGGTAATACCTTCCCCGATATTAAGCCGGGTTTTACCTATAAACTCTGAATTTAATCCTGCAGTTGCACGTAATACAAGATTTTTTTCATTTTCATCATAGAGAAATATCGAGCAGGCTTCTGTATTGATATGTTTAGCAACCAGTTTGACAACAATATTTAGGAGACCGCTGATATTTGTTTTTTGCCGAAATATTCCTGTTAATTCTCGAACACTGCAAATGAGATCGTACGCTTTCTTCATACTAACTGCCTCCCCTCTACATTATAATAAAAATTGCAGTTTTTCTCTAATAAATTCCGATTTATCTTTTAATCCAATAAAACCACTTTCGATGATAAGGACATTAGGATTTCTGGAATCAAGCTTTACTGAACCGTTACTTTCATGTATAAGACGAAGAACCCTGTCAACAGACAGAATTGAAACTTTAGAAAAAATTATTTTTACGATGCCTTTTTTCTCTACAAGAGACTGAACGTAGAGTTTCTTACAGATGATTCTCAGTTCAGCAATAGAGAGCAGGCTGTTCACCTCATCGGGGAGAGGTCCAAACCGGTCCTGCAGTTCACCTGCAATTAACTCCAGATCAAAGTCAGTTTGAATTGATGCTATTTTTTTATATATTTCCATTTTTTCTTCCTGCTTATGGATGTAAGTATCAGGAATATATCCCGAATAGTCGAGATCAAGATATACTTCAGGCGCTTTTTCTTCTTTTTCAGGAGTCAATTCTGAAATTGCTTCATCAAGAATCTTAAGATACATATCAAATCCTACAGAAAGAATTTCTCCATGCTGTTGGCGTCCCAGCAGATTTCCCGCCCCCCTTACCTCAAGATCTTTCATTGCAATTTTAAATCCTGACCCAAGATCTGTGAAATCTGAAATAATCGAAAGACGTTTCATTGCTATTTCTGACAGTGCACGTTTATCAGGAAAAAGGAGATATGCATAAGCTTTACGGTCAGATCTACCGACTCTCCCTCTTAACTGATAAAGTTGACTGATTCCGTACATATCCGCTCTGTCTATAAGTATTGTGTTTACATTTGGAATATCAATTCCATTTTCAATGATAGTTGTCGCTACAAGAACGTGAAATGCACCATGTATAAAGCGGTACATAACTTCTTCCAGCTGTATGCTTGATAATTTCCCATGGGCAGTATCTATAAGCAGTTCAGGAACTAATTTTTCAAGAAACATACGTGTTTGATCAAGAGTTTCGACCCTGTTATGAAGATAAAATACCTGTCCACCTCGTGAAACTTCATTTCTAATTGCCTGTGCTACAATATCCTCATCAAATTCCTGAATAATTGTTTCTATTGGCCTGCGGGAATAAGGTGCCGTCGTCAGCAGTGACATATCCCTGATCTTTAACAGAGACATATGAAGTGTTCTTGGAATAGGGGTTGCAGAGAGGCTCAGACAATCCACAGAGTACTTTAATGCTTTGAGTTTTTCCTTGTCTTTTACTCCAAAACGTTGTTCTTCGTCGATAATAAGAAGTCCCAGGTTTTTAAAAACAACATCTTTCTGGATAATTCTGTGTGTACCTATAAGAAGATCAATTTTCCCTTCAGAGAGGTTCTTCAGTATTTCTTTCTGCTTTTTTACAGGAACAAATCTGCTGATCATCCCTATAGAAACAGGAAAATTCTTAAACCGTTCTACAAAGTTATTATAATGCTGTTCAGCTAGAATCGTAGTCGGGGCTAAAAAAGCAACCTGTTTTCCTGAAACAACAGCTTTAAATCCCGCACGCATGGCAACTTCGGTTTTACCATATCCTACATCACCGCAGATCAAGCGGTCCATGGGTTTACTGCTCTCCATATCCATCTTTACTTCTTCAGTGCAACGAAGCTGATCTTCTGTTTCTTCGTACGGAAAACCTGCTTCAAACTCAAGCTGCCAATCTGTGTCGGGAGGAAAGGTAAACCCGCTGGCATTTTTTCTTTTTGCATAAAGGGAAATAAGCATCTCTGCAAGATCTTCAACTGATTTTTTTACTCTATTTTTTCTATTTTCCCAGGATTTCCCTCCAATTTTATCCAGTCGGGGGCCATGCCCTTCCTGACCAATGTACCGCTGGATGAGATTCAGCTGTTCTATCGGGATGAAAATAGTTTCTTCACCGGCGTATTCAAGTTTTATATAATCCCTTTCATTTCCTGCCGCTTTTATCCGTTCAATTCCCTTGAATTTACCAATACCATAGTTGACATGGACAACCAGATCACCGGGGTTCAGCTCTATGAAAGTATCGATAGCCTGGCTCCTGACTTTCTTTATGGAAGAAGGAGTCCTTCTCCGCCTGCCGAATATCTCATTTTCTCCAATGGCAGTAAACTTTAATTCGGGCAGAGAAAATCCGGATGAAATACTTTCGGGAACAACTGATACAGGGAAATCTTTCAGAAGATACGTAATCCGTTCAGTTTGAACTTTGGAATCAGCAAAGATAAACACGGAATACTTTAGATCAACAAGTTTCTGTAGTTCTTCCTTCATATATTCAAGGTTGCTGAAAAATGAACGGGGTCCTACGAAAGGGATCCGTATTCTGTCCTCTTTAGAGTTTCTTAATGTCGGGAAAATAATACTTTTCATCTTTTCCAGATTCAGAGAATTAAAAGTATTAAGCATGGAAGAAAGAGGTACAACTGGTTTACGGTTACTCCGTGCTTTTTTATATAGTTCCAAATATTCTTTTTTGAGTACATTCTCAGCATGTTGTAAGCGATCATCACTGATAAGAAAAGCAGTTGTTTCTTTGTTCATGTAGTCAAGGATGGAATATTTGGTATCAAAGGATGCTGAAAAAAATATTTCTTCATGCCGGCATTTCCCAAGCGTTTGCAGGTCATCTATAGTTTCTCCAGAATCCTGGATAATTTTATTCAAACTTTCAATTCTTTTATCTTCCCAGATAACTTCACAGGAGGGATACACGGCAACCAGTAAAAGATCAGAAAGAGACGTCTGGCTGATGGGGTCAAAAGTCCGTATGGCCTCAACTTCATCCCATTCAAATACAATTCTTACTGCATATTCCTGTCCCGTAAGGAAAATATCAAGTACCTCGCCTCTTAAGGCAAACTCTCCGGGCATCGTTACCCGGGATACCCTCATATATCGTAATAAAACAAGTTTTTCACTTATATCCACAGGATCAAGGGGATCTCCAACTTTCAGAATCATAAGTTTACTCTGAATAAAATCAGGGGGTGGCACCGGAGTAAGCAGTGAACGTAACGAGGTAACAATAATTTGTTTTTTGTTCTGGAGCATGCCGGAGAGAATTTTAATTCTCGCTCCCGCTACTGATGGCTGGTATTCATTTCCACTGTAGGGAATATTTTCCCACCCGGGGAAATAATGGACATTTTCTGTAATTCGTCGTATGTCTGAAACAAGGATAGAAGCTTCTTGTTCTGTTGGGGTAATAAGAATAAAACCGCCTTTTGAATAGTTCATAAGTTTTACGGCAAGATATCCAATCAGAAATCCTTCCGGTCCCTCAACAGTAAGGGGGAAATTTCCGGTAATATAGTCAGAAATCAGTGTTTTTACCGGTTTATAACCAGATAATAATGATTCGAGTTTATTTATAAATAATGTTATCATCTTTTTATCCGAAAATAATAATGGTGGACAGGGAGTAACGTTTTGAAAAAGATCATATTCATACTATACCTTATATTATCAACTCTTACATCAGTTTTTTCTGCTTCAACAGGATTAAACCTTTCAATTAATTTTTATGATAAACAGATTTATTATCCTGAAAGTACGATAAAAATTAAAGTTACCGTTGCAAATAACGGTGTAACAGCATTTTCATTTAATTCGGCAGAAATTCACTCATATAATTTTCTGTTAACGGTTAAAACTTTAAAAAATATATCGTTATCAGCATCGGAAAAGTATATCATCGACCACAATAAAAATAAACCGGTATTCTACCGCCAGATAACATTAATGCCGGGAGAAGAATACTCTTTTATTACGACTCTCGATAATTATACAACCATTCAGAAACCCGGTATATATGTCATAGAAAGCTCCTTTATACCTGATTTTACTAAACCGGAGAGTCCCCTCAAATTTAAATCAAACATACTTACACTTTCTATTCGGCCATCAGTTTCTGTTCCTGTTTTAAAAGCTATTATAGATCAGGATACTCATGAAATTCTTAAAAAGATATCTCTTCCTCCTGATGAAGTTGTTACCTACTTTCTTACTGCACGCCAGAAAAGCGACTGGAATAAATTCTTTCTGTATCTTGATCTTGAGAGTTTGATTCAGAATGAGCCCCGGCTAGAAGCGAAATTCCGTAACAGCTCTGAATCTGAACGGATTACCCTTATCAATGATTATAAAGAATCCCTCCGCAATCAGGCTGTTGACACTGATATTCTCCTTGTGCCATCATCATTCAGTATTATTCAGACAAGCTATACTCCATTAAGAGGAAAAGTCCTTGTGCGTGAAACGTTTAAATACAGAACATACTCTGAAATCAAAGAATATACGTATTATTTACATCGGCTTGATGGTATATGGACTATCTATAACTATGAAATCAGGAATTTAGGTACTGAGTAATATGAAAATTCTTCTCGTTATTGAACATGATTTTTCAAGGGACACCATTATCGAGCATCTTGCTCCCCGGGGGTTTGACTTTATACACTATTCCAATCCCGTAAAAGCAATTGATAATATTCGTGAAATCGATCCTGATCTCGTTATTTTTAGTGCTGTTGATTTTCCCCGCCACTGGAAGCCGTTTATTAAGGTCCTTCGTCTTTTTAAAACCAAGGAAGAATCTATCTTTATTCTTCTCAAAGGCGATAATTTTCCCGTAGAAGAAAGTACAAAGGCAAGCATACTCGACATAAACGGTATTATTTCTGATAATTTTGAGAATCCCCAGGCAATACAGCAGCTCGAGGATATCTTTTCACGATATAACGTTATTGACGACCACCGTCTGGACCGGCGGTATCTTGGTATCATAACCGAAGATATAGAATTCATTTTTAATCATCCCGTTACATTCCAGCTCATAACGGGAGAAATTACTGATATTTCCCTGGGGGGGATATGTTTTAAACCTGATGCTCCTCGTTTTACTAATGATATTCTTGAGGGAATTACCATTGAAGACTGCACTCTTCGTGTAAAAGAAAACTTCTACAATATACAGGTAAAAGTTATACGAAATAATGTACAGATTTCTCTTTCTTTTATTGATCCTTCGGACTCTTTGAATTATGATTTACTTGATTTCTTTAATTCAATTCCAAAGAGAGAACTTGAAAAAGTTCTACATAATAATGAAGGAGAAGATAATCATGAGCATACGTAAATATCTTGCTTCCATGCCACTGTTTGAAATAGTCAAGTTTAATTCTAAAGATAACTTTGTTGAAAAAGCTGTCAGTTTCAAGGGTTCCCCCCGTAAACATCCCTATGACAGTGATAAACTCATTCTTATTGCCAATCCATTCAGCGCCCATACCTTCTTCTACGAATTTCTCATAAAAGATATAATCCATTATGATGAGCTTCCAAGTCTTGTTACCGATAGCGGAGATACAGCTCCTATGGTGAGAATATGGGTTTTAAAGGGAACCATCGGTATAGAATATACCCCTTTTGAGGTTGATGATCCTGTCCGCTACATCAAAGACAGTGAAATTCTTCATCAGGTATTTAAGGAATCTGAACAAACCATGAAAAAATGAGTTATACATTAACAGAAAATCATTATGTATCATGTCTTCTCTGTCCTAAAGTCTGTAAAATCAATGATGGTGATTGTGGTGACTGCGGGATAAGATTTAATAAGAGTGGTAAACTGGATCTTCCTTACTATGGAATATTATCCGCGATAAATATTGATCCTGTAGAAAAGAAGCCGCTGTATCATTTTTTTCCAGGTTCTCTTATTTTATCAGCAGGATTTTACGGTTGTTCTTTTCACTGCCCTTTCTGTCAAAATTTTCAGATTTCACAGGAAAAACCGGCATTGAATTCACAAAAGTATGTTTCGCCTGAAAACCTTATTGATCTTGTTGGGAAAAACAGTCTTTCATCTGTTGCTTTTACCTATTCTGAACCGTTGGTTCATTTTGAATACATTCTTAAGGCATCAAAAATTGCCCGTCAAAATAAAATTAAAACAGTACTCGTTACGAATGGATACATCAATAAAAAACCGGCTAAAGAGCTGCTTCCTTTCATAGATGCGTTAAATATTGATTTGAAAGCATTTACCGAATCATTTTATTCCACAGAGCTTGGAGGATCTTTGAGACCTGTATTGGACTTTATTACTGAAGCAGCTTCATCATCCCATGTTGAAATAACAACACTTGTTATACCCGGAAAAAATGATTCGGATAAAGAGATTAAGGAAATAGCACGTTTTATTGCATCTGTTGACAGTAATATACCTCTTCATCTTTCAGCATACTATCCCTCGTTTCACTATACTGACCATGCAACTCCTGAGAGCACTATTGAACGGCTGGTTAAATCAGCCCATGAATACTTACCGTTTGTCTATCCTGGGAATACTGTACATCTTGATAATAACACATACTGTACTAACTGCGGTTCGCTTCTTGTTAAACGTCAGGGGTTTAAAATAACACAGGAAGGTATTAAAAAGGGAAAATGTTCAAACTGCGGTAAAGAGGTTCCTTTCAAACTATAATTTTTCTCTTTTTTTATAAAAAAGATTGACATAAAATCAGTGATTGTGTACATTAGCTAAGTCTTTAAGACATTCCCCTGTAGCTCAGCTGGTAGAGCGGGTGGCTGTTAACCACTAGGTCGGCAGTTCAAGTCTGTCCGGGGGAGTTTTTATAAGGGCCTGTACAGTTGTTAAACCGTACAGGCCTTTTTTTAATGATACTTTTAATCTCAAATGAGTGAGTGGAGCGGGACAACTTGTTGGTACCGTTTCTTGAAGCGAGTGCAGAGAACGAAAGGTTGAAATACCCCGCAGAATAGGCCGCGATAGCGGACTGGGTCCAGGGTTTACCCTGGGGTATTGATACCTTTGTTCAGAACAAGCATTCCGTCAAGAGCAGTCCACTTTCCTTCTGAATAGACGAGAGGATTTATATCGAGCTGATTAAAGTGGTTTCCCATTTCCGTGATAAGATCACCTACTGATACAATACAGTCAGCTAATGTATGAATATCCATAATGCTGCCCCGGTACCCTTCAAGGACTTCTGAAATCGTCAGCTCCCTCAGCATACGAAGAGCCTCATCCCGGTCCAGCGGAACAAGACGAAATGTTACATCTTTATAGAGTTCGGTCAGTATTCCTCCTGCACCAATCATTATGGCCGGACCGAATGTAGGGTCAATAAGGCCTCCCAGAATAAACTCTATTCCTTTGTATGAACTCATTTTCTCAACAAGGAGCCGTTTTTCCGGAAAATGAAGACGCATTGAAGTTACTGTTTCAATGAATGTTTCCTCTGTAACATTAAGAGCAACGCCGCCGGCATCTGTTTTATGCAGTATTTCCGGATCACATATTTTCACAGCAACGGGGAAGGATACCTTTTCAGGGAGTATGTCTGTATCTGCCTTTAAGATGAATCCTTCGGGAACATTGATATGTTTTTTTTTAAGGAGTTGTTTAACTTCCCATTCATCCGGCAAATTGGGAATATTGAGAGACTTCAGCCATGAAGTTATCATACGTTTCCTCCAAGATTATGGATAATTCTGGACCGCTCAACGAGGAAACGGACGGCCCGTACTGTTCGATAAATCGAAGAATATCCAACAACACCCTTATCATAGAATCTTTTCAGCATCTGATCAGTGTACGGACCGTACTGAGTAAATACAACAACAGGTTTTTTACTGGAAGCTGCTCTTTCAGCTATAAGATCAATAAGCTTTTCGGTAGCAGCAGGCGGAGAAAAAAATACAATACAGATAACAATATCTACTCCCCCGTCATTGAGTACTGCATCAAGTGTTCCGGCATACATTTCATCATCTGCACTGGCAGTTATATCCACAGGATTATGAGATGAAGCAAAGGAAAGATTTATTTCTCTGATCCTTTGTTGAGTTTCTGAAGTAAAGACCGCCATTTCCAATGCGGATCGTGGATATTTCTGTTCAATGTAATCAGTACACATAACTCCATAACCGCCAGCAGCTGTTATAATTGCAACTCTATTCCCCTCCGGCTGAGGAAGCATAGAAAGCGCTTTGGAAGCATCACAAATTTCTTCCTCATCAAAGGCTCTCTGCACACCGTACTGATGGAAAGCTCCATTTACAACCCTGTCTGATCCAGCGAGTTTTCCTGTGTGTGAACTTACCGCTGTCTGGCCAGCACGTGTTCTTCCCGCTTTTAAAACAATAACTGCTTTGTTTTTTGAAATCTCTTTAGCTTTTTCAAGGAAAATCTTCCCATCGTCAATTGATTCAACATAAAAAGCAAGACAGTTTACTTTATCATCCCGGCCGAAATACTCGAGAAAATCTGTTTCATTTAAAATTATTTTATTACCGAGTCCGACAAACGCCCTCATGCCGTATCCCGCGTTACTGGCTAGACCGAGAGATTCGGTTCCAACAGAGCCGCTCTGCGTTATGAAGGCTATTTTCCCTCCTCCTGACAAGGCTTTATCACCATGTTCAACAAAAATTGTATCTAGTCCCGTTTCCGGCAGAAAAACACCAAGGGAATTGGGGCCCAGTATTTCTATTCCGTATTCTTTATGTATCTTTATAAGTTCCTTTTCAAGATCTTTCCCCTTCGTACCCACTTCTCCAAATCCACCGGCCACTATAATAACTGCAGGAATACCCTGTTCAGCACATTCTCTGACTACAGGGACCGTACGTTCAGCACTTATAGTTGTTATGGCAAGATCAATTTTTTCAGGAAGATCTTTGACTGAATGATAGGCGGGAACACCCATAATTTCCGCCTCTTTTGGATGAACAGGAAACAACCGGGCTCCCGATGTTTTTAACCGGGAAAAGATAATATGTCCAACCTTTTCTTTTTTATTTGTTGCGCCGATAACCGTAATTGATCCCGGATAAAAAAAAGGGCGAAAATTCTTTTGTTTCTTTCCAATTATACTCATCCGGCATTTTTCCCCTGTACTATTGCGTTTAAATTGATTTCCACAACGCGTTCTCCCTTACGGGAAAAAAGATCCTCTACTGCAGCTTTTAAACTTTCATCTTGTAAAGGGAGTTCCTTTGCAAGAGCACCTACGAGGACCATATTAACCGCACGGGAAGATCCTGCTTCTTTAGCAAGATGTTCCGCGTCAATAACAGTGCTGTGCGGCAGCGCTTGAATTTTATCAAGGATTTCCTGAATTTCTGGATAATCAGGTATATTCATGTATGGTTTGGAGGCCGTTATAAGTTTTCCATCAGGTTTTAAATATTCAACATAGCGTAAACTTTCCAGCGGTTCCATACTTAAAATAAAATCAGCATTTCCTTTCGGTATAAGATCACTTACTATTTCACTCCGTGACAGTCTCATGTGAGCAACGACTGCACCTCCCCGCTGGGACATACCGTGAACTTCAGACTGACGTATGGTGAACCCCTCTTTTATTGCAGCACGGGAAATAACAGCAGCAACAGTGAGAACCCCCTGACCTCCAACTCCTGATAGTATAATATCATACGTATTCTTTTTATTCATCTTTTACGGCTCCTTATTTCTTTTTCCCAATAATGTGTATGCATTCCCGCAGAGCAATAATAACAGAAAGGCCATGATAGGAGATCTCCTGTTTAATAATTTCTGTATTCTCTTTGTCATTTTTGGGTAACACTTTTATCTCTTTTAAATGATCAGGAGATACACCGCATGCAAGAACTATTTCCTTGATACGGGGAGAAGAAACAATTGTATCCTGCATACCGGTCATAGCTGTGGTACTGTTATCCATTATGATCAATGTCATATCGGTATTTGTGGAAGCTGCATCAATGAGGCCGGTTATTCCTGAATGAAGAAAAGTGCTGTCTCCAATTGTTGCAACAACATTCTTTCTGCCTGCTTCACTGGCACCCCTGGCCATACCGACAGAAGCTCCCATACACAATAATGTTTCGATTGCCGAAAGAGGCGGTAATGCTCCAAGGGCATAACATCCTATATCACTTGTTACAATATGCTCACTGAGATGAGCAACAGCATTATTTAATGCAGTAAAGGTATCTGTGTGGGGACATCCCTGACACAGCTGCGGAGGTCTTCCCGGCAAGGTCTCATCAGAAAACTTCTGGGAAGCCCGTTTTGCAAGACCAAGAGCTGGCCTTACATTATCCGGAGTAAGTTCTCCGGAAGGAGGTACCGTACCGTCCAGTTTTCCGTGTACGGGAAGTGAAATGGAAAGAATGCTGGTAATCATACGTTCAACGAAAGGATACCCTTCTTCTATGACAATTATCTTTTTTACCGCCGAAGCGAGTTTTTTAATTTTTTCTTCGGGGACAGGGTAAACTCCTATATGAAGTTGAGAGGGAACATAATCAAGATCAGAAATATTTTCCCTGAAATAGTTGCCTCCGAGACCTGTCGTAATAACACCGTACTCTCGAAAATCTTTATGTAAGATTAATGAATTAAAAGAAGATTTTTCCGAATATTCCTTAAAATATTTCTGTTGTTCAAGAAGAGACTGCCAGTTTTTCCGTGATAAAGATGGGAGGGCCATCCATCCCAATCTATCTGAAGCCTTACCATTATCAGTTTTTTTAAGCGGTTCAGCTCTTTTAATGACAGCCCGTGAATGTGAAAGCCTGGTAACAAGTTTTACAAGAACCGGTATTTTAAACTTTTCCGAAATTGCAAATGCCTCCCGGGTCATATCATACGCTTCTTGATGATTTTTTGGTTCCAGACAGATAATACCTGCAAAATCTGCATAAAAACGGCTATCTTGTTCATTCTGTGAAGAGTGCATTCCAGGATCATCACAGACAGCAGCTACAAGCCCCCCGTTTATTTCAAGCAGGGCGGAATTGACAAAGGCATCAGCTGCAACATTCAGGCCGACATGTTTCATGGTTACAAGAGCTCTTTTCCCGGCATACGAAACACCAACGGCACCCTCGTACGAAGTTTTCTCATTGGCACACCACCGGGCTATCAGGTCCGGATCATGTTCCTGTGAATACTTCTGCAGATATTCAATTATTTCTGTTGAGGGGGTTCCCGGATAACCGTAAGCAACAGATAATCCTGCATCAATCGCTCCAAGCGCAAGTGCTTCATCCCCTAAAACCAATAGATCATTCATTACAAACATCTCCTTCATAAACTTCATACAGAATTACTATTACACATATATTATAAGTTAGTCAAGTTAAATTTCCGTAGAAAATACGGTATTTAGAATTATTTTACGAATCTATTGGTATCGCAGTAGAACTTTTTACCGTACTTAAACTGAAGAGAGTATGTACTTTACCGATACCTTCGAGATTTGCAAGTTCTCCGAGAGCAAAGTCTCTGTATTGTTTTATATTATCAGTCACTACTTTCAGCAGGAAATCTTTATCACCTGCAAGATGATGGCATTCAAGAACTTCCGGAATTGATATAATTGCTTTCGTAAAATTATTAATTGAAGCGGCAGTATGATTAACAAGGGATACCTCTACAAAAACAGTAATTCCCTTCCCTACCTTTTCCTGATCAACAAGTCCAACATACTTTCTGATAACACCTGCCGCTTCAAGTTTCTTTACCCGTTCCAGGGTACTTGCAGGTGCAAGACCAATCTTTTTTGCAAGATCAGCATTGGTAATTGAACTGTCATTTTGGAGCATTTCAAGTATTTTTTTGTTTATTTTATCAAGTTTTATCATTTTGATCCTTTTCGGACATTAGTCTATAATAGCTTTAATGCTTTTGCAAGAAAAATAAAATTTTTAAGGACGGTAGAGACAATGGTTTTCGATCATAACTCTTCACACGCTTTGCATGTACAGCTGACTAAATCTATGATCAGCAGTTTTATTTCATTTACCATTGATTTCAGCATTCTTACTTTTTCAGTAGAAATCCTGGGGTTGTACTATATGGTTGGAGGTATTCTTGGATTTATAAGCGGCACAACACTGAGTTATTTTTTATCAATCAGATGGATTTTCCCTGTAAAAAAATATTCCAATAAATATGCAGAATATTCTTTATTTATTGTAATCGGAGTCTTTGGACTCGCATTAAATATGCTTGCTCTGTGGTTTTTTACTTCGGTAGCAGGAGTTTACTATCTTATTTCTCGTATTATAGGAGGAACTCTTATCTTCTTTTTTAATTTTTTTCTACGAAAAATAATTCTGTTTACAAAATCCAGACAGTCTAAACCTTGAAAGATTTTTTATTTTTCTTGACAACAGCAATATAACATTTAAACTTGGATACAGAAAGACCTATGATGAACAGTAATAAAACAATCCTTCTTGTGGAAGATGATGCAATTATAGCACTTAATCAGTCAGGCCTGCTTGAGAAAAGAGGCTATACTGTTATTCATACCTTCAACGGTAAAAAAGCAATAGAGATTATGCAGAACAAGAGGGTTGGTGTAGATTTAATCCTCATGGATATCAATCTTGGCAATGGTATGGACGGAACGGAAGCGGCTGCACAGATTCTCGAACGGGAAGAGATCCCTATTGTATTTTTATCTTCACATACAGAACCTGATATTGTTGAAAAAACCGAAAGTATTACCTCGTATGGTTACGTTGTCAAGAATTCGAATATAACTGTACTGGATGCTTCAATAAAAATGGCTTTTAAACTTTTTGAAGAGCGTCAAAAAAGCATAAAACATCAGAATGATTCGGAAAAAGCAAATAAAGAACTAAATGCAGCGATAACAAAACTTGAACGTCTTGACAGAGCTATTGCCACAACAAAAGACGTACTATTTATCACTGATATACGAGGTATTATTACATATATCAATCCCCGGTTCACAGAACTTTACGGATACACTCCAGAAGAAACACTCGGCCTTTTGACACCCGAAATTATCGGTATTAATCCTGTAACAGATAAAAACAACTGGAATCTTTCGGTAGACACCTCACCTGGCGAGCGTTTTTACACCTATTTTTATATTAAGAAAAAGAACGGGACATCAATTACTGTTGAAGCTTCAATAACACCGATACGGAATAAAAATAATGAAATAACCGAATATGTTCAGATACATAGAGATATTACCCAACAGCTTCTTACAGAAAAAAAGGAACTTATAAAAAGCCGTTACTTAACTTTTTTAAATAAGATTTCCAGAGAACAGGCGGATTCCCGTAATTTTGCTGAACTTGCAAATCTTATATGTAATCAGTTGAAAAATTTTACCGGGGCTGTTTTTTCAACATTTTCAGAATATGATCCAACGAATAAAACGCTTACTCATGTAAGAATAGCAGCATCCAAAACTATACTTGATAGAGCAATAAAAATTAGTGATAATAATATTCTCTTCACCGTTGTACCTGTTACCGATGTTTATTACACGAGAATAATAAACGAACGGATAAAGATATTTCCCAGCTTATTTGAAAATACTCATAGGGCAATAGGAAGAGATGTTTCCACATTAATTAATACTGAATTTGGAATCGACAGGATTCTCGGCCTTGCTTATTATATCGATGGGAGACTATACGGAACTTCTTCAGTTGGACTTCAGGGAGGAGAGGATAATCCTGACACAGTTCTCCTTGAATCATTCATAAATATTACCTCAATATCCATACGGCGGCTTCTCCTGGAAGAAGAAACAATGGAGACCGAAAAGATTCTCAGTGATATTTTTGAACAATCACATCTTGGAATATACCGTACTAATCCCGAGGGGAAAATACTTCTGGCTAACCCTTCCATGATAAACATGCTCGGCTATTCTTCATTTGATGAGATCAAGGATTGGGATCTTAATACTGCTAACTTTGCACCCGGATACAACCGGAAAGAGTTTCTAACACGTATGGAACGGGATGGCAGAATAAAGGGGATAGAGGCAGAATGGATACGGAAAGACGGAACAACACTGTATATCAGGGAAAGTTCTACTGCTGTTAGGGATGAAAATGGAAGAATCCGTTATTTTCAGGGCATGGTAGAAGATATAAGTGAAAAAGTACAGGCGGAAAAGGACCTTAAAATAAAAGAAGAAATGCTGGACATCATTACTGAAAATGCTTACGATTTGATCTGGATAATTGATTTGGGTCTAACAGTCATATACATGAGTCACTCTGTTGAAAAACTTCTTGGGTACACTCCAGAAGAGATTCTTGATATGAATATCAGTAAGCTCTTTACCAATAAGGAATATCGGCGAGTGTATTCTCTTGCTGAAAAGGAACTAAACGCGGGCTATTCCCAGCGCTATTTAATTTTTACAACACATCACCTTAAGAAAGACGGATCAGAAACGCCTGTGGAGATCAAGGCACGGATAATTTACAGTAATACAGGAAAGCCTCTCTATATTCAGGGATATTCAAGAGATATTTCAGAACAGGTCCGTACTGAATCACAGCTTAAATTATTTTTTGATCAGTCAATGACAGGATTTTTCTTTATGATGCTTGACGAACCTGTGTTATGGAACGATGAAGCTGATAAGGATGCTATACTTGATCATGTTATGAAAACACAAAAAGTAACCATGCTCAATGATGCGCTTGCAGATCAATACCGGATAAATAAAGAAGAGATGATCGGAAAACCTACATCATATTTCTTTAAACATGATGAAAATTACGGAAAAATGTTAACCAAAAACCTGTTCGATGCCGGACACATTCATACAGAAACAATGGAAAAACGTTTTGACGGTACAACTATGTACGTTGAAGGAAACTATGTATGCATGTACGATAATGCCGGAAGAATTACCGGTAATTTCGGAGCACAAGTGGATATAACAAAACGTAAAGAAGCGGAACACAAAATTCTTAAGCTCCTCAAACAGAAAGACATTATTTTACGTGAATCACATCATAGAATAAAAAATAATCTCATGGCAGTTCGTAGTATGATAAATATTGAAGCAGCATCACTTAAAGACGATAGAGCCTGTACCGTAATGAACAATCTTAAGAACAGGATAGATAGTATGATACTGTTGTATGATCAGCTTTCAGGTCTAAATAGTTTTTCAGGTAAAAATAGTACTCAGTACATTCAGGCGTTAATTCAACAAATGGTAAAAAATTTCCTCGGTAATCATAGTATTCAGATAATTCCTGAAATAGAAGATTTTACAATGAGTGCACAAACTTCTTTTAATCTTGGTCTTATTATAAACGAAATACTTACCAACGCAGATAAATATGCGTTCCCGCATGAGTCTGGCGGCATTATACATGTTTCATTGCACAAAGATGATAGCTCGCTTATACTAAAAGTATCTGATAACGGTAAAGGCATCCCAGAAAAAACGATGGCACAAGGAGGAAAAGGCTTCGGGCTTGAGCTCATAAGAATTCTTGCAGAAGAACAGAAAGGGTATATGGAAATTACCGTACAAAATGGAACAACATTCACAATAAAGATGGACCTTTGATTACCCTCTACTATCATTCAATCATTGCTTCTGCACTTTTTTCATTGTACCTGGGAATTTATACTTTAATATCTCAGAAATATTCATATTTAAACAGGAGTTTTTTCCGTCTTGCACTGCTTTTGTGTCTCATATCTGTATCAACTTATTTTGCTGTTTCTGTAAAAGACGGGAAAACAAGCAGAACGATACTTTCAGCAGCCTCTCTCTTTTGGTTTTTATTCCCTTTGGTTTTCTTGAAGTTTATTGTTATTCTTACTGAAAAACGCGGTACTTTATTTGACAAAAGGCTGCCCTATTCTCTTTTCCTTCCGGTTATTCTTTATATTGTAAATTTAAAGTATAATCTTCTTTTTGCTCCGTTTAAAAAAACTAATTTTGGCTGGGCACAAAATTACAATACACAATCACCTCTTTTTAGCATTACATTTATCTATTATGTTATATACATTTCTGCCGCACTCATCCTTCTTGTAATATGGGGACGCCGAAACAGCGGCACTATAAAACAATATCAGGCTAAATCTATTTTAATAGCAACCTTTTCGTTGTCTCTTTTAGTTTTGTTTTATAGAAAAATATTTTTTTATTATTTTCATCTCACCGTTCCCCCTCTTTTCCCTGTGTTTCTTAATATCTGGCTGGGAGCTGTTGCTTATACTATTATAAAGTTTCATTTAATGAGTAACGTTTCACGAATGGTACAGAACAGTATTTTTTCACATATTTCTGATTTGGTTATTATTCTTGACATAAATAAAAAGATAAGCTATGCCAATGAACGTACTCTGCAAATATCCGGATTCAAATACAATGAAGTCATGTTTCATACATATGATACTTTTTTCCCCGCAATAGATTTTTCAAATTCATATTCAAAAGAAACACTTCTGAAAACAAGAACAGGATCAATGATACCGGTTTTACTCACCATAGAGGTTTTAAAAGATGCCCATGGATTTGTTCTTAGTTATATCATCACCGCCAGCGATATTCGTATCTTAAAAAACCTTCAGAAACAAATTCAGCAAAAAGAAGAAACAATGCTGAAACTTCAGGAGTCTGAAAAAAAATATTCAAAGGTTTTTAATGCCAGCCCCATCGGTCTTGTTTTTTTTCGAATTACCGACGGATCTGTTCTTGAAATAAACAGTATGGCACTTCATATTGCTGGTTATACCAGGAATGAAATTCAGGGCATGGATATATTTTTTAAATCTATTCTCATCAAAAACAATGAAAACAGAAAACTTATCCATGATATAAGGGAAAAGGAATCCATAATTAGTAGAAACTGTGTAATACAAACAAAAAATAATAAAAAAAGGACACTTCTTGTATCAACAGAATATGTGAATTTGAAAGGAGCACCCTGCATTCTTCTCGCCTGTAGTGATATTACTGATTCTCAAAAAATTAAAGCACAGCTTATAAGAGCACAAAAGCTCGATTCAATTGGAATACTTGCTGGAGGTATAGCACATGATTTTAATAATATGCTTGCCGTTATAAAGGGTAATATCTCACTTGCTTTACATGAAACAAACAACATAGAAATAAAAGAGTATCTTAATGACGCATTAAAAACAGGTTCCAATGCTTCAAATCTAACAAACCAGCTTCTTACATTCTCAAGAGGTAAAAAAGCAGGAAAAACTTCACTTGATATACAAGAAGTAATTAACAACTCCATCGTAATTGCTTTTTCAGGAAAAGACGCCGTACCAATATTCTATCCTGATGCTCATGATTCCATGGTCTACGGAAATAAAATACAGCTGCAGCAGATATTTATCAATCTTTTTATCAATGCACTCCAGGCATCAGGAGACAAGGGAGAAGTTACTATCTCTACAACCAATGATAAAAATAACAATAAAATAATTATTTCAGTCACTGATTTTGGTAAGGGCATACCTGAAAAAGATATTGACACAATCTTTGATCCCTTTTTTTCAACAAAAGAAAAGGGTACGGGACTGGGATTATCAATTGTTTACTCTGTTGTTCACAACCACCGGGGAACTATTGAAGTTGTCTCTTCTGAACAGGCCGGTACCACTTTTACCCTCACCTTTCCATTAAAACGTTAAAAATTCCCTTTTAGATAAAACTCTACAGAAAGAGAGTCTTCGTTTCTACATTCATTTTCCATTTCCCGGCAGCTTATTTTTAATACCGGATGAATAAAATCAGGGATAAGATCATTTAGTGGAGCAAGGACAAAAAGTCTCTTATGCAGCTCCTTATGGGGTATTATTAAGGAATCAGTCCTCATAATAAGGTCGTCATAAAAAAGTATGTCAAGATCAATTGTCCGCGGGCCCCAATGAATAAGACGAGTTCTCTTTAATGTTTTTTCAATTTTTAGAAGTGTTAATAACAATTCAGCAGGTAAAAAATCTGTTTCAAGTTCAAATACACAATTTAAAAAGAGTCCTTGATCTTTATAACCGTAAGGCTGTGTTTCATAGATGTCTGAAACGCGAAGCAATGCAATATTTTTATTATATTTAAGTTCATCTCTTGCAGAGCGGATGGAAGCAAGCCTGTCTCCTATATTCGAGCCGACACCTATGTATACCGTATGTTTTTTATTTTCCACTGGCCAGGGCTTCCTCTAGAATGGACCGTGTCATTTCTACTGCCCGAAGATTTTCTTTAACATCATGAACCCGGATAAAACTTGCACCTTTTTGTACTCCAAATACCGTCGTTACGACCGTTCCTTCCATTCTTTCATCTATGGGAAGATCGAGAGATTTCCCTATTACTGATTTGCGTGAAGCACCAAGGAGCCACGGGAACCCTATATCATTTACTATTTCAAGGTTGTTTAGGACAACAAGGTTCTGTACAACTGTTTTACCAAAACCAATACCCGGATCAATTATTATGGAATCTTCTGAAACACCTGCCCTCAGAGCAATATCAATACTTATTTTAAGATCATCCTTAATTTCTGAAAGAAAATCATGGTACACGGTAGATTCCCTGTTATGCATTAAACAGCAGGGAACACCGAAATCAGCGGCAACAGCCGAAATATCCCGGTCTTTTCTAAAACCCCATACATCATTGAGAAGCGAAGCTCCGGCATTAAGAGCTTTTACAGCTACAGCAGCCTTGGAAGTATCAATTGAAATTGGTATTGATAAATTCTTCTTAAGCTCAGTTATAACGGGAACAACTCTTGAAATTTCCTCATCAGCAGATACGCTTTCATGTCCCGGCCGTGTTGATTCACCCCCGACATCGATAAGAGAGGCCCCTTCTCTTTCCATACGCAGGGCCTGTTTTACCGCATTATTGATCGTATTGAACTTCCCGCCGTCAGAAAAAGAATCAGGAGTTACATTCAAAATACCCATAATATAGACTTGATTTTCTGTATTAAATTCATTCTTTCCTATACGCATTGGTAAATATCTCCATTAAAGAGAATATAAAGTAAAAATTAATTATTTTAAAGCCCCTATTAAATTATGTTATTACTCATTATGGTGCAAATGATTGACAGTTTCAGGGGGAGTACGTATCATACCTGCATGATAAAAGCAGGAATTATTGGAGCTACAGGTTATGCTGGGGAAGAAATTGTCCGACTTCTTACCGGCCATCCTGAAGTAGAAATAAAGTATCTTTCATCCAGGACTTATCAGGGAGAACCTTTTACTGATATCTTCTCTCAGTTTAATACGCTTCTTTCTGACAGATGTGTTTCAATGGACATCGCAGAAATGGCTGATTCCTGCGATGTAATATTTCTTGCACTGCCTCATGGTTTAACTTTTAGTCAAGTAACAGAAGACATCCTTTTAAAAACTGTTATTATAGATTTAGGTGCTGATTTCAGATTGAAGAATGAAGATGTTTATGAGAAATGGTACGGAGTAAAACACACAAATACCAAAATACTGAAACAAGCAGTGTATGGCCTCTGTGAACTTAACAGAATAGAGATAGCGGCAAGCCGCCTTATAGCAAATCCCGGCTGCTACACAACATGCAGCATACTCTCGCTTGCACCTCTTCTTGCAGAAAAAAGAATAAACCCGTCATCAATAATTATTGATGCTAAATCCGGTATTTCCGGTGCAGGAAGATCACTGTCCCGGGGTGTTCATTACGCGGAGTGTAATGAGTCAGTTAAAGCATACAAAGCTGCGTCGCACCGCCATGCGCCTGAAATTGAGCAGGAATTGTCAATTTTAGCAGGTGAAGATGTTATGCTTACTTTTACTCCTCATCTCATACCCATGAACAGAGGAATTCTTACAACCAGTTATGCATCATTAAAAAAGTCCACTTCTCTGGATGATCTCTTTTATCTTTATAAAAATTTTTACCGTAATGAACATTTTGTTCGTATCCTTGATCCCGGGAAATTACCTGAAACCCGCTTTGTACGCTCATCAAATTTTATTGATATTGGATTTGCTCTTGATGAACGTCTAAACAGGGTTATTATTGTCGGAGCTATTGATAATCTTATAAAGGGAGCAGCCGGCCAGGCTGTTCAGAATATGAATATCCTTTTCGGGTACCCTGAAGAGGAAGGTCTTACAGCTATTCCAGCCGTACTGTAAACAAAAGGAGACGAACCGAGGTGTTAAAACTTGATAAAGATTCTGTCAAAATTCCTGAAGGATTTATTTTCGAAGGATTTTATTCCGGTATAAAAAAAGACGGCATGGATACGGCACTCATTGTAAGTAGTATTCCGGCTGCCGCAGCAGGAATGTTCACAACAAACAGAGTCCATGCCGCTTGTGTATCCCGTAATAAAAAGATCCTTGATAAAGATCAGAAAGTCAGGGGTGTCATTGTAAACAGTGGAAATGCAAATGCGTGCACCGGCCATGAGGGAGCAGAAAATAATATTCTTCTGGCTGAATACGCTGCCGAACTCATTGGTTCTCAAACGGAAGAGATACTTACCGCTTCAACAGGAGTTATAGGGGTCGGCCTTCCCATTAATAAAATAAAAGACTCCCTTAATGACCTAAATTTTCCTATTAAAAATACTCAGGATGGATTTTTACATTCATGTAAAGCTATTCTAACGACCGATACCTATGAAAAGAAAGCAAGTGTTTCATTGTCAATCGACGGCAAGAAGTGTACCATAACCGGAATGGCAAAAGGGTCGGGAATGATCCATCCTAATATGGCAACAATGCTTTCGTTTATCACTACTGATATCGCAATATCGTCAGAAATGCTTTCAAAAGCACTTCGTGAAACAGTTGAAGATACATTTAACATGATAAGTGTCGATGGTGATACAAGCACCAATGATATGGTCCTGATCTTTGCAAACGGTTTAGCCGAAAATAGTGAAATAAAAACGACTACTCCTGAGTATAACCTTTTCATAAAAGCACTGCGTATGGTTGCCGTCTACCTTGCAAAATCAATTGCAGCAGATGGTGAGGGAGCTACAAAGCTGTTAGAGGCGGAAGTAACTGGAGCTAAAAGTAAAATTGATGCTCAAAAAATTGCGAAGTCTGTAATATCGTCCAATCTGGTAAAAACTGCTTTTTTTGGTATGGATCCCAACTGGGGAAGAATACTTGCTGCTATCGGATATTCCGGAGCAGATTTTGATCCAGAAGGAGTCTCCATCTATTTCCAGGGTGCCCCGGGATATTCCTGCCTTATGAATAAAGGGAAACCGCATGACTATGACATTGATTCTGTCCGGGGAATACTTAAAGAAAAGAATATCATCATTACGATAGCTCTTTCCGATGGTGATGCCTCCGCTACAGCATGGGGATGTGATCTCAGTTATGATTATGTCAAAATTAATGCAGAATATACGACCTAAGCATATGTGAAAGGAAATAAAGAATGCAGAAATTAATTGAACAGGCGAATATTCTCATAGAATCCTTACCGTATATCAAGAATTTTTACGGTAAAGTTATCGTTATAAAATACGGCGGAAGTGCTATGTCTCTTCCTTCGTTAAAAGAAAAGGCAATTGAAGATATTATTCTTATGAAACTTGCCGGTATGAAACCTGTCGTTATTCACGGCGGTGGACCAGCCATAAGCAGAATGCTTGGGAAAATAGGTAAAGAAACTGCATTTATCAATGGGCTGAGAGTTACTGATGAGGAAACCATGGAAGTTGCGGAAATGGTTCTCTCCGGTCAGATTAATAAGGAAATAGTTTCTCTTTTTCAATTTCATAATATTGATGCGGTGGGAATTTCTGGAAAAGACGGGATGACGCTTACTGCACGAAAACGATCCTCAGGTGAAGACAATCTTGGTTTTGTCGGAGAAATATCCTCTGTTAATACGCATCTTATAACAGTTTTACTTGATAACGGTTATATTCCTGTTATAGCACCTGTTTCCTGTGATTCAACAGGAGTAACCTACAATATAAATGCTGATTACGCAGCTTCCGCCATATCTATTGAATTGGGGGCGGAAAAACTTATTTTTTTAACTGATACGCCTGGGGTTCTTAAAGATCCAGATGATCCCCATTCTCTTATCTCAGTTCTCAACCCCGGGAGTATTCCTGAGCTCATAAAACAAAAAACAATTTCAGGGGGTATGATCCCCAAAGTTGAATGTGCAGAAGATGCAGTACAGGGGGGTGTTCATTCAGCTCATATTCTTGACGGAAGGGTTGAGCACTCACTCATCCTGGAAATTTTTACCAGAAAAGGCATAGGAACTCTTATTAAAAAGGAAGAATTATGACATCATTAATTCAGGAAGCTCAGCAAGTGCTGATGCATACGTACAATCCCTTTCCCATAAATCTTGTTTCCGGTGATGGTTGCTATGTAAAAGACAGTAATGGTAGAGAGTACCTTGACTTTCTGTCTGGTATAGCAGTGAATTCTCTTGGATACAACCATCCCGGATTTAATGAAGCAGTTGATAACCAGCTGCACCGTATTATTCACTATTCAAATCTTTTTCTTAATGAGCAGCAAATTGATTTAGCAAAAAAACTTATTAATAACAGCAGCTTTGATAAAGCATTTTTTTGTAACAGCGGTACTGAAGCGGTAGAATCAGCACTGAAACTTGCAAAAAAGTTCGGAAAGGCAAAGAAGAACGGAGCATGGAAAATTATTGCAATGAATCAATCTTTTCATGGAAGAACCTCCGGATCACTTTCTCTTACCGGGCAGATAAAATATCAACACTCTTTCCTTCCGCTTCTCCCGGGTGTGGTATTTGCACGTTTTAATGATTTTGATGACTTAAAACAGAAAATGGATCCGGACACCTGTGCTGTTATCCTGGAACCAATACAAGGAGAAGGCGGTATTCATCCTGCAGACAAAAAGTACCTTGAAAAGGTACGGGATCTTTGTACAGTGGAAAAGGCAGCATTAATATTTGATGAGGTTCAATGCGGTATGGGCCGTACAGGGACGCTCTTTGCGCATGAACACTTTGGAGTATATCCTGATATTATCGCTCTCGCTAAGGGGCTTGGAGGAGGCCTCCCTATAGGAGCTATTCTCTCAACAAAAGAATTTGACTTATTTGAACCCGGAGACCATGCTGCTACATTTGGAGGAAATCCTCTTGTTTGTTCAGGAGCACGTGCGGTACTACATGAACTTATCGATAATAACCTTCTGGAAACGATACGGGAGTCCGGCAGTTACATGAAAGAACGATTAGAACAGATATCACAAAATTATTCTTTTGTTAAGGAAATTAGAGGCCTTGGTTTTATGCTCGGTATGGAGGTAAATATTCCCGCAGCTGATATAGTGTCTTCATGCAGGGAGGAAGGGCTTCTCCTTGTAACAGCAGGACCATCGGTTGTCCGTTTTGTACCCCCTCTCATTACCGGTAAGAATGAAATAGATAAGGCAATCCATATACTTAACAGTGTTCTTGAAAAATTACAAAAAAAGGCCTGCTTGTAAGCAGACCCTGAAATACCCGTAAAAAAGATTGCTACATCAAATCACGTGGTTTCCGTCCTGTATTTCCTGTCTTCTGACAAACTGCCATATGTCTTAGTTTACCATTTTCAAATACAGATTTCATTTTAATCTCACCGCCCCACCGGCTTATAAGCTGGTGAGCGCCTTCACGTCGTGCATTTTTTGAAACAGGTCCAGCCATTATGTCCTCCTGGAATATTCTCATTCAGTAATCGTAGGCATTTTAAAGGTAAAATAAGATTATTTCAAGCAGAAAAGCAGTCACTTGAGTAATTTTATCTCTTAATATAGAATTGTGAAGATGAAAATAATACGCTTTCTTTTTATTTTACCTATAATACTCTATCAACGGCTCATTTCTCCATTATTTCCCAGTTCATGTATTTACCATCCAACATGTTCCATGTATGCCAGAGAATCAATCAAAAAACACGGCGTTTTTAAGGGAATTTTCCTTGGTATTACAAGAATTTTCCGGTGTACCAGTCTTTTTTTTACAGGTGGTGATGATCCTGTTCCTGAAAAATTCTCTATGAATTACATTACTTCCCGTTATCACAAGTTTTATCGTTCAAAAAAATGAAAGGTGTCAATACCTATTGATACCTTTCGCTCTCTGCACTCCCCCGGGAATGGAATCAACAAGTTATCCCGCTCAACTCACTCGTTTGCGAAGAACAATTATTGAGATTTCTTCATCGCATCACTGAGGCCAGCTTTATAACCTTCCTTGTACGCTTCACTGTATGCATCACGATACGCATCCTTGTAACCGTCTTTATACCCGCTGTTATAGTCACCTCCCGCTGCATTACTATCTCTATTGTCCGATGCATTACCTTCGTAATCGTCAAAAGTCAGTTCAACTTTGCGAGAGTCTGGATTAGTAAAATCTACTTCGTATTTTGAATAACTATCCCCTTCAGAATCAACGGCCATAAGATCATAAACAAAAGAATCCGAATTGTATTTTGGTATAGTGATTTCAATACTATCTCCATTAGGAACAGTACTTCCCTTCAATAGATTGTCATACCAGTTATCATGACTTGTTGGAGATATATACAGTTCTTTAACGGTATATCCCGTATTATTTGTAAAAGTTGCTTTAATTGACTCTTCACTGTAGGATGCAAGTACTGTCAAAAAGAATATCAAACCGATGAACACTGCTCTCTTTTTCATTGTACATTTCTCCTCTATAATTATAATTTATTCCTGACTACTTATCATTTTTAAGAAGGGAGTTAAAGCCAAAAGAGCACCTTTATTGAATCCTCCCTCTGGGATTACCAGGTCCGCATACCGTTTAGTAGGTTCAATAAATTCATAATGCCCAGGCCTGACAATTTCTGAATATTGTTTTATAACAGAGTCCATCGTTCTTCCCCGCTCAGCAGTATCTCTTTTAAGTCTCCGAATAAAACGTATATCGTCAGGTGTATCTACATAAAGTTTTAAATCAATAAGATCACGTATCGTTTTATCAAAAAAAACCATAATTCCTTCAAAGATTACAAGTTTTTTAGGCTCCAGATGGATACACGTTTCTTTCCTTCTATGATGGATAAAATCATACTGGGGCATATCTATGGGCTTAAATGACTTTAAAGAGCGCAGATGCTTAATGATGAGTTCATTGTCAAAGGCATCAGGATGATCAAAATTAAAAGCAGTAATATTCTTGTTATTCATATATTCAGCAGATTTATAGTAATTATCCTGAGGAAGAAAGAGAAAATCTGGAATAATGTCGGCTATTTTATTAACAATCGTTGTCTTACCTGAACCTGAGCCTCCAGATATTCCTATAATTTTAACACCTTTCACACATTATCCCCGGGGCGCTTTACGCGGATCAACTGGTTTTCCTCCCTTATAGACAAAGAAAAAGGCTTTCGCGTTTTTTTCAATAGGGTCAATACCCATTGTTCCTATTTTAGTTCCTGGTTTAACTATATCTCCTACTTTAACGAGTGTTTTATCATTACCACCGTAAGCAAATATATGTTTGTCTTTTGTTTCAATCATTATCAGTTTCCCGTACCCACGGTAAGGAGCTACCCACACAACCTTTCCGGAAGAAACAGAAATAATAACATCTCCTTTTTTCCCAAGGATTTCTTCACCGGTAAGTTTTCCTTTTATAGCGATACGTTTTCCTTTATGCGGCCACAGGAGATTATCATCAGTATGAGATGATTTCTTAATAGATGTATTCACCTCCTGTTTGACTAAGGGAGGTGATGAAACAGGTTCAATATACGGAACCCTGAGTGTTTCTCCTATTTTAAGAATGTGATTAAGGTCAATTTTATTTAGTTTACACAGAGTTGAAACACTTATTTTAAAATTTTTAGAAATACCGTACAAAGTATCCCCTTTCTTTACTGTGTATACTGAGGGAATCTTCAGTAGTGTTCCTATCCGCAAATGAGTAGGATTTTTAATATCATTATACAAAACAAGATCATTCACAGGAATTTTGTACTTTCGTGAAATTTTATAAAGGGTATCCCCTGCGGTTATCGTTACTGTTACAGCACCAGCATATAAAAAGAAGGGAGAAATGAATATAAATACTAAAAAGAAAGCTTTGTTTAATCTCATACCACTCTTTTCATAATCGGATAGAGAAACCATAAACTAAATAGATCTAAACTCAAGCTTTTGCTATCGCATCAACAGCAAAAGTTTTTTTCGGGCTGAGAGGATTCGAACCTCCGATCTCTTGATCCCGAACCAAGCGCGCTAGCCACTGCGCTACAGCCCGAAAAAACACGGGAGTGACGGGGATCGAACCCGCGATCTCCGGCTTGACAGGCCGGCGCGATAACCAACTTCGCCACACCCCCAACAGTGTGAAACTATACAGAAACCATCCTTTTCTGTCAACCTGATGTAAGCCTATTACTGTCTCCGTATCACTTCCATCGGTTTAATTTTTCCAGCCTGAAATGCGGGTATGATCGATGCAAGAGTAGAAAGCAGTACCGATCCAGTACTGATAATAAAAATATTTTTAAAATCGATTATAATAGGGATACGGTCCAGATAGTATGTAGAATTTACAAGAACAATTTTGTGAAAAGCAATTTCCGTAAAAGGAGAAAAAATTATCTGTATAATACTTTCTGAAAAATTGAGAAAATACTGAATACCATGGATAACGCCATTGATATTGACAGCTGCAACCAATCCGGTAATAATTCCTATAACCGTTCCAATAATTCCTATAATAAAACCTGAAAAAATGTATGCGCTGATAATGCTGCTGCCGCTTACTCCTGTACTTTTTAAAATGGCTACATCGGCTTCTTTTTCCATTACCATCATAACAAGTGCGGATGATATATTTACTGCTGCTACAAGGACTATAATCATCATAATGAAGAGAAGAAGTATCTTAGTCGTTTTAAAACTCTCATACATTGGTTTTTGAAGGTCGAACCAGGTAAACACGAACCAATTGTGCTGAAGCATACGCTGTATCCGGTGTACCATCTTATTAACGTCTTTCTCGGGGTTAACAATTTTAACTCCTATAAAAAAACTCTCTGGATCGTTAAAAAGTTTCTTTCCTTTGAGAAGATTTATATACACACTTAACGAATCAAGTTCATAGTATCCGGTAGAGAACAGTCCTTTAACAGTAAAGTGAGAAGGTTTTAAGATTGTTCTTCCTCCTGGTATCGTTCGGGCTGTTAGAATAGTTATCTTGTCCCCAACAGAGACATGCAGTTTTTTTGCTGTCTCACTGCTAACCAATGCAGAATCTTCTGTTGATAAGTCAAAACTCCCTGAAATAATTTTTAAATATTGATGGATTCCCCTGTCCTGGTCCCAGTAGTCCTTTGAAAGTGCTTTAAGCGTAATTCCAGTCCGCCCAGTAGGAGAATAGGCAAGCCCAACACCATGGATAACAGGGAAAGCGGTCCTTATCCCGGGCATACTATTCAATTTTTTTATAATGCCTGATGCTTCAGTAAACCCATTTTGGGTATAATTTCTTACCTGGATATGGTACGTGCCTATTTCGAGATAACGGTCTGTAATACCACCAATCATTCCCGTTGTAACTTCCAGGACTACAACGAGGGGAATAAGAGAAACTGCTATTCCAAATACAGCTCCCATAATATGGCGAGTCAATCCGCTGTTCCCTCTCCCGGTCATGAAACGGATTCCAAGTTGTAAAGAACGTGTCAGCATCATACGTCGTGAAGTTCTCCATTTACAAGTTCCATATGGTGCTCTGCGTGTGAAGCAAGGGTTGTATCATGAGTAACAAGGATAAGCGTTTTGGCGTGTTTCTCCACAAGTGAAAAAAGCATGTTTTCAACAGTACGGGAATTTTTTTCGTCGAGATTTCCCGTAGGTTCATCAGCAAGAATAATTTCCGGATTATTTATGAGCGCTCGTGCAACAGCCACCCTCTGACGCTCACCTCCGGAGAGTTCTTGAGGAAAATGGCTGATCCTGTCTTCAAGGCCAACCTCCTGAAGGAGAAGATATGCATGTTCCCTGGCAACTTTTTTATCTGTTCCCGCCATGTAAAGGGGAAGCATAACATTTTCCAATGCTGTAAAATCATTGAGAAGATAATGAAACTGGAAAACAAGACCTATGGAATATCTTCTGTACAGTGAAAGTTCCCCTTCAGACATTTTATCGATCCGTTTATTATTGACATAAATATTCCCTGATGTAGGGACTTCAAGGCCTGAAACAAGATTAAGAAACGTACTTTTCCCACTTCCGCTGTTACCGGTAATAACGAGAACACTGTTTTTTTTCACGTTGAGTGTTAGGTCTATAATAACAGGAAGTTGTTCGCGCCCTGTTTTATACGTTTTATTCAAACTCTGTATTTCAATAATATTACTCATAACGCAGTATCTCCGCCGGATTAAAATCAGAAATTTTAGCAGCTGCGGTCCAGGCAGCGATGGTAGATGAAAGAAGAGCAAAAAGAAAAATAAAATAAACCTCATGAAGGAGTATTTTTACCGGTACATTCTGAATATAGAAATAAGCGGGAGAAAATATTTGATAGGATCCCCCGGTATATGGAGTGAAAGGTGAAAATATTCTGCTTATAAAAGAGAGAGAAAAGGCAATGAGGTGTGACAACAGGGAAAAAAAAGAATTTATATTAAGGGTAACAACCAAACCCAGTAATATACCGATTATTCCTCCGGTAAAACCAATAAGTATCCCTTCTAAAACAAATATAATCTTTATACTTCCAGGGGTTGCTCCCAATGACCGGAGGACACCTATATCTTCCTTTCTCTTGTATACCGATCTTTCAAGAGAGTGCTTTATATTTACTCCAACAACAAAAAATATAAGCCCGACAAGGAGTATCATAGAGATTTTCTCCATGCGAAGAGCTCCAAAAAAGGCTCTGTTATAATTTCTCCAGGATACTATTTTTTTAAAAACCCTATTGTATTTCCATTGAAGGTCAGCTATTACAGGTCTGTCCCCATATCTGTTGTCCAGTTTTATACCGTATATAACCGGACCTGTTCGTGACGATATTTCAGCAGCAGAGCGGAATGAAATAAACCCCATGGAACTGTCATACTCATAATAGCCGCTTTTAAAAATTCCTGTAATGGTAAAACGTTCATGAACTGGAGTTAACGTATTGAAAGAAACTCCCGACATTGAAATGAGGGAAATACTGTCCCCTACATGAACACCAAGCATGGATGCGTATTCTGAGCCGAGTATTATAGTATTTCTGCCGGAAACATTAAAACTTCCATGTATAAGTCCAAGATAACGAATTAATGAAGGGTCCAGAGAAGACGCATTATCAGGAACAGCCCTTATGGAACAAGCCCTGAAATCTGAATTTTCACTCTTCCCAAGTGTTTGAAGATCAGTAAACGGTAGAACGCTTCTGACCCCAGGCGTGCTTATTATCTTTTTTAATAATTTTTTATCTATCAGATGATTAGTACTGTATGCTCTGATATGATAAGATTTTATTTCAAGAATATCATTGATAAATCCAAGCTGAAAACCATTCATAACGCCGAGAATAACTATCATTGCAAAAACTCCGACAGCGATCCCTGTTACTGAAAACAGGGCAGAAGATACTTTTTTGTTTTTATTCTGTGTTCTAAAATACCGTGAGGAAATAAAGAACATCCATTTTAGTTTATTCACTATTGCTGTACGGCTCCCTGGATATAAATACATTGTTTTTATAGAAAACTTTTAAAACAGGTTTTCCGTCTTGATAGATAATTTCTTCACTTTTACCATTATTCTCCGGAAGTATTTCTTTCAATAAGTCGTTATCACGATATACTTTTTCTTTTTTTACCGTATCATCCTGAGAATATATGTACAGATGTTTTTCCCTCATGCCAGGTTCTTTTATCAGTTTCTCAGAAAGTTTCCCTCCGCTGTATGAATATATAATAATACGATCAGGCCCAGTACCAGTATAAGATTCATATATAATTCTTTTTTTACTATCATACTGTCTCATGATCTTTTCTCCATTCCTGTTTGTGATCAGCACTTCTTTTCCATTTTCCTTATCCGTATTAATATCCTGTGATGATACAATCCCCTGAGAATCATACGTTTCGACCTTTTTTATATGTCCTTTTCCATACCGATAAATTGAATAAATATTCCCCCCGTTGTTCCATTCATTTAATAAACGGTCATTTGAAAACTGAAATCCTGTACTCTGAGAGCTGCCGTCTACTGATATTTTTACGACTCTCTTTAAGGTTCCCTTTATATCAATAAGATAAGTGTTTGTGTAGATAAGATTACCGTCTTTTAGATGGTCTGACATAAAAAGCTGATTATTTTTCCAATGGTTAATAATTGTTTCTGTTTTTCCTGATACATCATAGTGTATCTCTTTAAGCAGATAGATATCTCTGAAAATCTCTTTTTTACGTAAAATACCTTTTTTAAACTCACGTACAATGATTTCACTACCATTTTCTACCCGTGTCGTAACACTCATTTCGTTATTGTTATGATAGAGCGTACGTGTTTCAATACCGTTTTCCACTTTTCTTTTAAGTATCCATTCGTACGTATTTTTTGTATATGGATCAATCTTTTTTAAAATCATACCAAGGGCATTGGAACGGTAGTAGGTTTCACTGTAAACTCCCATGACGAAGTAAAAAATAAAAAGTAAAAAAAAAGTTTTTTTCACACTAATTCATACCTAGTACATTGCGTAGATACTGATCAGTATCAAATAATTCAAAATCATTGTACGTTTCTCCTGTTCCTATGAATGCTATGGGTATATGCAGATTTTTACAGATAGGAATAACAATTCCTCCTTTCGCCATGGAATCGTACTTTGCGAGAATGACCGCATCAAGATGAATCGCTTCATGAAACATCTCTACCTGCCTTAGACCGTTCTGACCGGTAGTTGCATCAATAACAATAATTTTTTTGTAATACCTATCATCAATTTTATTTGAGATAATTTTGTTAATTTTCTGCAGCTCTCTGACAAGATTTTCTTTATTGTGCATTCTGCCAGCAGTATCAGCAATAATAAGTTCATTTCTTGTAGATTTTGCACTTTCAATGGTATCATAAATTACAGCTCCGGGATCAGATCCTGTATTCTGTCTTACTACCCGCATTTTCAGCTTTTCACCATGGTAAACAAGCTGTTCTATTGCCGCTGCTCTGAATGTATCGCCAGCAGCAAGTATACTTTCCAGACCATATTTTTGCTTGTAGTAGTGGGCAAGCTTTGCTATTGAAGTTGTTTTACCGACACCGTTTACACCTAAAACGAGGAAAAGATTTAATACACCTTTTTCCGGTTCTAAATCTATCGACAGGATATCTTCCGCTAAAACATCTTTTAGTGCAAGCATGAGATCAGATTCTGTCTGTATATCGCTTTTTTTCTTCTTTAATATTTCGATAATCTCCATCGCAGTTCTAACACCGATGTCACTTTCTATAAGTAAATCTTCCATATCCTCAAAAAAGGTATCTGAAAGATTGTTTCTGGCAAATATATTCCGTAATCTTGACCCTAAACTGAATATAGGCATGAAAAGCTCCTGCATGTTAATTGTAAAGTTTAATGTAGTTCCATAATTCTACCGCTGTATTTATAAAAAGAGAGGCACTGATAAATATCCCCCCAAGATATAAATTATACCACAAAGTAGAAGCATCCATCAATCTATGTTCCTCCTTCAGTAGCGAATCAGTACTAATGATATTAGTTTTAATAAAAGTATTAAACGCATATCCATAATCTGAACTGATACCATAGCTGACGACAGGTATCGAGAGAGAAATAACAAAAAAAGCAAAGGAATTGTAAAACGACTTTCGATGTATATCAATCATCCTGTCTATATTTATTTTCTCAGGAACAAGAAAATACCGCGTATTTCTGATTGAGGAATTACCGTCAATAATAGAACGTAAAGGATGATAACCCTCTGCATTAAAGGTAATGTACAGAGGAAATACTGGATCCGTAAGAATAAAGGGGCTCTTTCCAATCCATAAAGATCCTGAATAAATATCAGCACCTGCAGGAAAAGTGGAGAGAGAAATAAAACCCGTTTTTTCCCTTTGTAATGAGTAGGGTACTATATCTTCTTGTCCAGATTGTAAAATAATATTCTGAACTAATGGTAAATATCCTTTTTGATGTATATGGAGATTATATGTACCAGGTGGAAAAAGAGACAGTGGTGTATTTGTGAGATTATTTTCTCCTTCATCAAGGTTGAAAAAGGCGTCTGAAGGGTTTCCTTTTACAAAAAGTACAGGTGGATCCTCTCCCGTTATTTTTTCCTTTAGTTTTAGGATAATTTCAGAAAGAGTGTCATGAACAGCAGCAGGATCAAGGAGATTTTGGTATATCAACCCTTCATTACCTGTAAGATAATTATAAAGATACACTGATACTGACAGCCATTGATCTACCATTGCAAGTTTACCATAAACCGCCATTTCAAGATTTTTTGAAAGAGGTATGCTTTTTAGTGAATCGGCTATAAGGGGATATGGACTATTTTCATTTCCCGGATTTATTTTAATTTCGAGTGATGCCGAATGGCAGGAGTCATCCAGGCTCCCTTTCAAACTGGCTATTTCAGCTTTTTTCTCTACGATTTCTTCAATAATTTTATCACGTCCTTCCTTTTTTAGTTTACCAGATAAAAAAAGTAAATCTCTTTTATTGTAAAGGAGAGAAAGCTCTTGTCCTAATTGTTCCCGTATTTTTTTGTATGCTTTTTTAGCTAGAAAATTTTTATCTTCCGAAGTAAGACGATGACGTAATGTACCTGAAAGCCCCGCAAGAATTTCCCGGGGTATTGTATTTTTAAGATTTAGCAGAACACCATTATCACCAGCAGCCATAAATTCAAATACTCCGATCCGCCACTGGCATTCTGTAGAAGTATTTTGTACGTTGATACCCAATAGGGGAAACACAAAAAACAGGAAAAAAAATAACCCGCTAGCGAATTTCTTCATTGAGTCCCATAACCTTCAAAACTGAAGAAAGTATTCTCTCCGGTTTAAAGGGTTTGATTATGAAATCACGGGCACCAAGCTGAATGGACTGTATGATATATTTATTTTGTCCGATAGCCGAACACATTATTACCCTCGCAAAAGGATCAAACCTCATAATTTTAGCAAGAGACTCAATACCATTCATAATTGGCATCGTTATATCCATTAAAACAACATCAGGTTTTGTTTCAGTATATAAATTAACAGCTTGGAGCCCGTTGGATGCTTCTCCGGCTACCGTCATCCCTGCTGTTTCAACTATATCCCTTAAAGCTGTACGCATAAAGTTCAAGTCATCAACAAGAAGGATCGTTATTTTCTTCATACTTTGTCAAACCATTTCCATTTAAGAAAAGCTTCAATAAATCCGTCAAGGTCCCCATCCATAACCCCCTGAACATTTCCTGTTTCAAACCTGGTTCTATGATCTTTAACCATGCTGTATGGATGAAAAACATAAGAACGTATCTGATTACCCCATGAAATATCTTTCTTTTCCTGAGCTCGCTTCTCCATTTCTTCATCTTTTTTTTCTTGATAATATTCAAAAAGACGGCTTTTAAGAACTTTCATGGCCATTGATTTATTCTTGAATTGACTCCGTTCATTCTGACATTGCACAACCACTCCTGTTTCCAGATGGGTTATCCGAACAGCAGAATCTGTTTTATTAACGTGCTGTCCTCCTGCCCCTGATGCACGGTACGTATCAATACGGATGTCATCCGGTTTGATTTCGAATTCTATTGTATCATCAATAACAGGAGATGCATATACCGAAGCAAAAGAGGTATGGCGGCGTTTACTAGAGTCAAAAGGGGAAATACGTACTAACCGATGAATCCCTGTTTCCCCCTGAAGATATCCATAAGCATAATCACCGTCAATTTGCACAGTAACAGACTTTATGCCCCCTTCGGCCTCCTGCAAATCAACAATTTTAACGGTATATTCATGGCGTTCACTCCACCGAGTAAACATCCGTAAAAGCATTTGAACCCAATCGCAGGCTTCTGTCCCTCCTGCACCGGAATGAATGGTCAAAAATAAACTGTTCTTGTCATAAGGGCCTTTCAGCATTTCAAGAAGTTTCAGATTTTCAAACCTCTTTTCCAGATTATTAAGAGAATTTTCTATTTCATCTCCCATTTCTTCATCATTTTCTTCCCTGGCCATCTCAAAGAGGTCATATATATCCGTAAAATCCTGCATTATTTTTTCCCAAGGATCATAGGTACTACGGAGCAATTTAAGATCTCCCATAACTTTCTCTGCATGATTTCTGTTTTCCCAAAAGTCTGGAAGTGATGTTATCTGTTCAAGTTTTTCAATTTTATCTTTTGTTTTTACCGGGTCAAAGACGCCTCCATGTATCATCAAGTTCTTTTTTTACTAATTCAAACCTATTCTTAAAATCAATGAGCATTTATTTTCTCCTTATCTTTTTTTTACAACGGTTCGTTTCCAATGTTTATCACGCAACGTCGTAATAACCAGAGTATCTTCCAGGGGATACTGATATATTCGAATAATATCAAAAGAGTCGGTTCTTCTATCAATATCCCGTTTTAACCGGGAAAGTACCTCTTCTTTAAGTTTTGCAGATTCAAAGAGATTTTTTACAACCTCGGTGAACCCGTATTCCTTCATGAGAAGCTGAATAGCAAGTATGTGGTCATCATTGGCCAGTTCACATGATACTGCAACAAACATACTCTATTTTATTTGGAAGTAATTACCGTGTCAAACCCTCTTTTCTCTATTGCAGTAAGTTATATTTGCCGATAAAACTTATAGTATGAAACGATTATTCTTTTTTTACTCTATTCTCCTGTTACTTTTAACAGTATCGACTGCTTTTACAGATGAAATATTTGCACCTTTCGTCTCTAAATTACAAGCAGTCCCAGATGGAAACACCATAAAGCTTACGTGGATGGACTCAACTGATAATATTAAAACATACACTGTGTACCGGAGTTCAAAAAAGATTAATGATGATACTTTTTCTTCCGCAGAAAAAATAGGAGTTGTTCCAGCCGGTCGTGGGGTCTTTATTGACACACCAGCTAAAATGCAACCCTATTATTATGCTGTTCTTGCCGTACATTCAGGAAATACTCCTTATAAGCTGTTTATTCCTTTCCGTAATATAACTGATAAACCTGTCCATGTTATAAACACTGTAACACCTGAAAAACTGGCAACCCATATATCAGGGATCAAGACGAGTGTTCTTGATAAAAGAATAAGAATTTCGTTTAAGAGCTCAAAACCTGAACGGAAGATTGTTATTTACCGAAGTACTTCACCTATACAGGAAAACGAGGATCTATCAAATTCTTCTGTAATTGCAACAACAGGATCAGCATCCGGAGTTTTCTTTGATACACCTGTACCCGGCGTTTCTTACTACTATGCACTTTTTGATGCATTGCTTTCACAAAAAGGAGTTTTTAATTTTGAAATTGGGGAAAATGTTACAAAAAACAGCACAGAACTCCCTCTGGCAGCAGTAACATTGCCACATAAAACTTCCTTAGCTGTATTAAGAGAACAACCTTTGCCCTTCCTTAATGTTCGAATAGGGATTGAATCGGGAAAACCTCTTGCTTCTTCATTAATTTCATTTCCCCGATTACGTCATTTAAACAAAAAAACACGCACATCGGTTTCTAGCTTAAGTAAATCACTTCCAGCATATGAACCGCCGATCCCCTCCTTGTATATCTTTCCAGTAGACCGAGCTGCAAAAGAAAATAGTGAGAATTATCAGCTTGTAAGAATACTGAATACTGATTTCATGCATAAAAACTGGTATGAAGCAAAAAAACTTCTTGGTAATTTTCTCAGCCTGCGCCACTCTGAAAATATTGTTTTACGTACACATTTTTATATGGGTCAGGTTCTGTATTTTATGAGAGACTTCCATGCATCATTTATGGAGTTTACCCTTGCAGAAGACCATTTTTACCGTGAAACGAGGCCATGGCTGAATTCCCTATTTTTTTTATTTTCAAACGGGGAAGTTGAACGTGGCAACTAGTTGGTTCCATTCCCGAACAAATACAGAGAACGAAAGGTATCAATATGCTGCGGAATAGGCCGCAATAGCGGTCTTGGGCCAGGGTTTACCCTGGGGTATTGACACCTTTCATTACAGTAACATTCTATTTTTTTTCAAATTTTAAGGTGCATGTATTTTCCCATGTCTGATCTTTTTCAAGAATGATATTCCACCTGAAATTAAAAGAGGAAAATTGATACATCTGCTCAATACGATCATTATATTTTGTATGGGTATATGCAGGGTAGGACCATAATTTATAAGGTTTACTGCTTTGAAAGCTTATGAGTACTTTATTTTTCAAATCTGTTATAAAGAGATCAGACAGTTCTCCCTGCCCCGTTTGAACAAGCAGATCCTTTTTTTCTGGAGACGTAAAAGAAAGATCTACCTCAGTAACCATTATGGAATTAAAAGTACCTTTTCCCCTGTAGGTAATTTTATATGTTACATCAATAAGATTTTTACGAAACTTGAATTTTTTTTCCAAAGAAATATTTTCTTTATTTATCGTTCCATTCCTTACGAGAATAAGTTCTTTATGCTCTTTATCTATTGACTGCAGAACATATTTTCCAGAAGAAAAATCACCTGAATCCCTGTATTCATTTCTCGTAAAGCTGTTCATGGATACAGATTCTGAAATAAAATGGTCGATAAATGCTCCTTTTACATCACTATCAATAAATTTCCTTAATTCTTCATCAGAATGATAACTTTCAGGATACGGTTTTATTGTATTAGTATAATTCCATGAAGCTATCATGTAATCCAGTTCAAATACCCTCGCTCCGTTCCGGTGAACATACGCGTTTATATACTGTCCATGATAGATATATTCATCGGCACCGTCCATATCAAAATCAAGAGCCTGAAGATGTGTTGCAAAAACTCCCTTTTCGCGGATATTTTTTTCCGCATCTATAAGATTTTTATAAGCATTCTGACGTGCTCTTCTGTCATAAATACCCGGATATCTTCCATGCCAATAGGGAAAGTTATTCTGGCTCTTTAAAATTTCTTCTGAAGCACTTTTCTTGCGGGATTTGTCATTTCTTATCTGCGATACAAGATCATGTGTATAAAGCATCCTTGCATAGAGGAGGTTACTTTCATTATATTTGGAGAAAAACTGTCTGAAATATCCTGTGGGGGCACAGAAGGAACCGTTTTTTATGCTGAGCTTTTTTGTATGTTTCATCCAGTCTTTTTGTTTTTCTGTACTCATAGCCCAGAACTCAATATTACTTCCTGAAGAAACAGGAAAATAGACTTTTTTAAGTTCACCAAGAGAACGAACGTAATCTCCGGAACGTTCAAAACTAAAATCCTTATTGTATTCCTGCGTTAACTTTTTAAAAAGCTGTGTAAACCACCTGATATCCTGTTCAGAATTTATTGATCTGCCGTCGCAAAGTAAAGATATGATACCATTGTCAGGTACTTCTAGTCCATGAAGAGAATCGATAAAACTTTCTACCCTCAGTTTTCTGCTGGAAGAGATAAGACTTGAATGTACAGGCAGCACTGAAAGAACTTTACCCTGATCTTCAGTATAACAGGGTTTGTAAACATCATTTCCATACAATCCTGCATGTTTAAACTGCTGTTCATCCAAAAATATGTAGTTCATTCCGCTGCTTTTAATACTTGAGCATATATGAGGTTCCCATACCTGCTCAGTAAGCCAAAACCCCCTTGGCCTTCTGCCAAACTTCTTTCGTATGTAGGTAGTAAGCATTTCAATTTGATTAAGCCGGTCTTTTCCCGGAATAACAGGAAGAACAGGATCATAAAAACCGCCGCCAATTAGTTCTATCTGGCGGCGTTTTACCATTTCATTAATAATAATAAAGAGCTCAGGATGATTTTCTTCCAGCCATTCAAGAAGAATTCCTGAATAATGAAATATTGACTTAACTTTAGGATACTCATATAAAACCTTTAAAAAAGGTTTATATGAGTTTTGGTACATTTTTTCCAACTGTTCATAGGCACTTCCAGGATAAACAGTATTGTAAGTGCCAAAGAGCAGTTTACGTTTTGTCATTAACTTCTAAAGTTTCCTTTTTTGCAATTATTTCGGGAAGTGCCGTTTCAGTAGAAATAATACATTTAGAGGGACAACTTGTAACGGCAGCCGTTCTGTCACCGGTTTTTGAAAAATCAATATGCGCAAGATTATTCTCAACGATAAACCCGCCCTCGCCCGATTTCTTTTCACATATTTTACACCCGATACAGCCTACTGAACAGTATTTCCTTACCAGTGCACCTTTGTCAACAGAATTACACGCAACGATGTAATCAGCATCATAGGGAACCCATTTCATTACATGGGTTGGACAGACATCAATACACTTACCGCAGCTTATGCATATATCTTTGTCAACCCAAATCCGGTTTTGTTCGTCCCTGCCGATTGCATCAACCGGGCATACTGCGATACAACTGCCACCCTGCAGACAGCCATACTTACACTCTTTATCACCTCCATACAGGATCATCATGGCATTACAGTCAGCAATTCCGCGGTAATCAAACGCGTATTTTGTTGTATCCCTTGTTCCCCTGCAATGAACCTGTGCAACCATTTTCTGCGAAGAAACTTCAACAGTCTCCCCCATAATTTCCGCAATCTTTTCTGCAACAACCCCGCCTCCGGTGGTACAGAGCGTAAGGGAAGCACCGTCATTTACAACACCTTCAGCATATCCTGAGCATCCGGGGTAACCGCACGCACCACAGTTAGCTCCCGGAAGGATTGATTCAATAAGTTCAATTCTTTCATCTTTTTTAACTGCTAACAATTTGGCAGCAATTGCCAGACCTAAGCCAAGGAGCCCCCCGAGAACAGTAACTGATAAAAAAGAGAATATTATTTTAATAAACATCTATATGACTCCTCGTATTTCTAACCAATAAGGTTGGTTAACAAAGCTTTATCGAAAGCCATGAAAGCAAGAGCCATCAAGCCGCCGGTAACAAAAGCTATGGGGATTCCCCTGAAAGGTTTAGGAATCCACTCGAAATCAAGTTTTGTCCGAATTGCAGACATGAGCAGAATGGCAAGAAGAAACCCAAGTCCGGCTGCGAAACCGGCTACAAAACTTTCTAGAGCATTGTATCTCTTCTGTACACTTATAAACGCAATACCGAGTACAGCACAGTTTGTTGTTATAAGAGGGAGATAAATCCCTAGAGCCTTGTACAATGCCGGTGAAATATTCTGAATTACCATCTCAACAAACTGAACGAGTGCTGCAATAACAAGTATAAAAGTTATTGTCTGCAGGAACGTTATGTTTAGCGGAACGAGAATCCACGTATAAACAACCCACGTGGTCAAAGAGGCAATTGCCATAACAAAGGTTACTGCAAACCCCATTCCCACTGCAGATTCTATATTCTTTGATACACCTATGAAGGGACAAAGTCCAAGAAACTGATTGAGAATAAAGTTATTAATAAAAACAAAGGTTATAATTATTCCTATATATGTCATGAACGAGCCCCCTTGAACTCAGAATACCAGTTGAAAAATGCCTTTAAAAAACCAATAACGAGTAAAGCTCCGGCGGAGAGGCCAAAAACACGTATCGGTTCATCGACAAGGACAGGAATCTTTATCACGCCTGAAAAACTTCCAATAGGAAAGATGGTTATTGTTCCCGCTCCGAGAACTTCCCGAATAAGAGAAATGAGGAGCAGTGCCAGAGTAAAACCGATTCCCATCCCCAGCGCATCAAGGATGGAAGCTTTTATCGTATTTTTTTTGGCAAAAGCTTCGGCCCGTCCAAGAATAATACAGTTTACAACAATTAATGGAACGTAAACTCCGAGACTCTTGTATAGACTTGGAGCGTACGCTTCCATTACCATCTGAACAATGGTGACAAAAGAAGCAATTATGACTATGTATGCCGGTATTCGGACTTTATCAGGAATGTAATTTTTAAGCATCGAAACAAAGATGTTTGATCCGAGCAGTACAAAAATAACCCCCGCACTCATACCGATTGCATTTATAACCTTGGTAGATACAGCGAGAACAGGACAAAGGCCGAGAACAATAACAAAAATAGGGTTTTCCTTAAAAATACCCTTTGTAAATTCTTTTAACATTACTCTCCCCCAAGCTTTTTAACATAAGATGATCCGGCAGCAAGCGCCTTGCCGATTCCCATAAACGTGATACTTGCACCGGTTACCGCGTCAGCATCTTTCTGACTAAGCTGTGTTTTACGAACAGGAACTGGTTTATCTTCCCCTGTTCCAATATATTTCGTCATGTATGAAGCATGTTCAGCCTGCTTGCCGAGACCGGGAGTTTCATCATCTTCCAACAAAATCACTGCAAGTATTTTTCCTTTTACAGATATACCCGCAATAATATCCAGGTCACCGCCATATCCGTTTCCGGTCAGCTTACAGATATAACCGGAACGCTTGTCAGCCTTGTCTGTTAGCGGATAGTACCCCTTTACAACAGGAGAATCTTTTACTGGGGTAAATTTACCAATTTTCATCCCTTTGGATACCTGTTCAAGAGATTTTTCAAGCTTCATTTTTTTCATTATAGTAATTTTCGGCTCAGTTACCGCATTAGCAAGTCCTAATACCACCGCAGCAACCGCACAAATTATGGCAAGCCTGCTGCCGATTTTTACAATATCATTCATCACACATGCCCCTTATTTTCGATAACGCCGAATCGTTTCGTTTTTGTATATTTGTCTATGAGAGGGACAGTAATATTCATAAGTATTATTGAAAGTGATACTCCTTCAGGAAAGGAACCATAAAACCTGATAATAAATGTAAGTAATCCTGTTCCTGCACCAAATATAATCATTCCTTTACGAGTCAACGGCGACGTTACCATATCAGTAGCCATAAAGAAAGCTCCCAGGATAAGACCGCCTGAAAGGAGGTGAAAAAGAACATCTCCCTGAAAAAAAGAGAGGCCATACCGTTTCCCCCCGAAAATCCATACAAACAATCCGAAAGTCAAAAGATACGAAACGGGTATTTCCCAGGTAATAATCTTTCGTACAAAGAGATACACCGTACCAAGAAGAAGCAGTAAGGCTGATACCTCACCGATACTCCCGGGGATATTACCCATAAAAAGGTCATAATACCCTCCTGAAAGATGGGTACCAAAAAGATTATTTATCCACTGTGTAAACCTGCCGTCCATGGCTGTATGAGGATATCCATTCTGCATTAAAAACTGTGCGGGGCCATGAGCAGCTCCCTTGTAATCAATGAGACCAGTTTTCAGGAATCCCAGCGGAGTCGCACTGGAAACGGTATCCACCGCCTGGAAAAACTTCGGCATCGTCCATGTTGTCATCTGATGTGTCCAGGAGAAGAAAACAAATACCCTTCCCGCAAGGGCCGGATTCATAAAATTTCCTCCCAAACCACCGAATGCCCACTTTACAACAAGTATAGCGAAAACAGAAGCCATAACAGGAACATACAGGGGCACAGCCGGAGGCATGTTGTATCCTATAAGAAGACCTGTTAAAAAAGCACTTCCGTCAAGAATCGTATTTTTTTTAAATACATAATTCATCAGCGCTTCTGAAAGTACCGATGCAACAATTGATGCTACCAGAACAACAAGAGCTTTTGTACCAAAAAGCCATATCCCCCAGATTCCTGCAGGAAGCAGACAGAGAACAACAGACCACATAATTGAAGCCGTACTTTCATAATGGTGAATCTGGGGTGAACTTTCTACGAGAAGATTTAATTTTTCACTCATGCCTTAACCTTCTTCTTTCTTAACATTCGTTTACCAAGGCGCATTCCCTGAATAAGAGGGATCCGTGCTGGACATACAAAACCGCAGCTTCCGCACTCTTTGCAATCCATGAGCCCCAATTCTGATGCTTCAGTATAATCACCGTGGTCAATATATTTAAAAAGTGTCGTTGGATTAAGTCCCATGGGGCATGCCTGAATACACCGGCCGCAGGATATGCAGGAAGTTCTCACTGCACCATGGATTTCTGACGAGGTAAGTGCAAGAATTCCTGATGTTCCCTTTATAACTGGAGTATCAAGATCATATATGGTAAATCCCATCATCGGACCACCGACAACAACTTTTTCAGGGACTTCTTTAAATCCTCCGCACTCCTCGATAATACTGCTTATAGGTGTTCCTATTCTTACCTTCAAGTTTTGAGGATTCGCTATAGCTCCCCCCGTTACCGTCAGAACCCTCTCTATGAGAGGTTTGTTAAATACAACAGCTTCATAGATAGCGTGCACTGTTCCTACGTTGGATACAACACACCCTATATCAATAGGTAGAGCTCCAGAAGGAACCTCCCTTCCTGTAATAGCTTGAAGGAGCTGTTTCTCGTCTCCTTGAGGATATTTAACCTGCAGAGGAACGACATCAAGAGGAATACCTGCTTCAGCAGCAGCTTTTTTCATTGTTTCTATTGCATCCGGTTTATTAATCTCAATACCCATGGCGATTTTTTCAGGTTCAACAATTTTTGAAATAATCTGGATCCCTTTGATAATCCGCTCAGCCTTCTCCAGCATCAGGCGATGATCTGCAGTAAGATACGGCTCGCATTCAACACCGTTTACGACAAAATATTCCGCTTTTTTACCTTTTGGAATGGAAAGTTTGACATTGACCGGAAACGTAGCTCCACCCAGCCCTACAACACCGTTATCTGCTATCATGGAAAGGAGTTCTTCCTTGGAAAAACCCTCCCAGTCCCTTTTATTCTGCTCTTTCCCAAGGCGGTCAAATTCCCCTTCCAGTTCAATACTTACTGCTTTAGAAAGCATACCATTGGGAAGATAGACATCCTTTATCTCCTTTACCGTCCCTGGAACAGGAGAATGAATATTAGCTGAAATAAAACCTGTCGACTTTCCAATGAGCATCCCTTCCGTTACGTTATCTCCGGCTTTTACAAGACACTCCGACGGAGAACCAAGATGCTGAGATAACGGAACAATGGAAATGGTTGGAATAACAGCATTTTTTATCGCTTTGCTGCTGGTAAGATTTTTTCTACCAGGCGGGTGAACACCACCTCTACTAAAAGTTTTTAATCCTTTCATACCACTTGACGCCTTCTCCTTAAAAATAAACGTTTAATCCTACCTCCTGGGGAGGTAAAACGTAATCCCACCCAGAACAGGAAAGGAAGTATTAGAAAAACAAAAAACAGGTAATATTTTCTTAAATCCCCTTTACCATGAGAAAATCTATTAAAATTAGTAAATTTAACTCCGAACGGTATCCCCTGTTCCACCAGCATTCCAGGTACCGTGGCGTTATTAACAGACCCTATTATACGTTTATACCATGAATCTGTAAACAACTTTATAATACTATTTTTTCTTTGTACAGTGTTTCCCTTTTTTCGAAAGAGAGGAAGAGAAACAGCTGATCCTTTACTTGGGAATGAAAAAAATCCTCCAAACATATAACTTTCCAGAAAAGCTTTATGTGCCAGATAATCACTTAGATCAGGCAGCGCATCCTCTGCTTTGAGAACATACAGCTTCTGCAGTCCGTTGTAAGATAACGGAGCATTCTTGACCACGGGATAGGGTTCAGGCAGTATTATATTCCTTCCGGCAAAAGATACCCAGTAGAAGAACGGAGCAGTAAGAAAAAAGATGAGAAAGACGCTTACTGCATAAATTTCATTGAATTTCAGGCATTTCCATCGCACTTTTATAAGAACAGGAGAAAAAAGTTTATGCGCTCTGTATCTATCCTTAATAAACAAATAGCCAAGGACAACAGCTGTTCCAAAAAACTGAATACTCTGAGACAGAATAATTGTTGTTAGCTTAACAACTCCGTGCATAACGAATATCATACTCACACAAACACCTACATAAAGAGCGGCTTCAATTATCATATTTGCAACCTCATCTCTGTCTACTGAAGCATAATTAATGTATGCAGTAAAAAAGGGTACAAATCGGTTAAGCAGTAATATCCAGAGGAATTGAAAACTCAAGGAAGTTACACTCGTAAAAAAATCTCCGGATAGTAAAGGAAAACACCAGGAAACAAGTACAATAAAAAATATTTTTTTATTTCCTGCTAATTTATATAATACAAATTCCCCTATAACAATAAGGAAAAGAAGCATACTTTTCTCTCTTGGCAGGAAATTGATAAATGTCCACCCTCCCTCTACAGATTTAAGCACGCGCTTCAGAGTAAGATAGGTACGAAAAGGAGAATCATGCGCCGGAATATACAGGATCTTGACATGTTTTTTGCCGTAGGTCCCGTTAAAATAACCGTTAATTTTTTTTAAATAGGGATCGTAAAGGGGATCTGATGGTACAAAGTAACGGGGGACTTCAGAAAGGCGGATACTGACAGATTTACCATAAGAAAAAACAGAAACTTTTTCACTGTTTTCCGAAATAATTTCTTTAAAACCATATTTCCGTAGGAGCTTATCAACCGTGTTGTATGTATCTTCTGAATTACATACAATCTGATAGTATCCCCGCCATGCACCAGTATGCACCCCGTTATACAAAAGCTTATAAGAGATAAACTCTGCTATAAAAAAAAATACTAAAGCTGCAATAAGGAATGTCAGAACCGGTTTAACCCGCAATAGCATTGTTTACTCTTTGTAGAAATTATTTTTTTTAGTTTCCTCTATTAGCTCTTATTTTGTCAAGTGCTATTGAATAAGGAAAATGCAAAGTATATTATTTGTGCATGTTTAATATAGTGCGTCATGTAAACTGGATGCTGCGTGGAATAAAAGTTTATGCTCTTGTAGGAAAAGCAGGAACAGGAAAAAGTTTCCGCGCAAAACTGGTTGCACAAAAATACGGCATTGAGCTTATCATTGATGACGGACTTCTGATACGGGGACAGAAGATAATTGCCGGGAAATCAGCCAAAAAAGAAAAGAACTTTCTTGCCGCTGTCAAAACAGCTCTCTTTGATGACCCGGTACATCAGAAAAGTGTACTGACACATCTTAGAAAAGAACGGTTTAAGAGGATACTTATCATTGGTACATCAGAACGTATGGTAAAGAGGATTACAGAAAGGCTGGAATTACCTTCTCCTGCAAAAATACTTCATATTGAGAATCTTGCAAGCAAAGAGGAGATAGACACTGCCATACATTCACGGTACGTAGAAGGAAAGCATGTTATTCCGGTCCCCGTTGTTGAGATTCATAGGACCTATCCCCAGTTTGTCTATGATTCGGTAAAAGTATTTTTAAAAACACGATTTTCGTTTAAAAAGAATAATAAATTTTTTGAAAAAGCGATAGTCAGGCCTGAATTCGGCAGCAAGGGCAGAATTTCAATTTCTGAACCTGCATTAACCCAAATGATTATTCACTGCATTGATGAATTTGATGATACCATTTCCGTTAAAAAGATAAATATAAGTAACTCCCCAAAGGGATACAAACTAAGAATAGACATCCATGTCCCTCTGGGCCTTCAGCTTTCAGGGACTATACACAGTCTTCAGGACTATATTATAGAAAATATAGAACGTTATTCGGGGGTTATCCTTTCAAGTGTCAATGTAAAAGTTGACCAGCTTTCATAATTTTTTATGCTTTTTATGTAAGCATTTACCGAGAATATAATGATAAACAGGTAAAATTTGACACATTCCGACTATTGTCGTAATCTGTATTCAAGGAGTTACTGTATGAAGAGAATAAGTATAATACTTTTTTTAGTTGTTTTTTCCTCGCTGTCTTTGTGGGCACAGTCCCTGCAAATGTACAATTCAAAATACTATCGCATGTACACTGATATTGACAAAGCATCAGCGGAAAAAATGACATCCATTATGGATTCATACGTTTCTTTCTTCAATAAATACCTCCATTTTGATGTCGATAATCTTTCAACAAAACTCAAAATAAGACTTTACCGTACAAAATCTTCCTATGACGCATACCTTTCTTCCATTATTTCAAAAACAAGTGATAACTATGTGTTTCTGCAATATAAAGATGTTTCAAAAAATGAACTGGTTGCCTACACACTTTCTGATCAGAAAAAAATGGAAAAAGATCTTATACATTATGGATTCGTGCAGTTTATGAAAGCTTTTATTCCGTATCCTCCCCTTTGGCTCATGAATGGGTTCGCTGTATACTTTGAAAATACAATCTACAGTACAGACAAAAAAGAGATCGTTTTTAAAGAAAATTATGACTGGATACTTACGTTAAAAAATGTTGTCGCCGAAGGGAAAACAATACCGATTGATACATTACTTATTCTTGATCTTCCTGAAGCGGACAAAAACATCAATACCTTTTACGCTCAAACGTGGGGTCTTATAGATTTTCTGATCAATTCAAAATATCTTGACTATAACAGGCTTCTGTGGGATTCTCTGTCTGCATTGCGTAGCTCTGCAACACGTCAAGAAAATGATGCCCTCGTTATAGCCAAGGCTTTTAAATGGATAGATAAAAAAACATTTGTAGCTGATTTTATCTCATATGTTCATACCTTGAAAACCTTCTCCGACCTCGTTAAAGAGGGTACTGAAGAGTATGCAAAGGGGGGGTACGATGCAGCAGAGAAAAAATTCATTTCAGCTATGAGTATCGATGATACCAATGAAACCCCCTATTACTATCTTGGCCTCATCAACTACGCACGGGGAGATTATTCTGCAGCGGAATACTATTATCACACTGCACTTCAGATTACAGATGATAAAGACAGAATCAACTATGCCCTTGCTGTAAATGCTTTTGCAGATAATAGATTTGAAGATGCTCGTTTCTATATTCAGTCAATAAGTGCTAAAGGAAAAGAAACGTATAAAAACTCACTAAAAACGCTATCGCTGAGGATGGAAAAAGCTAAATAATACTATTTTTTATAGTATCTGTTCATATCATGATGTTTCCGCCTCGAAGGAGATTTTTTGTCCAGAGGCGGTCTCTTTTTCCTTACTGCGTTTTTCGGCGGAATAAGCCCCTCATTTCTGAAAAGCTTGACAACTGCCATCTCAACTTCCTGATTCGGCGGGGTTAAAGGAGAAATCAGATGCTTTATCTCTTTAAAAATATCATGAAATAGTGTTGTTGTATTTTCATAATCGTTGGGAAACATTATAAGAGATTGGACAAGCCCTGCAATAAGCCTTCCTTTCCTCGCCTCGTGACGCTGCAGAACATTTTTATCATTCTCTGATAAGCTCGTTAAAAATTGAACATAAGTCACCTTGTGACCGGCTACAAGGGAATAGATGACAGGAAGAATATATTCAAGCAGTTTGTAATCGATAAGCATTTCAAAAATTTTCAGCGAAGAGCCGGTAAGCAGAATTTTTAAAACTTCTTCAGTTAAACGGGATGAAGAGCAGCGTTGCAGTTCACTCCGGTACTTGATAATACTTCTTTTTAGTTTAAAAGGTATTTTAAAACCTGTGGTAGCAGCATATTTTATCCCTCTTATCATCCTTACAGGGTCTTCTGCAAAGGTTGTATCAAGAGGAATAAGCGATCGCAATCTGCCTTTACGAATATCCTTGTATCCATGGACGAAATCAAGGATATATTCATTCTGAGGATCATAATAAAGCGCATTTATTGAGAAATCTCTTCTTTTTACATCCTCTTCAATCGTTCCATAAACATTATTTTCACCATCCTGTCCCGAACGGAATGTCGATACTTCTATTATCTTTCTGGAAAAATAAAGGTGGACAAGACGGAACCGTCTTCCTATGATCCGTGCATTCCAGAAAATCTTTTTTATCTCTTTCGGAGATGCATTTGTCGCAATATCAAAATCCTTTGGTTTTCGTCCAATGAGAAGATCCCTGACGGCTCCTCCGACTATATATACATCAAAACCTCTTGAACTCAAACGTTCCGTTATCTTGACAGCATCAGAATCAACATTACTTTTATCAATCCCATGTTCGATTTTTGTATAAATTTCAGCAATTGGAACCCGTTTCCCGCTTTTTAATGTACCATATCTTATCAGCAATTATTTTCTCTCTTGATGTAACGATTTGTTTAAACTACTATATTAAAAGTTAAGTATAATAAAAAATCAAGTAGTTATTTTAAAACTTGCAGGAGATTTTAATGTTGATTGAACCACAGGTGCTGAAAGGATTCAGGGATTTCCTCCCTTTGAAAGCTTCCCGTAGACTCCGTTTAAAACGTATTCTCGAAGATACTTTCGAAAGTTTTGGGTTTATGCCCATTGATACACCGGTCCTTGAATACAAAAAAGTCCTTCTCGGTAAAGGAGGCGGAGAGACAGACAAACAGATATATGAGTTTAAAGATAAGGGGAAACGGGATGTAGCCATGAGATTTGATCTTACTGTTCCCTTTGCCCGATTTATGGCGGCACATTTGAATGAACTATACCTTCCCTTTAAAAGATATCATATTGATAAAGTCTGGCGAGGTGAAAATACTCAGAAAGGGCGTTACAGAGAGTTTGTACAATGTGACTTTGACATTGTAGGAACGGATAACAGTTCTGCTGATTTTGAAATTCTTCTTCTTATGTACCGCTCCTTATCTAATCTTGGGGTTCAGGGTATTACGATACATCTCGCACACAGAGGCATTTTTAACCGTTTCCTTGAAAAAATCGGTGCCGCAAAAGAATCTGTAGAAATAATGAGAAACGTTGATAAACTTGGTAAAATTGGAGAAGTAAAAGTAAAGAGTTTTCTTAATGAGATTATTACTCATGACCAGACAGAACAAGTTTTGGATTATATTAAACCGGAAATGACTTTCCTGGAAACATTAAAAAAAATTACCATGCTTTCCGGGGGAACATCTCCTGAATCAGAAAGGCTTAAAGAGATTTACTCTTTTATCACCTATCTTGATCTGCAAGATACGTTTCTTCTTGATCCGTCCATAACAAGAGGATTAGATTACTATACAGGGATAGTGTTTGAAACCTTTTTGGATGATCTTCCATCCATTGGATCTGTATGCTCAGGAGGAAGATACAATAACCTGGCATCACTTTATACAAAACAGCAACTTCCCGGTGTCGGATCATCCATAGGGCTGGACAGACTCATGGCCGGACTGGAGGAAATCGGCCTCTTTGCTGAAGACAACTCAGGTACTGATATTGTTATTCTTTGCATGGATGAAAAAGATGAGAATGAATATCATCTGCTTGCAGAACGTTTTAGAAAAGAGCGGTTTTCATGCGAACTTTACTTTTCAAAGAAAAAACTCTCAGCACAATTTGCATATGCGGAAAGAAAAAGAATTCCCATTGCTGTGTTTTACGGTACTGATGAAATACGCGCAGGTAAACTAACCATAAAAAACCTGAAAAACAGGGAAAATATAAGTATGATATCTTTTGAAGAAGCTGTTAAAACATGCAGAAACATTATAGAAGGATAAAATAATGATTCCAACCGAACTACCCGTTTATAAACAGAAAGATAAAATCATCAGTAAACTTAAAAATAATCAGGTTCTTGTTGTCGAAAGTCCCACAGGTTCAGGGAAAACAACACAACTGCCTCTTATTTTACATGAAGCAGGTTATTCGAAAAAAGGTGTTATAGGAGTTACACAACCAAGACGCATAGCGACACTTTCGGTTTGTGACTATATAAAAAAACAACTGAAAGACAGCGAACCCAACTTTGCCGCATATAAAATGCGTTTCCAGGATACAACCGATGCTTCAACAAAAATAAAAATTATGACCGACGGTATTCTTCTTCAGGAACTAAAGACAGACCGTCTCCTTTTAAAATATTCTGTAATTATTGTAGACGAAGCTCACGAACGAAGTCTTAATATAGATTTTATTCTCGGCCTTTTAAAAAACATTCTCAGGCAGCGGAAGGATTTTAAAGTAATTGTATCTTCTGCAACTATTAATTCTGAAATTTTTTCAGAATATTTTGATCATTGCGAAATTATTCATATTGAAACCAAAATGTTTCCCGTTCAGACTATATTTGTAAAACTCACCAATGAGCATGACTATGATCTGATTATTGAGAAAATAGGAGATATTGTTATCAATGAGGCAGGGAAAAAGAATAGTGGAGATGTACTGGTTTTTCTTCCCGGGGAAAAACTTATAAAAGATTGTATCCATTATCTGGAAAAATGCAGGGTCCACAAAAAACTTTTCATTCTGCCTTTATACGGTAGACTGTCAAAAGAAGAACAGGAACGGATCTTTATTCCTACCCCACGGAAGAAAATAAAGGTTGTCGTTGCAACCAATATTGCAGAAACAAGTGTTACCATTGACGGAATAACGACAGTTGTCGATTCCGGGCTTGCAAAAACAAACTATTACAATCCGAAAACTTTTATGTCCTCTCTTGTCGAAGGGCCCATTTCAAAGGCTTCATGTAATCAGCGTAAAGGAAGAGCGGGAAGAACCGCTCCTGGAACCTGTTATCGCCTGTATGGTAAGAAGGATTATGATAACCGTCCACTCTATACAAAAGAAGAGATATACCGGACAGATCTGTCTGAAGTAGTTCTCCAGATGGCTGATCTTCATATTTCTGATTTTGAATCCTTTGATTTTATTTCACCTCCGGGGAAACAGGGATTAAAAAGTGCTGTGGAAACCCTTCATCTTCTCAAAGCCCTTGATACCAAGAATCTCCTTACAGAAACGGGAAAAATGATGGCGATTTTCCCTCTTCTCCCAAGACATTCAAGAATTATCATCGAATCAATTAACCGTTTTCCTGATGTACTTAAGGAAACGCTCACTGCCGTTTCTTTTCTATCAACACGCAGTCCTTATTTTTTACCTCTTGGGAAGGAAATTGAAGCAAGAAGAGGCCATCATACGTTTAGCAGCCCTTATGGTGATTTCAATTCTTATCTTACACTCTATGCAGCGTATATTAAAGGTGATACCTCAGAGGAGAAGCAGAAATTCTGTGATACCTATTTTCTGGATTTAAAAACAATGGATGAGATTATCAATATTAAACACCAGCTTGATGAAATTGTTTCAGATATGGGAATACCGCTAACAGGGGGAGGAAGCCAGGAGCACTATATCTGTTCAATTGCAGCTGGACTGATACAGTTTGTGTGCAAAAATACAGGGAGAGGCATCTATAAGAGTTTTACAACGGATAAAATCCATATTCATCCAGGCTCAGTCATGTTCAGAGAATCTCCCCGTTATATCGTTGCTGGAGAAATAGTACGGACTTCCCGTATTTTTGCTCGTTCTGTAGCTGTTGTTGATGAGAAATGGCTCAGAGAAATATCTCTCGAACTCTATAATTACTTTATTTCAGATGGTAGAAAAAACAAAGAATTAAAACGGCGGAAAAAAGAAGAAACTGCTGATAAAATAAAAATTGGAAATGATTTTTTTACTATTCAGGTATATAAAGGTAAGAAGAAAATAGTAGTACTTCCATGGGATAAAATTTCTAAAACAGTAAAGGCAAACCCGGAAGCTGCTTTACAAGCACACAGAAATATCCGGGCAAAACTTGTCTATAAAAATTATGAGATACATCCGGGAGATAAGCTTTCAGCTATCTTAAAGATTGTTCCCCATATTCATCCAGAAAAGGATCTTGCTGATAAAATTAAAACTGGCAGAAGTTTTTCCGTTAACGGAGATATGGAAAAGTTTATTAATGAAATAGAAAATGTCTTAAGATTAACAACAGGGAAAAAAACAGGAAAGATCCTGTTTTTTATATCACTGGAAACAGATTTCAAGGGAACTTTCTGGTTTAAAGGCAGAAAGAATTTTTTCAGTGCTGTGGAACATTCTCTTGCATCACTTGATATTCTGGCTGAAAATCTTTCAGATTCGGACAACACGCACTTTCTTCCGCGGGTAAATAAACTTTACAGAACATTGACAAATATTTTTGAGGAGTAATCTTAGGTGACAGGAGCAAGTACGTGTTTTAATACATCATGGGAGAGGGGCATTGTAAACGTATCTGCATACGTATGCTGTAGAACAAACCTTACATGATCTTTTTTCTTTTTTTTGTCAAAAGCAATTGCTGAAATAATTTCTTCTGGATTGACAGTATTTTGATAATCTGTTTTATATCCGTATAACCTTATAATTTCATTAACCTCTTCTTCCCAGCTTTTGTCAGTTTCACCGAGGACAATCCCTGTTTTCAAAGCAGTTTTTATCCCCCACATAACGGCTTCTCCATGTGTTATCCTTTCAAAGCCCATGACCGATTCCAATGCATGTCCGAAGGTATGTCCAAAATTAAGATGAGTTCTGATTCCCTTTTCAAGAAAATCATGTTCAACATACCAGCCTTTTACTCCAAGAGATTTCTCAATAACGTCAGCAAGTATTATTGGATCTCTCCGGATAATTTTTTCCTTCTCATTGATAAGAAGAGATAAAAGCTCACGGTCTCGCAAAAGCGCATGTTTTATAACTTCCGCAAGCCCGCTCTTAAACTCTTTATCCGGGAGCGTTGCAAGAACAGAAGGGCATATCCGTATTTCCTTTGCAGGATAAAAAGTACCGAGAATATTTTTGTATCCTCGATAATCAAATCCTGTTTTCCCCCCCAAAGCTGCATCAGTCATAGCAAGAAGTGTTGTTGGAACAAAAACAAGACCTGTACCTCTCATAAAAAGAGACGCAGAAAGGCCGGTTACATCACAGACGACACCGCCGCCTATACCTATCATGATACTATCACGGGACAATCCAGCATCAAGCGCTGAAGAACATACAGTGTCTATACTCTGCCAATTTTTATGTATTTCTCCTGCAGGAAGAACGATGATATTTGCTTCCGGCGGAAGCGTAAAGAGCGGCCGGGTATTTGTATCAAAAATATAGATACTACTGTCACCTCTAAAATCCAGACAGGAATCTGAATCAGTAAAAACGACTTCCGTTTTTAAGTTTCCAATAGAAAAAACCTTTTTTTTCAAATTTCTGAACCGGGTTATTTATCCATACGGGCGATAAGATCTCTTACAAAAGGGTCACTAATTGAGTAGTACCGTTTATTTCCCTGTATTTCTGATGAGACAATACCTTTATCTTTGAGAACAGCAAGATGTTGAGAGATAACAGGCTGAGACTGATTCAGACATGTCCATAACTCAGTAACACATGCATCTTCTTTTTCTATAAGGCACAGAATCTTCAAACGCAGTGGATGTCCGCAAACTTTCAACTTCTCTGCAAAGGAATCGATCAGTATTCCGCTGCAACAAACATAATCATTCATATACTGATTATGATACACTCTTTAACCCTTTTTTTCAAGGATGTTATGGAATAAAAGAGTAAGATATCATACTATACAGCCATGAAACGGGTATATTTAGACTGGGCGGCAACATCTCCTCTAGACAGAACGGTACTGGAACAAATGAACGATGCGGCAGTACGCTTTCCCGGTAATCCTTCTTCCATACATTTGGAGGGAAAGGCAGCAGAACGTTTCCTCGAAAAAGACAGAGGCCGTTGTGCAGAGCTGCTTGGGACAGAAAAAAAGAGAATTGTTTTCACTTCGGGGGGTACTGAATCCAATGAAATCATTCTTCGGTCGCTCCTTCTTCGTAAAACCCCTGGGAACATACTTATTTCAGGAATAGAGCATCCTTCGCTTTTTGAATATGTACATTTTCTGAAAAATTTTGGTTATTCGGTTACGATCCTTTATCCTGATATGTACGGAATTATTCAACCCCGAACGGTCGAGAGAAAATTACAGCACGATACCATGATGGTTATCATTATGACCGTTAATAATGAAACAGGTGCTGTCCAGCCTATCGGTGATATTGTCAGAGTTGTCAGAAACTTCGAAAAGACGAATAACCATCATATTCATATTCATACGGATGCTGTCCAGGCTCTTGGAAAAATTTATCTTCATACGGAGGAACAGGGGATTGATTCAGCATCTTTCAGTGCTCATAAAATCCAGGGACCGAGAGGTGTCGGAATTCTGTACATAAAAAATGTTCCGGGAGTTCTTTCTGCCGGAGGCGGGCAGGAAAACGGGGTGAGACCAGGGACAGAGAACCTTGCGGGGATTCATGGGTTTACCACAGCAATGGAACAGTATTTCACCAATTTTAGTGAAAGAATAGATCATGCAAAAAAACTCATGGAATTGTTACTTTCGGAATACAGATTAATTCCAGAAATAAAAGTTCTTGAAAGAACTCCCGAACATTCTCCGTTTATTATAAATGCCTCAATAAAACATTTCCCCGGAGAAGTATTTACCCGGATAATGGATGACAGGGGATTTGCCATATCTGCAGGGTCTGCCTGTTCTTCAAAAAATAAAGAGAAAAAAGCAAGAGTACTCTCTGCAATGGGATTAACGAAAGAACAATCATTTCATTCTTTCCGTGTTTCAACGGGAGCTTTGACAACAGAAGAAGACATTCTTCGTTTCTCCAGAGCAGTCAACGAGGAGCTTACTATTTTCAGGAGTAAATAAATGGAAGTACTGTATCTTATCAAGATAGGTGAATTGACACTGAAGAAAGGTAATAGAGCTGCTTTTGAAAAACAGCTTAAATTTAATATCAAACGGAAATTGAGTGGTACGGATACCCGTATTACCATCCGAAAGGGACGGTTCTTTCTTGAAGGCAATACAGATGACAAAAAACGTATAGAACATACCCTTGCGACGACACCTGGTATTATCGGATTTACTGTTGCCTACAGAGTTAGCAAAGATATGAACGCAATCCGCCGGACAGCTCTCTCCATTGGGAAAGAGTTGACCGAAACCGGAAAGGGAAACACCTTCAAGATTGAATCACGGCGGGCAGATAAAAGTTTTCCTCTCACTTCCTATGAGATATCTGCTGCAGTTGGTGAGTTCCTCCTTGATTCCATTCCCGATATTACTGTCGATGTTCATAATCCCCGGTGGATAGTTTCTATTGAAATACGTGACTATGCCTATATTTACGGAGCTGAAAATAAAGGTGTCGGAGGTCTCCCTGTCGGCAGTGCCGGAAAAGGCATGCTGCTTCTATCTGGCGGAATTGATTCTCCGGTTGCCGGATATCTTATGGCAAAACGGGGGCTTCGTCTTGATACTGTTTATTTTCATGCGTATCCGTATACTTCCGATGAAGCCCTTGAGAAGGTTAAAACCCTTGCAGAAAAACTTTCACTTTTTACCGGCGGTCTCAACCTTTTTGTTGTACCATTCACCGACTTTCAACTTCTTTTAAACAAAAAAGCCAGAGAAGAAGAGATAACACTTCTTATGCGGGCAGGAATGGTTATTATAGCAGATATTCTGGCAAAAAAGCGAAATGCAGGATGTTTAATTACCGGAGAATCTCTCAGTCAGGTCGCAAGCCAAACCATGGAGAGTATTTCCTATACAGGAAGTAACACCTCACTGCCTGTTTTTAGACCTCTTATAGGTATGGATAAGGAGTGGATTATCCGTACAGGCAAATCAATAGACACCTACGAAACATCCATTTTACCCTTTGAGGACTGCTGTACCATTTTTTCACCGAAGCATCCTCTCGTAAAACCTGACCGTAATAAACTAAACGAGTCATTTATACGGCTCGATGCTCAATCCGTTCTTGAAGAAGCAGCACTAAAGAGTGAACGATTTTTTTTTAGACAGTCATAATTGATGTTATGATTTTTTATGTTCAGGCTTTTACCGGTTCAGTCTTCTTTTTTGAGTTGTTTGTTTGTTCAGTTTTCTGAGAGCCTTCCTTTTTTTTGGGGTTGCTGGAGGCACTGTTGGTCTTTCTATTATCTGTTACGTAAAAACCGCTTCCTTTAAAAATAACTCCAAGCCCACCGCCGATAAGACGCCGTACTTTGCCTCCGCATTTGGGACAAGTTTTTAATGGTTCATCAGACATGGACTGAAAATATTCAAAAGAATAACCACAATCAGTACATTCATAATCATACGTAGGCATATGTCATCTCCAGTTTACAAAAAGTTATACATAACACACCGATAATATAGTAAAATATACACGCAAGAGGCAAGAATAAAATTACATTCTAACCGGTATTCCGGCTTTTTCAATCTCTTTTTTAATTTCTCCAACAGTAAATCCATCCAGGTGCACCATTGATGCAATAAGAGCCGCATCAGCTTTACCTTCTTTAAATACATCAATGAGGTGCTGAGGGATTCCGGCTCCGCCGGATGCAACAACGGGAATACCGACAGATTCCGATATCATTCGTGTCAGATTCAGTTCGTAACCGTCTTTTGTACCATCGGCATCTATAGAATTAAGGACTATTTCACCGGCACCCCTCCTTTCAACTTCCTTTGCCCAGGAGAGGGCATCAAGATCAACAGGAGTCCTTCCTCCATGTATAACTATCCTGTAACCGGATTCCATATCCGCATCTTTCTTTACATCCATCCCGACGACAATACACTGGCTGCCGAAATGCAGTGCACCTTCAGTAATTATTTCTGGTTTTTTTACCGCCAGACTGTTAACACTGACTTTTTCAGCTCCCGCCATGATAACCTGCTTCATATCCTGAAGAGATCCAATACCACCACCCACAGAAAAAGGAATAAATATCTTTTCAGCTACCCTTCTCACCACATCAATCATGATACTCCGTTTCTCAGTGGAGGCAGTTATATCATAAAAAACCAGTTCATCAACACCCTGATGATAGTATAACTCCGCCATGGCTACAGGGTCCCCGATATCAATGTTATTCTGGAACTTTATACCTTTTGTTGTCCTGCCGTTTTTAACATCAAGACAAACAATAATCCGTTTTTGTAGCATGGTATCCTTCCTAATGTTTAATAAAATTCAAGAGCATCTGGAGTCCGGTTTCTCCTGATTTCTCAGGATGGAACTGCACAGCCACCAGGTTCCGGCTGGTAAAAACAGAGCTGAACGTCTTTCCATATTCAGTAACAGCAACCACATCGTTACTACTCTGAGGTGCGGGATAGTATGAGTGAACAAAATAGAATGAACTATTGTCAGGTACGCCGTTAAAAATATAATGATCCCGGATAATTTCAACTTGATTCCACCCCATGTGGGGTATTTTTAAACCTGAAGTTTTTGTAAAACGTACCGCTCTGCCGGGAACCAGGCCAAGACAGACAGCATTATTTTCATCAGAAGTATCCAGAACAATCTGACTGCCTAGACATATTCCCAAGATAGGAATATCAGACGCAAAGCTGTTTTTCATAAACGCTGCAAGACCTGATTTGTTTAAAACGTTCATGGCGGATAGAGCCTCTCCCACTCCGGGAAAGATTATTTTACCGCATCCTGCGAGATCTCTGCTGTTTCCGGATATTATAAAATTCGCCTTTAAATATTTTAATGCTGTCTCAACACTTTTAAGATTTCCAGCTTTATAATCAACAACACCGATTTTCATAAAAGCTACCTCACTTTTTATCTTTCATTACATCCAAAATATCAGAAAGAGTAATATTGACACCGTTAAATATAATTCTTGTATCCCGGAGCACAAACGGATTCTCTTTTATAAGCTTTCTGATAGCCGTATTACCTTCCCGAATGGCCATGGTTAACAGCCCCAGTTTTAAACCTGTGTTAAAAGCCCGTGCTTTTACGGTATCTCTCAACTGAATATATCCCCATATTTTATAAGAAACTGGAAGTGGTGAACTACTCTCGCTGTTGTTGCGGATCAAAGAAATATCAAGTTTTACAACATCATCAGGATCAATTTTCAGACCAAAGGCACTGAATAATGATGGAGAAGGAGATGATGTGTACACTAAGACCGCACTCTTTTCCATTTCCCGTCTTACAGAATCAGGGATATACCCACGTTCACCGTTTTTAAATTTTTCCATTAGATCAATAATATTATCAGTGGAAAAAAGAGCAATTGAATTTATTGGGAGAGCAAGCTGTAGATGGGCATCCTTGTTCTCCCACCATGTATAAATACCTTTATGTTTAACCCATTCTTTGCTGTTGGTCAAAGCGAATGTTGTTATCAACGACGGATAATTTCCCTCTGCTACAGCAGAATATCCATGTCCTACCTGATCCGCAAAAGAAAATGAGATCCGGTCTGTTCTATCAATAATCCTGCTGAGATCATTTCCCTTCTCATTCTTTTCCAAATATGAGACAACAAGATCTCTGTCTTTTCGTATATTAAAAGAAACAAACAAAGAGCCATTCTCTGAAACAAGAGCCGGGTAATCTTTTACTGAAAGCTCAGGTACAGTTTTACATCCCGAGAAACCAACAAGAAGAAGAGACAAAAGAAGCAGAGGAATGGACATCCTCATCTGCCTGTTCACTGAATAGCGGAAAATCATACCGCTCCCTCTATTTTTTCTCAAGGTCTAGTAAGCAGACTTCATCTCCGCAATCCACCTTGATAGCGTTATCTTTTTTCTGCCAGTATATTTTCTCAGAGAGGGTTTCCCGAACAAGATGATCTTCAAAATCCTTTACAGCGCTCTGAAGCCATTCTGTACCATCAAGATAAAGAAAAATCCTGTCAGTTACTTTTAGCCCCCGTTCTTTTCTAAGGTTCTGGATACTCCGTATCATATCTCTAACCGTTCCTTCTTTACGAAGTTCATCAGTCATCTCGCTGTCCAGAGCAACGGTAAGCGATCCCTCATTAAGAACCTTCATGTTCTCTTTTTCAAAACGCTGTACGATTATACTTTCTTTATCAAGATCAATACTTCCTCCGTCAAAATCAATCGTAAGCACTGATCCTTCCAGGATCGACTGAATTTCATCCATTGAAAGGGTTTCGATTTTCCCAGCAGCCTTTTTCATGTTTTTACCGAGTTTTCTGCCGAGAGTTTTAAAGTTCGCCTTTGCCTTATATTCCACAAGATCTTCTTCGTTATCTTTAAACTGGACATCCTTTACATTTAACTCTTCCTGGATAATATCATCCATCTCCCGGAGGATCCTCCGCTCATCACCATCTCTCGTAACAAGATAAATTGCTTTTAATGGCTGCCGTGTTTTTAGAGAGTGCATGCTGCGCAGAGCCCTTCCCATAGAAACCGCATGACGGGTAATCTCCATTTTCTTTTCAAGTTCAAGATCTCTCCTTGACTGATCAGGAACAGGATAATCCGCAAGATGAATAGATTCTGGCATATCTGGTGTTCTCAAGTTCTGATATATTTCTTCTGTTATAAAAGGGATGAACGGCGCTGAAACATGTATGATTTTCAGAAGCACAGCATAGATTGTTTCATATGCCTGTATTTTATCAATATCATTTTCCGACCGCCAGAAACGCCGGCGTGACCGGCGTATGTACCAGTTATTCAAGAGATCAACAAACCGTACAATAGGAATAATGGCTCTGTTCAGATCGTACTTATCAAGATTCTCTGAAACTTTTAAAACAAGATTTTCCGCTTCAGAGAGTATCCAGCGGTCCAGAGGATTCTCAAGACTGCCCTGTATCCCTTCAGGAACAAAATTATCAATATTCGCATAGGTTACAAAAAAACTGTATGCATTCCAGAAAGGAATTATAAAGCTTTTAAGAACATCCTTAACACCTTCATCAGAAAATTTAAGATCTTCCGCCTTAACCACAGCGGAGTTCATAAGAAACATACGAAGGGCATCAGCTCCGAATTTATCTATCACTTCAACAGGATCAGAAAAATTACGTTCTGATTTGGACATTTTTTTTCCATCTTCCGCAAGAACGAGACCGTTGACAACTACATTCTTAAAAGCAGGTTTATCAAAAAGGGCTGCGGCAAGTATCGTTAGGGTATAAAACCACCCACGAGTTTGATCAAGCCCTTCTGATATAAAATCAGCAGGAAAGTTTTTCTCAAACCATTCCTTATTTTCAAAGGGATAATGGACCTGAGCATAGGGCATTGATCCTGATTCAAACCAGCAGTCAAGAACATCAGGGATCCGCCGCATTGTCCCTTTACCATCAGGGCTCGGCCAGGTTAAGTCATCTACAAAATGTTTATGGAGATCAGGTACTGCAGTACCTGATTTCTCTTCAAGCTCCTCACGTGACCCAATAACTTCCAGATAATCGGAACCGTCACATTTCCATATGGGAATAGGATTACCCCAGTACCGGTTTCTGCTTATTGCCCAGTCACGGGCTCCTTCAAGCCATTTTCCAAACCGACCTTTTTTCAGGTGAGCAGGAACCCAGTTTACTTGATCATTTGCCCGGAGCATCTTCTCCTTAATTTTTCCTACATCAACAAACCAACATGAAATTGCCCTGTATATAAGCGGTTTTTTTGTTCTATAACAAAACGGATAACTATGTTTGTAATTTTCACGTTTTACAAGTTTTCCTTCTTCCTTTAAGCGTTTTATTATTGCCTTATCAGCATCTTTGACAAAAAGTCCTTCGTATTCAGGAATTTCATCGGTAAACTTACACTCTGCGTCTATGGGGCAGACAATAGGAACCCCTGTATTCTTCATTGCTGCATAGTCTTCCTCTCCAAAACCAGGAGCTGTATGAACTATACCAGTACCATCTTCTGTGGTTACATATTCAGCAAGAATAGTTCTGAAGGCGTTTTGATCTGCAAGATTTTCAAAATAGGGGAAAAGCGGTTCATACTGTATTCCCGCAATATCTCTACCGGTCATTTCTTCTATTATTTCGTAATCTTCCTCATTTTTGTAATACGCAGAAAGCCTTTCTTTAGCGAGAATATAGTATTCATCACCATCTTTAACTTTTACATAGATAATATCAGGACCAAGAGCAAGACCAAGATTTGAAGGAAGTGTCCATGGGGTTGTTGTCCATGCAAGGAAATATACTGAATTCTGATCTTTTACTTTAAACCGTACCGTTACAGCAGGATCAATAACATCCTGGTATCCTCCCAAATTCACTTCAAAGTTGGAAAGCGGTGTTGAAAGAGCGGGACTGTACGGCATAATGTTAAATCCTTCGTACATAAGTCCTTTTTCCATCAACTGTTTTATAATCCACCAGATGGATTCCATGTACTGCGGATCCATCGTTTTATAGTCATGTTCAAAATCGACCCACCGCCCCATTCTCGTTACTATATTCTTCCATTCTGATGTGTACCGAAGGACAATGGATCTGCAGGATTCGTTAAATTTTGCAACTCCGAATTTTTCTATCTGATATTTTCCTGAAATTCCAAGCTCTTTTTCCATTTCATATTCAACGGGAAGACCATGACAGTCCCAACCGAATCTTCGATCAACCTTCTTCCCCTTCATTGTCTGATAACGGGGAATAATATCTTTTATGGTACCAGGTACAAAATGACCAAAATGCGGCAGCCCTGTAGCAAAGGGAGGTCCATCATAAAAAACAAATTCATCATTACCCTCCCTCTGGGAAATGGATTTTTTGAATATATCATTTTCATCCCAGAATTTGAGTATTTTCTCTTCCATGTGTGGAAAACTTACTTTTGAATCGACTGGTTTGTACAAGAGATCCTCCTCATATTGAGATAATTGAATTACTTTTTATATCTTATTCTGGCCATAGTGCCTACCCTCCTGCCTTAATTTTCCATTTTTTTGTTAAGTCCGGATCTGATTTACCGAAAATATAAGAAAATATGGACAAGGATGTCTGTATACCTTTTACACAATCAAGGAGGATTGTATGATAATCAATCACAACATGAGTGCCATTTTTGCTCAAAGAACAAACGGGTTAAATAATTTAAACGTGAGCAAAAACATGGAAAAACTCTCTTCAGGAATGCGGATCAACAGAGCGGGAGATGATGCGTCCGGTCTGGCTGTTTCTGAAAAAATGAGAGCTCAAATCCGCGGTTTAAAGAGAGCCCAAAAAAATGCTCAGGATGGAATTTCTTTTATCCAGACGACTGAAGGCTATCTGCAGGAAAGCCAGGATATTCTTCAGCGGATGAGAGAACTTGCAGTTCAAAGTTCCAATGGTATCTACAGCAGTGAAGACAGAATGCAGATCCAGGTAGAAGTCAGTCAACTTGTGGACGAGATTAACCGGATTGCATCACATGCACAATTCAACGGTCTTAACATGCTGACCGGACGGTTCGGCAGACCGACAGGACAAAATTCCATAACAGGAAGCATGTGGCTCCATATTGGTGCGAATATGGATCAGCGGGAAAGGGTCTTTATAGGAACAATGACAGCACAGGGTCTTGGAATTCAGGGTCTTGGCGCAAAAGCCAGCTCGGCAACATTCATTTCAATCGCAACCCCTGACAATGCCAACATGGACCTTTCTGTTATTGATGCGGCTTTGACGAAAGTCAGTAAGCAGAGAGCAGATCTTGGTGCATACCAGAACAGGCTCGAATACGCAATTCAAGGCTTAAGTGTGGGAGCAGAAAACCTTCAGGCTGCCGAATCACGGATTCGTGATACGGATATGGCTACAGAAATGGTTTCATATACCAAGAACCAAATTCTTGTTCAAACTTCAACAGCAATGCTCGCTCAGGCAAATCAGCGCGGTCAGTCAGTTTTACAGCTCTTTAAATAAGCGCTCATCTTTCCAACAATTACTTACAGGCGGCTATCTTTTGATAGCCGCCTATTATTACGGTCTCTTACTTGACACTTTTACAACAAGATAGTTTACTGTCCAAACGGTGAAACGGAAAGCACTTCTTAATAAAAAATTAAAATCTTTTGCGTCTGTATTCAAGGAAAATCAATACTCATGCTACCTTGTCGGTGGTGCTCTCCGTAACTTTTACGCGCATCTAGAACCCACGGATTATGATTTTGCCACAGATGCACTGCCGGAAGATGTTCTCCGCATTTTCAGACGAGTCATACCGACAGGTATCAAACATGGAACAGTGACGGTACTTTTTAAAGGAGAACAGTATGAAGTAACCACCTTCAGGATTGAAAGTACCTATACCAACGCCCGCCATCCTGATTACGTACAGTACAGTGCTTCTATCTTTGAAGATCTTAAAAGAAGGGATTTTACAATAAACGCTATTGCTCTCAATATGAACACGGGAGATATTATTGATCCTCACCATGGTATTGATGACATAAAATCAAAAATAATCCGTGCTATAGGAAATCCGGTAGACCGCTTTAATGAAGATGGACTTCGGCTTATGCGCGGGTGCAGGTTTACTTCTCAACTTGATTTTACTATAGAACAAGAAACTTTAAAAGCAATGGCACTATGCAGTCAAAATATTTTGAAGGTTTCCATGGAACGTATTCGGGATGAAATTATCAGGATTCTCTCCACAGACAAACCTTCAACCGCGTTAATGATATTAGAGAAGACAGGTATTATGTCTCTGATTATTCCTGAACTTAATGAATGCAGGGGGGTTGATCAGAAAGGCTTTCATGATTTTGATGTGCTTGATCATCTTTATTACTCATGCGATGGAGCAGATAAACACAGTCTTATCGTACGTCTTGCGGCGCTTCTCCATGATCTTGGCAAACCAGCAGCTCGAAAAACTGATGAACTTGGTATTCCAACATTTTATAATCATGATAAAATATCTTCAGAACTTTCTAAAAATGTATTAAAACGTCTTAAGTTTCCCAACGAAACAATAAAAAAAACCTGTCATCTTATTGAACATCACATGTTTCATTATACCGATGAATGGAGTGATGGTGCTGTGAGAAAATTTATTGCCCGTGTCGGAGTTGATGCTCTTGATGATCTTTTTAAACTACGTCTTGCTGACCAGTATGGTATGAAAAATAAAAGTTTTGACCCGGAGCAGCTTTACCGTTTTATTGACCGTGTTAATGCTATACTTGAAGAGGATAAGGCCTTTACATTGAAGGATCTTGCCGTCAACGGAAAAATAATACAGGAACAGTTACATATTGAACGCGGTCCCGTTATCGGTATTATACTTCATGAATTACTGGAAGCTGTGCTTGATGATCCTTCTCTAAACAGAAGAGAAAAACTACTTGAAATAGCAGATAACCTTCTCAAACAAACTCTCATATAGATTCTCAATACTACGTTACTCTTTTATTAAATCATTGTACGCAATACTTGCAGCTTTCTGTTCAGCTTCTTTTTTATTCTTACCGCTTCCAGGTCCGTAATGTTTATCATGTATAACAACCTCTATCCAGAAGGTTCTATCATGATCCGGACCTGATTTTTTTGTAAGAATATATTTCGGATATAATTTAAACTTTTTTTGAGAAAATTCCTGAAGTAGTGTTTTATAATCTTTTTTGTGTTTATTTTCTATGACAAGATTTATTTCAGGCACTATTTCTTTAAGGATAAACTTCCGCGCATTCTGAAACCCAGAATCAATAAAATAAGCACCTATTACCGCTTCCATGCAATCGGCAAGAATTGCTTTTTTTTTCCTTCCTCCGGAATATTCCTCACCTTTACCAATTAAAATAAAATTATCTATTTTTAAACGGCGGGCAATATCTGCAAGGGTATCTTCGCTGACAACAAATGATTTTATACGAGCAAGATCACCTTCATGCTTATCAGGAAGGCTTTTATAGAGGTATTCACTAACGACAAGGCCCAGCACACTATCACCTAAAAATTCAAGCTTTTCATTGTTGTCAAAGTTTTCTCTGCTTTCGTTAGCAAATGACCGGTGGGAAAAAGCAAGGTTCAGGAAATCCAATTTCCTGAACCTAATACCTGCATTTTTCTCAAAAAGCTGCAACTCTTTCTTCCTTTCACCGTTTATCGTTGGTGGTCGAAAGGTATACAGCCCTTTCTTGAGATTCATGTAACGCTTACTTACCCTGTGATTTCAGAAATTCAACTGCATCACCTACTGTTTCGAATTCATTTGCTTTCTCATCAGGAATAGTTACACCCATTTCCTCCTCGATAGCATAAACGAGTTCATAGGTATCCAGGCTGTCTGCGCCAAGATCCTGACGGAAAGAGGATTCCATTGTGATTTTATCCTCTTCAACTTCTAGTTTTTCTGCGATAAGTTTTTTCAACTTTTCAAAAAGATCTTCCATAGGTTTTAGCTCCTATAATTTTTATTAGGCCATATCCTCAAGTTCAATTACCTGTTTTCCGCGGTAAAAACCGCACTTCGGGCAAACTCTGTGAGGAAGGACCTTATTACCACAAGTGCCGCATTCAACAAGACCGGGGGCGCTCATTTTCATATTTGCAGCTCTCCTCGTTCTTGTCCGTGCCTTAGAAGTCTTGTATTTTGGTACTGCCATTTCTACATCCTTTCAAACTACTTTAAAGTGCCATGAACATACCCTGAAAAGGGTTCTCATGTCAACTAGTATGCAGCTTCTGTTCTAGTGCCACAACAACATCAGGGGGTACCATTGACGATATATCCCCGTGAAAAGCTGCGATTTCCTTTATGGCCGAAGAGCGCAATACAAAAAACTTCGGATCAGTCGGCATAAACATTATCTCAATATTCGGATTAAGTTCTTTATTCGTCATAGCAAGCTCAAACTCATATCCGAAATCAACTAACGCCCTTACTCCCCTAATGATAACCTTAACGTTATTCTGCTGGGCAAAATTTACAACAAGATCATCAAATAATGTAACTTCTACATTCTTGTATGGAGTAGTAAGCTTCCTGATCATACTGTACCGTTCCTTCGCGGAAAACAGATATTTTTTTGATTCATTAACCGCGATAACAATATACAGTTTCTCAAATATACGTGATGCCCGTTCAATCAGATTCAGATGTCCGTTTGTCGGAGGATCAAATGAACCTGGCAGCATAGCTTTTATCATGTCCGTAGTGTAACCATCATACCGCAAGATAGTCAAGTAAATTTATCGGCCGGTAACCGAAATATAGCTTTTTTTTCGTTTTTCCATTATTTTATCTATTGAGACAGCAATATTATTAAAATTGGTTTTGACAAATTCCATTTGACTGGATACACTGTAACTAAGGAGTATTTGATTGATTCGTACAATAGTTTTTCTTTTTGTTGCAGGTTTATTTTCTTTTGTTCTATCATGCACCTCTTCTCCACCCTCACAGAAACCGGTAATTCAGCCTTCTTCACAGAAAGCTGTAGCCCCTCTACAGGAAGTACCGCCAAAACAGGTACCAGTACCGCAAAAGGTAGCAGGTGCCGTTTTTACCCTTGATAAGGAAACCTATACGAAGACAAAGGAGGATATTTCACAACTTATCACAAAGCTAAATACCCTCATAGAAAACAAGGATTATGATACCTGGCTTACCTACCTTTCAAAAGATTACTACGATTACTACAGCAATCCTGAAGTTTTAAAAGAACAATCAGAGAGCCCTCTTCTTAAAAAGTATAAAATTACTCTTCGATCCCTCAAAGACTATTTTAACTATGTCGTTGTAGGCAGCAGAAAAAATGTCCGGCTTGATGAAATTAAAGCTATCGATGCTGATCATATAAAAGCATATATGTATATTGACAACACGCCTGTCATAATTTATGAACTTGTAAAAATTAACAATCAATGGAAAATCGCCCATTTCCAAGACTAAAAGATGGAGAAAAAAATGAAAAAGAAGTATTTATTGACTATTCTTGCAATTATTTTAACCCTTCCTGCTTTCGTATCAGCGCAAGATAACAGCACAAAAGGGAAAAAGGAAAAAACTGTTGAAGATTTGTTCCTCCAGAGTATACAGATGACTGTTATTGGAGAACAGGCTGTTTCACATGAAAGAGCATCAAAATTAAAAGCCCTTGATTATATTGATGATATGATAGCAAACGGTAAAGCAACATCAAACAGCGCGGATATACATTCAATTCTTGATTATCTTTCTCTTACAGGAACCGGTGTTACGTTTCGTGAGAATGGACACGTAATCAATGACTTCCCCGAAGTTCGCAGACGTGCATGTGAAGAACTTGGAAAACTCGGCGGTGAAAGCGCTAAAGACAGTTTGATTAATATTCTTTTAACCGAAAAAGAGCCGATGGTTCTTTCAGAAGCAGCATATGCGCTGGGGACAATCGGGATAAATAAAAATAATCAGGTTACCCAGGCTTTATCCTACGCTATATTAAATCAGGATATTATGGTTCCTGACAATAACTTTGCCTTTGCAGTTCTTCTTGCATATGAAAAAATTGCAAAAAATAACGATGGTTTACGTGACCCAACTGTTTTACGCGCTATCATTAGAATACAAAACGGAAACTATATTAAGAAAGTAAAGGCAAAAGCACAGGAAGTTGTCGATATGTTACAGAGTTATTGACATAGAGGAAAAGCTCTCCGTTAAGGAGAGCTTTCTTTCATTTTTCATCAACGTTTTAAACGTTTACCTATCTTTTTTCTCCAATCAGCTTTTTTATCTTTTTCTTCATACTGAATTTTTTTCAGTATAGTGAAGGCAGGCCCTTTACCCCCTTGTTTCATTTTTATGACAGCAAACGTTCCATTTCCCAGATAAGATATTTTTTCACCTTTTTTTAATGTTTCCTGTTCCTGCAGCTGTTTTAAAACACAATCAAAATGTGCTGGATCCATATCTGGATTTACTGAAATAGCCGTTAATAAAGATTTTACTGCTTTGCCGCAAATTGGACATGTCTTATATTCAACTGGAGGTCTATGGAAGTTCTTGCCTCTTCTTCGGAAATTTTTTCTGCGATAATTGTGATGTGTATTTTCTGCTACCTGATTATTCAACGCTTATTCCTCATTCAATTGATAGATTTCTTTTGTTAATGTATTTGCAATTGTCAAAATTGCACGGTTAAGATACTTTTTATCATCTATTTTCTTTTTCAATTCAGCGAGTTTTTTGGGATCAGTATTTTTTGCTATTCTTACCATCTGCTGTTAGTCTCCGTAAACGCATTCTGAATATACTCAATATCTCCGGTCGATACATTAATAAAAATAACATCGTAATGCATAAGTGAGTATCTGTCTGTAGCTACTCCCATCAGATATACTTTTGAAGCGTAAATGATTCTATTCTGCTTCTTTGTATCCACCGACTTTTCAAGACTTTCATATCCCGGTGAACTCCATGCTTTAACCTCAACAAACGAAAGCTCACCTTCTTTTTCAACAATTAAATCAATTTCACCTTTTTTAGTCCTGAAATTCTTCTCCCGTATAGAAAATCCTTCACGTTGTAAAAATTGGGCAGCTTCACGTTCTCCTGCTTTTCCTTTTTCCGTGCTGTTCACCTTTTTACAGCCTTCTTTCTCAATTCGTCAAGGTTTATTGCCCGTACAATAAAAAGTTTCCTGTCATTGAGAAGATCTATTTCATTACGCTGCTTTTCTTTTATTATCTTTCCCTCAGGTGTCATAATCAATTCTATAAACGGCCGGAGAGGTGATTCATGGTGTATCCTTTTAACCCTTCCAATTGTACCGTTATTAAGGATAACAATGCTTCCTATGGGATATAATCCCATGCTTTTTATAAAAATCTTAATAATTGCAGCATCAAAACGTCGAGAATTATCATTAAGTATTTCTTTTATTGCTCTGTAACCTATCATTGAATCTCTATAAGGCCGTTTGCGAACCATGGCCTCAAAGGAGTCAGCTATTGAAAGAATTCTTGATGCGATAGGTATTTCATTCCCGCTGAGAGATTTAGGATATCCTTTGCCATCCCATCTTTCATGGTGAAAGAGTGCTATTCTGCCTACTTCTTCCGGATATTTGAATGACTTAGTTATAAGTTTGTAAGAAAGTACCGCATGAGATTGTACTTGCGCCCTTTCAGCAGGTGACAAGTCTCCCTTTTTCAACAACAGTTCTTCGGGCAGACGCATCATACCAATGTCATGAAGCAGTGCCGCAACAGCAAGATGGAGGAGTTTATGACTTATAATCTTCATCTGTGTACCGATAAGTATGGACAGAATCATGCAATTCAAAGAACTTTGAGCAAACAAATTTTTTGTTTTGTAGTTACTTATAGTAATGAGCCGCAGATCTTCAGGATTATCATTGATAATCGTAAGTATACCGGTAACAATAGCGTCCACATCCTCCGAATTTACTGGTTCATGATTTTTAACAAGGGTAAAAATATTATCAAGTTCAAGAACAAACTTGTTGTAGATATCCATAACCTGTTGATTATTAACCTTGATTTTAATATCAAGATCACTTGAAACATCAGATCGATCGATAAGTGTCCCATCTGTCTGAACTTCTACGATGTTCCACCTCTCAAGCCGCTTTATATCTTTTTCTTTAATTTCAATTTTCTCGGGAACAAGGAGGTTCTCTCCGTCAAGATATACGGGAGCTGTAAATTTCATTCCCGGCTTTAGATCACTTACTTTAATACTTCTCATTCAACTTCCTGCAATTTCTTTATAAAGATAAAAATATCAGCAACAATACTATAAACTTCTTCAGGGATATATTCACCCGGATTCAATATAAAAAGCGTTTCCGTAAGAATATCATCCTCAACAACGGGAATATCATTGTCCAAAGCTATTTTTAACAGCCGGCTGACAACAGCACCGGAAGCATTCCCGACAACAAAAGGGGCAGGTACTTGTGTACTGTATCGCAGTGCAACAGCTTTTTTCATGATACTCCGTTAAACTATTTGATCAATACTCGTTCCAGCAGATGTCAAGGTATCAATAAATCCATCCGACAAACTACCGTTACTACTAATATCGTCAGTTTTGATCCCTTTTTTATGCAGTTTTTCCTTTAAATCAAAAAACATTGATTCTATATCCCCTTTTCTGGTATCTATTGGTGAAAAAATCTGTAGTTTATATCCAGGATGTTCTTTTCTGAGTATAAATTCCCACGGCACGGAATCTTCCAAGGTTAAATGAAGTCCCAGAAGCTTGTTGCGAATATCAAGTTTTATTTTTAATATACCACTATGGATGGTGTCCGTCCGGTATTTTAGAGGAATAATGAGCCAATGCTGCTGGTTGCCTTTAGAATGGTTAAAGAATTTTAGAAGGGTGTCTTTTCTGTCATCCCGTAAAATATATTTTTTTAGAAGAACATCTGAAGCACCATTTGTTTTATAATCTTCATCTTTTTCAGGATCCCGGTTCTCTCTCTTACTCTGACGTTCCGGCAGATAAGCACACAACGGCTCTACTGTATCTGTTGTAAGCGGAATATTTTTATCAAGCATAATGGCAAGCAGCCGGAAGAGTGCTGAATCTTTTTTTCGAATATGTTTACTGCCCCGCTGCAAAGCAGTAATCATAGGAGGGCTAACGGCGAGACCGGTATTCATGAGTGCGGACAGGATCTGTTTCATCTCATCCGTTCTGGGCAATGAAAAAGCATCAATCACCTTAGCTGTCAGCTGCTGCTTCTCAAGTATGCGAAGCTCTATTTGTCCGGAATATTTTATAAACTCCGCTCGATACTTTCTGCCGGGGATGAGGAGACTTTTAGACTGCACCTGTAAAATTCTGCCATTAAGAAGTACTGTAAATATTCCCTTTCCTTTGCTTCCCTTCACCATGAAAGAAACAAAACTGCCAGACCGTATAGAAGATAACGATCCGGCACTAATACCCTGAACATGAACAGTACCGACAGTCATTACACGGCTTTTTTCTTTTTAGAATCCTTTCTTCTGATAAGCTCGGGAACTTTAGCTGCTTTACCAACCCGTTCACGTATATAGTACAGTTTAGCCCGCCGGATACGACCGCGTCTGACAACATCAATCTTGTCAATCCGCGGAGAGTGAAGAGGAAATATTCTCTCTACACCAACACCGTAGGACATTTTCCTTACCGTAAAAGTCTTTCGAACATCACTATTGTTTATGGCAATAACAAGACCTTCAAATATCTGAATACGTTCTGTCTGCCCTTCGATAATTTTAAAATATACTTTTACTGTATCTCCAATCCTAAAATTCTCAGGATTTTCTTTAAGCTGCTGCGCTTCTATACTCTTTATAAGATCCATATACTTCCCCTTACTCAATATAAATTTAATATTACCTTTTTTTCAGAATAATTGCAATGTAGAGAGCAAATCTGGCCTGTTCCGCCTCGTTTTTTCCAACTGCATCGCATGTCTCCATTCCTGTATCTTCGCATGATGTCCTGAAATAAGGACTTCTGGGACTTTTTCCCCTTTATAATTAGATGGACGGGTGTAATGAGGATACTCCAGTAATCCATCAGAAAAACTTTCCTCAATAAGAGAAGCGTTATTAATCACCCCTTCCAAAAGCCGGTAAACCGCATCAACGATAACAAGTGTTGAAATCTCACCTGATGAAATAACGTAATCACCTATTGTAATTTCATCATCCACATACATATCAATAATCCGCTGATCAATCCCTTCATATCTTCCGCATATAAAAACCAGTTCCTCTGGTTTTGTTAATGTTTCAGCATAGTGCTGTGTAAAGGGCACTCCTGAAGGGCTGGCATAAATCACTCTCTTTTCTTTTCCCTGTACAGAGTCCAGTGCGGCACCAAGCGGTTCCGGTTTTAAAACCATCCCTGCACCACCACCATAGGGATAATCATCACAAGTACGGTGCCGGTCCAAAGCAAAATCTCTTATGTTTATGACTGAATACTCAACTATCTTCTTTTCAACTGCCCGTGCCATAATTGAACTGGTAAAGTACCCTTCAATTATCTCAGGAAACAGTGTGAGTATTGTCATTTTCATGTCAACAGCCTGTTATCCTTTAGTTCAATCGTTTGGGCTGACACATCAACCATTCCGATAAACTCATTTACAAACGGAATAATAACCAAACCGTTAACCGTTTCCACTTCCAGGAGATCACTGGCCATGGTATCCAGTACACCGCGAACTTTTCCAATTTCCTTACTGTTAAAGATCAAACTGCACCCTATCATGTCCCTGATATAAAACTCACCAGGTTCAAGAGGTACAGCATACTTTTTATCAACCCAGATTTCCCATCCGGAATATACTCTTCCTGCTTCCGGAGTATCTATGCCTCCAAGTTTAAAAAGAACAGAAGAGCCATTCTTCTTCACATCTTCAATATGAAACGCTTTTTCCCTTATTCCATTTTTAAGAACAACATTCTTTAATGCAAAGAAATGCTCCGTTGTGCCAGAAAAACTCTGTACTTTAAGATACCCCTTAACACCATGTGAAGTACGTATCCTTCCGATTGTTATCTGTTCCATTAATCCAGAATTTCTAAAACAATCCGTTTCCCTGTTTTTGTTGCTGAAGCACTGAGAATTGTCCTTATAGCTTTCGCAATACGACCATGTTTACCGATAACTTTACCGATATCATCAGGGGAAACCTTCAACTCAAGAATTGTTGATTTTTCACCTTCTATAATATTTACAACAACGCCATCAGGATCATCAACAAGAGATTTTGCAATATAGACGACAAGATCCTTCTCCATAGCAGTACCCTCTTTATTCCGCTGATCTTTCTATATATATTTCGTTATTATTCAGTATCTTTTTAACAGTCTTTGTTGGCTGTGCACCTTTCTGTATCCAGTCTTTGATGCGTTCTGCATTAAGTTTAACCTGTTTATCCTCTTTTTCAATAGGATGATAATAACCTACCTCTTCCAGCGTTCTTCCATCTCTCGGTGCTCTTGAATCCATTACAACAATTCTATAGTACGGTCTTTTTTTTGTTCCGAATCGTTTTAGTCTGATTTTTACACTCACACGAACCTCCTACGGTTTTCTTCTCTGTTACAACCCCATACCCTGCATCAGCTGGGCCTGGTATTTTTTATTTTTTACGACCTTTTTCATCATCAGCCGTGTTTTTTCAAACTTTTTCAGGAGTCTGTTTACCTCAAATACGGAAGTACCGGACCCCTTTGCTATTCTTTTTCTCCGTGACGGGCCGATTATACGGTGGTTATACCGTTCGGAATACGTCATGGAGAGTATAATTGCTTCTTCTTTTTTCATTCCGTCCATATCAAGATCATCAGGATTTACAGATCCTTTGGCTCCCGGAATCATATCAAGAATGGAATCAATACTTCCCATCTTTTTTACACGCTGAAACTGTTCAAGATAATCCTGCAGGGTAAAGGTCGCAGATTTCATTTTTTTCTGAAGCTTCTCTGCTTCATCAGCTTCTATTGTTTCCTGTGCCTTTTCCACTAAACTGACAACATCACCCATTCCGAGAATACGTGAAGCAATGCGGTCTGGGTAGAAAGGATCAAGATCATCCAGCTTTTCACCGACACCGATAAACTTAAGGGCCTTGCCGGTAACACTCTTTAGGGAAATTGCTGCTCCGCCTCGGGCATCAGAATCAAATTTACTAAGAATGATACCGCTGATACCAACTTTCTCATCAAATTCTTTTGCAATAACAACCGCATTCTGTCCAGTCATGGAGTCTGCTACAAAAAGTGTTTCATCAGGTTTCACCGCTTCGGCAATCTGCTTAACTTCTTTCATCATTACTTCATCAAGATGAAGTCTTCCGGCTGTATCAATAATAACTGCATTGAACAGATTCTTTTTTGCATAAGCAATTGATTTTTTTGCAACTGCTACCGCGTTCTTTGTATCTTCAGCATACACTTCTACATCTATCTGTTTACCGAGAATCTGAAGTTGTTTTACCGCAGCAGGTCTTACAAGATCTGCTGCAACAAGAAGCGGCCGCCGTCCTTCTTTCTTTAAACGAAGTGCAAGCTTTGCAGCTGTTGTTGTTTTACCGGACCCCTGAAGCCCCATAAGCAGAATAACTGACTGGGTATCGGTTCCTTTTAACTGAAGGTCCTGCCGCTCATCACCAAGAAGTTCTACCAGCTTATCGTACACAATTTTAACAAACTGCTGACCCGGATTAACCGATCTCAGTACTTTTTCTCCTGAAGCTTCCTCAATGGTTCTGTTTACAAATCTCCGGACAACACGAACGTTTACATCAGCTTCAAGCAATGCTATTTTGATTTCATCTACTGCATCTTTTATATTTTTCTCAGATATGGCAGATTTACCAGAGACGGTACGAATTATATCTGTGAATTTCTGTGAAATTCTATCAAGCATTCCTTTCATTACCTTCAGAGTTTTAGGCTGTTATACCGTAAAAGAGCTTCATTTGTCAACTATCAACGGACATCTATGTACCTACGCTTGAGAAACATATACTCTTTTTGAGCGGTATCCCAATAGATACTGGCCGGATACTCATCAAGGAGTTTCCGATAGTAATAAACCGCTTTTTTCTCATCCCTTACTGATGATTCATTTTGATAAACAGTACCGAGAATAAAAAGAAGAGCATCATTTCCGGATTTCCCATTATTAAAAGAGAGACATCGCTCAATAAGTTGAGCTCCCTGCTTTACAAGACCTTGTTTAATCAGAATTTTTGCCGCATCAATTGATAATTCCAGAAACTTTTCATCATTAAAGTCTATATTCTCACCCGTATCTTCAAATATTTTATTGTAAAAAAATATAAGAGCGGATAGTTTTCCAGAATTAACACCTTCTTTAAGGATCCCCATCAGTACATCATGCCGCTTGTATGATAGCAGTGCCTTCTGATATTCTCCCGATTTTACAAGTTCTTCAAGAGTTTTTTCAACAGGAATTACTTCATGCTTTGAAGCTGCAGCAGGTTCTAACACTCCTGTATCCTTCTTTTCTTTCAGATGGAGTAAAATTCTCTGTTTTTCATTTTTGGAAACAGATATGCGCTGTTTTTCAAAGGTAAGTACAAATTCGCCGTATGATTGAGCGGTAAAGTAAAAAACATCATTGGTACGAGGTGTAATCTTGTCTTCAAAAACAATTCCTTCCGAAGGAACAGAACCCATAAAAATCCAACCAGTACCAGGTAATGGAAGAACGATTTTATCCCTGTTGTAAACAGTTACGTCTTTATCCGGAAGTAACAGAACAGCAGCAGGATGCGCTTGTACCACTGCTGCACTCTGTTTAGGAGCAGGCAGGGAAACCCGGGGGGCAGCTGATACAGGAAGATGTAATGCCGCAGGTATTTCAGGCAGGGGGACATTTTTATAAAAATATTTATTTTTTTTTGGTGCTGCATCGCGCCAGATAACCGCTGATGGTTTTTCTGAAACAGGTATTTTATTTTCCGGTTGACTAATGACAGGTATTTCGGGCAAATAAGCAGCTTTATCAATTGATTTTTCAAAAGAAGGAGTCTCCGGTTCCAAAAATGTTACAAGTTTTGGTTTATCAATAGAAGTACATGAAATGATGATAACAAGAATAACAAAAAAGCCCGTATACCTAATCATATTTATTCAGTATATTTTCAACCAGAGTATTGTTCTTTTTTTCAAGGAACTGAAGAGCCATCACGTTGGGATCAATCCAGTATTTTGCGATATCTTCATCCTTCCACTTTTTAACAGGTACATAAAAATGTTTCCACTGTTCATGAATAAGCGTTGAATACTCTTCGGGGATTTTATATGCAGAAAGCAGATCAATTTTTTTTATTTTCTTCTGAACGGAGACTTTGTCCGCTCTTTTTTGGGTAAGGTATCCTGGTAACATAATGATAACAGTGATGGAAACAGCAATGGCAGCTACAAGTCCAACAATAATAAAATACATTTTCACTCTTTATGCATCCTTTTGACTTTCTTCATCCAGTCGAATTGTTATCAGCTTTGATATTCCCGATTCCTCCATGGTGACACCAAGCAGCGTTTTAGCACCTGTTACTGTTTTTTTATTGTGGGTTATGACAATAAACTGTGTTTTTTCTCCAAATTCCATCAACAGAGTAACAAATCTGTTAATATTTGCTTCATCGAGTGCTGCATCTATCTCATCTAGAATACAAAACGGAGACGGTTTGACCATGTAGGTTGCGAACAAGAGAGCAACAGCTGTCAAAGACCGTTCACCACCTGACAAAAGTGCTATATTCTCAAGTTTTTTTCCGGGAGGCTGAGCATAAAATTCGATACCGGAAGTAAGAACAGCATCTGGATCAGACAACCTTATTTCTGCTCTCCCCCCACCAAACAACCGCCTATACATACTGTGGAAGTTCTTTTTTATTTTATTATAGGTATCAAGGAAACGTTCCGTAGACTCTTCACGGATCTGCTTTGTAACTCTTGTCAAATCTTCTCTCGCTTTATAGAGATCTTCGAGCTGACCGGTAAGAAACTCATAACGTTCTTTTATCTCAGCAAACTCTTCGGCAGCCATAAGATTAACATGGCCGAGAGATCGTAATTTATCCTTTACTCCTGATAATTTTTCACGTATCTGTTTGGGAGACTCCTTTATGTCAAACACACGGGATTCAAACTCCTTTAAGTCTCTTGCATGTATTTCGAAAAAATTATCATACAAATTTTTAACTTCTGTGTTTAAAGCAGAAAGTTCCATTTTGAGGAGCTCTACACTGTTCTGTGTCCGTCCAAGATCCTCCATTTGGCTTTTTAAAGATTTTTCTTTTGTCATTAGATCTTTATTTCTGGAAGAGATCCCTGATTCAAGTTTTTGTAATTCTTTTTTAAGGAGCTTTTCCTGTTTCACAAGTTCTCCATGCTCATTCTGAATTGTCAGTATGGTCTTTTCTATTTCCCTGATACGGGTTTTATGAGTAGCAATGGATGAAGTAATATTTTCAAGCTCACGTTTCTGTTCTTGTATATTTTTTTCTGCAGCGTTAATGCTTTCACTGGTTGTATTACGTCGTGTAGTAATGGTAGCCTGATTGATGTGAAGCTCCTGGAGAGTATTTCGGTATCCGTTTATTCTTTTATTAAGATCACTATTTTCCTGTTCAAGAATAGTTATTTTTTCTTTTCTCTCCAAAATTTCCTGCTTTAATTTTTCCAAAGCTTCATCAAATTCCCTTTTTTTTGTGATAATTCCTTCTGGAGCTAAAAATTCATCAATAAAAGAGGGAATAACCTGCTTAAAGTCATCAATTTTTACTGTAAGCATCTCAACATTAGAAAAAACCTCCAGAAGTCCCTCTTTCATCTTTTTTAACGTTGCAGAACTATCTACAGTGTCTGAAGCTCCCGTAGCAATCATATCATCAAGAAGATGTACCTTCCCCTGGATTTTGCGGGAAATTTTATCAAGGAGCTGTGTTATACTTTCTTCTGTTTCTTTCCTGTTCGAATAAGAATATCCCGTATCCTTCAGACGCTGATCCAGTTCATTAACAATGTTGTCTGTTATACTCTGTAGTTTATTCCTGATATCTTCCCGGGTAGCCTGCAGGTTATCAATTTTCATTTCATGGCTTTGTATTGTGTTTCCATTTTCAACAATTCTATTTTCAGCTGTTTCTATGCTGGCGGTAAACTCACGTATATTTTTATCTATTTCTTTTAAACGGGATTCATAATCCTTAAGTATTTTTTCTTTTTCACTGACAAGTTCTTTCAGCTGTGAAATTTTTTCCCGAGTTGCGTTTTCCCGTACCGTATCAGTCTCAATCTGTTTTTTTAGCTCTCCAGACCGTTCATGTATCATTTCAATCCGGTTATCATGATTACTTTTTTCTATTTCTATACCATAAATACGTTTCTGGTTTTCAATAAGTTTAGATTCCATAGAATTTACAACATCAAGATTTTCTTCGAGAGCTTCATTTATGGAATCTATCTTTTCTTTTAACAAGTCTCTTTTTGCAATAGTCTGGTTAAGTTTTTCCTCTTTCTTTTCTACAGCTTCAAGAAAGGATTTAAGTTTAAGAAGCTGCTGATCTAGTTCTAGATTAAAGATTTTTTCTCTGTAATCCCGGTAGAGTGCCGTTTTCTCTGATTGTTTTTTTAATGTTTCATAGGTGCGTTTAACCTCGGATATTATACTTTCCACCTGGCGCATATTTTCTTCTGTCCGCTGCAGTTTCCGCTCAGCTTCTGCCCCTTTTTGTTTATACCGTGTAATCCCCGCAGCTTCTTCAAAAAGATACCTGCGTTCCTCCGGTTTGCTAGATAAAATCTGATCTATTTTACCCTGCTCCATTACCGAATAGGATGATTTCCCTATCCCTGTGTCAAAAAAGAGTTCCTTCAGCTCTTTTAATTTTACAGGAGTATTGTTGATAAAATATTCACTTTCACCGGAACGGTACAGCCTACGTTTAATGGAAATCTCGGGTACTTCCATGGGCAGGATACCCCCGTCATTAGAGAGAGTCAGTGTTACTTCCGCAACGTTTAAAGCCTTCCTCCCCTCTGTACCGTTAAAAATAATATCCTCCATTTTTTCTGCCCGGAGCATACGGGTGGATTGTTCTCCCAGAACCCATTTTATACTGTCAACAACATTACTCTTACCACAGCCGTTAGGTCCAAGAAGAGCACTAATACCATCGGTAAATTCTATTTTACTTCTGTCCGCAAAAGATTTAAAACCAAATATTTCAACGCTTTTTAAAAACACACCAACTCCGTTACCATCAAGAATAAAGTATATGGATTACTATAGCATAAAGAGAAATGAAAAGGAAGAAGGCCGCTCTCATTGACAGCCGGCAGTAAAGCACTCTAGAATTAAGTCATGAATCTTGTTTGCGGTATTGATGAAGCGGGGAGAGGACCTCTCGCCGGGCCTGTTACTGCGGCGGCAGTAATACTCTCTGCTGATTTCCCTTTTTATCTCCTGGCTGATTCAAAGGCTCTCTCTGAAAAGAAAAGGATCACAGCGTCGGAAATAATCATGGATGCAGCAGTTGATTACGCCGTCGGGTGGGTCTGGCCGGGAGAAATTGACAATCTTAATATTCACTATGCATCTCTTCTTGCCATGAAGAGAGCTTTTTACTTGATGCATGTACGTCCGGAACAGGTATTTGTCGACGGGAAATTTACTCCGGAACTTTCTGTTCCCGTCACGGCAGTAATTAAGGGAGATATCAAAATAAGGGAAATTCAGGCGGCATCAATTCTGGCAAAAACTGCAAGAGACCGTTGGATGATCCGCTATTCATGGATTGACAACAGATACGGTTTTGAAAAGCACAAAGGATATCCTACCAAACTTCACCGCCAGAGATGCCTTGCAATAGGGCTTTCCCCCATTCACCGGAGAAGTTTTCGAATTTTACCGTGAATTTTTCTTCATAAAATCAATTGCCTGCTGGAAACCCGAGAGAAAATTTTCCAAATCTTCATCAAAAACAATCACAGAATGACGTTCAAATCCTTCTTCACCATGTTTTTTACTCTCAACAATATTTAAAAACAAATCACCATGCCTGTTTTCCTTAACATTAAAAAAATACGTTCTGTTTTCCGAGTTTGCCTTGGAAGAGAAAACTTCACCTCTGATCCCCATTTCAACCGTCCTCTATAAAAAGTAATGGCATACTACTCTATTGAAACATAAGTTGCAAGAAGGTTTCAAGGATTTCTCTTTTCAAGACTACTTGACCTTAAAGATATTTTTTAGTATATTTCATCAAAATTAAGGGTATACGTACTCCTAATGCGCCTGTGGTATAATGGTATTACCTCAGCCTTCCAAGCTGATGACGTGGGTTCGATTCCCATCGGGCGCTGTTTTTAATTCCTTACAATGTAAGGAATTATTTTTTTACTAGATTTAAAAAACAATCAAATTGGAAAAACAGTGGCTAAATCAGTCGGTATTTCTTATCTTATAAATAAGGAGAGAAAATATGGCTGAAGCTTACCATTTATTAACCCGCAAGGGTAAAGACAAGCATTCCGGTAAAGAAATAAGAATCTACCATATTGGTTTTCTTAACCCATCAGGTACTGGAAGTTATATAAAAATGAAAAGTACAGGGATTCGAGTCGGGACTAAAGAAGCAGAACGACAAGCAGATCGATTAGCCCAGAAATGGTTAAAAGAGGGAATTACTTCTACAAGCAAGATTAGTTTAAAAGAATACTTTCTCAACCTTTGGGACCCTGATAAAAGTGAGTATCTTAAAAGTAAGCAGTCTGAAACGGGAAGAACGTATTCAAAACACTATATTTATAACAATAGACTTTTGATTGAAGATTACTTCCTGCCTTATTTTTTGAATCGAAAAATTACAACTCTCGAAAAATTAAATCATCAAAACTTGCTTGAATGGCGTAATGCTTTGTCAGCAGGAGATATCCAACCACCTTCTAAACGAAAGAACTCCTCCAGAAAGCAAGACTATATTCTTTCCCCTGCTTCTGTTAATAAAGTTCGACAAGCAGTATGGGTTGGACTTAGTTGGGCAGTAGAAATGGGAATACTTCAATCACATCCTGGATTACGGGTAAAACGTGTATCCGAACGGAAACAAAAATTAGCTTCAAGGGAAAAGAGAGCCAATGCCATTCTTGAAATATCTGAAGCAAAAAGACTTTTCAAACCCGAACTATGGAAATCAAACTATTCCGATGACTTTGTAAGTTATGCTGCTGCTTTATTCTGTTTCACTGTAGGAGCCAGAATAGGAGAAGCTAGAGGCTTACTTTTTGATTCACTCAATTTAGATACAGGCTTTTGTCAAATAATCAGGTCATATAGCGATAGTGAAGGACTCAAGCCTCCTAAATGGGAACATGTACGAAAGAATGTGCCATTATCTGATTTACTCATTGAAGCGCTACAGGAAATTGTTGATACCTATCCTTATGGTACTCCAGGCCCCAAAGACTTTGTTTTTCCAAATAGGAAAAGCAGAAATAAACCAATTACCGCTGCTTCTCTTTCAAATGGCTTAAACCGTGCTTTACAACGGGCAGAAATATATAAAAAAGTGAGATTCCATGATCTTCGTCATGCCTTTGTTTCACATGCGATGCATGATCTACCGAGTAAAATTGTGCAATCAATCGTTGGGCATAATTCACAAGATGTAACAGAAATGATATACTCTCACGAAACGGATCGTGATAGAAAGGATCTCGTTTCTTTTGTTCAAGGACTATTAAGATAAACCATGAAGAATAATGGCGGAGAACGCTATAAACAGATTACAAGGGAAATACTCAGCTTAACTAATACAAAAGAAATGATTTTACGACTAGATATTTTCATCCGTGAAATCAAGATTGAACTCAAAAGTGAAGAATCTACTTTTAAAAGCCTTTTAAATGATGGTGAATTACCTTTTCCCAAAGATGCCGTAGAGTATATTGATTCATTGAGAGAGCTTATTTATCAACTTGAGATTGATCGTGACAAAATAATAGCGGGGTTCCCGATTAAAGGTTTTCAGAATTCTTTAATAACGTCCCCTGAACCAGAAGATTTACTGGAACCGCAGGATACATCGGTGCCTCAAAAAGAAGATCTCAACTTTAAAAAATATCTTGATATTGATGAACTTTCCCGATATACCGGAATTGCAAAATCAACCATATACAAAATGACTCACCGCCGTAAGATTCCATTTACAAAACCCGGCGGTATCCTGATCTTCAACCGGGAAAAAATTGATGAATGGTTAGCAAATTACGAAAAGAAGGCCCTGTTTTGAAAGAAAAGCCATACATCCTGAATTAAAATGTAGACTTGTAAATCCCAAATCTTTTGATTTTGCTTTTTCTCTTTTTAATCTAAGGAGGGTTTAATTACCCACCCCTTGGGGCGAATATGGGATGTGGTATAATAATATGTGAATGGATGAACACATATACAAGAGCCATAATGGTTGACACCCCGCTGCTTGCGACAGGTAGTTCATTCTGTACCCAAATGTTGAAAGTGATATTTTATTTCTACTGTAATAGGAGCTTGGGATTCTCCGCTTTCTTTCCAGGATTCTATTAATTTATTCCACTCTCTGCCTGTCCGTCTCTTTGACATATTTCCCTCCAAGGTTGTCTTTTCAGAAAATATGCCTCATTTTTAGCCTATTGCAAAGACACGGTTTATTTGATGCTTACATATATTTCTGCTTATGTAATTTGTAAAAATAAAAAGTTTTTAAAGTTTTCTAAATTAATCTTTAATTTTAATGCTTCATATATGCACAATAAATAACAATATAGAAAAGTTGCTTTGAACACAACAATTTTCTCCTACCCATAATAGGTAGGGGAAAATATTCATTACTTTCTGATAATTGCTTTTAAGTGATTGAAACATGCCTGAAGTTCCAAGGGATGGCCGCTATTAGATAAATTTTTAGCAACTCCAAATTTAAACATTGCATCCCTCATTCGTGCAACTAACCTTGAATTTCGAGAACGATCCGTATTTGATAGTTTAGTACCGGAAACTTTTAGCATGGAAATAGCATTGTCAAAACCTATCGTTTCACAAACAAAAAATATACCGCAATCTCTTAGGTATTTATCTGTCCAGCGTAGCCCACCACTTTTTCTATAGTCTTCCCGTAATGCATCAAGCATCGACCTATTATGCAAAATATCTTTACTTATTAAAACTTCATTATGAAGAACGAATCTTTTACTAAGAAACTTTTCATAGATCTTTGATAACTTGTAAAAATTCCTCCTCAGCTCACCGGAATATGTCAAGATAGATGTCACAGTTCTTTGAAATATATTTAGCATTTTATGATGCCTTCAATTTCTTCCAGGATGGATTAAGATATACTTCTTTTATCTCGTTCCAGAATACTGGGTTTGAGCTCCATCTATCAGGATTCAAAGCAT
>WGCU01000017.1 GCA_015493635.1 Spirochaetaceae bacterium | reverse complement strand
TTCAGGAGCCTAAAATCACAAAAAAAGTACTGATTTTACCTTTGAGAAGAGGAAATTCAATAAAATAGAGGTCATCTTGATACAACGGACATTCTATTATAAATATTGTCATGTATTATTTCGCTAAAATGGGGTATTTCGCAAAAAGCTCGAGACCTGGAAGTTATTGACACAAAAACTTCCCGTTGATATAGTACCCAAAGAATTATTTCGGTGGCGTAGCTCAGTTGGTAGAGCGATCGGCTCATATCCGGTTTGTCAGGGGTTCAAGTCCCTTCGCCACTAAACTTAACCAGTCGTATCATGCGGCTGGTTTTTTTGTGGTTTGGCAGTGAAATATACCTTAGTACTCAAGTACCGGTGTGTGTTTTCAAATTTAAAAAAAATGGACGAAAGCTGGTTTATTGTGGTATATAGTTACATATGGATATAACAAATATAAAAAGATCAGTAATTATTGGTATGAGTATAGTTTTTGTCGCTTTTATGATATTTATACTTGTAACCGCTCTCATGTTCCAAAAACATGATGTGGCTTTTACAAGTCCTGTTATTGTCCGGAAGAATCCGACAGTAACCTATGCCGATGGAGAAACCTTGTATCTAAAGAACAAGTCTTCTTCCTGGAAGACTATTGAAATTGGGGATGTACTCAAAGAAGGCGGTGCCGTAAAGACAGGGACTGACGGTGTTCTGGATATAAAGTTCAGTGACGGAACAGCAATGCGAATAACGGAGAACTCGTTTCTTTCTATAGATGATGTCAGTCTTGTAAAGGTATCCGTTGGATTAAAAAAGGGACGGCTTATTTCAAAGTTTACCAGAATGTTTTCAAATCAGCATTTTTCAGTACGTACACCCAGTGCCGTAGCGGGAATACGCGGAACAGAGCTTGTTTTTGATGTATCTGGTAATACATCAGAAATTGTAGGGATGTCAGGGATTACAGAAGTCTACAATCCATCTTTTCCGGAAAAGAGAGTTCTTCTCGGATTTCAGACTAAAACAAGCTTGTCGGATAATGCTCCTCCTGCAGATCCTGTCCCGCTGTCCCCGGAAGAAGTATCCGCTTACAGAAAGATGCTTGATTCAATTCACTATAACGAGGTGATTGTCATAGGTTCGCCGATTCAATTTAAACCGGATACAGCTGAAATAACAGAATCTTCAAGAAAAGATCTGGAAAAGCTTGCAAAAAAAATACGGTGGCACCGCTATAAAATTGAAATTGACGGACACACCGCGGATGTGGGAGATTCTGTTTCCCAATATTCTCTGTCTCTTGAACGGGCAAAGAGGATACGGGATTTTCTCGTTTCCCAGAAGATATCCAGAAAGCGGTTGTCAGTAAGAGGATACGGCGGTTCAAAGCCGATAGCATCCAATGCGACACCGGAGGGAAGAGCCAAAAACAGAAGAGTTGAATTCATTATTCGAAAGTAGCAATTGAATTCAAATAGTCTTCTCCGATATTATATTCTACAATTAGGTTTAATATTTCGGGATCAATATAGTTCTTGTCCTTCATCTGGTTCAGGACATTAAGGACTTCGTCTATATCCATTGCCCTTTTGTAAGGCCGTTCTTTTGCGGAGAGTGCTTCAAAAATATCTGCTATTGCTATTATCCTTGCCTGCAGGGGAATGTCATCGCCTTTTAATCCTCTGTGATAACCGCTTCCATCGAGTTTTTCGTGGTGTTTGGAAGCGTATTCCGGAACGTTGGAAATATGTTCCGGGAAAGCTATATGCTCAAGTATAGTCTGTGTTACACGGACATGATCCTCAATTATCATCCGTTCTTTTTTGTTTAGCGTACCCTTTTTTATGGAAAGGTTTTCAAGTTCATCATCAGTCAGATAGTGCAGTGCAGTGCCGGACACGGTGTATGTCTGTTCTGCAATCTTTTTCAGACGGTTAATTCTTTGTTCATCCATAAACTCTTCAGGGTTATTGCATCTTTTTATAAAAGCAAGATCTTCCATAATTTCAAAAGAGTCTTTGTCGGATAAAGCGCGAATCAACAGGAATCTTGTTTCTATTAGTTCCATACCGTCCCGGATACTCTCCAGTTTTGTTTTTTTGTTCAACAGGCTTTCCGGAGTAACTATCTTACCGATATCATGCATCCATGCAGCAAGTTTCAGTTCTTCTATTTCTGGCTCGGTGAAATGAGTATCCTTAAAATAACCGCTGTCAGTTTTATTTATTGTTTCGGCGATCATCATGGTCAAGTGATAGACATTACTGATGTGTTTACCGGTAAAGGGAGATTTCTCATCAATAACAGACGCAATACTTTTTATAACAGAATAAAGCAGTTCCCTCAGTTTTAAGTGGAGTTTGACGTTGGTCATTTTAACAGCGGCCTGGTATGCAAGAGAAGAAATCAGGTTTGCATATACTGTAGAATAAGGGATAATAGTGTTATTATTCCTGTCCCTGGCATTGATCAGCTGCAGGACTCCAATTAATTCTTTATTTTTATTCATCATGGGAATAACCAGCATGGATGTGGAGCGGTAGTTATTGTTCGTATCATAAATTTTTGTTCCGCTGAAGTCAAAACCTTCGGCAGAATACACATCGGGGATATTTACCACTTCTCCGGTCAGAGCCGCGTAGGAGGATACGTTTGAATAGTTGGGCTTTCCATCTATATACAGCGGGACAGGCGGGAAATTAATTTTCTCCTCCGATAGTCCCCCGTATCGTAAATTCATTGATTCATTGTACAGAATCCTGAAATCAAGTTGTTTGTTCTCCTTGTCATGTATGTACAGAGTTCCGCCATCGGAATCAGTTAACCGCATGGCTTCGCGCAGTATCAGTTCAAGGAGGTTTTCAAGATCATTTTCAGTTGTCAGAGCTAGTCCAATCTCCGAAAGGGTTTTGTATCCTGCTTCTCTTTCTTTCAAAAGTTCTATCTTATCCAGGAGACGTTTGTTGGCCAGGGAAAGGTTCTTTCTCAGTTCGTTGTATGTGTTTGCCATCAGGTGGAATTCATCGTTTGTATCGAGTTCAACAAGTTGGAAATTATCTATATCAACATTATTCATGGAATCGATAAGGACCTGCAGAGGATGGAGAATGAATTTCTGGAATCTGGCATGAAAGATACTGAACAGAAAGAGTATTGTCGTGATAATAAGCAGCAGTGTACTTATTATGATGATAAGCCTGGCATGGGCAATAGCTGTATTTCCCTGTACGAGAAGTACTGCATAGTTTTCTTTTCCTGTTGGATCAGAAGGAAGGTGAACCGCATGATAGTAGAGTGTACTTTTTACACCGTTAAGATCCACATTCTTTTGGTATCCGCTTTCTCCCTTAAGAGCAGCCGAAACACACCTGCTGACTGCATCGGGCCAGTTCAGTTTTACCGTTTTTGTTTCCTGATTACCTTTGTTATTATAGATAACGTTTCCTGTACTGTCCTTTTTTAAAACCTGTTTAGTCAAATGACGCAGATTATACAACTCATGAATAATTTTCCTGTCAGGATGAGCAATAATGACTCCTTCGGTATCTACCACTACCGCATACATATCCCTGGTGTTGAGGTATTTTTCAATATTTTCCTGAAGTGCTTCAAAATCTATATCCATCCCCAGGATACCAAGAAACGTACCATTGTCCATAACCGGATGAAATATTGATGCCACTGGTTTATTCCCGGTCAAGGAAAAATAGGATTTAGAGATAAACGGTTTGCGTTTTCTCTTTTGCATAAACTCCCTGAACCACCACCTGTCCTTTCTGTGTCCTATCTGTCCGTAACTCTTTCCGGTTTGGTTTCCATCTTGATCCTGGACGTAAATGAGGTCGATAAACCTGTATTTATTCTGCGTATGTACTAAAAGCGGCGGGCCTGACCCGGGACCGGGAGGTATGTTTGTTTTGTATTTGGCATTATATTCTCCTAATCTTTTTTCCCAATTATCTGGAGATTCTTTTAACATTTTTACAATTACTGGATGTATTGACAGCTGATAGTTAAGAATGTAAGCACTGTTCAGATATTCGTAAATATAGTCGGCAAGGCCTTTGACCTGTATAATATTTTTATCATGGGTGGTTTTTTCTGACAGGTATATGAGATATGCTGTTGTTGCGAAAGAAGATAAAATAACTGATAAGCTGACAGAAAGGATCAGCAGCCAGTTAAATTTTTTGGATATTTTCCCCATATGAAATAGACTTTACACCAAAAGGGGACATGATTCAATATTTTCTGACAGAATGTTGACTAAATAAATTACCTGTAATAATGTGCAATAAGAATCCCTTTTTTAAAGCAGGTAAAAAACTGAAAGAATTTACACCGGACATACAATACTGGAAATTTTCCGCATACGGATTTTTAAAGAACTTACGTTTTTTTGATCCTTTTATCATCCTTTTTTTCAGGGAATCCGGTATCTCTTTTCTTGAGATAGGAACACTCATTGCTATCCGGGCTGTAACGGTAAATTTGCTGGAGATACCGTCAGGAATTATTGCTGATTCAGTGGGGCGGCGCCGTTCCATGATTTTTTCTTTTTCATCGTACATTGTTTCTTTTTTTATGTTTTTTTTCTTTCACCGGTTCAACCTGTATATTATTGCAATGCTCCTCTTTGCCGGTGGAGAAGCTTTCAGGACAGGTACCCACAAGGCTATGATCCTTGAGTATCTCCGCAGAAAGAATCAGCTTGATTTAAAGGTATACTATTACGGTCATACACGCAGCTGGTCTCAGCGGGGGTCAGCGCTTTCCTCTCTTATTGCGGGTATTATTGTTTTTACGACATCAAGTTACCATTCGGTTTTTCTCTATTCCATCATACCCTACATTCTCGACCTGCTTTTAATGCTCAGCTATCCCTCGTACCTGGATTTTTCAAAAGAAGATAAGCAGGATATTTCTCTTAAAGAAAATATACTTCTTACACTTCGAGGGTTTAAAACAATTCTTGTAAATCCCGGGACGCGGAAAATACTTTTTAATTCAAGCCTTTTTAACGGGTTTTTTAAATCGGTAAAGGATTATATTCAGCCTGCCCTTAAAGCCCTTGTTGTAACACTGCCCCTCATGACAATGCTCTCCGATAAAAAAAGGCTGGCAATATTAACCGCAGTCATTTACTTTATTCTCTACATGCTGACCTCGTTTGTTTCCAAATATTCCGGAAAGGGGCTGGAGCTGTTTAACTCTCATGAGGGCGGTTTAAATACCGCATACCTGACTGGAGTTTTTATCATATCCGGAATCGGGATAAGTCTGTACTTTCAGCTGTACATCCCTGCAATCCTTCTTTTTATCCTGTACTACATGCTGATCAATTTCAGGAGACCGGTTATGACCGGATATTTAAGCAGTAAAATACCTCCTGAGGTGATGGCAACGGGTCTTTCTACAGAGTCCCAGGGGAAAACGCTTGTTACTGCTGTTGCTGCACCTCTCGTCGGGTTTATTACTGATCAGTTCGGATTGGGAAGCGCGCTCATTTTTCTGGCAGTTATGCTTGCTGCTGTCTATCCACTTGTACGATTTAGTGGTATTAATAAGAGTCATTCATAAAAACTGGAGTGTTTTTTTATGTATTCATTTTTTATAAAAAAGGTTTTTTTTGATTCATGGGATAACCTCCTTTCTCTTATTGTTCTTAATCTGGGATTTGTCCTTCTTATAGCTGGCTTTGCCTACTCCTCCCTTCTGTTTAATCCCGGAAGTATCGGGTTCTTTTTTTCCTACATAGTGCTTATTGTTCTCTTTAATTTTTACTCCGGAGGTGTTGCAGGTTACACAAAAGAGCTTGTATATTCCGGAAGCGCAGAACTTAAAGGTATTTTTCACATAGCAGCAAAGGAATGGAAACAGAATACAGCTCTTTCCGTTATTACCATTATCGAGATGGCAGTCCTTTTTGTCGGGTTTCCCTTTTATCTGTCCATCGGCGGAATTCCGGGCCTCATAGGTGCGGTTACGATCTTTTGGGTAGCATTGTTCTGGGCACTGGCATCACAGTACTTTTTCCCGGTGGGATTTCAGCTGCAGGGAGGACTGAAAAAGCAGGTAAAGAAAAGTTTTCTGATATTTTTTGACAATACCGGGTTTACCATATTCCTTGGTATTCATACAATTTTCTTGTTTGTCGTATCAATTGCTACCGCTTTCCTTATCCCCGGTATCTCTGTTGTTATCCTTTCACACCAGATTGCGCTGAAGCTCCGTCTTTATAAATATGATTATCTTGAAGAAAATCCTGATGCACAGCGGAGAAGTATACCCTGGGAAGCACTCCTTATGGAGGAAAAAGAAAAAACCGGCACCCGGAGTTTAAAGGGTATGATTTTCCCCTGGAAAGAGTAGGCGTCCTGTATCAAGAACCTTTGTGTAAGCTGAACTGCATCTTGGTAAAGGTTGAATATGTTTCTCCGGGTTTAAGAAGTATGGGTGTGAAGTTTTTATGATGGACGGCATCGGGAAACGCTTCGGTTTCAAAACAAACAGCGTCATGACTGTCAAGAGCTCCTGTCCTGTCCGTCTCCCCCTTTAAGAAGTTTCCCGTATAGAGATGTAAACCGGGAGAATCAGTGTAAAGTTCCATTTTCCGACTGGATACCGGATCAAATACTTCCATAACAGACTGTTCCCGGGAACCGCTGCTGTCAAGAACAAAACAGTGATCGTACCCTCCCGCAGCATCGATATCCCTTCCGATTGGTTTCGGTTTTGTAAAATCAAGGGGTGTGTTCTCAACGGAAAGAATTCTCCCTGTCGGAATAAGATCTCCATCGGTTTCAAGATATGCGCTGCTGCGGACGGAAAGAGTATGTTCGTAGATTTTCCCTTTACCGGCTCCCGAAAGATTCCAGTACGCATGGTTTGTCAGGTTAACAATAGTCGGTGCATCGGTAGCTGCATGGTACTGGAAGATAAGAGTATTGTCTTCATCAAGGGATACCGTAAGGGAGACATTGAGCTTCCCCGGGTATCCTTCCTCGCCGTCAGGGCTTTCAAGAAACAGTTTTACTCCTGCTGTTCCTCCGTTAATAAAGGGGTAAGCGTCCCATATCTTTCTGCTGAACCCTTCCCTTCCACCGTGAATATGGTGTATACCGTTGTTGCGTGTAAGTATGTAGTCTTTCCCGTCAAGGGTAAATCTGCCCTTTTTAATTCTATTGGCGACCCTGCCTACGGTAGCACCATAGTAAGGGTGGCTGCTTTCATATCCGCTGATTTTGTCAAACCCCAGAGTCAATTCGCTGCGTTTTCCTGTTTTATCAGGCATTATAAACGACTGAAGTGTTGCTCCGTACGTAATAACGGTCATTTCAAGACCGTTGGTGTTGGCAACCGTGAAGGCAAAAACCTTCCTGCCGTCTGCTGTTTCTCCGAAGAGTCTGTCATCAATAGTCATTACTCTATCTCGCCGAGAAGCATCTTCAGTTCCCGGATCTGGCTGATAATTTTTGACCGGTCATAATTCTGGAATCGTTTCGGGATCATCTCTTTACTTGTACATTCAAGGACCGTTACAAGGTTTTGAAGTTCAATCTCATGGGGGTATGATGGAGGGATAAAATCCTGAATGGTTTCCTCTACATCCTTTTTAGTAAGAATAACATGGTTCTCCATGGCTGCTTTGAACTTGGCCCGTATAAGAATGGATTCAAGATCCGCGCCGGAGGATGCAAAGCGGTATTTTTTTAAAAGATCTGAAATAGAGAAATCCTGTATTTTGATTTTGAGTTTTCTGACAAGGGTTAAAAAAAGGTCTTCCTTTTCCGCGGGAGTATCAGGATAAAAGAGAGCGAGATGTTCTTCCGCCCGTCCCTGCCGCTTCAAGTCAATGGGAATAAGGTCAGGACGGCAGGTAAGAAGGAACCAGATTATCTTTCCCCTGTATTCGGTGTTACCCATAAAAGCCGCTATCTGGGCGAAAATTCTGCTGCTGGTACCTGCATCGCCCTCCTGCTGGCGGTCACCAAGAAACGCATCTGCTTCATCAATCATAACGCCCACCGGCGCCATTGCTTTTAAAATACTTAAAGCCTTTTCAAGATTTGATTCGGTAACCCCGTTCCATTTGGAGCGGATATTTTTGAACTGAACAATGGGGATCCCGATCTCCCCGGCAAAGGCGGTAACCATAAAGGATTTTCCCGTTCCTATGGGGCCTGAGACAAGATATCCCATGGGAAGGACATCCAGACGTCCCTGTTTGATGGCCTTCGCCGCACTTTTAAACCGTTTCTTGACAAAAGTGTGTCCTGAAACGAGAGAAAGATCATGCTCCGTTTCAACGAACTCTATCAAACCGGATGCTTCGTTTTCTATCATCTCTTTTTTCTTGTCTCTGAGATATTCAAGAGTAACAGGTTTGTCTTCCTGGAAGGTTTCCGCGGCAATCTGGTTAAGGTTCATAAGATTAAGGCCGCTTGTAATTTTTGCCATCCGGGCGGGGGTCAGCCGGGGTTCGAGGACAATTTCTTCATTCCGCTGCAGGAATTCAAGAAAACTCTGACGGACTTTTTCATCGGGGAAAGGAATGTTTACTTTTACAGTACTTGGTGAACTGACAAGCCGGGAGCTGATATCAGTGAGATTCTCTGTTAGAAGGATGATGGAAACATCCCCCTGGGTAAAAATAGGGTCATGGGCCCAGCGGTTCAGGGTAACAAGACAGTAGCGGTCCTCTTCATTCATCTGGGTTACTTCCGTATTCGGGATAAGGGTTTCCGCGTAATCTATGATAAAAACAATACGGAGTTTGTTGGGTATATTCATAAGGAAATACTTTTCCATGAGGTCAAAAGCAAGAAAGGGATCACGGGAAAGGAACTCATCAACACGTTTTTCAGGGAAAGCCTTTTTCATGGTGTTTAGATATTCCTGCTGCATTTCCTGGGTACAAAAGTTAATGCCGGAAGATCGGTCGTAGTAGACAATAATGTCTCTGTTTCCAAAGAGGACCTCTGAAATAAACTCCTGTATCCGGACAAAAATAAATTCACCTTCGTACATTTTATTGGGGAGAAAATCCCGTATATTCCCGTGAATAATGTACAGGTTCGTTGTTTTTGAACAATATTTATAGGAAAGATCCTGGGCCCAGTAGGGGAGCACCTTTATAAAATCGAGATTTTTTAGAATAAGCTGTTCAGCCATCATCCCCTCCAGTGTCCAGTATACGGAAGAAAAGGCAGGACTGTCAATTAAATCAATTTCAGAAACATATCGAGAAGAGACGGATCAAAAAGCCTGCCCCTTTCCTCTTCCATAATATCAAGGGCTTCTTTGCGGGAGAATCCTTTGCGGTAAGGGCGGTCTGCAGTTAATGCGTCCCATACGTCAGATATGGAAATGATCCGTGCGATGAGCGGAATAGCATCCTGAAAAAGGCCGTCAGGATAACCGCTGCCGTCCCAGCACTCATGATGGTGCCGAACAGCGTATTTTACCATTTCAAAGTCCGGAAGATCCTCAACGATCTTATACCCGATGACCGGATGTTTTTTAACAAGAACGTATTCATCTGTTGTTAATTTCCCGGGTTTGTTCAGTATCTCCTCTGAAATACCCAGTTTCCCTATATCATGAAGGAGCGCGGCTATCTTTATGGTATCTATTGTTTTTAATCCAAGGTTTATTACCCGGGCAAGTTTTACTGAAACTGCTGCAACCCGTTCACTATGACCCGAAGTCCATGGAGATTTTGCATCAATACTCCGTGAGAGGGCATACACAACGCCGTCGTACAACCGCTGGCGCTCTGTATACTCTTTTAAAGAGAGAAGTGCTACGCCAACCTGGTCCGCGAGGAGTGCAAGTGCCTCTCTGTCCCGTGAAGTAAGGGTGTTCCTGATAAAAACAAGAAGCCCGGTAATAGTATCAGCCTGTTTGAGAGGGATACTTACACCAAAATTTTTTCTCATTTCAGGCTGCAGCCGTTCATTTATCCGGGAAAGGGTCGTTTTATCGAGGTCAGAAAGAGCGGCATTGTTTTTAAGGAAACTCCCGGATAATGTTTCAAAGGGAATTTGCAGACCCCGGGGAAAAACACCTGAAGGAGAAGCTGCTGTAAGGGTATATGAATGTTCTTTCTTTTCAAGAACCAAAAGCAGGGAACCGGGGAATTGATCCGAGATAAACTGAATGATGTTTGTAAGCAGGTCAGTTCTTGAGAGGGACGAATTAACCGCTTTATCTATTCTGTTCATCGTTTGAATAGTTGATATCCTGTACGAAATATTCAAAGCCAGTTGATCCAGTGACCGGCTGAGGAGCCCGATATCATCCTTCCGTGAAGTCTCAAACCGCACTGCAAAGTCACCTTCCGAAAAGGCAAGAGCTTTTCCGGAAAGTTTCCGTAAGGGTTTTGTAATTGACCGGGAAAAAAGTAATCCAAGAAGAAAGGAGAAAAAAAGGGTAATGATGATGTAGGGTATCCCTTCTTTTCTTTTAGAAAAAATATAGTCCAGCATGTTTTTTCTGTTTATTGTTGTTTTTACAACATATTTGTTTTCATCACCCAGAGACGTTGCATTAAAAAAGAGGGTATGAGAACGGGAGAAATTAAAAAAAGTATGTTGTGAATCTACTATTCTATTTACTATTGCCGAAGTGAGATTAGAGAGAAGTTCTTTATCTTCTTCCTTTTGAACCGGCTGTTCCGGATGGGCTGTATCCTTAAGCACATACCAGACGGTACCGTTTTTTTTCTTGTAATAAAAGGCAAGGGAGATTGAGTTTTTAAACTCCGGAGGAATGATATCCTTGAGAAGATTCCGGGCATCTGAGGAGGCCTTTTGTGTAAAAACTGCGTATATCCCCAGTCATGGGGGTATTTGCTCAGCATTTTCCCAACAGGGTTCGTTTCTCTGTTGAGAAACGTATCTGCTATCATTTTAGCTGTTGTTACCGTGGAGGTAAAGGAGGAGAGAAGTCCTATAAGAAGACCAAACACAACAAAGAGTCCGGTAAGTTTCATCTGAAGAAGCATTGATTCCTTTCTGCGTGCCATACGATAAGTATATTTATAACTGTTGTTAAAAACAAGATGCGTCTTGGTGGTGTTTTTTACTCTGTAAAGGTGTATACTTTTGCAATAGTATGAAACCCTTTGAAAATCTCACTGAACTGTCTTCCCATCTCTATGAAATGATACTAGAGGAAAAAATACGTACGTTTACCGAACTTATTGACTACACGGGATACATTTTTACAACGCCGCCACGTCAGGTAGTTCTTATGAGTGCGTTTAAACTTATCAGGAAATTGTACTGGGGGTTTTTTAAAGATATTGATTATCCTTCCTATCCCAAGCTGTGGCATGAAATTGTAATTCCCGATAAAAGATACAAGTATGCCGGTAATATAAAAAGGAATTCAACAATATCAAATATATATGTTGCCATCCTTGATGTACACGGGTATACAGCGTTCTGCAGGCAGAACAGCCGTAACCTATCCATGCTCCATTTGCTTGATACCTGCATACAGGGAGATATAGGGAAGATAACCCAGGAACATAACGTTCTCAGCAGGCGGGAACAGGGAGATGAAATTATTCTTGTCGGTACTTCTGCTGTGGATATTATGCATTCAGTCCTCAGTATTATTGATTATTTTTCCAAAAGGAAAGTAATAAGCAGTGATGAACTGACAAGGGCCCGTCCCGGAGTGAGGATTATTCTTCCTGATATGTTTATTTCCGCAGGAGTGGCGGGGGGTAAGATGTATACTCCGTTAATAATAACCGAAGACGGAGAACTTTCCGGTGATGTCATCAATACAGCTGCCCGGCTGCAGGTGCGGGCAAATGCTGTGTCTCCTTCTTCAACACGGGTCACCGTTACGAAACATGTTGTGTTTAGATACAGAAAAGAAAGTTCCCAGACACTTGATTTTTTTAATTCCGGTATTATTTCCTTTAAGGGGACGGCCCTTGCTGTTTATGAAGTTGTTTTTAAAAATGAGGACCGGTATATTCTGCAGTATCAGGAAGAAATACAGGAATTGTACAGTGCTCTCGATAAAAAACTATGGCGGAATCAGGTATTCCCTGCTCTCATAACGCTCATTATTAAAGTCTGCAGGAACATACCGGATTTTAAACTGAAACGTTCAGTAGAGGGAAGTAAAAATAGTAAAGTGCGGAATGGAGACATAATAAAACTTGCGGAAAAAACACTCCTCCTCTACAGCACACAGGATAATTATTTAAAAGCTGTTGCGTATCTCAGGAAAATTGTTGATTATCTCGGGAAGATACAGAATTTCGACGATCTGGTCCTTGAGTATGCTTTGAAGATAACGGAGCTTTACGAGAATCTTGCCGTGGAGTTTAAGAAGGAAATTGAGAAACGGCTTGATGACCGGTATGAATCAATTTTTCCTCCTGAAACAGCCAGGCTCTACCAATCAGTAAAAAAACAAGCTCTCATATATGAAAGGCTGAAAGATCAGGCAATGCAGAGTAGTGTGGTATTAAAGAAAAAATCTATCTGGTACACGCTCATGGAAGAGAACCTTGATAACCTCTCCTTTTCCCTCTATTCCGGGAAAGAGTAAGAAGGCTCGTATACCACATTAGCCTTGCAGTAAGAGGAGAGGCTTTTTTACTTTGTGTTTCAGTATATGGGAGACACTCCCATAGATAAAGTCGCCGAAAAAGTTGTGTCCGTGTGTTGCCATGGCTATCAAATCCCAGACCTTCTCGCGTGCTTTTTTCAGAACCTCCTCTGCAGGTTCCCCTTCAGCACTGGAATAATCAGCATTAATTCCCTCTTTATTAAAGAGCAAAAGAATTTCGGAAATACATTCAGTCATTTCCTTAGTCATTACTCTCTTTTGATCCAGGGTATGGGCATGAACAACGTGAAAAAGATGTACGCGGGAATGATGAATTTTTGCCAGCTCTTTGACATGAGCTACGATAGTTCTGTCAACGGGAGAGCAGTCTAAAAGAAGAAGGATATTATTATACATAGATGTTATTCCTCCTGCATTAAAATAATGTCGTGTATAGAAGATAAAGATTTAAGGCAATTATCACAGCGGAAACAAGAATTGCCAGTATGAATTCAGTATTTCCGCTTTTTAAGGAACCCATTACTGATTTTTTTCTGCATAAAACAAGCAGTGGAATCAAAGTAAAGGGCAGTTGGATACTTAATACCACCTGGCTGAAGATTAATATCTTGAAGGTATCCAACCTCAACAGAATAATTAAAAAAGACGGGATTGCGGTTATAAATGTAGAAAGTTTATACAGGAGTGTTCTTGGATCTTCCGGTTTCCCCAGAAAAGCGGTTATAACGTTTACTTCTGCCATCGATGAGGTTGTGGATGATGAGATGCCCGCAGCAAGAAGAGCCAACGCGAAAAGGAAACCGGCTAAATTACCAGCCAGGGGACGAAGCGTATCCGATGCCTGCTGAAGACTGTCCACATGTACACCATGTCTAAAAAAAACCGCTGCTGCTACAATAATCATGGCCGAGTTTACCGCCCAGCCGAGACCCATGGCAGTTATCGTATCAATTTTACTGAACTTGAGGAAGTGTTTCTTTTCCTGATCTGTTTTTCCCCATTTTCTGCTCTGAATAACGTTGGAATGGAGAAAAATATTATGGGGCATGACAACAGCACCGAGTATGCCCATGGCAATGTAGATATTATCTTTTGTTATCTTCGGTATAATAATCGCCGGAGCAACAGCTCCCCATGCAGGTTTTACAATAAATAGTTCAATAACATAGGAAATGGAAATTATTCCCAAGAGTCCGAGGATTATTTTTTCAAGCCGATGGTAGCGCTGGGTTACAATAAAAAAAACTTCAAAAAGCACGGTAAGAAAAGCCCCCAGCCACAGGGGAAAACCCAGTAAAAGCTTGAATCCGATTGCTCCGCCCAGTAGCTCCGCAACATCTGTCGCAGCGCATGCTGTTACAATTGTTATGCCGATAAGAGCTGAAACAGGCTTTTCAAAATGTTCATGTATGTTTACTCCAAGAGACTTCCCTGTCGCAATACCCAGCCGGGCACTCATGTTCTGTATAAGTATAAGCATCAGGGTGCTCAGAGTTATTACCCAGAGTAAGTTGTAGCGGAAATCAGCTCCACCCGCAATATTGGTAGCCCAGTTGCCGGGATCAATAAATCCTATTGTTATAAGAAATCCGGGCCCTAAAAACTTTAATATGTTTTTCCATTTTCCCTTCATATCTAAGTGGTAGCAAAAACACACCTGTAGGTCAAGTAAAATACTTTTAATAATCATTATTCTCAAACGAGTGAGTGGAGCGGGACAACTTGTTGGTTCCGTTCCCGAGGGAGTGCAGAGAACGAAAGGTGTCAATACCCCGCGGCTCTGCCGCGGAATAGGCCGCGAAAAGCGGCCTGAGTCCAGGGTTTACCCTGGAGTATTGACACCTTTCATTCTTTACTTTTTCCAATTAAAGTACCATAATCTCCTTTGTTAATAAGGAGACAGCTTGTGATTATAGGTTTTGATGCGGACGATACGCTCTGGGAAAACGAGGCTAACTATTTTGAAGCAGAACAGGAAACAGGAGTTATTTTAAAACCCTGGTACACGGGGGATGATATTGAAAATGAGATATTCATGACAGAGATGTCCAATCTTGAGCTGTTCGGGTACGGAGCTAAGGGGTTTACTCTCTCCCTGATAGAGACAGCTTTACGGCTCAGCAAAAACGAAATTACCGGCGATAAAATAGAACAAATTATCAATCTGGGAAAAAATCTCATCAACAAACCTGTTCACGTGCGTAGTGGAGTCGAGGATACCCTGCGTAACCTTTCGGGAAAAGGACACACCCTTGTATGTATTACAAAAGGTGATCTGCTGGATCAAAAGAGAAAACTTGAGAAGTCAGGCCTTAAAAATCATTTCTCCGGTATTGAAGTAATGAGCAAAAAAAAAGTAGCTGATTACCGTGAACTCTTTATAAAACTTTCAATAAACCCTGAAAGTTTCATGATGGTAGGAGATTCTCTGAAATCGGATATTCTGCCTGTCCTGTCACTTGGCGGCTGGGCTGTCCATATACCGGGCAATTCACGGTGGAGGCATGAAATGGTTGATGGAGAGATTAGGCATGACCGGTTTCTTACCGGGAATACAATCCGGGATGTTGTTGATTTTGTATTAAAGATAGAGAAACGGAGTATGGGGAGCGGAGAATCTGTTATAGAGATCTACAC
>WGCU01000016.1 GCA_015493635.1 Spirochaetaceae bacterium | reverse complement strand
TTTTTTGTGGGGTAAATATTACAAATTTTTGGCTTTTAGATGCTCTAAAGCCTCTTCAGGGCATTCTCTCGGGGTAAAATATTTTTGACCCCTTTGTTATTTTCTCTCAGTATAGTAAGTTGGGGTACTTCGCAAAAAGCTCGGTTTCATACCAGTTTTTGCTGCCAATTTAATATATTTTTCACTACTGCTTTCCTCTGTAAAGTAAGAATACACCGTTGGCGGATGTTTGTGCAGGAGGAGAGGGGCGGAAAGAGCAGGCTGGAGCCAGGGGGAGACTTCCCCCTCCTGTATAAAATAGAGAGGGGTTTTTTTCAGGATGTGTTGACAGGGAGGTACGGCCTGGTATACTTATTACTACTACAATAGTAATGTATAACAGACGGAGATGTGTATGGATGAAATAAGGGTTCTCATCTGGGGATTCGGTGGAGATATCGCGCTTCTTGAAACTGATTCCTTTACGGCAGCAATATTCCTGAAATTCAGCATGACTATTCGTCCCTTCTCCATTTTGTAAAATCCGCTTTCGGTAAAAGAATTCTTATGAGTGAATAAAATTTTATAATAACACCGTTCGTTGAAGTTTATCCGTTGAAAGGATAGTATAACGTTGTTGCAAGGAGCAAAAATGAGCACTACTGATTTTTTATCCGTACATTCGGAAATAGGGAAATTGAGATCGGTTCTTCTGCACCGGCCCGGACGTGAGCTTGAGCGGCTGACGCCGGCGTATCTTGAGGAGATGCTGTTTGATGATATTCCCTGGCTTAAACGGATTCAGTATGAGCATGACCAGTTCGCTTCGGTTCTCCTTGGACAGGGTACCGAGGTTCTCTATTTCAGTGATCTTCTGGCGGATATTCTGAAAGACAGCGGAGTAAAGCGGGAAATGACAGTAGATATTGTTGCCCGGACAGGTATAAACAATCCGGATCTTGCAGCTGAAATAACAGCGTTTATGGAACAGAAAAACGCGCAGGTTCTGGCTGAAATTTTTATAGCCGGGCTTTCAATCTCCGATCTCCCCGGAAGGTACAATGAGGGGAGGCTCTCTTCCTACATACAGGAAGCCTTTCCCTTTTACATATCCCCCCTTATCAATCTGTACTTTACCAGGGACCCGGGGGCGGTTATCGGAAACCGTCTGTCGGTCAATTCGATGAAACGGGAAGCCCGCCGCAGAGAGTCTCTGCTTCTGTACTACATCCACAGGTACCATGAATATTTCTCAAACGGCAGGGATGATACATGGTACCATTACAATGAGAGCGCCAGTATAGAGGGGGGAGATATTCTCGTCTTAAGCGGATCCGCCGTTGTCATAGGGTGCAGTGTCCGCACCAGTACCGATGCCATAGAGAGAATTTCCGAAAGACTCTTTAAAAACTCCGGGATAAAAGAAGTCCTTGTTGTTCAGATCCCCTTTACCCGGGCGTACATGCATCTTGATACGGTTTTTACCATGGTGGATTACGACAAGTTCACCATATTCCCCGGAATAGAAAAGAACGCGAAGGTGTTCAGTCTTACTCCCGGAACAGGGAAAGCCCTCCGGATAACACCCTGTGAAAGTTTGAGCGGAGCGTTGAAAAAGTCTCTCAACCTGCCCACGGTAAAGCTTATACCCAGCGGCGGGGGTGATGTTGTTACTGCTGCCCGGGAGCAGTGGAACGACAGTACGAATACACTGGCTGTTGCGCCGGGAGTTGTTATAACCTACGAACGGAATGCTGTGTCTAACAGGACCCTCCGGGAGAACGGCATCGACGTTATTGAAATTGAAGGGTCCGAGCTGGTCCGGGGGCGGGGCGGTCCCCGGTGCATGAGTATGCCGTTAAACAGGGATCCCCTGTAAATAAATAGTACAAGGAGCAAATCAAATGCCGGTAAATTTAAAAGGAAGAAGTCTTGTTACACTGAAGGATTTTACTCCCGAAGAGGTGCGTTACCTTCTCGATCTGTCCATGGATCTTAAACGGAAAAAAAGAGCGGGAATAAAAGGAACACTTCTGGCAGGAAAGAATATCTGTCTAATATTTGAAAAGGCGTCCACGAGGACCCGGTGCGCCTTTGAGGTGGGTGTGTATGATGAGGGTGGTTCCCTGACGTACCTGACCAACAGCCAGATGGGAAAGAAGGAAACCATAGAGGATACGGCAAAGGTTCTCGGACGGTACTACGATGGTATTGAGTTCCGGGGATTCAAGCAGGAGACCGTTGAGACCCTTGCACAGTACGCCGGTGTTCCAGTATGGAACGGCCTCACCGACCGGTATCATCCGACACAGGTGCTCGCCGATTTTCTTACGGTCATGGAACATGTACCGAAACCGCTTAATCATGTAAAACTGGTGTTTGCGGGAGACGCCCGGAACAACATGGGAAACTCGCTCATGATCGGAGCGGCAAAGCTGGGTATGCACTTTACAGCAGTCGCGCCGAAGGAGCTTTTCCCCTCGGCAGAACTGGTTTCCGAAGTAAAAAAAATGGCGGAAGAGACCGGCGCGGTTATTGAGATGACCAGCAATATCACTGAAGGTGTCAAGGGAGCTGATGTCATCTATACCGATGTGTGGGTTTCCATGGGTGAGGAAGACAAGTTTGCCGAGCGCATCAAACTCCTGACCCCTTACCGGGTTACGAAAGAGATGATGGCTGAAACCGGTAATCCTGAAACAATTTTTCTGCACTGTCTGCCCTCTTTCCATAACGATGAAACGGTTATCGGGAAGGAAATTGCGGAAAAGTTCGGTATCCATGAAATGGAAGTTACCGATGAAGTGTTTACGGGCCGTCATTCAAAGGTCTTCGATGAAGCGGAAAACAGAATGCATACCATCAAGGCAATTATGGTCTCGACCATAGGAGATCTTTAGAATTTCTTTTTTGAGGGGGAGGCAGAGTTGCAGAGCCTTTCTGTGCCTTCTTCCCCTCCCCGCTTCCTGTAAACAGATTTTTTACCTCCTTTTTAATTGTTATTTGTTATGTTCTGTGATATACATGAAATAAATTGTATAAATATAAAAGGAAGGGAGACTGTGATGTCATTAATCCAGTGGTCTGAAGATCTGGATATTGGATTTGAACTCATTGATAAACAGCATAAGGTTCTGGTTGACATGATAAATGAGCTTTACGATGCAATGATGGAGATTAAAGGGCAGGAAGCATTAAGAAAAGTTGTCAATAGAATGGTTGAGTATGCGGCAATCCATTTCATGGTTGAAGAGAAATGGATGGTTGAATTTGACTATGAAAACTATACCGAGCATAAAAAGATACATGATGATTTTACCCGGAAAGCATTAGATTTAAAGAATCAGTTATCTGAAGAAGGCTTTGTTCTCTCTCTGGATGTTTTGAATTTTTTGCGGGACTGGTTGATAGGTCATATACAGGGAACTGACAGAAAGTACATTTCGTGTTTTAGGGAGAATGGTGTTTCTTGATGAATAATAAAACTGAACCCTTTAGAGAGCAGCACGAAAAGCTTCTTGGAATAGTCAATGAAATATCTTTCTTTCTTGAAGACAGTAATGCAATCATGGAAAATTCAAACAATATTAGCAAGCTTCTGTCTGATCTGAAGCGTAATTTGAAAGTTCACCTTACCCTTGAAGATACTTCGCTTTACCCGATCCTTCTCGTTTCAGATGATGAGAAGGTAAAAAATACTGCCGAAGAATTTATGGAAGAGATGGGCGGCATCAGCAGCGTTTTTCAGAAATATATATCCCGTTGGTCAAGCGGTTTCAAAATACAGGAGAACCCCCTTGATTTTGCCGAAGAAACAAGAGACCTCTTTGATTCTCTGGGGAAGAGAATAGAACGGGAAGATAATAATCTCTATACAATTATTGATGAAATGTTTCAGTAGCGGTACTGTAAGGGGAGGATTGGGTTTTTATGAAAGAAAAGTATAAATGGCCTGTCTACGGGGTTTTGTTGGGGCTGGTTGTTTCAATTATTTCCCGGTACATAATGTTTAAACAGGCAGGTTTTGATATATCGATAGGTAAGATGATAGGGAACCCTGTATCCCTCTGGACACGAACTTTGGCGCCTCTTGTACTTGGAATAGTGTTTTTCTATATTGGTGTATCAAGAGACAGACTGATAAAGTTACGGAGAGATACTAAAGAAAAAAACAAAGAACTGCAGAAAAAGATGATTGAGCAGTCTATGCAGCTTGGTGCGGAGCTGAACAGGACTATAGACGAGCTCAACAGATATACTGATCAGTTGGACAAGATTGTCAACAATATAAAAGCCGGTGTATGTGTTATAAATAGAAGTTTCAATATTGAGGAAGGATTTAATAAAGCTTTTGTTGATATCTTCGGTAATAAGGATTATCTAAACAGCTCTATTTTAAATACAGTGTTTACAATGTTTGATGAGGAAAAAAAGAAAGAAGCTGTCGATTATTTTGAACAGTGCTTTATGAATACAACAGCTTCTGACAGTATTCTTTCAGCAGCAAACCCGATGGAAGAATTTAATTATCTTTTCCTTGACGGTGGTAGTGCTGTATCAAAGATTATAAAAATGAGAGTTGTTCGCCTTAAAGGTAAAGATACCATATTTGAAAAAATACTGCTGCTTTTTGATGATATAACAGTTGAAAGGGAGATGGAAGAATCAATTAAGGAGAAAGAAGCAGAGTATGATAAAAAGTACGGTATTATTGTTTCGCTTCTTGGAAATGACAGGGAAGTAACGAGACAGTTTATAACTGATCTTGGTCATAACATCAAAGATCTGGGGCTCTCCTTGAAAGAATTAAAACAGAATGAAGAGAATACTAAAATACTGGATGGTATTATTGGTATGGTTCATTCCATAAAAGGTGAAGCATTCTCTCTCAATTTCAAAGCTCTTGCGGAGGAGGCATCCAGGTTTGAAACGTTTTTAAAAGAACAGAAGGGGCAGGTGCTTGATCTTGAAATGAATCTTGAGATAGTAAATTTTTATGAAAAGATAAATATTGAGTATGGGTTTCTTAACAAGATAATAAAAGAGCTTACTGTTTTTATATTTGGTGAGGATAAAGAGCCCTTAGAAAGAAATAATTTAGGAAATATAAAACATAAAATAGAAGAAAATGTCAGGAAACATATAAGCAGGGATGAAGGGAAACAGTCTGCTGCACTTCTGGAGAAACAGCTTCAGATTATAAAGAATAGAACAGCTGAAGAAAAGGATAAACGGGTTATTCTTGATTTTAATTCAGATATAGTTGAGATGGATACCGAAATTTACAAACCTCTGAAAGAGGCTCTTCTTCATCTTGTGAGGAATTCCATTGATCATGGTATTGAACCAGCTGAGGAACGGAAAAAATCGGGAAAGCCTGAACTGGGAAGAATTAAAATAATGATAAAAAGAGCAGATAATGGTATTATTGTTGAATATACTGATGACGGGAAAGGTTTCAATGTAAATCGCATAAAAGAAAAAGCTGTTGAGAAAAATATTGTTAATGCGGGAACTGTTGATAAAATGGGTGATCTGGATATAATCAAACTTATATTTAAAGAAGGATTCAGTACAAACGATTCAGTAGATATGATTTCCGGGATGGGTGTTGGTATGTCTGTCGTTAAGAAAAATATAATTGACACTTTAAAAGGTAAGCTGAGCATTAAGAATAAAACAGAGAGAGGAATTATCTTGAAGATGAGTATTCCCCTGTAAGAGGAGGTCCTGGTGAAGATTTTAATCGTTGATGATTCTCTGATAATTCGTAAAGTTTTGAAAAATATTCTGAAAGAAAAAAAAGTTTCTGAAAGTGATATGTTCGATGCCCCAGACGGGCAGGCAGCTTTGGAAATTCTTAATTCCCATGATATCGGTCTCCTGCTGGTAGATTGGAATATGCCTAAACTGAATGGGCTTGAGCTGGTTAAAATAGTAAGAAAAATTGAAAAGTATCAGAGCCTGCCAATTATTATGATCACTTCCGAAGCGGCAAAATATAATGTCCTTGAAGCAGTAAAAGCTGGTGTTTCGGATTATATAATAAAGCCTGTTTCTGGAGTAACGGTATTACAAAAATTAAAACAATATTTATAAGAGGGGTTTGCTGTGCAGGTAAAATATATTCAGCCTTTTATCAATGCAACGATCAAGGTTTTCAAAGAGTTTGTAGGTGTAGATATCGTTCCGGGTTCACCTTTTATTTTTAATTACAACGAAAACAAGTATAATTATGATATTTCTGGAATTATAGGTATTGCCGGGCATACAATGGGTATTGTGGTTGTAAGCTTTCCTAAAATTGTAGCATTGGATTTTGCTTCAAAAGCAACGGGTGAAAAGATAACCATCTTTGATGATACGGTTATTGATCTGGTTGGTGAGATTGTTAATATTATAGCTGGAAATGCAAAGCAGGGGCTTGAGCAGTACAAACTCGTTATTTCTTTACCCTCAATTGTAAAGGGGGTTAATCATCAGATAACAGGAGTTTCCGGTGTCCCTCTTATAGGAATCCCTTTCAAATCCGAAAAAGGGAGTATTTATCTCTTTGTTAGTTTAAAAGATCTTATTACTGCCTGATGGAATGAGATCATTTCTCAATTACCTGTGTTAAAATATTTTGATGGAATGTCTGCTGTTCTGTATGATGATTGATTCGCTTTAATCTCTATCCGTTGGCAATTGACTCACACAGAGATTATACGTATTTTATTGTTGTAACAGTACAGAGATAAAACATTGCCGGGGGAAGATATGAAAAATCATGAGAAAGAGCTTGATAAGGCTATTGAAGGGATCAGAGACTTAAAAACAATTGATGAAGGAAAGAAAAAAGAAGTTATTGATCATCTGGAGGCTTCAAAAGAGAGCCATGACGGCATTGAAAAATTCATTGATTCCCTCCGGGTAAAGTTTGAAGATATCTGGGAAGATATTGAACCTTTTGTCAATGAGCTGGGGCTGCGGTAGAAAACCATGTAATTCTGGGTTGTTTTCGGTTTTTAAAAAATCCTGCGGTTTAATCAGGAAAACAGATCCAGCTGTTTACCGGAAATGATTTCATCGAAACTGTCATTCATGGTAAAGAGAATACCGTCAGCGAGGGGTTTTAGCTGTTTATCTATGTAATGTTGATAATCTATTTCGTCTGGGTTCATCTGTACCGGTACCGGACCCCGGGTGGTCATGATATAGGAAATCTCCTTCAGGTGCATTTTCCCTTCAGGATCAAGAAGGCGGACGGCTTTTATCTGGGGCGGTGTGGTTTTGACATATTTTTCCTGGCTCCTCCGTATTCTTTTTTTGTAAACAAGAAGGTTGTCTTTACTACCTGACTTCAGGTCTGAGACAAAAGCTGAGATCCAGTTTCTGAGCTCCTGCCCGTGAAAAAACCGGTGGAACAGTTCCTTCTGGAATTGACGTGCCAGCTCTGTCCAGTCGGACCGGACTGCCTCAAGGCCTTTGAACTCAATGGTGTCATCATCAAGGAGACCGGCGTACCGCTTCCTGGCTCCTTCGGTAGAAGAACGCATGGAAGGAAGAAAGAACTTCCGGTAGTGCTTTTCAAACTCTATTTCAAGCCGTGATTCAACCCTGTATTCCTTGAGCAGTTTTTCGGTCATAAAGTTGTTTACCCGTTCTGCCAGTTCTGCACCTGCCCCATTCGGGTCCCGGTGCTCCTCCTGTTTTAAAAGGATAAAAACGGAGTCTGTGTCACCGTACAGTACATTGTACCCGGAGCTTTTAAGATATTCGGAAGTTGTGCGCAGAACCCACTGCCCCGTCCCTGTAATTGCGGTGGGAAGATCAGGATGATAAAAGCGGCATCCTGTTGTTCCCATAACACCGTAAAAACTGTTCATCAGTATTTTTACCGCCTGAGAAAGGTTTTTATCATGTTCTTTTTTTGCTCTGCTTCTCTTTCCCATAAGCTCTTCAAGGTACGCGGGAAGAATATGACGTGTCCGGGAAAAGGTGATCCCTGCGGGTGTCTCTACCGGATCGACAGCGGATTCCAGCCGTGAAAGGGGATCGATAAAGAAGGTACGCATGATGGTGGGATAGAGACTTTTAAAGTCCAGAACAACAACATGAGGATAGAGTTTTGGAATGGAGGTAAAGACCAGTCCCCCGGCGGCATGTTTCCCCGGGATAATGTCTTTTACCTCCGGTGCAACGTAGCCGTTCCTGTGCATGGCCGGGAGCATGAAAAAATCGAAGGCTGCCACAGACATACCAACCCTGTCCATGGCAAGACCGGTTATAAGACTTCTTGTTTTAAGCTGTTTTATAATTCCCGTAGCCTTGTAGATCTCCGTAACAAGAACCGCGTCTTCAAGATTATAGACTGCCAGGGCTTTCTTGTCCTCCCTGAAACGCCGGTTAATCTCTGCTACTTTATCTGCATCCGGGCGGATATCCTTTCCTCTGTTCAGTACTGCCTGTGCGACTGTTTCCAGAGTGTAATCATCGTAGGTGAAGAAGGCCATTCTCAGGGTTTGGGGTCCGTCAATGACAATTCTCCCTTCAATGTCCGCGTCAAAGAGGCCCCGGCTGCGCTCTGCTATTTTAACGGGTTTAGAGCTTCTGCCGATGGAAAAGGGGATGGAGAGGGAAACGCATTTCCTTTCGAGAAAAGCAAGATCAAAACCGATAACGTGCCAGCCGATTACAAGATCAGGGTCGTACTCTTTTACTTCCGTTATAAAATCGGTCAGAAGTTTCTTCTCGGATGGTTCAGGGATAATTCCTGATGTTTGTTCCATCTGCCGGTGTTCGTCAACAATGAAAACTTTTTTATATCCGGTATCTCCGTATGTTCCGTGAAGCGCGATGGAATAGAGTTCCCTGTGCTGTCCTGTTTCGATATCAATGGAAAGCCATTTTAAAGCAGGATTGTATTCCGCCGGGGAAAGTTTCGGGTTGTTCCAGACCGTAAGCAGTCCTTCCCGGTGCATGTCTCCTGTTATTTCAACACCTGTATGAATAAACCGCTCCATTAGATAGCGGTCAGCCGGCCACACATCCGATTCATATGTGGTTATTCCTTTTGCATGGAGTTCCCTCCGGGCTTTGTAATAGTGGTCTAAAGAGTTGAAGTACAATGCCTTAACCGGTTTCGAGTCAAAGGTCTTTAACGCAATGTTCCGGTCAAACAGTCCGGGAAGAGGAGAGAGTGCCTGCTCCTGTTCAACAAAAAAAACAGGACGGGGATCAGAAATTACTATTTTAAAGGGGCCGTCCTCTCCTCTGCCGTAGTAGCGCAGTTCCGCGCTTCCTCTGCTGTCTGATGAGCTGTTTGTCAGTATAAACCCTTTCACCCTGGCCATTGGTGACAAGTATACAGGAGGATAGAAGAAACGGCAAATAAAAGCGGAATATCAGCGGATAAACTTAAAAAGAATAGTAAGCAGTATGATGATACCCATTCCGGTATTCATAAACGTAAACAGTCTCGAAAAATTCTTGTTGACATCTTCGAACCTTTTGTCGACAGCCTCGAACCGCTTATTGACATCTTCGAACCGTTCATTGGCATCTTCAAACCTTTTGTCGACAGTCTCGAACCGCTTGTCGATATCTTCAAACCGCTTGTCCATATAGTGAAACATGTCTTCAAACCGTTTGTCTATGGCTTCAAACCGCTGATTCATCATTTCGAATCCCTGTTTTTGACTCTCAGCAAGTCTCTGTATGTCATTTCTTAGTTCCAGCTGCTGTTTTTCATAGTTCTCTTTTTTTACTATGTTTTCGGTAAGGAGCAGTACGTATCTGTGGAGAGATTTTTTGTCCTTTACTTCAAAGGCACCTTCAAGTTCCTGTTCAAGAACCTCCATCATCGTTTCCATTTTTTTCTCCATGTAATAAATGTATTCCATTGTCCGGATAGTTACAATAGAATACGGAGTGTTTTACAGTGGTGCTTCAAATAACAGGGAAATTGCTGTACAAGTTGATATTTATGCTTTTTTTCGCTACTATGAGAACAATGGGAATTAAAACAGGAAAGGTCAATCCTGTCGGGCAGACTGATAAAAATATCCGTGAAGCGTCTCTTCTCGCTTCACTTGCCCGCAGTGCGGAAAAATTCACTACAGATAAAGGATGGCGTGAAGGGATCAATGCTCTTCTTGCGGATCTTGGAAAGATAACCGGAGTCAGCAGGGTGTGGATCTTTCAGGTGCTGGAGATAAGTTCGGAAGAAATTACCCAGGATTATACCTTCGAATGGGCTTCTGCTCCACAGTATGTGCAGCTGGGGCTTCCTGTTTTTAAAAGGTTTACCAACAAACTCGGCTCCTCGGAATACAGAAAACTGGTAGAAAGCAGAATGAGGGGAGAATGGCAGAAGGTTGTCACGAGTAAACTTCCGGACTCATTTTTGAAAGAATCACAAACTGATCAAAATATAAAATCGATGCTTACCATTCCTATACTGGTGGAAAAAGAATTCTGGGGTGTCCTTGGGTTTGATGACTGTGAGCGGGAGTATGACTGGTCAGAGACCGAAATATCGCTGCTGAGAATTGCTTCCTTTTTTATAGCCAGTACAGTCCTGCAAACGCGTCTGTCTGCCAAGGAGAAGCAGTTTGAAATTCTCCGGAGAATTGTATCCAGCGGTGCCTGGGAGTTTGATGTACAGAGCGGTCATCTGTGGACAAGTGCTGAAAAATTTTCTCCCTACAAAGATTCCCGTGGGAATATGCATCTGTCACTCTATGATTTTCTGAAACTGGTATACCAGGAAGACAGGCGTGAGCTGATAAAAAGCAGTTCAGAATTCTTTTCAAGAGGAGAAGAGATATTTTCTCATGATATCAGGATTCAGGATAAACAAAGGCACTACTACTGGGTTCAGATTATTGGTGCGGTGGGTCGGAACTCCAAGGGCAGGCCGGTAAAAATGTCGGGTATCATTGTTGACAGTGATAAACGCAAGAAGACAGAAGCAGATCTAAAAAAAGCGGCAGAAACTGATTCCCTCACGGGAGTTCAAAACCGGAGGGTCTTTAGGCATAAACTGCTGGATCAGATAGAAAGGTCAAGAAACAGAAAAAGAACATTTTCGCTGCTGCTTTTTGATATAGATCATTTTAAAGAGATAAATGATACCTGGGGGCATGAGGCCGGTGATGATGTTCTGACGCATTTTACAGATCTCTGCCTTGAAAACAAGCGGGAAGAGGATTCTTTTGCACGTATCGGAGGAGATGAGTTTGCTCTCATTCTGCAGGATACGACCGAAGAGATCGGAGGAATAGCGGGAGAAAGAATCTGCCGATCAGTTGCATCAACCCCCGCACCGATCCGTACGGATACTATTCCGGTTTACGTAAGTATCGGATGTGCTGAGTTCAACGGAACAGAAACTGCGGATGATTTGCTTTCCCGGGCTGATAAGGCATTGTACGCTGCCAAGAGAGCCGATGGAAACCAGACTGTTTGTTACTCTGTGATGCCGCTCCGTCAGTCATAAATCAGACAACTGTTATAACTGTCATTAAAGAATTGATTTACAAATACGGAAAATCAGCTTAGCATGAATCCATGAGAGAACTGGATCTTTATGAGATAACCCGGGCAGTGAGAGAGCTGTCCATAGAAGCAAATACCGTTGCAAATCCCGATTTGAGGATCGCTTTGGAAAAGTCTCTTGATAAAGAGGAGTCTCCTGCCGGCAAAGCGGTGCTCCATCAGCTTCTGCAGAATCAGGATATTGCGCGGAAAGAGAGAATACCCATCTGCCAGGATACAGGGTTTACCGTTGTTTTTCTTCGGGTGGGTATGGATATCAGGTTTACCGGGGGATCAATACAGGATGCGGTAAATGAAGGGGTGCGGGCAGGGTACACCGAGGGATTCCTCCGGAAATCAATCGTCAAGGATCCTCTGACACATCCGGTTAATACCAATGATAATACCCCAGCCATTGTACATACGGAACTTGTTCCCGGCGACAAGGTTACTGTTACCCTTATGCCGAAGGGAGGCGGCTCTGAGAACATGAGCAGGATAAAAATGATGAAGCCCGCTGACGGTACCGCCGGGGTAAAGGATTTTATTCTGGAAACGGTACAGGCTGCAGGAGGGAATCCCTGTCCGCCGGTTATTGTCGGTGTCGGTGTCGGCGGGACCTTCGATTATGCAGCATACCTTGCCAAGATATCCCTCTTGAGAAAAATAGGGGAGCGTAACAGTAATCAGGAGATTGCCGATCTGGAAAGGGAATGGCTGAAAGAAGTCAACAGGCTTGGTATAGGTCCGGCGGGTCTCGGCGGCAGGGTTACGGCACTGGACCTTTTTGTTGAGGTTTTCCCCCGGCATATTGCTACTTTCCCCGCGGCAGTGAACATCCAGTGTAATGCTGCACGGGTAAAGACGAGGGTGTTGTAGGATGAAAACCATGGCCAGAAGAATTGAAACCCCCCTGAGAGAAGAGATAATAAAGACACTGCATGCTGGAGATGAAGTCCTTTTGAACGGGATTGTCTATACTGCACGGGACATGGCTCATGCCCGTTTAAAAACGCTGATTGAGCAGGGGAAAAATCTTCCCTTTGAAGCGGTGGGTTCTGTTATATATTATGTGGGGCCTTCTCCGGCACCTGCCGGACGTCCTATCGGATCAGCCGGTCCCACGACCAGCTACCGGATGGACCCCTTTGTTCCGGTGATGTTTAAGGCAGGTATGCGGGGTATGATCGGTAAAGGACCTCGGTCTGAGGAAGTGAAGCGGCTTATCAGGGAATCCTGCGGTGTTTACTTCGGAGCAACCGGGGGAGCAGCGGCTCTGTTGTCTGGGTCAATCATAAAAGCAGAGGTAATTGCTTTTGATGATCTGGGTACAGAGGCAATGCGGAGATTGGTGGTAAAGGACATGCCGGTTATTGTTATCAATGACTGTTACGGCGGTGATCTTTATCAGGAAGGGATTAAAAAATATTCTACCATGGGGAAATCATGAAAATAGGTGTGTATGTCTGTCACTGCGGGGGAAATATTTCCGAGGTCGTTGATGTAGAAGCAGTTTCCGCGTATGCGGGGGAGCAGGATGAGGTGGTACTGCATAAGGATTACTCCCACCTCTGTTCTGATCTGGGACAGAAGCTTATTGCTGAAGATATTAAAAAAGAAGGTCTTGACGGAGTTGTTGTGTCCGCGTGTTCCCATCTGTTTCACGGTGAGACCTTTAAAAAGGTTGCAGAGACAGGAGGACTTAATCCCTTCATGCTTGAAATGGCCAACATACGCGAGCATTGTGCCTGGCCTCATTCCGATACTCCTGCTGCGGCTACGGAAAAAGCCAAAGAAATTGTTCAGATGGGTATAGAAAAAGTAAAGAAAAATTCTCCCCTGAAGCCTTTGAAGCTTTCTATCGGAAAGAACGTACTTGTAATTGGAGGAGGAATTGCGGGAATCCAGGCGGCTCTTGATCTGGGGGATGCCGGATTCCATGTCTCCCTCGTTGAGCAAAAAGCAACAATAGGGGGACGGATGGCCCAGCTGAGCAGAACCTTTCCCACCAACGACTGTGCTGCGTGTATTTTAGGCGCCAAAATGTCGGATATCCCCAAAAATGAAAACATTGATCTTTACACCTACTCTGAGGTGGAGGCTGTCACCGGGTATATCGGCAGCTTTAATGCAAAGATCCGCCGGAAGGCAACCTTTGTAGATGATTCCTGTGTATCCTGCGGACTTTGTGCCGACGTATGCCCGGTATCTCTTCCCGATGAGTTTCAGTGGGGAGTAATAGAGCGTAAAGCAATTTACCAGCCCCTGGATTATGCTGTACCCAACAAGTATCTGATCGATGAGTCAGCCTGTCTAAACATCAAAGCAAGGAAAAAAAGCGGTAATACTGAGGTCTGCCGGAAGTGCGAGGCGGTCTGCCCGAGGGATTCAATTCATTTTGACAGGGAAGATGAGATAAAGGAGATCCCGGCAGATACCATTATCGTTGCCACCGGATACGATGTCTTTGACGCGAAGCAAAAACCGGAGTACGGCTACGGCAGGTTTAAAAACGTAATGATCGGCCCCGAGGTGGAACGCGTAATTGTTCATGCGGGGGAAGGACGGCCTACAAGGGATTTGGGGAAACGGATCGGGTTTATCCAGTGTGTCGGTTCCCGGGATGAACAGCTGGGACGAGAGTACTGCTCCAGGGTGTGCTGCATGTACGCCACGAAACTTTCCCAGCTTATAACCCACATGGCCACGATGAACGGACAGGAAAAGGATATCTATGTTTTTTATACCGATATGAGAACCTTTGGAAAGGGGTACGAAGAATACTATAAGGATACTATGAAGATGGGGGTAAAGTTTGTCAGAGGCAGACCGGCGGAAGTAACAGAGAACCCGGAAACGGGGAAGGTTACGATAAAAGTGGAAGATACCCTGACCCGTCAGATGATGGAGAGCGAGTTTGATACGGTTGTTCTTTCCGTAGGACTTCAGTTGAGTGAGGGAGGAAACAGAATAGCCGAGATACTGAAGCTCCCGAAGAGTGCTGACGGCTTTCTGCAGGAAGCTCATCCCAAATTCCGTCCTGTTGATACCCAGACCGAAGGCGTGTTTATTGCCGGAACTGCCCAGGGACCGAAGGATATTCCTGATACCGTTGCCCAGGCCAGCGCGACTGCCGCCCGGGCAATGCGGCTCATGGTAAAGGGAGTTATGGAAATGGAGCCGGTTAAGGCTTTTGTTCATACCCCCTTGTGCGATGGATGTGCAGTCTGCGTTGACAGCTGTCCCGCTTCTGCCCTTTCCATGGTAGAGGGCGGTACCGGCCGGATTGTTGAGATAAATGAGAGTATCTGCAGAGGATGCGGTCTGTGTATTGGAACCTGCCATAGTGATGCTCTTGATCTGCACCTCTTTACCACCGGTCAGCTGCTTGGAGAGGTCAAAGGGGCTTTGTCCGGCAGGAAGGGACACGAACACAGGGTTATACTGTTTGCCGATACCATGTGTACCTACAAACTGGCGGACAGTGTCGGCACTGGGAAGAAAGCGTACGCTGACAGTGTCCGTATTATACGGGTGCCGAGCAGCAGCAGAGTAACGGCGAAACTGATCCTTGAGACCTTTGCTCTTGGTGCTGACGGAGTATTTATCGGTGACTGTGAGACAAAGTCCACACCCTATCCGGGGAGTATTCCCTTTACCGGGAAGAATGTGGCTGTTGTAAAAGAGATTCTTGCATTGGCGGGTATCAACCCGGAACGGCTCATGTTTTTTCAGTTTGCCACGGTAATGCTCCCGGCATTTGTGCGGTTAATGAACACCATATCCGAAACAGCGGCTGAAGTACTGACTTCAGCTCAGCGGAAGATGCTTTCAGAAAAAGCAGGTACACTCTTTGAAGGAGGCTCCCGTGGCCGGTAAGATAGTACTCTCTCATCATAATATTGATTTTCAAAAGCAGATTGAAAAGATAAGCGGTGAAAAAATTACTTCCTGCGACCAGTGCGGTGTCTGTTCCGGGAGCTGTCCGTTTACGGATGAAATGGAAATAACACCGTCGACAATGATGAAGATGTCCCAGCTGGGGCTGCCTGAGGTTATGGAAGCAAACTCCATCTGGATATGCGCTTCGTGTTTTAATTGTATGGCACGGTGCCCCCGGGGGCTCGATCTTTCAAAGGTGGCGGAAGCACTCAGGCAGATAAGTCTCAGGCAAGCGGTGGATTCAATAACGATTGAGAATATTGATAAAGAGGAAGCGGCCAGGCTTCCCTCCATAGCTCTCGTTGGAGCGTTTCGGAAATTAACAGGATAGGAACGACAATGGAAAACGATAAAACAGAAACGGTAAAGATCCCTTATTTTCCCGGATGCACGTTAAAGACAACCGCAAAAAACTTTGAGCAGTCCGCACTGCGCTCCATGGAAAAGCTGGGGGTGGAGATGGTGGAGCTTCCGAAGTGGAACTGCTGCGGTACCGTATCATCTTTAGCTTCCGATGATCTGATGAAACATCTGGCACCGGTACGTGATTTTATCCGTGTTGAGGAAATGAACAATACCGGACTGGTGGATAACGAGTACAGAATGCTTACCCTCTGTTCCATGTGTTTCAATACTCTGAAACAGACAAACATCCGGGTTACCTCCTCTCCTGAGGACCTTCAGTCTGTGAATCAGTTTATGTATCTGGAGAAGGATTACGAGGGAAAGGTGGATGTAACGCATCTTTTTGAACTTCTTGACAGCATGGGGTTTGATACTATTGCAGAAAGAGTCGTCCGTTCTCTGGATGGATTAAAGATTGCCCCCTACTACGGATGTCTCCTTCTCCGTCCGAAAAGTGTCGGCATTGACAATCCGGAAAACCCGTCAATTATTGAAAGATTTATATCATCGCTGGGGGGCAGTCCCGTGATGAACTGGGAGGCAAAGAGCCGGTGCTGCGGAAGCTACCATACGGTGGATAACAAGGCTATTGTTATAAAATCGGTAAAGGGGATTATAGAAAATGCCCGGGAATTCGGAGCTGAAACCATCATCACTTCCTGTCCTCTGTGTGCCTTTAACCTGGACAACCGGCAGGAGGATATAATGAAGGAATTCCCTGATTTTGATCCGATGCCCGTTTTTTATTTTACCCAGCTACTCGGGCTTGCCCTCGGACTGGGTGATGAAGTTCTCGGCCTGGATGACAACTGCATAGATCCTCGGCCGTTATTGAAAAGGAGCGGTTTGTATGAGTGAAGAGAGAAACATGGTAACCGTTTATATTCTCGGTGAACACTTTATGGTTCCTGAAGGATCAACGATTATGACTGCCCTCGAATATTCCGGATTCCAGCTGAAACGGGGTGTCGGATGCCGGGAAGGGTTCTGCGGAGCCTGCGCAACGGTATACCGGGAGAAGGGGGAGTACAAACTTAAAGGAGGCCTTGCCTGCCAGACGGTGGTATCCGACGGTATGACTATTGCCCGCATTCCTTTTGTTCCCGCGGAGAAAGCGGCGTACAATCTGGAAGAGCTTAAACCGGATGTCAGTACCTTTGTGGAGCTTTACCCCAGCGTTTTCAGGTGCGTTTCCTGCAATACCTGTACCAAGATCTGTCCCCAGGATATCAATGTCATGGACTATATTCAGGATATCATAAAGGGGGACATTGCCTCGGCAGCACAGACTTCCTTTGACTGTATCCGGTGCGGATTGTGCGCCCTCAGGTGTCCTGCGGAAATTGTTCAGTTTAATGTCGGAATGCTCGCCCAGCGGCTGTATGGGAAGTATCTTGCCCCGAAGAGTCCGGAGCTTGAAACACGGGTTGCCGAGATTGAAGAGGGAAAGTACGAAAGTGAAATTAAACGGCTGAAAGTTCTCCCCAAAGAAGAGCTTGTAAAAGAATACTATGAGCGAGATATCAAGATTACCTGATGAGAGAAAGGAGATGTCATGTATCCTGAATATATGAATGCTTCCCTTAAAAAAGTTGAAGAAACGAGGGAAAAGCGGTACGCTCTGGCAAAAGAACGGGGCAAAGAGGTATTTACTCCTCAGTCTGAAGAGGAACGGGAGGCGGTTCTTGCAAACTACCATCCTGACTACAAGGATGACGCGCGCCGGGAGATCCGTATCGGTCCCAACAAGGGAGAACGGATAACAGGCCGTGTTGCTGATGTTCTTGAATCGTGGCCCAGGGATCCATCCAGCCGTTTTGATCTTTCCAGAATTGATTATGAAACTGATATTCTCATTATCGGTGCAGGGTCCGCAGGGCTTTCAGCTGCTCTTGAAGCTTCCGCCCGGGGGCTGAATGTCCTTATAGCAACAAAACTTCGCCTCGGGGATGCCAACTCCATGATGGCTCAGGGGGGAATTCAAGCGGCAGATCAAAAAGACGACAGTCCTGTCCTCCATTACATGGATGTCATCGGCGGAGGGCATTTTGACAACAAACCGGACCTTGTGGAAGCCCTCGTTAATGACGCGCCGAAGTCTATCAAGTGGCTTGAAGAGCTGGGGGTCATGTTTGACAAGGAACTTGACGGCAGCATGAGTGTTAAGGCGGGAGGAGGGACCAGCCGGAACCGTATGCATTCCGCCCGGGATTACACCGGTGCGGCGATATGTAAAACTCTCCGGGATGAGGTATACAACCGGCCGGATACAATAAAATACATAGAATTTTCTCCTGCCACTGAACTTATTCTTGATGATAAGGGTCAGATTGCAGGAGCGATACTGTATCATCTGGAAACCAAGGAATACTCTATCGTAAAGGCGAAAAGCGTTGTTATCTCTACCGGGGGATTCGGCCGGCTTCATATACGGAACTTTGAAACAACGAACCACTACGGGGCAACTGCGGACGGGCTCGTTCTCGGCTACCGGGCAGGGGCAAATCTCCTCTATATGGATTCTGTACAGTACCATCCCACCGGCGCGGTATTTCCGGAGCAGGTTGTCGGGTTCCTCTGTACCGAAAAGATACGGGGCCTCGGTGCCCAGCCCGTAAACAAGGATGGAGAACTCTTTGTCTATCCTCTCGAACCACGGGATGTGGAAGCTGCGTCAATAATACGGGAATGCGAAAACGGCAAGGGGGTAAAAACGCCTTCAGGTTTAACGGGGATCTGGCTTGATACACCGCTTATTGAGATGCTGAACGGAGAGGGGACGATAGAATCCTCACTGCCGGCAATGGTCCGGCAGTTCAGCAGGTTTGATATAGATATTCGGAAATATCCCATTCTTATCTATCCGACGCTTCACTATCAGAATGGAGGGCTGGAAATAAATGAGAAAGCGGAAACATCCATTCCGGGCCTGTATGTTGCCGGAGAAGCTTCCGGTGGTGTTCACGGCAGAAACAGGCTTATGGGGAATTCGCAGCTGGATATTATCGTGTTTGGAAGAAGGGCTGGAACCTACGCTGCTGAGCATGTCCTTGCCGGCGTTACGATTGGCAGGCTTACCCTTGAACATGTGGACCGGTATTCGGAGAAACTTGAAAAACTGGGCATAGACAAGAAGAGAATTTCTCCCGTTATCCTTCCGGATTATATTCCGGATCACGTCAAGGCGAAACAGCTGACGCTGAACTATTTTGGGACATTAACATAGACGGCCATAATTTTGGAGGGCAGAATGAAAGGTGTGTTTGGGAAGATCTTAAATGTAAACGTTAAAGACGGAAGCACCCTGGAAGAGAAAATACCGGATGATGTGTACCGTGATTTTCTGGGAGGGAAAGGTCTTGGTGCGTATCTCCTCCTGAAAAAGAACCCTGCCAATGTGGATCCTCTTGCTCCTGAAAATAAATTTATAATTGACACCGGTCCTGCCTGCGGGTTTACGATCTGGGGCGCCAACCGGTACGGGGTTTTTACCAAGTCGCCGCTGACGAGGATATTTTCCGAATCCTACTCCGGGGGAAAGGCTTTTCTGCCGATTTCACGGATTGGATACGATGCAATTATTCTGGATGGTGCCTGTGATACCTGGTCGTATCTTGAGTTCAGAAACGGAACGGTAACGGCTCATGATGCTTCATTCCTTCTGGGAAAAGATAGTTTTGAGACAGAGGATATTCTTGAAGAAAAATACAAAGAAGAAAAGGCAGCTGTTCTTACCATCGGTCCTGCGGGAGAGAATCTTGTTAAATATGCCTATGTAAATAATGATCATGGAAGAAGTCTTGGCCGGACAGGTGTCGGGGCGGTCCTCGGCAGTAAAAAGATAAAGGCTCTTGTTTTTATCGGAACCCGGCAGAAAGAAGCGGCTGATGATGACCTTTTAACTGCATACCGCAGGGAACTTTTAAAGGTGGGGAAGGAACATCCGGGGACGGAAAAGTACCATACCCTCGGGACAAGTCAGGTTGTTGATTTTACCACAAAGATTGATGCGTTCCCTGCCCGTTACTGGCAGGATGGAACGGTTTCCCACAAAGATAAAATTAACGGCCCCGCCATGCATGAAGAACTTGAGGTAAAACCTGTGTCCTGTTTTTTCTGTTTTATTGCCTGCGGCAGAGAGAGTACCGTAAAAGACGGCAGGCATAAAGGTCTGCATATGGATGGTCCGGAATACGAGACGATTGATGTTTTCGGCGGGCTGAACATGATTGATGATATAAAAGAGATTGCCTATCTGAACGATATATGCGACCGCCTCGGATTTGATACGGTAACTGCCGGGAATACCACCGCTTTTGCCATCGAAGCGTACAAAAGAAGGAAGATAGATTTTGAGATTGACTATGGTGATGTGGACAGAATTGCTGAACTCCTTCAGTTGATCGGCCGTCGGGAGGGGGTTGGAGACCTCTTTGCCGAGGGAGTCCGCACAGCGTCAGAGGTTCTCGGACTTGAGGATATAGCTGTCCATGTAAAGGGGCTTGAACCTCCGGGATACGATCCCCGGAACCTGCAGGGTATGGGGCTGGGATATGCTGTCTCTGACAGGGGAGCATGCCACCTCCGTGCCACCTTCTATAAACCTGAGCTGGCGGGTTTGATTGACAGGCTTAAAAGCGATGGGAAGGCAGAGATGTTTCTTGAATACGAGGACCGTCTGACTATCTACGACACCCTTATCCTGTGCCGCTTTTTCCGGGACATTATCTACTATGATGAGCTTCATAAAATTGTCAAGGGAACCATGGGGCTCGATCTGGATGAAAAAGCGTTCAGAGCAATATCCCGGCGTATAGCCCTTACCATTCGGGAGTTTAACCTGCGGGAAGGGATGACTCCCGACGATGACTGGCTGCCGGAGCGTTTCTTTACTGAACCGATCGGAGCGGAAGGACACGTTCTCGACCGGGATGAGTTTCGCGAACTGGTGGATGAGTACTACCGCCTGCGGGGTTACGAGCTGCCCGAGAGGGTATAAACCGGGGTTAAATTATAAAGAACCCATCTTTAATAATCTCTACCTGCTCTCCTGCAAAGGTTTCTCCGATAACTTCAACATCCGGGGATCCAATCATAAAGTCTGTGTGAAGGTTGGAAATATTTGCTCCTTCGGTTTTAAGTTCCTCTTCGCTCATGCTTCCTCCGCCCTCTATGCATTCAGGGTAGGCAGCACCGAGAGCAATATGGCAGGAAGCATTTTCATCAAAGAGAATGCTGTAGAATATTTTTCCCGATTTAAAAATGGGGGAGTTGCTGTCCACCAGGGCAACTTCTCCCAGGTACCGGGCTGCAGGGTCCATGGCAAAGTATTCTGCCAGTACCTCTTTTCCTTTTGCTGCTCCGAAGTCCGTTATTTTACCGTCCCGGAACTCGAGCCATGTATCCTCCATTATTTTCCCGAGCACAGGGACAAGGACCGGCCGGGTTATGGCCACCCTTCCTTCTACCATCCTGAAATCGGGAGCGGTAAAAACTTCTTCTGTCGGAATATTGGGGGAGAACTCCACTCCGTTGTCAGCGACTGAGCTTCCGCCCTTCCAGAGTGCTTTTTTGTTTAATCCGATACGTAGGTCTGTTCCGGGACCTTTAAAAAGCAGACGCTCAAGTTTCATGTCGTTAAGAACCTGTGCCCGTCTCTTCAATTCTCTGCTGTTCTCTTTCCATATATCCGCGGGATTCTCTCTGTCAAGATGGAGGATCGGAATCAGTATATTCCACAAGTCTGAAAGTGCTTTCGGTGAAGCTGTTGTGTTCAGTATTTTGGCAGCGGCTTTTTCGCTGGGTGCAAAAACCACCAGCCACTGAATGGCATTGTTCTGCACTGCCTTGGCGAAGGGGCGCCTTGCCTCTGCAACTGCTTTTGCTATGGCGGCATTCCTTTTCGGATCAAGTCCGCTGAGAAAATCAGGATCTTCCTCCCCCTTAAGAGCAATGAGTGCCCACCGTTCATCCAGCATTGTCCTATCCATGTCTGTTCTGAACTTCGGTACGTAGGACAGATACGCTTCTTTTGAGTTTTCAACCCGGGCCTTATAAAGATAAGGATTTTCCACTTCGTTGGAATCGACCCGTACGTAGCGGGCCCCTCTTTTGTAGGCTTCTGCTGCTATTATTGAAGCAAACTTCCAGTGAACCGGTTCTGTCCGGACGAGGAGATTCTGCCCTTCCTGAAGATTAACCATCTCCACTATGACCTGTGCATATTTTTCAAGAATATTCATAGGGTGGATCATAGTTTATTTGCATAAAATATACCAGCCTCACAGTGGTTCATACAGTGGAATTGGTGTATACTGTCCGGTATGGTAAAGATTGGAGATTACAATACCCTGACGGTAAAACGGACGTATCGGGACGGAGTGTACCTGGACGGAGGCAGTAAGGAAATTTATCTTCCTGGAAAGGAAACACCTGCGGAACTGTCTGCAGGAGAGAATATAACCGTTTTTGTTTATAACAAGGATAAAGATACCCTTTCCGCTACCATCAAAAAACCGTACGCGGTTGTAAATGAATTTGCTTCATTGAAGGTGGTAGACATTCAATCCTTCGGTGCCTTCCTGGACTGGGGAATAGAGAAGGACCTTTTCCTTCCCAACCGGAGGCAGACCAAGCCGATCCAGATCGGCGAAAAAGTTGTTGTCCGTCTTGTCCCTGACTATGAGGAAGAAGGTATTATCGGTGATATGGATCTGGAGATCTATTTCGATCATGATACGTCGGCTTTAAAGGAGGATACGCAGGTAGATCTTATTGTTTATTCCCTTACTCCTCTGGGATTCAGTGTGATAGTGAACCGGCAATATCCGGGACTGGTATACCGTTCGGAAGGATACCGGGAACCGGAACCGGGAGATGAGCTGACCGGGTATATTTCCAAAATACGGGAAGACGGCAAACTGGATATAAGTCTTAAACGGAAAGGATATACGGCTGTGCTTGACGCGAAAGACCGTCTTCTGCAGGCAATAAAGGAAAGTGGAGGATTTTTACCCCTTCATGACAAGAGTGATCCGGCACTTATAAAAGACACCCTTGGAATGAGCAAGAAGCTCTTTAAAAAGACCGCTGGCGGTCTGTACAGGGACGGACGGATAACTATAGAAGAAACAGGACTCAGGATCAAAGAGACCGGGTAAAAGACAGAAGCTTTTGTTAAACCTTGAACTGTTTGATAACTGTATCCAGCGTGTCCGAGTTTTCCCCCATCTGCTGGGTCATCTCGTTTATATCATTAACCGCCCGTGATATTTCTTCTATTCCCAATGCAACTTCTTCCATGTGTTGATTCCCGCGCCCAAATTAAATAAAGAGAGATAATTTCCCGAAAAGAATTCTTGTAGAAGAATTTGAAAAGGGAGGATAAACCGGGAAAAAGGTACGAGTTAGAGCTCTGCTTATTCCCGGCTTACCCAAAATAATACTACT
>WGCU01000015.1 GCA_015493635.1 Spirochaetaceae bacterium | reverse complement strand
TTTTGTAATTCATTGAGTCTATCAATTTGATTCATAGTCCCCTCCATTATAGCACACGTCATACTGAACGCAATACATACGTCCAGTATAGCACAAAAAAACAGATTGACAAAGGGTAAAACGATATATAAACAAAATTGTCGTACACCCCTTTTAAAACTTTTTCTTGACAGATATGGATATATATTCTACCTTGGGAAAGGGGTTTTATGTAAGCACTTACAAAAAGGGAGTTTGTAGTGAAACGTTTTGCAACGATCTATGATGTTGCCGAAAGTGCCGGTGTAAGTATTGCGACGGTATCCAGGGTTATGAATGCTCCTTCCCGTGTTTCATTATTGTCAAAGCAGAAGGTTCTGGCTGCTATGGAAAAACTCGAATTTACCCCTAAAGCGGATGCGGTAGCCCGGGCACGCCGTGATTTCCGCCGGATCGGTGTTATTGCCCCCTTTTTGACGAGTCCTTCCTTTGTTCAGAGAATTCGGGGAATAACCGGAGCTCTGTCTTCCACGGAATATGAGCTTATTATCTATTCAGTGGAAACCGAGGCACAGCTGCATGATTACTATGCTTCATTGGCCGTGACCCGAAGAGTAGACGGGCTTATTGTACTGGCTCTTCCGGTGAACAATGAAGATGTCAGTCATTTCAAGGAACATTATCTTCCCGTTGTTCTTGTTGAAATAGAACATTCAGGGTTATCCGGGATACAGATTGACAACACGGCAGGCGGAAAACTTGCCGCTGAATATCTTATTGAAAAAGGTTACCGGTCTTTCGGATTTATCGGGGAGGGAGGGCAGCCTCCCTATTCCCTTCATGCTACGGATCAAAGACTGGAGGGATATCGGAGAGCATTGGAAAAGAACGGACTGTTCCTTGACGCAGGCTTCACTCTTTTTCACAAGTTCGGTATGACCCACGCTGTTGAAGCGGTACGGACTCTCTTAAAAAAGGATAATAGACCTGAGGTAATTTTTGCTTCTTCCGATATTGATGCCGCGGTTGTCATAAAGGTTGCACGGGAAATGAAAATGAGAATTCCGGAAGATATCGCTGTAATAGGATTCGATGACATAGATATGGCAGATTATATGGGCATTACAACCATAAATCAGTCTCTTGATGAATCCGGCAGAACGGCGGTTGAACTTCTGCTTGAGAAAATGAAAAATCCGGAACGTACATCCCGGAACATCATGCTGACACTTAATATTATTGAACGATTTACCACGTAGAGGGTGGCCGAAATATTTTTAAGGAGCGAAATACGAGTAAAAGGATTAGACTGCAAAAGAATAGAAATATGAATGAAACGGCACAGACTATTTTACAACGGCTGGAAAAGTCTTCCCTGAGCAGGTACAGAAAGAAAGACGGTTTTCCTGCTTTTTACAACCGGCTGACCCGGCAGTTCCCCCTGCTGCTGGAGCAGCTGTTTGCTCTCTATGGCGGACGCAGGGATTTTTTGTACCAGGTGGAGGATATTGTCCGTTCAGCCTGTAAATATGCACTTCAGCGGCCTTCTGATTTAAAGATTCTGGATCAACAGAGGGAACAGAAACCGGATTGGTTCCTTGCAAATTCCATGGCAGGTATTTCACTGTATGTGGATCTCTTTTCCGGTTCCCTGAAAGGCTTGATAAAGCATATTCCCTATGTAAAGGAACTTGGTATCACTTCTCTCCATCTTATGCCTCTCTATAAAACCCGTAAAGGAGCAAATGACGGTGGTTATGCTGTATCCAGTTACCGCCAAGTGAATGAGAACCTGGGGACGTACAGGGATTTACTCGCTTTGAACGCTCTCCTGAGAGAAAACGGAATAAGCCTCGTACTTGATTTTGTACTAAATCATACCTCTTCAGACCATGAGTGGGCACTGAAAGCCAGAAAAGGAATTCCAGAATATCAGGACTACTATTACATTTTCAAAGATAAATCACAGGTGGAAGAGTACAGCCCCTTTTTACGGGATATTTTTCCTGCCAAGCGGAAAGGGTCTTTCAGTTACTGTGATGAGCTTCAAAGCTGGGTCTGGACAACCTTTAACGATTATCAGTGGGATCTTAACTACAAAAATCCTGTTGTCTTTCGAAAAATGATGGAAGAGATGCTGTTTCTTGCCAATGCTGGGGTGGAAATTTTAAGATTTGATGCCCTTGCCTTCCTCTGGAAGGAGAAAGGTACCGGATGTGAAAATCTTCCGAAGGTGCATACACTCATTCATGCGTTTAAATCCATTACAAAAATAGCGTGTCCCGCTGTTGCGTTTAAGTCTGAAGCAATAGTACATCCTGATGATGTACGGCGATACATTTCTTCCGATGAATGTGAACTTTCATACAATCCGCTTCTTATGGCGACGTTGTGGGAGTCTCTTGCCACAAGAAAGGTAAGCCTTTTGAAAAAATCCATGGAAACCTACGCTGCTATCAATACCGGCTGTTCATGGGTTAACTATGTACGTTGTCATGATGATATCGGCTGGACGTTTTCAGACGCTGATGCTGAAAGTATCGGGATCAATCCCCGTGATCACAGAAAATTCTTAAATGAGTTTTATTCCGGATCCTTTGAAGGAAGTTTTGCCCGGGGGCTGCTGTTTCAGGAGAATAAAAGGACCGGAGATGCCCGGGTATCCGGCACCTGTGCCTCTTTGGCCGGTATGGAAAAAGCTCTTGCTCTGGAAACGGAAAAAGAGGTTGATCTAGCGGTAAAGCGCATTCTTCTGCTGTACGGTATCATTATGTCCATGAACGGCTATCCCCTTATCTTTGCGGGTGATGAATGGGGGCTGCTGAATGATTACCGTTACCGGGATGATTCCTCGAAAAAGGACGATTCCCGGTGGGTCCATCGTCAGAAGTTTCCCTGGGATACGGAGGGGCAATGTGTTGTTCCTCCCTACCATAAGGCTGGGGAAATCTATGAGGGAATACGGCATCTTTTGGAAGTAAGGAAGACACACCGGATTTTTAGGAGTGAAGGAGTGGAAATTGTGGATACCCTGAACCACCATGTTTTCGGATTTAGAAGAAAAGATAATAATTCACGATTAACAGTGATAGCCAACTTCAGTGAAGAGGAACAGCAGCTATACATGGTTTTAAAGGGAACTGATATTTTAACAGGGAAAATTCACACCAGTGTGAAAAAGCTTAAACCCTATGAGTTCCTCTGGATACTATCGTGAAAGTTTGAAGTATGATACTATGGAGGTTATCAAGGATTATCGAGGTTGAAAAATGAAAGGGAAGAATAAAGTTGTCATTATCATTTCCATAATTGCCGCAGCGGGAATTCTTTTGGTTGTCGGCGCCCGTTTCTGGATGAATCTTACCTGGTTCAGCAACCTTGGATTTATTGCTGTCTTTACGACAGTTCTCTGGGCAAAGGTAATTTTGTGGCTTGTGTTTTATATCCTGTTTTTTGGTTTTGCCGGTGTGAATGTCTACATTGCGTTTAAGATGGGAAAAATAGAAGCACTCCATATCCAGCAGGCAGGTGTTCCGGAAGAGATAAATAAAAAAACAAGTGTTTTGAAAGCGATTGCGGGACTTATTATTATATCACTTTTTATGGCTAACGGAGCGATGAATAACTGGGATGTGGTTTTAAAGTTTTTCCACAAGGTACGTTTCAATCTTGTTGATCCTGTATTCAGCAAGGATGTATCATTCTATGTTTTTTCATTACCCTTTTATCTCTTTATCAAGTCATGGGCATTTACCTGTGTTATTCTGACAATTTTGCTTATCGGTGTTCTCTACTATATGACAGGTCATATAGAAAAGGAGTCCAGCTCATATACTTTCAGCACCCATGCTAAAAAGCATGTTTTGTTTCTGCTTGTTATCCTTGCGCTGTTAATAGCATGGCACTATTGGTTAAAGCGGTATCAGCTTCTTTTTTCCACAAACGGTCTTATTTTTGGAGCGGATTTTACCGGTGTAAAAGTGGTTCGTCCCCTGTACATTGTCATGATCCTTTTATCGGTATTGGCGGCGGGGTTAACCATTATGAGTATGCTTAAAAAGTCATTCCGCCAGATGGTTATCGGTTACGGAATTCTTGTTGCAGCGGTGGTTGTTTTCCTTGGTATTACCCCGGGTATTGTGCGGCAGCTTGTTGTGAAACCGAACGAACTGAGAATGGAACTTCCCTACATAAAGGACAATATTGAGTTTACCCGGCAGGGCTACAACCTGAACAAGATTGTAAAGAAGGCCTTTCCCGTTCAAGCTTCCCTCAATGAAAGCGATTTTAAGGCCGGGACGGGTATAACAAAGCATATCCGTTTGTGGGACCGAAGACCTCTGAAGGCAACCTTTTCCCAGCTGCAGGCATTCAGGCTGTACTACGATTTCAGCAGTGTAAATACTGACAGGTACAAGTTTGACGGTTCATTTCGGCAGGTTATGATATCTCCGCGGGAAGTAAACGACAGTAATTTTCCGATAAAGGCTCAGACATGGGTTAATTTAAAACTACAGTATACCCATGGGTATGGTGTTGTTATGGCTCCTGTTGACTTGATAGGGCAGGAAGGACTCCCTTCTTTTATGATAAAGGATATACCCCCCAAGATTTCTGTACCGCTTAAAATCAACAGGCCGGAAATTTATTATGGTGAGGAAACAAATTCTTATGTTGTTGTTAATACAAAGATTCCTGAGTTCGATTATCCGAAAGGGAACGATAATGTAACAACCCATTACAAGGGTACCGGTGGAATTCCTGTTAAAAGCGGGTTGAGAAAACTGTTGTTTGCAGTCAATTTTATGAGCACTGATATTCTCTTTACAAATTATCTTACGCCTGAAAGCAGAATCATGATAAACAGAAGCATTCAGCAGCGGATTCCCGCACTGGCTCCCTTTTTATCATACGATCAGGATCCCTATATTGTTGCTTCCGGAGGAAGGCTCTACTGGATTGTTGATGCGTATACAAAAACGAATAAATTCCCCTATTCAAACATGTTCCCGGACGGGTTTAACTACATTCGAAACTCAGTTAAAATTACCATAGACGCATACAGCGGCGATGTAAAATTCTACATTGTAGATACAAGCGATCCCATTATTAGTACCTATAAAAATATATTTCCGACACTTTTTAAAAGTTTTGCTGATATGCCGGAAGATTTGAGACATCATCTTAGATACCCCAAGTACATCTTCAGGGCACAGGCTGATATGTATGCAGTGTATCACATGACTGATCCTCAGGTGTTCTATAACAAGGAAGACAAGTGGGCAATCCCTCATGAGATATACGGTGAGAAAGAAACCGTTATGGATCCGTACTATGTTATTGTTAAGTTCCCTGGTGCCAAAGAGCGTACTGAATATGTTCTTATGCTTCCCTTTACACCGTTCAATAAAAACAACATGGTTTCCTGGGTTGCAGCCAAGTGTGATCCTGAAAATTACGGGAACATTATTGAATACCAGTTTCCGAAAGAAAAACTGGTGTTTGGTCCGATGCAGATAGAATCCCGTATAGATCAGAACACTGAAATATCACAGCTTTTGACCTTGTGGGGGCAGAAGGGATCAACGGTTATACGGGGAAATCTTCTTGTGTATCCCATTAAAAACTCTGTCATCTATGTTGAACCGATATATCTGAGGGCTGAAAAAAGCGAACTGCCTGAGTTAAAGAGGGTGGTTGTGGCGTATCAGGATAAAATAGGTGTCGGATCTGATTTAAGGGCAGCGCTGGATGAAATTTTTCTCGGAACAAGCAGAGCTGGAAAAATGGAGGTTCAAAGTAGTCAGCCTGCGGGACAGGCTTTACGCAGTCTTGACACGGAGGAACTTATCAATAACGCTGTTGTTATTTTTAATACCGCTCAGGAAAAGCTGCGGGCCGGTGATTTTGCAGCTTACGGAGAAAAAAACAAGGAACTTCAGAAAGTCCTTCAGGAACTCCAGGAAAGCGTTAAGTAGGATAACCGGGGAGGTGAAAACACTTTAACAATTTGTGGTAAAAATTTAACATTTTTCTTGCTTTTCCGGGGCTCTTGATATAGAATGTTTTTATGAAAAGTCTCTGTCTGGTGTTTCTTTTAGGAGTTGTATTTGTAAATTTTTCTCTCTTTGCTCAAGTACCTCCGCCTCCGCCGCCTCCTTCTCCCGGGATACCGTCGACGGCAGCTCCGGAGAAAGATGCAGGGGGAAACCCTCAAACACAGGTTAAAAGAGGGCTTGTTTCTCTTTTTTACGAACTGCAGGCACGGGGAACCTATTTTATAAAAAAGAAGATGGATATCCTTAAAAAGGGATTTGATTTCCGGACCTTTGTGATTATTTCACTTTTCTCTCTTCTTTATGGTATTTTACACACCTTGGGTCCCGGTCATGGAAAACTTATTGTTGTCTCTTTTTTCCTGCGTGACGGGACAAACGCTTCGGATGCTTTTTCTCTTTCTGTTATTATTTCTCTTATTCATGCTTCAGGAGCCATATTCCTTGCAGTTCTTTTTAAAACGGTTCTTTCATCGGTAAAGGGTCTGGAACATCTTAAAATACAGTATGGGTTTACCCTTTTTTCAGGAATCCTGGTTTTAGGTATTGGTATTGTCTATCTGATAAGAACCATTCAGGGGAAAGATCATCAGTATAAAAGTATTGGAAAAGAAGAATCAGATTCTCTTCGAAAGATGAATAGATGGAAACGGAATCTTTTTATCGGATTTTCCATCGGAGTTGTTCCCTGTCCCCTCTCTCTTACTATCATGATGCTTTCTATTATATACGGGATTTTCTGGGTTGGCTTTACCTCTGTACTTTTCCTTACAGCGGCTATGGTTATTATCCTTTATTTCCTTTCGATATACACGATAAAATCAAGAGAGTTCGTAGAGCATGAGTCTGAAAAAAAGCAAAAATTCGGGTTGTTGTCTTTATCCGGCCCTTTTTTTGCATATACTGGAAATATTTCATTGATTGTTCTCGGTATTTATTTTACCTATAAAGGATGGGTTTCATTTATATGAAGAAAGTATTTTTTTTATTAATTCTTGTGAGTATTCCGTTTTTTTCACTCTCTGCGCATCCTCACGTACACGTTAATTCATATGCACATTTTTATTTTAATAAAACAGGGCTCCAGGGAATGTATATACAGTGGATTTTTGATCCTCTTTACAGCTCCCAGATTCTCTATGAATGTGATATTGATTCCAATGATGAATTTTCACCTGAAGAAACAGCTGAGGTTAAAGATTACTACTTTACAAATCTTGATCAGTTTCAATACTATCTTGGTCTAAAAATTAATAAGAGCAAAATAAAAGTACCAGTACCGGAAAATTTCTCAGCTCAGGTGGATAAAGATGATGAAGTCGTTATTTTTACGTTTTATCTCCCTTTACAAGAGAGTTTTGAGCCCGGAGGAACGAATATAATGGTGGACTTTGTTGATCCTACAAACTATACAGCTTTTATTTGTGCCCAGCGCTCATTATCATTGAAAGGTAATACTGAGAAAGTGGATGATGTTATCATAAACAGGCTGGGAAGTATTTCGTTTAATGAGGCTTAGAAATCCACCACCTTTGGTGGTGGTCATGGACTGAAGGCTATGCCGTAAGAAAAGTATGATATAATAAACATATGGCAAAGTGGAAAAAAATAGCACACGTAGTGTATCAGTGTAGTTATCATATAGTATGGTGTC
>WGCU01000014.1 GCA_015493635.1 Spirochaetaceae bacterium | reverse complement strand
AGGGCACCTTTTTTGTGGGGTAAATATTACAAATTTTTGGCTTTTAGATGCTCTAAAGCCTCTTCAGGGCATTCTCTCGGGGTAAAATATTTTTGACCCCTTTGTTATTTTCTCTCAGTATAGTAAGTTGGGGTACTTCGCAAAAAGCTCCACTTTAATTTGATTTTTATTACTGGTAGGGTAGTAACAGCGGGCGGGAATATATTCGGGTCACTGGCTGATATTCCTCTTTTTCCAGCAGACTCCTGATAAAGGAAAGATTCTCGGGAACCTCGAAATAAACGGTACCTACAGCAGCTTCCTCCGCTTTCCGGATAAGCTTGTCAATAAGGGTTTTCCCAAGGCCAAGACCTCTGAAAGCGGGATCAACATACAGCATCTTGACAATCAGCATGATTCCTCCTTCTGAAGGAGCTTGAGGAGACCAGAGGGCACCCCACATTATTCCGGCAAATGATCCATTGAGTGTTTCCGCGCAGAGGAGGAGAATACGTGCTCCGGGATCCTCTCTCAGCTGACGTATTCTCTCCAGCTGATACTGTCCGGGAAGCGATCCTTCCCCAAAAACCTCTTTTATCAATTTTTCCTCAGCTTCGATACTTTCCTGTTCATGCCGGTTGCAGTCCGCACTAAAGGTAAAATCGGACAGGATAAGGTTTTCTGTCTCAAGCGATTCCTTTCCCATCTTTTCATACCTCCAGGCCTCCCGGGAAACTCCATACCAGTTTAATACAAGATCTTTCATGTACCGGTCCTTGAACGTATACCAGCGTTTCTTTAAGGGTTCATACTTTTTAATAATGAGTTTGAAATTCCGGAAAACACCTTTCCCGACAGAGATAACATTCCTCAGTTCCTCTCTGTACAGGGGGTTATGCAGAGAAGAAATAAACTTCTCCATCATGATAAACCCATCGAAAGAGCGCCATTCAGGAAGATCAGTAAAAGACTCATCATCCTGTTCATCCAGAGATAAACTGTCCAAGGGAGCAATAGCCCCGGTGACACAGTGTATAACATATTCCGTATTCTGGTCCTCCATACAAAAAATAATCTCGTCTACAAGCTCTTCGGTCAGTTCAAATTCAAAGTTTTCCATTCCATCTCCTTGACTGTTATCCCATTACATAAGATATTGTTTCCTAATGAGTTTATCACAGGAGAAAAAAAATGAGTATTATTGAATTTATCGAAGCACGGGAAATTCTTGACTCCAGAGGCAATCCAACAGTGGAAGTTGATGTCATTCTGGAAGACGGATCCATGGGACGCGCCGCTGTTCCTTCAGGCGCTTCAACAGGTATCCATGAGGCTATTGAGCTTCGTGACGGTGACAAAGACCGTTTTATGGGAAAAGGGGTACTGAAAGCAGTAGAAAACGTCAACAACACCATTGCTGCGGAGCTCATAGGACTTGACGCTCTTGATCAGGTTGACATAGATCAGACGATGCTGGAACTTGACGGGACAGATAACAAGAGTAAACTGGGAGCAAATGCAATTCTTGGTGTATCAATGGCTGTAGCGAGAGCAGCTGCTGATCACCTCGGGCTTCCGCTGTTTAAATATCTTGGATCCTATCACGCTATCACCCTGCCCGTTCCCATGGCAAATATTTTAAACGGCGGTTCCCATGCTGACAACTCTGTGGACTTTCAGGAGTTCATGATTGTTCCCGCAGGGGCTGAAAGCATCAGGGAAGCAGTACGGATGATGAGTGAAGTCTTTCATAATTTGAAAATCATTCTTAAATCAAAGGGATACAGTACCGCTGTCGGTGATGAAGGAGGATTCGCGCCAAACCTTAAATCCAACGAAGAAGCATGTGAACTTATTGTCGAAGCAATTGCCAAAGCTGGTTATAAACCGGGAGAAGAAATTTATATAGCACTTGATCCTGCCGCTTCCGAGTTTTACGATGATAAAAAGCAGAAGTATGTTCTCAGGTGGTCTACCGGAAAAGAATATACATCAGAAGAACTTGCGGATTACTGGGATTCCTGGATTGACAAGTTTCCGATTATCTCCATAGAAGACGGAATGGCTGAAGACGACTGGGAAGGATGGGAAATTCATACCCGCAAAAGCGGGAAGAAGATACAGCTTGTCGGAGATGATGTTTTTGTAACCAATACCAAACGGATTGAAAAGGGGATAAAACTCGGTGTTGCCAACTCCGTTCTTATCAAGCTTAACCAAATCGGGACACTGACTGAAACGTTTGAAGCGGTAGAAATGGCCAAACGTGCAGGCTATACTGCTGTCGTCTCTCATAGATCCGGAGAAACAGAAGACAGTTTTATCGCTGATTTTGTGGTGGCTCTTGAAACAGGACAGATTAAAACCGGTTCGTTAAGCCGTTCTGACAGATTGGCAAAGTATAATCAGCTGATGAGAATTGAAGATTACCTTGAAGGCACCTCAGTCTATCCGGGTAAAGGCGCGTTTCCCGCAGCCCGTTCGTAAGAAAACAGGGAATTAATGAAGCCTCTGCGTGCGTGCAGAGGCTTTTTTAATATTCAATTGAAAACCGGGAATACACTCCCTGGTAAGGAACGGTTTTTATTTCAACATCCGTAACATGAGCTGACGGAGGCCCTTTCCTGCACCAGCGGGCAAACGCGTCAACAGAGGAAGCATCTCCTTCACAGAGCGCAGTAACCGTACCGTTATATTCATTTCTTACCCAGCCGGATACACCAAGCTTCAGGGCGGCATTCAGTGCGGAATAACGGAACCCGACACCCTGAACCCTTCCGTGAACCGAAAGCTGTACTGCTTTTTTACTCATCCTCTTCAGACTGAATCATCTTGATAATATCTCCGTATTGAAACGGCTTATAGACAACTTCAAAGGGTATGGGAAACTCGGGCCGTAAAAACCCGCTCGTTACAATTATTTTTTTATCTACACAGTACCGGGCCAGAAAGCGGATCCAGTATTCACCGCCGAACCCGGACATCCGGTAATCGGTAATAATAACGCCGATATCATGATCAAGAATCTGTTTTATCGCCCCGACACCATCTGACGCAACAAGAACATCAAAACCGTACTCCTGCAGATAATCCTTGAACGTAAGCCGGATAGCATCTTCATCCTCAACAATGAGGATAAAATTTTTATTTTTTTCCATCTTATAGCTCTATAGTTTGGAGCTTCATAATCGCATCAATCACCTTCTCAAAATTAAGAGGTTTCGGGAAAAATGCATCAGCTCCTTCAGAAAGAATTTTTTCTTCCTCTATGGAATCATTCAAACCGCTGATGGATATAATAGTGGGAGTACCGAGATCCTTGTCCGCTTTTATCCTGCTGCAGAGAGTATGACCGTCAATTCCGGGCAGATCAATATCCAGAATAACTATATCAGGCTTTTCTGCCTGAAGAACTTTCCCTGCTTCAAAACCGTCAAATGCCTGGAAAATGCTGAATTCGGAAAGCTTTTTCAGGAAATAATCATGAAGTACATCATTAAGGTCTTTATCATCATCAATAATAAGAATTTTCTTTTCAGACCGAAGAGGAATAAAACCGGCAAGTTCAGCAGGGATCCGCATCCCCCGTTCTGTAAGGAAAACAACAAAATCCTCAGCATAGATCCTATACTGCCCGCCCGGAGTCGTAAAAGCCTTGAGATGCCCGTTTTTAACCCAGTTGATTGCAGTCTGATTAACTACTCCGCAGATATTCGCAACCTCAAGCGCAGAAAAGATACGAACCTTCTTTGATTTTTTCCCCATTTCGTTCCCCTGTTACTTTTTGATGTTCATAAAGAGTATACCAAAAACATCCAATATGTCAATGTATATTCTCTATATAGT
>WGCU01000013.1 GCA_015493635.1 Spirochaetaceae bacterium | reverse complement strand
ATAAAGTGTGGATACTCTGTTTCCGAAATATTGAGTAGTATTATTTTGGGTAAGCCGGGAATAAGCAGAGCTCTAACTCGTACCTTTTTCCCGGTTTATCCTCCCTTTTCAAATCCTTTAACAAGAATTCTTTTCGGGAAATTTTCTCCTATTATTTAATTTAGGTGCGGGAATCAACACCTGAGATTGGAATTGATGCTGTTCGCTTTTCCAGAGATGAGGAGATCAATATTAAAATATCTAGGGGCGAAGAACGGATTTTTATTTGGTGCTTTTTTCTAGCATTATTTGAAGCTGATGCATGGACTGGTGAGCAAGATGCTCATTTTTTTATAGACGACCCTGTCTCAAGTTTGGACGACAATAATGTATTTCTTACAGCCGATTCTATTATTCACATTATTGATGACAAAATTGCAAAATCAGAAAAGCGATTTATAATAACTACACATCACATTGGTCTATTCTCAGTTCTGTCAGATAGACTCATGAATAGCACTCATAAAAACAACACAAATCGTAGTATTCTAAGTATTCAAAATGATGAGTTGACATTAAAAAATCATGACAAAGATGTATTTCTTTATCACTTATACTTAATGCAAATTTTATATGAATGTATAACAGAAAGAAAAGTTATGGGTTACCATTTTATTTTGTTGCGCCAACTTTTGGAAATAATTTCTTCTTTCCTAGGAACCGGAGGAATAAAGAAAGCCCTTAAAGATATCGGTTACAGAGACAATTTAGATATGATAAGTAACCAAGTAAATTCCTTATCACATAAAGATGCCAAACAACAGCCTGCAGATTTAAATCCTAAGGATGCAGAATTGCTTGAGGAAATTTACAACAAAATTCAAGAAAAGTACGATTTCATAATCCACAATTAGGAACTTATAACTATGACAAAAGTAGAACAAGATAAATTAGGTAAAACCCTTTGGGCTATCGCAGATAATCTGCGAGGTGCAATGAATGCGGATGATTTTCGTGATTATATGCTTTCGTTTCTTTTTCTCCGCTATTTATCAGCAAATTATGTAGCATCTGCCAAAAAAGAACTGGGAAGAGATTACCCTAAAACGGAATCAGACGAAAACGGTACTGCTCTTAGCCTTTGGTACGAAAAAAATCAAACGGATGTACCGGAGTTTGAAAAACAGATGCGCAGGAAAGTGCATTATGTTATTAAACCCCAACACCTTTGGGGAAACATTGCAGAAATGGCTCGTACCCAAAACAGTGAACTATTACAAACCCTGGAAGCCGGTTTTAAATACATCGAAAACGAATCCTTTGAAAGCACATTTCAGGGCTTATTTTCAGAAATTAATCTGAACTCCGAAAAACTGGGGAAAACATCCCCCGAGCGAAACAAAAAACTTTGCACCATCATTCAGAAAATCGCAGAAGGCATTGCTGATTTTTCTACCGATACCGATACCTTGGGAGATGCGTATGAATATCTAATTGGTCAGTTTGCAGCCGGTTCGGGTAAAAAAGCAGGCGAATTTTATACGCCTCAACAAATATCTACCATTCTTTCCGAAATTGTTACTCTAGACAGTCAAGACCCAAGCACGGGAAAGAAAAGCAAGCTGGATAAAGTACTCGATTTTGCCTGTGGTTCGGGTTCGTTGTTATTAAATGTGCGAAAGCGCTTACAAGAGAGCGGTGGAAGTATCGGAAAAATCTTCGGACAGGAAAAGAACATCACAACCTACAACCTTGCCCGCATGAACATGCTTTTGCACGGTATGAAAGATACGGAGTTTGAGATATTTCACGGAGATACTTTGCTCAATCAGTGGGATATGCTCAACGAAATGAATCCGGCTAAAAAACCGGAGTTCGATGCCGTTGTAGCCAATCCTCCATTCAGTCTGCGTTGGGAACCAAATGATACGCTGGCAGAAGATTTTCGTTTTAAGAGTTACGGACTTGCCCCAAAATCCGCTGCTGATTTTGCTTTTCTATTGCATGGTTTCCATTATCTCGGTACAGAGGGAACAATGGCAATTATTCTGCCTCATGGAGTTTTGTTCCGTGGCGGTGCAGAAGAACGAATTCGCACCAAACTATTAAAAGACAATAATATTGATACGGTTATTGGCTTGCCTTCTAAATTGTTCTATTCAACAGGAATTCCTGTTTGTATCCTTGTTTTAAAAAAGTGCAAAAAGGAAGATGATGTTTTATTCATTAATGCTAGCGAACAATATGAAACCGGCAGACGCCAAAATACTTTGGGCAAAAAGCACATAAAAGTCATTGTAGAAACCTACAAATACAGACAAGAAACCGAACGCTTTTCGCGAAAAGTTTCGATGGAAGAAATTGAAAAGAACGGTTACAATCTGAACATTTCGCGATATGTAAGTACAGCAGAAGATGAGGTGCAAATTGATTTGGAAGAAGTAAATAAAAAATTGACTTCAATCAATGAACGAATTGAACAAAAAACTGAGGAGCACAATAAATTTTTAAAAGAATTGGGATTAAAAACAATATAAAATGAATGTAAAGCCAACCCTCAGTTCAAGCACATTGCAATCCTCGTTCCTGCGGTTGCAAAGAGCTTTCACGCCACCGCTCAGGCAGAGGAAAATAAAGCACGAAAGCACAACAATGTATATAAGGCATTGGGCGAGTGATAGCTAAATAGATAGATTGTGAATATTAATAAACGGAATGATAAATTGAAAATTTGGTGTTTCAAAACGCCCAACGCCTCATATACTCACCGTTGAAAAAAAATAAATGTGAAACAAATCGTTTCGCTCGATATTTTACCGCTACGATTCAAAATACACGTGAACTTTATCGCTGACAGGATGCCCCCTCCTAAAAAGGTGGGGGATCCCGATGCTGCACTCCATGGTTTACAGTTTAAAAAGCAGATCAAAGTAGGTCGGCAGGGGCCAGATATCTTCCGGTATAAGTCTTTCCAGTTCATCCGCGGATACACGTGCTTCAGCCATTGCTGTGAAGACGGTATTTCTGTACAGCTTTGCCTGCTTCAGGATATCCTTCTCCGTCCTGGCTGCTGTAAGCAGGGTGTTTAGCGTATCTATTTCTTTGTGAAGGCGGATATACAGGCTGTTTATTTCTTTCAGGGTATTGATGAGGGGAGGGGCGGAAATCCCTGCTGTATCCATGGCATTGGCAGTATCCGCAAGAGTATTCATGTATCTGATAACAGCAGTGAATATGTTCTTTCTGCATAGTTCGATCATGACTCCCGCTTCAACATTAATCTGATGGCTGTAGGATTCAAGGTAGATCTCGTTACGGGATACAAGTTCTTTTTTTGTATAAACACCGTGTCTGGAAAAGAGTTTAACTGCGTAGCTCTTGATACTTTCTCCAAAAGCATCCACAGAATTATCGATATTTGCAAGTCCCCGTTCTTTTGCTATTGTCAGCCATTCTTCCGTATAATTATTTCCGTTATAAATGATTCTCTTATGTGCCTGGTAGCTTGATGCAACAAGGTCTTTTATTGTCTTGTTGATGTCGGCAGCTTTTTCAAGTTTGTCTGCGAATTCTTTTAACACATCTGCGACAGCGGTATTGAGTACGGTATTCGGCCCGGCAATTGAAATTGATGAAGGAACCATTCTGAACTCGAACTTGTTTCCGGTAAATGCAAAGGGGGATGTTCTGTTCCGGTCGGTCAGATCTTTCGGCAGTTTTGGAATTGAGGGAATCCCGGTCCCCAGGGTCTCTGCTTTCTCTTGTGTAACCGTTTCACCTCTTGACAGCTGTTCCAGAAGATTGGTCAGCGATTCTCCGAGAAAAATGGAAACAATTGCGGGAGGAGCTTCATTTGCTCCGAGCCGGTGATCGTTTCCGGCGTTTGCTGCTGACATTCGCAGCAGCGGTGCATACTTGTCTACCGCTTCAATAACCGCAGTCAGAAAAATGAGAAAGGAAATATTTTTTTCAGGCAGATCCCCCGGTTCAAGAAGGTTAAGCCCTGTATCTGTAGCGATTGACCAGTTGTTGTGTTTTCCCGAACCGTTGACCCCTGCAAAAGGCTTTTCGTGAAGAAGGGCTACCAGGTTATGGCGTTCTGCAACCTTTCTCATAGTTTCCATAACCATCTGGTTCCGGTCAGTGGCAACGTTTGATGTATCATAGATTGTAGCAAGTTCAAACTGGTTCGGTGCTACTTCATTGTGCTGGGTTTTTGCGGAAATTCCAATTTTCCAAAGTTCAAAGTTCAGTTCACTCATAAAAGCACTTGCCCGTTCCTTGATAACTCCGAAATAATGATCATCCATCTCCTGCCCTTTGGGAGGCATGGCGCCTATAACCGTCCGTCCTGTCAGTATAAGATCCGGGCGGCGGTTGTAGAAGTTTTTATCAACGAGAAAATATTCCTGTTCTGCTCCTACCGTCGTTGTTACTCTTTCTGCGTTGATTCCGAGCATGCTCAAAATTCTCAAAGCCTGGGTGTTCAGTGCTTCCATGGAACGGAGAAGAGGGACCTTTTTATCAAGAGCTTCCCCGGTATACGAAACAAAAGCAGTAGGGATACAGAGGATGACGCTTCCTGAAAGGTCTTCCTTAAGGAAAGCCGGTGAGGTAGTGTCCCATGCTGTATATCCGCGGGCCTCAAAGGTAGCCCGTAATCCCCCGCTGGGAAAAGATGACGCATCCGGTTCTCCTTTGATGAGCTCTTTTCCGGAGAATTCCATAATAACTCTTCCGTCTTCAGCAGGAGAGATGAACGAGTCGTGCTTTTCCGCGGTAAGCCCTGTCAGAGGTTGAAACCAGTGAGTATAATGGGTTGCACCGTGTTTAAGCGCCCAGTCTTTCATGGCACTGGCTACAACTTCAGCAACGTCCAGGGAAAGTTCACGAAACCCTTTCTGGACAAGTTTTACCTCTTTATAGATTGTTTTCGGAAGGTATTCGCGCATTTTAGCATCGCTGAATGATCTGCTGCCGTACACTTCATTCATAGGTACTGTTTTAAAATCAATGGAATTGTTCATGTCTGTTTTCCTCTCTTCGTTTTATTTTTATCCTATGGCCTTTCGGCCTGTTTCTCCGCTTCTGATTCTTATACATTCTTCAATAGGGGTAATGAAGATTTTTCCATCGCCAATGTTACCTGTCCGTGAGCCGGCTATAATTGCCTGGACTGTCGGTTCGACAAAAGCTTCATTAACGGCAATCTCTATTCTTATTTTTTTAAGAAGGTTAACTTCTATATCAATACCCCGATATGACTCTGTGAAACCTTTCTGCTGTCCGCACCCCAGGGCATTTGTGACAGAAACCTTGTAAATTTTTTCTTTAAAGAGTTCCTGCTTAACCTTGTTCAGTTTGTAGGGTTGAATATACACTGTAATGAGTTTCATGGTTTTTTTCCTTTACATTGTCGTAAAAATTTGAAAGCCGCTGTAGGCCTCAACACCGTGTTCCCCCACATCAAGGCCTGCCATTTCGTTTTCTTCATTGACCCGCAGCCCCGTCGTTGCTTTTATAAGGGAAAACAGGATAAAAGAGGTGCCGCAGACCCATAGTAAGATACTTATAATTCCAATGAGCTGAATACCGGTCTGTTTTAATCCTCCTCCAAAGAAGAGTCCCCTGACAGTTCCGGAATTCGCAAAGAGGCCGACGGCGATGGTCCCCCATACCCCTGAAATGCCATGGACAGATACCGCTCTTACCGGATCATCTATATGCAGCTTCTTGTCAATAACTTCAACTGAAAGGACGACAAGAATACCGGCAACAGATCCAATGATAACCGCGGCAGCAGGTGATACAAGCGAACACCCGGCGGTGATTCCGACGAGCCCCGCAAGAACACCGTTAAGCGTCATGCTGGGTTCTGGTTTTCCAAAGAGGAACCATGTAGTAAACATGGCGGTAACAGCACCCGCCGCTCCCGAAAGTGTTGTCACAACGGTAATTATTCCAATCCGTGCATCACTCCCTGAAAGGGTGCTGCCGGCATTGAATCCAAACCAGCCGAACCAGAGTATGAAGACTCCCAGTGCGACAAGGGGAAGGTTGTGGCCGGGTAGGGCCTTAGCGGTTATTTTTCCGTTTACTTTAACATATTTCCCCCGTCTCGGTCCGAGAAGCATTGCCCCCATAAGGGCTGCCCATCCTCCGGTAGAGTGTACAACCGTTGATCCTGAGAAATCAATAAACCCGATGGATTTCAGCCAGCCGGAAGGATTCCAGATCCAGTGTCCGGCAACAGGGTAGATAACGGCGGAAATAAAAACGGTGTAAATCAGATATGCCTTGAATTTTGTACGTTCTGCGACAGCTCCTGAAACAATAGTCGCAGCGGTTGCGGCAAATACTGCCTGAAACATCCAGTTTCTGAAACGTAAAGGGTTAGTCCCTGAAAGAAAAAACTGATTTGTTCCAAAAAGTCCGAGTTTTGAAGTCCCGTACATAACGGCCCAGCCGAACATCCAGAACATGATTACTCCCGCAGAAAAATCCATTAGATTCTTCATAATGATATTCCCCGCATTTTTTGCTCTCGTCAGACCGGTTTCAACCAGGGTAAATCCCGCCTGCATAAAAAAAACAAGTGAGGCAGCTGTAATTATCCATATCATGTCTAGCGCGTTTTTAAGATCTCCCACACAATTCTCCTTTGATAAGCTACAAGCATAAGTTATGCCAAAATAAAATCCGGGAAAATATTAAATGTTAAAAATATGTGTGGGAAGAAGATAGGAATGTGACAAGTGATGAGATGAAAATACTATCAGAATTAATATTTTAAAAAACTACAAAAATGTAGAATATAAAACAAAAACCTACGAAAATGTATGGAATATGGAAGGCATGAGGGAATACTTATTGATACGCAGACCCATTTTTCGTTCTGTCAGTCCGAGAATCCGCGCCGCCTTTGCCCGGTTCCCTTTTGTTGATTTCAGAGCATCGAGAATAAGTTCTTTTTCAAGTTTTGCTACGGCGTCTTCGAGAGTCTCGTGAATACTCGTCCCTGTGGATTCGGCGCTCTGGAGACTTGGCGGTAGATGGTGCCCGTGGATAACTCCATCGGTACTGAGGAGAACCGCCCGCTCAATGCAGTTTTCAAGCTCTCTGACGTTTCCCGGCCAGTGATAACTCATGAGAAGTTCTATGGCAGGGGTTGAGATGCGTTTTATCGGCTTTCCGTTTGTTTTGCTGTATTTTTCGGTAAAATAATCGGTAAGGAGCATGACGTCACTCCTCCGGTCCCTCAGCGGGGGCAGGTGGATAGGAAAAACATTAAGCCGGTAATACAGGTCTTCCCTGAACCTGTTTTCAGCTATAAGCTTTTCCAGGGGTCTGTTTGTTGCGGCAATAACCCGGACATTTATAGAATGTGTTTTTGAACCTCCTACCCGTTCAAACTCTTTTTCCTGAAGAACTCTGAGGAGCTTAACCTGGGTAGCAGGGGTAAGATCGCCTATTTCATCGAGAAAAATGGTACCGTTATCAGCAAGTTCAAACCGTCCTATCCGTTTGTTTATTGCATTGGTAAATGCTCCTTTCTCGTGGCCGAAAAGCTCGCTTTCAATGATTGATTCCGGGAGCGCGGCACAGTTTACCTTGATAAAAGGCTTGTCCGACCGGAGGCTGTTCATGTGGATAGCGTGAGCGGCGAGTTCTTTTCCTGTTCCGCTTTCCCCACGTATGAGAACTGTCGCATCACTTTTTGCGACCTGATTGATAAGCTCATACACTTCAAGCATGGCTGTCGAGGTTCCGATGAGATTGTCCGGTTTATATTTTGAGGTAAGTTCCTCCCTGAGAAGTTCTTTTTCCTCATCAACTCTCCGTCTGATCTTTACAGCTCCCGCAATCATGGACCCTATTATCGAAAGAAGTTTTACATCTTCTTCAAGTTTTTTACTGTCGGAGTAGGGTCTGTCGGCACTGATTGTTCCTATGGGTGTATTTTCTATTTTTATGGGAGCACAGATAAACGCAAGATTTTTAATGGATTCCTCTTTTCTTACGCCTGTTTTATTAAGAAAATGCGGTTCGTTCTTTATTTCAGGAATGGTAACGGCTTTTCCGGTTTTAAATACCCTTCCAATGATACCTTCTCCAGGTTGATAGGCCCCTCTCTGTTCCTCTTTGTCGGAAAGGCCGTAGGATGCTGCTATCTGAATTCTTTCAGTCTGCCGGTTGTAGAGGGTTACCATCCCGCGGATAAGACCCATATCTTCAGCCATTGACATGAGCACCGGCTGAATGATTTTGTCAAGATCGAGACTTTGATCAAGTTTCTGGCTTATATCATACAACAGCGTAAGTTCCTGAATCTTGCGTTTGTAATGTTCTCTCTCCATAAAATAAATACTACATAAATGTAGGATTATTATCAAGTTGTTTTCAAGTAAAGAAAATCATTGACATCGGTCATATTCTGTTATAAAGCAAGTCTATGAGAGAAAGAATAGAAAAAAAGAGATTGGCAATTCTCCGTATACTCAGTGAGAGTGATCATCCTGTTTCCAGTGCGAAACTTACCGAAGCATTTTCCCGTATGGGTATTGATATGAGTGAACGAACGGTGCGCCTTCATCTTATAGAGCTGGATAGACAGGGTCTTACAGCGTATGTAAAAAAGCACGGGAGAGTTATTACCGAGAAGGGTTCGGATGAACTGGAAAAATCCCGTGTTTTTGAAAAAGTGGGATTTATTACCGCAAAGATAGATCTCCTTACTTATAAGATGAACTACGATCCTGACAGGAAAGCAGGTACCGTTGTTGTAAATATCAGCCTTATTGAAGAAAGGTTTATGAAAGAAGCCTCATCCATGCTTGTAACTGCATTTGAGAGCGGATTCTCCATGGGCAGACTTATCGGAATTTATCTTTCAGGAGAAAGTGTCGGAGGCGAAACAATTCCTTCCGGTTATGTCGGTATCGGAACCGTTTGTTCTGTAACACTCCATGGTGTAATCGGCAGGAACGGAATACCTGTCCGGGCTATTTTTGGAGGAATCCTGGAGATTGAAAACAGGGACCCTCTCCGGTTTACCCAGATAGTCAGGTATGATGGTACAAGTATTGATCCTCTCGAAATTTTTATTAAAAGCGGGATGATCCGTTATCGTGAGGTTGTTCACTCCGGCAGCGGAAGCATAGGGGCAAATTTTCTGGAAGTACCGGCAGATTCTCTAAAGAGGGTGGTGGAAATTGGAAAAATAATGGAGCGTGACGGGCTTGGGGGATTTTTACGTCTTGGCTGGCCGGGGCACTCACTTTTGCAGATACCAATAGACTGGGGCCGGCTTGGCGGAGTTATTGTCGGCGGTTTGAATCCGGTTGCTTATCTGGAAGAGAGTGGAATATCTGTTATTTCCAAGGCAATAAGCGGCTTGGTTGAATACAGCTCTCTTGTTGAATTCCACGAACTTAAAAGAATGTTTTAATTCTTGTTTTTGTTTTCGTTGACATCATGAGAGAATAGTACTATGCTTAAAAATATTTTACGGCAATAAAATGCCATAAAATATCGGAGGATAAAGCATATGGAAAAACAGGGACTCTACAATCCTGAATTTGAACATGATAACTGCGGTGTCGGGTTTATTGCTGAGGTTAATGGTATACCCTCTTTTAAAACGGTACAGGATGGTATAACGATACTGAAGAACCTTGTTCATAGGGGCGCGGTGGGAGGAGACATCAATACAGGGGATGGAGCAGGGATTTTAACCCAGATACCGGCAGAGTTTTTTGCAAAGACCGCGTCATCTCTGGGTTTCAGCCTTCCTGATCAGGGTTCTTACGGACTGGGAGTCATGTTTTTTCCAACAGACCGTAAAAAACGGGATGCTCTGCTGCTTCTCGTTCACAATACCCTGGAGGAGAACGGCGGAAAAATAATCGGTCAGAGGGATGTCCCTGTTAATCCGGACTGTCTTGGAGAAACTGCCCGGTTATCAATGCCGTTTGTTGTCCAGATGTTCGTATCTGTACCGGGGCTTACAGGAGATGAGCTGGAACGAAAGCTTTACGTACTGCGTCGTCTGGTGGAAAAAGCCGCTGCTTTAAAGGGCTATACGATTGAAGACTTGTATATCCCATCATTTTCAGCAAGGACTATTATCTATAAAGGGATGTTTGTGGCTCCTCAGCTTGAGCAGTTTTATCCGGATCTGCAGGACCGTACCTTCAAGAGTGCCATTGCACTTGTTCATCAACGGTACAGCACCAATACATTCCCCTCATGGTCTTTAGCTCAGCCTTTCAGATATATCGCGCATAATGGTGAGATTAACACCTTACGGGGGAATATCAGCAAGATGCGTGCCCGGGAATCCATGTTGTCATCGCCGCTCTTTGGCGATGATTTAAAGCGTATCTTCCCTCTCATTGACAGTACGCAGAGTGATTCTGCCATTTTTGATACTGCTTTTGAACTCCTTGTACAGGGAGGGCGCTCAATGGAACATACCATGATGATGATGGTACCGGAGCCATTTGGTAAGCGTTATCATATAAGTGAAGACCGAAGAACCTTCTATGAGTATCATGCTTCGATACTTGAACCATGGGACGGTCCGGCCGCTCTCGTGTTTTCTGATGGAATAAAGGTCGGTGCATCCCTTGACCGGAACGGTCTGCGTCCAGCCCGGTGGCTCGTTACAAAGGACGGGAGAGTTATTCTTGCATCGGAGGCGGGTGTTCTCGATATACCGCCTGAAAATATTCTCAAAAACGGACGCCTCGGCCCGGGAAGGATGCTTATGGTAGATACCGGACAGAAGCGGATTATGTATGATCATGAAATTAAATCAAAAATATCCCGCCGGAAACCGTACCGGCGCTGGCTTGATGAAAACAGGATTGAGCTTAAAGGGCTTTTCCGTGCTCCGGATACCGATCTGGAGGTGAAAGATGATATTGAGAAACTTGAACGGGTTTTCGGGTATACCCTTGAAGAAATAGACAAAATACTTATTCCTATGGCAGTACAGGGAAGTGAGCCGATAAGTTCCATGGGTAATGATGCTTCCCTTGCTGTTCTGTCTGACCGTCCTCAGCTTCTATACAATTATTTCAGACAGGTTTTTGCCCAGGTAACCAATCCGCCCATTGATCCGTACCGTGAAAATCTTGTCATGTCTCTCATGAGTTTTATAGGCAGGGAGCATAATCTACTGGAGGAAGGCCCCCTTCACTGTAAACAGTTAAAGCTTTCCCATCCGGTATTGTCCAACGATGATATGCTGATGTTTAAAAAAGCAAATGTGGAAGGTCAGACAGCAGCTGTTATTGATATTCTATACAATCCTGAGCAGCCGGGAAGAACTCTTGAAGAATCTCTTGAACATATTTGTGCCAGGGCGGATGAACTCATAGACCAGGGAAATACATTTCTTATTCTCAGTGACCGCGGTGTGGCTGAAGAGGAATATCCCATTCCCGCTCTCCTGGCAATTTCCGTAGTAAATCAGCATCTTGTCTATTCCCGGCGGAGACAACTGGCGGGACTTCTCGTGGAAACAGGAGAGGTGAGAGATGTCATGCAGATGGCTGCCCTCATCGGTTATGGTGCAAGTGCGGTTAATCCGTATCTTGCGTTTGAAATTATAAAAGACCGCATGGACAGGGGGAAATTAAACGGACTGGACAAACTGGATAAAGCGTTTGAAAATTATATTGCATCCCTGAAAAAGGGACTTTTAAAAATAATGTCAAAGATGGGTGTATCCACCATCAGGAGCTACAAGGGGGCACAGATTTTTGAAGCAGTAGGACTTCATCCTTCATTTATAGAAAAATATTTTCCCGGGACTCCGACACGGATAGGAGGGGTAGGTTTAAAGGAAATTGCTGCTTCCATCGAAAAGCGGCACCGTCTGGTGTTTAAAGGGCAGAGCACGCCTTTCCCTCCTCTTGATTCCGGTGGTACTATCCATTATCGGAGGCATTCGGAAAAGCATCTTATGACACCTGAGGTTGTTGTAACCATTCAGAAAGCGGTCCGGGAAAAGAGTTATGAAAAATATCGTGAATTTGCCCGGGCCATCAACAATGCCGGCAAAAATCTCTGTACCCTCCGCGGCTTGTTTACGTTCAGAAAAAGAGAGCCTGTCCCCCTGGAAGAGGTTGAAAGCGCTGAGGAAATTGTAAAACGCTTTGCTTCATCAGCCATGTCCATGGGTTCAATCAGTAAAGAAGCTCACGAAACGATAGCTATTGCAATGAACAGACTTGGCGCCATGAGTAATTCCGGTGAGGGTGGGGAAGATGAAGTACGGTTTGCACCGCTTCCCGGCGGAGATCTTGCGAAAACATTCGTAAAGCAGGTATCATCCGGCCGTTTCGGTGTAACGATCAATTACCTCGTAAATGCCCGGGAGATGCAGATCAAGATGGCTCAGGGGGCAAAACCAGGAGAGGGTGGCCAGCTGCCCGGACACAAGGTTGATATAAACATTGCACGGATCAGACATTCCATTCCGGGGGTTACGCTGATATCCCCGCCGCCTCATCATGATATCTATTCTATCGAAGACCTTTCCCAGTTAATATACGATCTTCATAACGCTAATCCGGATGCACGGGTTTCGGTAAAACTGGTTTCGGAAGTTGGTGTAGGAACTATAGCTGCCGGTGTGGCTAAAGGGAAAGCAGATATGGTACTTATCAGCGGACATGACGGCGGTACAGGAGCTTCTCCCCTTTCCTCAATCAAGTACGCAGGAATCCCCTGGGAAATTGGCCTTTCTGAAACACAACAGACGCTGGTGCTCAATAATCTCCGGTCAGGTATTCGCATACAGACTGACGGGCAGCTGCGTACCGGCCGTGATGTCGTTATCGCGGCTCTTCTGGGGGCCGAGGAATTCGGGTTTGCTACCATAAGTCTTGTAACGATGGGGTGTGTTCTCATGCGGAAGTGCCATCTTAATACCTGTCCGGTCGGTGTGGCGACACAGAATCCGGAACTCCGGAAACGTTTCAAGGGGAAACCTGAGTACCTTGTCAACTACATGATGTTTGTTGCAGAGGATGTCAGGGAGATAATGGCGTCCCTCGGATTCCGTAAATTTGATGATATGATCGGGCAGAGTGATATTCTTGAGGTAAATGAAGCGGTATCCTACTGGAAAGACAGGGGGTTGGATTTTAGTGCTCTGCTGCAAAAACCACCGCTGCCTCCGGGAGGAAGTTACCGGTGTACACGCAAGAACATGACAGGCTGGGAATTTATAGATGGTACCCTGGATAGTGTCGTATTCAAGAAAATTCTTCCTGTTATTGAAAAAAAAGAGAGGCTGACCCTGCCTGTACAGATCCGTAACAGTAACAGATCTTTCGGCACATACATGAGCGGAGAAATTGTTAAACGGTACGGTAAGGAAAGTCTTGATGATGATTCATTGGTTTTTGAAGTACAGGGGGGCGCCGGGCAAAGCTTCGGTGCATTTCTATGTAAGGGCATGAGTTTGAAGTTGACCGGTATTGCAAACGATTATGTGGGAAAAGGGCTGTCGGGAGGGAAAATTATCATTACGCCGTCTCCCGGAACGACTTTTAGGCCGGAAAATAACATTCTAATAGGGAATGTTGCTCTCTTCGGAGCCACGGAAGGAGTTCTTTTAGTAAACGGAATGGCAGGGGAGCGCTTTGCTGTACGGAATTCAGGCGCAACAGCAGTTGTAGAAGGGGTGGGAGATCATGGATGTGAGTATATGACAGGGGGGGTCGTTGTTGTTCTCGGACGGACTGGCTTGAATTTTGCCGCGGGTATGAGCGGAGGGATAGCGTACGTTCTCGATGATGATCAGCTCTTTGATACCCGTTGTAATCTGGAGATGGTTGATATAGAACCGGTCAGTGCACAGGATGATATAACCCGTCTTAAGGAATGCATTGAGGAGCATCATAGATGCACACAGAGTGAACAGGCTTCTAAAATATTGGGACACTGGGAAGAATCTCTTCCATCGTTTGTAAAGGTGATTCCCGTTGAATACCGTAAAGCTCTGGAAAAGATGCAGGCGGAAGGAGTAGATATATGGGAAAAATAACAGGTTTTATTGAGTATAAAAGAGCTTCGGGAACGTATGAAAAGATCGAAAACCGGATTAAACACTACAATGAATTTACCACCTATCTATCTGATGAAGAAATACAGATCCAAGGAGCACGGTGTATGGACTGCGGTCTCCCGTTCTGCCATTCCCTCGGGTGTCCTCTCGGAAACCTTATTCCTGAATGGAATGACCTTGTATACAGGAATGACTGGAAAGAGGCATGGAGGAGACTTTCTGTGACCAATAGTTTTCCTGAGTTTACCGGACGTGTCTGTCCTGCCCCCTGTGAAACCTCATGCACTCTGTCCATCAATGATGCACCGGTGACGATTAAACAGATTGAATTTGCCATAGCTGAACGTGCATTTAAAGAGGGCTGGGTTATCCCTGAGATTCCAGTACGGGAAACAGGAAAAAGTGTTGCGGTTGTCGGCTCCGGACCTACAGGTCTTTCTGCGGCTCAGGCTCTGAGAAGGGCTGGACATTCTGTTACCGTTTTTGAAAAATCGTCCCGGGCCGGTGGTCTTTTACGGTACGGTATTCCAAATTTTAAGCTTGATAAACGTATTCTTGACAGGAGAATTTCTCTCATGGAGCGTGAGGGGATAATTTTTAAAACGGATGTATCAATTGGTGAAGATATATCGGTACGGTATTTAAAAAAATCCTTTGATGCGGTCCTCCTTGCTCTCGGGGCTGGAACTCCCCGTGATCTTCCTGCCGGCGGGAGAGGCCTTGAAGGGATCCACTTTGCCCTTGATTATCTGTCCGGATCAAACAGGTACGTTGAAGGAAGTGTTCCGTACTCCGATATTATATCTGCAAAAGATAAAAAGGTTCTTGTTATCGGCGGTGGAGACACTGGTTCCGACTGTGTTGGAACAGCCATTAGGCAGGGCGCGGAAAGCGTCCACCAGTATGAGATAATGCCGAAACCGAGAGAATGGAAAGAAAGCTGGAATCCTGAGTGGCCGGATTGGCCAAAAATTTTAAGGACATCAACTTCCCAGGATGAAGGAGCTGTACGGGACTGGGGTATATCCACCCGCTTTTTTTCATCTCGGGATGGGATTCACCTTAATGAAGCACATTTTTCACGGGTTGAATGGTTATACAATGAACATAAAAAGCGCTTTGAAATGAAAGAACTTCCCGGTACTGAGTTCACCCTGAAGGTTGATCTTGTGCTTCTTGCCATGGGTTTTTTGCATGTGGATCATACCGGACTTGTTAAAAATCTGGATGTTGAGCTGGACTCCCGGGGGAATATAAAGAGGGATGACCGTTTTATGACAAGTAGTAAAGGAATTTTCACTGCCGGAGATGCTTCCACCGGAGCTTCCCTTGTTGTGCGGGGAATTAATGAGGGAAGCAGAGCCGCAGAAGCAATCTCAAAATATCTTGCTCACCTGAAGGGAGATATCTGACAGCATTAATTCCTATACAGTACTTTCCAGCAATACGGTCTGTGTCGGGACATCGCATACTTCAGCCGGACCGAAATATTGTATGGCGCCGGGATAGAAATAGTCAGACTTTATAGCCCACTGTTCCCGTTTTTCCTTGAAGGTAAGAAACGGTTTCCCATTCAGGTCTACGAGGGCTTTTCTGATAACCGGTTTCATTTTCCCTTTTCTTTTTTCCATATTCATCATCATGGTAGCGGGTGTTCCTCCGGCTGTCCAATGGTCTGTACTCTGAGCTGTATTCCTGATTGTTGATATGTACCCTGTCAAACCTTTTGCAATAAGAACAAATGCGTTATATCCAAGAGAATAGCAGTAGTCAGCATCAAAATTGGAGGGGAATGCACAACGGCCTTCGTAACCAAAGAAATGATGTTGAGGAGAAAATACACCCTTGAATCTCCCTTCGTTCTTTTTTTCAGCGATACGGGAACTTGCCATTTCTATGAGAAGTTTTTCCGTTTCAATTCTTGATACCTGAACATTACCATGAGGGTCTCTATCCATGAGGAGCTGGCGTTGAATATTGTCCGGAAGTGAGGAAAAAACGTACGAAGAATCTTTGGACAGGTTTTTATTGATCCATCTTGCCTGCTCTTCAAACGTGTTAAGGGTTTTAAAGTGATCAACATGTTCCGCAAGAAGGGTGTTGATTTCATCGATGAGGATTTTCATTTCAGGTATAAATTCAATAAGTCCTTCAGGGACAAGAACAATGCCGAAATTTTCACCGAGCTCACTGCGTTTCATAATAATGGAAACGATGGAATCGACAATTTCATTAAGGGTCTGCTTTTTTTCTTCTATTTCTTCTGATATGAGTGCAATATTAGGATGTGTCTGTAAAGCGCATTCCAGACAAATGTGGGAAGCACTGCGACCCATAAGCTTGATAAAATGCCAGTATTTTTTAGCAGAGTTTGCATCACGTTCTATATTCCCGATAAGTTCGGAGTAGGTTTTTGTTGCTGTATCAAAACCGAAGGAAACCTCTATATACTTATTTTTAAGATCACCGTCAATGGTTTTCGGGACCCCGATAACAGAGATACCAGTTTCCTTTTGCTTGAAATACTCAGCAAGTACTGCCGCATTAGTGTTGGAATCATCCCCTCCGATAATTACAATGGATGAAATATCATGAAGTCTGCATACATCGGCGCAGATATCAAACTGTTCTTCATTTTCCAGTTTTGTTCTTCCCGAACCGATGATGTCAAATCCTCCGGTATTGCGGTATCTGTCTACAATAGTATCTGTCAGTTCCAGTGTCTTGTTTTCAAGAATGCCTGACGGACCGCCAAGGAAGCCGATAAGTTTTGATTCACTATGGAATTTTTTGACAGCATCGAAAAGACCACAGATAACATTGTGGCCGCCGGGAGCCTGTCCGCCGGAGAGGACGACACCGATACTTATAGGTGAAGACGGTTTTTCTGATGTCCCTTCGACCGTTTCAATAAGCGGCGCGCCATAGGTTGCCGGGAACAGTGTTGAGATCTGTTCTCCCTGGGCCTGGGCTGCCGTTTTCTGCCCTTCCTTTACGGTAAGTTTTAAAAGGGAACCCTGTAATACCGGTGGAAGCTTGGGTTTATAGGTAAATCGTGCTTTTTGCAGGGGAGAATAGTCCATAGTACTGCTCCTTTATACGTAATTTATTACTATCTTAATGTTTTTATACAACAAAAGGGAAGGAAGTATCAATAAAAATAAACTGTTTTTATTGACCAGTATCTTGAGTAACGATACACTGGATCATGTTCAAAATTGTAAAATTAAAGAATACCGTACAACACTATCCTTGGGGAACAACAGATTACATACCTGCTTTGCTTGGCGTTGAGAATAAAGATAACGCCCCCTATGCTGAGCTCTGGATGGGGGACCATCCCCGGGGACCTTCCATGGTTGTAACAGATTCCGGTAAACTATCTTTACGGGAATATATTCATCAGTCGCCGGAAGAGATTCTGGGAGAAAAAACAGCAGCTGTATATGGAGAGTCTCTCCCTTTTCTTTTTAAAGTACTTTCTGCTGCCGATCCTCTCTCTATCCAGGCTCATCCAGACAAGGAGCAGGCAGAAGAGGGGTTTCTGCGTGAAAACAGAGCGGGTATCTCCCTTGATGCATATAACAGAAATTACCGGGATAATAACCATAAACCGGAAATTATCTGTGCCCTTACTCCTTTTACTGCGATGTGCGGTTTTAAAAAACGGGAAGAGATTGACGCCCTTTTTTCAAAAACAGGGAGCAGGGTATATGCGGAGTACTTAAGAAAGTTCCTTATATCAGAAAATCCATCAGCTTTGAGGAGTTTCTTTAGAGCCTACATGGAATTGGAACCATCTGTTCTGACTGTATTGCTGAAAGAAATTTTGAAGAGTATCGAAGGGGAAAATAATCTGGAATCTCGTCTTATAGCTGATTTTTTTAAACGAAACGGTACAGACCCCGGTGTTCTTGCTCCGCTTTACCTTAATGTTTTTGAACTGAAACCAGGAGAAGCACTCTTTCAGGGACCGGGAGAACTTCATGCGTATGTAAAGGGTACCGGAATTGAACTAATGGCAAACTCAGACAACGTTCTCCGCGGAGGGATGACTTCAAAAAATATTGATAAAGAGGAACTGCTTAAAATTCTTTCATGCAGCGAAGGCCGCCCTTCAGTGTTAAAAGGGGTGCCTGAACTTCCCTGTGTATCCCGCTATGAAACTCCGGTAGAAGAATTCCTCCTGAGACGGATTCTTCTGGATAAAGGGTGCTCTGTCTCTTTTGAAAACAGTTCCTCGGCACAAATCTTTTTAAGTATCAGCGGGAAAGGGACGCTTCTATCAGGCGGACAGTCTGTCCCTTTTTCTAAAGGGGAAAGTTTCTTCCTTCCGGCATCGCTGCCTCCGTGTACCGTACAGGGATTCGGAGAGTGTTTCATTGCTTCTACGGCAGGTCTAAAGTGACCATATGGGTTGATGCGGATTCTTGTCCCGTAAGAATTCGGGAAATAATTGTCCGTGCTTCGGGGCGAACGGGTATTGCTGCTGTTTTTGTTGCAAATCGTGTTATACCCGGGGTGGAAACAGCAACAACTTCGTTGATTGTAGTAGAAAAGGGAGAAGGTGTTGCGGACAGGTACATTATGGAACAGTCTGTATCCGGGGATCTGGCTGTAACCCGTGATATCCCCCTGGCTGCTGATTTATCAGACAAAGATATACTTGTTCTTGATGATCGGGGCGGCATCGTGGATAAAGATAATGCGCGTCAGAGACTTTCCCTTCGGAATGCTATGACCGAACTGCGAAGTTACGGGATTCAGTCTGAAACAACAAAGCCCATGACAAACCGCGATATTCAGCAGTTTGCTAATGCCTTTGACCGGAGACTCCGGCAATGGATCAATAAAATAAAAAACTAGGTTGAATTCTGTGGGGTTAAGTGTCATATTAGGAGAGGGAGTTTATGAAAAAAAATAGTATCTTTGATTTAGTTATCATCACTGTTTTGCTTTTTCTTCTCAGTGCCTGTTCATTAAACAGAATTGCTGTTCACATGGTGGCGGATGCGCTTTCAGGAAGCGGCAGCAGTACGGTATTTACCGGAGATAATGACCCTGAGCTCATTGCTGAAGCGCTTCCCTTTGCCCTGAAAATGTATGAAAGTCTCTTGCAGTCTGATCCGAAGAATGTAAATTTGCTGCTTACAACAGGGTCAGGATTTATTTCATACGCGAATGCGTTTCTTCAATCCCCTGCAGAACTTATGGGTTATGCACAGCATGCGGAAAAGGAAGGCATGTTGACCCGGGCAACAAGTTTGTACCGCAGGGGTTCAGCTTACATTTCAAGAGCTCTGGATTTAAGACATCCGGGATTTTCTGAAAAAATGGACAAGGGCAGCTGGAGCAGTGCTTTTAAAGATATTACGGTAAAAGATGTTCCGTTTTTGTACTGGAAAGCAGCTGCTATTCTCGGTGAATTTTCTATTGACAGTTTCAATCCTGAACTGATGCTTCATGTTCCTAAAGGAATTGCCTATCTAGCTGAGTCATTATCCCTTGAACCGGACTATAATAAGGGCGCGTTGAATGAACTTCTTATATCTGTATTTGCATCTATGCCGGATTCCCTCATCTACCGGGTAGATGATAAAAAAGACAATTTTTCAGTGTATAAAATATTTAAAAACTACTTCAGAGCACATGACAGGGATTTTGATACGTTAACAAACAAAGAGAAGGCACTTTTCCATTTTAACAGAGCGGTATATCTGTCAAAGGGGTTGAAAGCTTCTCCCTATGTTGCTTATGCAACTTCAGTCTGTATAAAAGATCAAAACTATACTCAGTTTAAAGGTTATCTTCAGGATGCCTTGAAGATCGATATAAATAAGGATATTCCGGACCGGCTTGCGAATGTTATTGCACAGCGGAAAGCCCGGTGGTTTCTTGCGCACAGTGATGACTATTTTATTTTACCGTAAAACCTAAGGAGTATATATGAAATTGACGGGCAAAAAAGTATATTTTTTAGCACTCTTGCTGCTGATGATTTCTCCTCTTTTCTCTCTGACAATAAAAGTGGGAAGTGTTGCACCCCGCAACTCTCCCTGGGATAAAGCACTTACAGCCATAAGCGGAAGATGGAGTGAAATTTCAGGAGGGAGAGTTTCGTTGAAAATATACCCGGGAGGTATTGCCGGAGCTGAAGGAGACATGCTTCGAAAAGTAAAATTAGGCGCTCTTGACGGAGCTGTTCTTTCTTCCATGGGACTTAACAAAATATCACCCGACCTGCTTATTCTTACCATGCCGCTTGTTATTAAAACCAAACCTGAACTTGACTATGTTATGGATAAAATTGAACCTACCTATGAAAAAATAATGCAGAAGAAGAAATTTAAGTTAATTGGATGGGCAATGGCAGGGTGGATGAAGATTTTCTCCCGGAATCCTGTTAGATATCCGAAGGATCTTATGAACCAGAAACTGGGGTTTACTTCCGGAGAAGAGGTTTTAACCCAGCTTTTAAAGGATATGGGATTCCGTGTTATTCCTTCGGATTCAATAGACTGGCTTTCGAGTCTGCAGAGCGGGAGGGTTGATGCTTTGTTGATATCTCCCCTTATTGCTGCCGCATACCAGGTGTTTACCCTTGCTGATAATATGCTCGACTATCCGATTTCTCCTCTGCTTGGTGCTATTGTTCTCAGTGACAGAGCATGGAGAAAGATTCCTGCACAGTATCATGATGAGTTCCTTTCTGTTGTTGCAGAGGAGGTGAAAAAACTTGATCTGGCTAGTCAGGAACTAGAGGGAAAAGCTTTCCAGCTTCTTCTCGATCATGGCCTTAATGTTACAGAGGCTACTCCTGAAATAGATGCTGCATGGACTACCTTAATTGAAAAATTTTATAAAAAAGAGGGAATAATAGGAACAGTAATTTCCAGAGATGTTTTTGACGAGGCAACAGGCTACGCTAAAGAATATCGGAAACAGCATGGCTCCGGCAACTAAAGCATTCGTTTTTAAACTGGAAAATACTATTGCGTCCGTTTTCCTCTTTCTCCTTGCCTTTATACCTTTCGTTGAAATTGTTCTGCGGATGGTTTTCAGGACGGGGTTGTCAGCCGGATATGATTATACGGCTCATCTTGTTCTCTGGATTACCTTTTTAGGAGGCATGATAACCTCCCGGGAAGAGCAGCATCTGTCTGTCAGTGTGGGAATGGATATATTAAAAGGCAGATTCAAACAGCATGTTGTTACTTTGAACAGCTTTGTAGCGGCCGTTATTACCAGTGCATTTGCGGTAAGCAGTGTCTCAATGATACTTTTGGCCTTTGATCCCGGGCAGATGACCGGGATTTTTTCAACACGGCTGCTTGCTTCCATTATGCCCCTTGGATATCTTATTATTTCGTTCCGGTTTTCTCTTTCATCCCAATTATCTGTATCGGAACGGCTAATCGTCCGTTCCGGCATACTGTTTGGTGTTATTCTTGCACTCCCTTCTCTGGTTAATATTTTGTATATCTACATCCCAGATCTTCCGCCTTTCTGGGATAACGCAGTTGCAGTGTATACTCTGGTTTTTCAGGCTGTGCATGTTTACGTAGTGCTTTTTATTGCCGTAGCTGCTTTTTTCGGTCTTCCGCTTTTTATCGTTCTCGGCGGTGCTGCTTATATTCTCTTTGCAGGAGCAGGCGGGAGTCTGGAACTTATTCCGAATGAAGCCTATACAATGTTGACGGGAAAAACCATTGCCGCAATCCCCATGTTTACTCTTTCAGGATTTATTCTGTCAGAGAGTAAAGCGGGAGAGCGTCTTATCGGCTTTTTCCGTGCACTTTTCGGCTGGGTTCCCGGAGGTATGGCTGTTGTCGCTGTTTTCGTCAGCGCATTTTTTACAACATTTACCGGTGCATCAGGGGTAACAATACTGGCGCTTGGAGGCCTTCTTTCCTACATACTTGTAAAGAAAGGCGGCTATAATGAAAACTTTGCCCATGGGCTGCTTACTTCTTCCGGGAGTATAGGATTACTGTTTCCGCCCAGTCTGCCCATAATCCTTTATGGCGTTGTTGCCCAGGTCAGTATTAAGGATATGTTTTTGGGAGGGGTTATTCCAGGAGTCCTGATGGTGGTTGCCCTCTCTGTTTTCGGTGTTGTAGCCGCAGTTAAGCAGAAGGTCCCGAGAATACCTTTTCAGGCTCGGGAAGTGTCTCGTACCTTTGTGGATTCGTTCTGGGAAATTCTTCTCCCTTTTATTATCATGATTTTTTATTTTGGCGGTATTACCACAATAGTAGAAACTGGTGCCATTGCAGTGATATATGCGCTGATTGCTGAAATGCTTATTCATCGGGACATCCCTTTAAAAAATATTGGGGACGTGTTTATAAAGAGCCTTCCTATTATTGGCGGCGTTCTTATTATTCTAGCAGCATCACGGGGACTTTCATATTATATTGTTGACGCTGAAATACCTATGAAGCTTGCTGCCTGGGTTGAACTGCATATAAGTTCCCGGTATGTGTTTCTCATCCTTCTTAATCTTGCCTTACTTGTAACCGGTATGCTGATGGACATTTTCTCCGCAATTATGGTTGTTGTTCCTCTTATTCTCCCTTTAGGGAAGCTGTTTGGTATTAATCCTGTCCATCTTGGTATTATATTCCTTGCAAATCTTGAACTTGGTTATCTTACCCCTCCTGTGGGCCTGAATCTTTTTTTGGCAGCATACCGGTTTGAAAAACCTCTTTCAAAAATATACAGGACGGTCATCCCGTTTTTTATTCTCCTGCTTGTTGCAGTACTCCTGATCACGTACGTCCCATGGTTTTCTCTGGGATTACTGAGGTAAAATATGAAACTTATCGTTGGACATACTAACATGGACATGGATTGTCTCGGTTCTATGGCTCTGGCAAAAATACTTTATCCTGATCACCAGCTTGTCACCAGCAGGCATATTCATCCGGTGGCAAAAAAACTGTTCAGCTTGTATGAAAAGTATTTTTCCTTTCTTACTGCAAAGGACATTAAAAATGCTGAGGTTGAAAGTCTTATTGTTGTTGATACCCGTTCCCAAAAAAGGATCGCCGAGTACATGGATCTTTTTAAAAGTCCCCCTGAAAAAGTTATCGTGTATGATCATCACCCATCAGATTCCATGGATATAGAAACAGATGATCTCCGTTACAGAGCCTACGGTTCCAATACAACAATACTGGGACTTGAGATCATAGAAAAAGGTCTATCAGTTACTCCTGATGAAGCGACAATAGCCCTGACAGGTATTTTTGCCGATACGGGAAATTTTACTCATGAAAATGTAACAATTGAGGATTTCAGTGTTGCTCATTTTCTTATGAATGAGGGGGCAGATATTGCCATAATACGGGAATTTCTGAAAACCCTGAAAGAAGACCATCAGATATTAATGTTTCATGAAATTCTGAATCATCTTGTTTACAGAGAGATAAAAGGGCATTTTATTGTTTTTAGTTATCTTGAGCTGGAAAAGCAGGTAGCTGGTCTTGCGTCAGTTGTTGAGAAAGTTTTTGATGTAGAAAATCCTGATGCTTTCTTTGCTGTTTTCTCTTTTGAAAAATCCCAGTCGTCCATTGTTATTGCAAGAAGTCAGAAAGAGGCAATAAATTTAAGTGATCTTCTTGGAGCACTCGGTGGAGGAGGGCATGCCATGGCTGCTTCCGTATTGTTTAAGAACCGGTTCGGCAGAGGAATCTATACTGATCTTATAGAGTATCTGGAAGAAAATATTATTCCCGCAGTATGTGCGGAACATATCATGGCTCCTGATGTACAGCTTATTGAGCAGGATTGGTCGTTGAAAAAGGCATCTCTCTTCCTTGAATCAATAGATCATACGGGTGCACCTGTCATAGATGAAAAGGGTAGCATAACGGGATTCATTACTTTGCGGGATATTATGAAAGGCCGCAAAGCTGACCTGATGCATGCTCCAGTGAAAGGATACATGACAGTGAAAGTGATAAAAACAGGGAAAAAAACGCCGATCAGAGAAGTTGAAAAGCTTATGTATGTTAATAATATTGGGCATCTTCCCATTGTGGAAGCGGACAAACCTGTCGGTATTATTTCCCGCTCAGACCTGCTCTCTTTTATCAAGCGTCATCGTCCGAACAAACTCATTGATACCGCCGTTTTATAAAATCGCTTCATTCTCAAAAAAAACTTAAAATTCAGCAGTTTTGACCGTTCTGGGGAAGGGAATGACATCTCGAATATTCTGCATCCCTGTCACGTACTGCACAATACGTTCAAATCCAAGGCCGAATCCGGAATGCGGAACACTTCCATATTTCCGCAGATCGAGATACCACCAGTAATCTTTTTCGTTCAGGTGCAGTTCGTGCAGCCTCGTAAGAAGTTTTGCATAATCATTTTCACGTTCACTGCCACCTATTATTTCTCCTAACCTGGGGACAAGAACATCCATGGCTCTGACGGTTTTGCCGTCATCATTCAACTTCATATAGAATGCTTTTATCCCTTTCGGGTAATCGGTGACAATAACAGGGCCATTAAAAACTATTTCTGTTAGATATTTCTCATGTTCGGACTGCAGGTCTTTTCCCCAGGATATGGGGAAATCAAATTTTGCTGAAGCTTTTTCAAGCTCCCGTACTGCTTCCGTGTAGGTAATGTGGGTAAATGATGTTTCTTTAACATGGGTCAGACTTTCAAGAAGCCCCTTCTGAATGAATTTATCAAAAAATTCCATATCTTCAGTACATGTTTCCATCGTGTAGGAAAGAATATATTTCAAGAATTCTTCAGCGGTATTCATATCCCCTTCAAGTGTACAGAAAGCCATTTCCGGTTCAATCATCCAGAATTCAGCAAGATGTCTCGAAGTATTGGAGTTTTCCGCCCTAAATGTCGGACCAAAGGTATACACATTTTTCAATGCTGTTGCATAAATTTCAGCCTCAAGCTGTCCGCTTACTGTCAGATTTGCTTTTTTACCGAAAAAATCCTTTGTGTAATCCACCTTCCCCTGGGCTTTCGGCGGATTTTCCAGGTCAAGGGTAGTAACCTGAAACATTTCTCCCGCTCCTTCGGCATCACTGGCTGAAATAAGGGGTGTGTGAACATAGATAAAGCCATTTTCCTGAAAAAATTTATGAATACCGAAACTTAAGGCATTGCGTACTCTGCTTACAGCCGCAATAGTATTGGTCCGGGGTCTGAGGTGGGCAATCTCTCTCAGGAATTCAAAGGAATGACGTTTTTTCTGCAATGGATAGTCTTCAGGAGATTCTCCCAGAATTTTAATTTTATGCCCCTGAAGTTCAACATTCTGATTTTTTCCCGGGGATGCAACAAGCTTTCCTTGTATAACGACACTCGCTCCGGTAGAAATCTTTTCAATTTCACGGGTAAGATCAAATACATTTTTATCAATAATAACCTGAAGATTTTTAAGACAAGACCCGTCAGTTACTTCCATAAAGCAGACACTCTTTGAATCTCTTTTTGTTCTTATCCATCCTTCTACGGTAATTTCACGTCCATCACCGGAAGATTGAAGTATATCTTTTATTCTTGTTTTCATGTGTATGGGGTAACATAATTTTTCTGTAAAGTCAATTTTAAAAAAGGGGGATTGATGCTTGAAGAACCATGCCAAAGCATATTAAAGTAACGTACGGAGAAAGAATATGAATATTCAGATAATAGGTACCAAAAAATGTAATAACACAAAAAAGGCAATACGGTTTTTTAAAGAGAGGAATGTCCCTTTCCATTTTGTAGATTTACAGGAACGGAGTCTTTCTGACGGAGAACTTCGTAATATTATCCGGAAAATAAATCCTGAAGAGCTTGTAGACAAGAATTCAAAAATATATAAGAAGAAAGGGTATGTGTATATGGAGTTTGATGCTCTGGAAGAAATACAGGAAAATAATCAGCTTATGATTACACCTGTTGTCCGTAACGGTAATGAAGTTACTATCGGAGATGCCGTGAAAGAATGGGCGGTATGGTTGAAATGAAATATGCAGTACTCGGAAGCGGATCAAGTGCGAACGCATATATATTTGAGAATGGTGCTTTCAGTTTTCTTATAGATAACGGATTTTCCATGAAGGAGGTTATGAACCGGGCGAAAGCTTTTCGTTTTGATATTCGTAAACTTAAATTTATCATGCTAACCCATACTCATCAGGATCACTGCCGGGGAGTTGGAAGGCTTTCCCGAAAGTTGAAAATTCCTGTTGTGATGCATCAGGATCTATCCAGATCCGAGGCGGATAAAATTTCTCCTTTTTCACGTCTGGATGTGGTACCGGGGAAGGAATATTCATTTGACACGTTAACCTTTGTACCCTTTCTCACGTCCCATGACGCACCATATTCTATCGGGTTTTATTTTGCTATCGGGGGGACTCGTTTTACTCTGTTAACTGATACCGGCGTTATCCCCGAAGATGCCGGCAGTTTTATCATGCGGTCAGATGTCCTTTTTCTGGAAACAAACTATGATGAGGATATGCTGGCTAACGGTCCGTATCCACCCTATCTTAAAAAACGAATTGCCTCTAGAGAGGGACATCTTTCAAATGAATCTGCTCTTACGTTTCTTGAAAGTCTTGATAAAACAAAAGGTCCATCCACCGTTTATCTATGCCATCTGTCCGATACGAATAACTCTGTTAAAATTCTTGAAGAGATGGTAAAAAACAGTCATGCACAGAAAACGAGAAAAATAATCATCTGTCATAAAGGTGAAGCATTGGAAGGTAAAAATGAATAATCCAAATACAATTAACAATCTGCACATTAAACAAATTCAGCCTCTGATATCTCCAGAAGCACTGAAAAAGAAGTATCCACCAAGTGAAATTACAAAAAAACTTGTACGAGAAAGCAGAGAAACAATAAAAAAGATCTTGAAACGTGAAGATCGACGGCTTCTTGCAATAGTCGGACCTTGTTCAATACATGACCGAAAAGCAGCGATGGAGTATGCTCAAAAGCTCAAGAAACTCTCCCTGGAAGTTCAGGATCAGTTTTTTATTGTTATGCGTATCTATTTTGAAAAACCCAGGACAACGGTAGGATGGCGGGGTATGATTTTAGACCCCGATATGGATGGTTCTTATGATATTGAGAAGGGCATAGGAATAGCCCGGCAGCTTCTTAAGGATATAAGCGAAATAGGGGTACCGGCAGGCTCCGAGATGCTTGATCCCATTATTCCCCAGTATATATCTGATTTCCTGTCTTGGGCTGCTATTGGGGCACGCACAACGGAAAGCCAGGTCCATCGGAATCTGGCGAGCGGCCTGTCAATGCCTGTGGGATTCAAAAACGGAACAAGCGGAAATCTGCAGCTGGCGGTTAATGCCATGAAGACAGCATCACAGCAGGCGAGTTTTATCGGTATAGATCAGAGCGGGGGAACTGCTGTTTTCCGTACAACGGGGAATGATTCGTGTCATATTATTCTCCGGGGGGGAGACTCCGGTCCCAACTATTATGAAGAGGATGTTGAGGAAGCAGTGGTACTTATGAAAAAAGCGGATATCTATTCTGCCCTCGTTGTAGACTGTTCACATGCAAACTCAGGTAAAAAATTTACAAGACAGCGGCGTGTCTTCCGCTCTGTTATTGATCAAATTCTTTATGGACAAAAAGATGTTGCAGGGGTTATGCTTGAGAGCAATCTGTTTGAGGGAAATCAGAAAATACCTGCAGATATTTCCCTGCTTAGGTACGGTGTTTCCATAACTGATGCCTGCATAGGATGGGATGAAACAGAGTCGCTTTTGATGAAGGCCGCGGAAACTCTGCGGAAGAAATGAGGAGGTGAACAGTGAAAAAGGTTGTTGTTTTTTTGGCAGAAGGATTTGAGGAAATTGAAGCGGTTATTCCCATTGATGTACTGAGAAGAGGCGGAATAGAAGTCACCGTTGCCGGAGTGAATGGAGATTCAGTAACCGGGGCTCATGGCCTGACGATACATGCTGATGTTGCTGCTGATAAGGTATCTCCTTCTGATTTTGACGGGGTTGTCCTACCGGGAGGTATACCGGGAGCCAATAATCTTGCAGACTCTACGGTGGTAGGCAGGTTTCTGGATACCATGCAGACTGAGGGCAAACTTACTGCAGCTATCTGTGCTTCTCCTGCTCTTGTCCTTTCCCCCCGGGGACTGCTTACTCATAAAAAAGTAACCGGTTATCCGGGAACTGAATTCCAGTTTACCGATACACTGACCTTTACCGAAGATAATGTGGTTACCGATGGCAATTTTATTACAAGCAGAGGCCCCGGTACGGCATTCCACTATGCGTTTGCTATATTGAAATATCTACGCGGCAGTGAAATTGCCGATGAGATTGCCTCGTCTGTTCTTTTTTCAGCTGACGAAGATGTATAATGAAAGCGCACAGGGTAGAACAGCCGTGTGCGCTTTTGAATAGTTTCATTCAGGTATTTTTGCAATGATGGATGCGAGTTCAGGCTGTGATTCAAGATCACGTTTAAGTCCCGCTTCCCGGACTTTGTTGATATAATGTTTATCCTGGAATGAATAGGTAAAATGAGTGTGAACATCGTACGTACCCGCCATTAACGCGTAGGTATCTTCAGTCATGACAAGTTCTTCATCTGTGGGAATAACAAAGACCTTCGTTGCGGATCCTTCTTTGGTAATATCTGTTTCGGTATTTCTTGTATGTGAAAGCATTGATTTATCAAGATCAGCAGAAATACCAATATTGTCAAGTCCGTCAAGTATCCTTGTCCGTATTGCCGGGGCCATTTCACCTACACCGGCAGTAAAAACAAGAGCATCAACCCTTCCAAGAGCAGCTGCATACGCGCCGATGTATTTTTTAAGGCGGTATACTTCTATATCAAGAGCAAGCTGAGAGCGGGCATCTCCTTCCGCCGCCGCTTTTTGAATATCTCTTCTGTCAATATATTTTCCGGAAATACCAAGGACACCGCTCTTCTTATTAAGAGCTTTTTCAATTTCATCAGGTTTAAGCTCAGTTTTATTCATGAGATAAAAGATAATTGCAGGATCAAAGTCTCCGCTTCTTGTCCCCATAACCAATCCTTCAAGAGGGGTAAGCCCCATTGAGGTGTCAACAGAAATACCATTTTTAACAGCGCAGATACTTGCGCCGTTTCCTATATGACAGATAATTGCATTGGTTTCCAGAGGATCCTTTCCCAGGAGCACCGATGTCCGTTTTGAAACGTAGAGAAAGGAAGTTCCATGGTATCCGTACCTGCGGACATTGTATTTTTCATACCATTCGTAGGGGAGCGCGTAGATGTAGGCACTTTCAGGCATTGTCTGGTGCCATGCTGTATCCATAATGGCACAGTGGGGAACAGAAGGAAGAACCTCCTGGGCAGCTTCTATGCCCAGAATATTGGCAGGATTATGAAGAGGAGCAAGATCCTGGACTTCCTTAAAGGTATCCAGAGCCTCTTTGTCTATGATAAGAGATTTATTGAATTTTTCACCACCCTGAACTACTCTGTGTCCCACTGCTTTGATTTGATTTATATCGGAAATAGCCCCAACTTCCGGATCAATAATGGTATTTATAATAAGCTGAATAGCTTCTTTATGGTCGGGACAGCTGTGCTTCAGAGTATAGGGAGTTTCTCCAGTCCTGTTGTGTTCTATGAGGCTATCGCTTTGTCCCACTCTTTCAACGATACCGTTGGCAAGAACGTTCTTGTTTTTCCAGTCGTAAACCTGATATTTAGCAGATGAACTTCCGCAGTTTAAAGTTAAAATAATCATCAATTCCTCCTCATTTAAAAAGTACATCATAACTTTTTTTTGTAAAAAGTAAAGTGTTCTTCAAGCAGCAGAGGTATCTTTGTTGTAAATATAGCATATGAGGATGAAAATTTATGCTTTCCTTTTACTTCTTGTTACTGCAGTTTATGCAGAGACGGAAGAGAAAATATCAGCCAGAGCAGAAGATTCTTTGCAGAGAGTACGATATATACGGTATAATCAATGGTATTCACTTGCTCTTACCGGAGTTCATGACAGTTTAATGAATTCGTATCAGTACAGTTTTTCTTTTTACAGTGACCGTATAAAAGCAGGACGGTTAAAGCCTTCCGGAATTTGGCGGGAACTTTTTCATCCTTTCAGCTACCGGGCCGAATCGTTGGTTTACCGGGAAGAAACTGGTGCAGAAAAAAAATTTGAAAACAGTACCGGCGGTGTACAAGGTATTTCAATTTTGCTTCCTTTTGAGACTTCTCTTACCTGCATATTGCAGCCTGAATTATGGGCAGGTAGTATGACAACCATAAAAGTGTCTGATCAGCTTTCTTTTCATGTACTGTTTCGTGCTGACGAAAAAAAAGCATTTGCTTCTGATGAATGGAGAAACGATTATCCGGACACAGCCATCTCTGAACCGTTTTATTCAGGAATGGAAGTGCAGAGCATATTCAATTTTTTGAGCATGAAGACTCTCTTTGTTTTATCCGGTAATCCTTATTTTCGATCGGGTTTGCTTGTACGAAATGTGATACAGGCTTTTCTGTTTCCGTGGGAAATAAGTGTATTGGAGGTGTACGCTGATAAAGATTTTATGCTGCCTTCAGGGAAACTGGAAAAAGGACACCTTTTAAGCAGCGGTACCGTTACATTTTTTCCCCTTAAATGGTTCTCCATCACCGTAGATGGAAAATACCGAATTGATAAAAAACCGGCATACCCTGTTTTTTTTACCGGCAGCATGTTCCATGGGGGCATCTGTATCCAGTTTGGGAAAGACCCTTTTCTGTTGACGGTGAAGGGGGCAGATGCAGCTGTTTTTAACCCTTCTGGAAGTGCCGATACCTGTTATTCAGTGGAAGGCAGCGTAAAGGCGGCAGAGGGGCCTTTTTCTGGAAAATTGCTTTTTGCAGAAAAAGGAGAAGAGGGACACCCCTTCAGAAGAAAGGGAACACTGTCGCTAAGCGGTAAAACCTCAGCTTTTTTACTGAGTGTAACAGTTTCCCTTATAAAGGATATCCATACATCTCCTCTTCTTTGTCTGGAGGGAGGGGTTGCGGCAGAAATGTATACTCAAAACGCTGTTATCTCATTTTCCTTCAGGAAAAGCGCGCATACCGGCGAAATGCATTATTCCATTGGGTTTGATACTACAATTTGAGAAAGAAACGTGCCGTCTCGAAATAGATTGAAAGTCCTGCTACATCGATAATAGTTGCCATAAGAGGACCGGACATGGCCGCAGGATCATAGCCCAGTTTATGAATGGTAAGAGGTGCAAGCGTCCCTATCAAATTGCTTATGACAACGACAAAGATAAGTGATGCACCAATAGCTAAAGATTGTGGAAGTGTCAGTCCCGGAGGGAGCAGTATACTCCGCAGTATAAGAACAATACCAGTGATAATTCCCATGATCAATCCTATAAAAAGTTCTTTCAGAACAATGCTCCATATCTCCCTGAAATGAATGTCCCCTGTCGCAAGTCCCCTGATCATGAGGGTTGAAGCCTGACTCCCTGTATTTCCTCCTGTTTCCGTTATGACAGGCATAAAGATAAAGAGAAATGCGGCACCAAGAATAATATGTTCGTAATGTTTAAGAACGTTGGTTGTAATCGTGCCGACCAGCAGCAGTAAAATAAGCCATGGGACTCTTTTTTTTACCATTCCCCAGATGGAAATTTCAGTATAGTCATCAGCAGCTCCTGAAAGAGCACCCATCTTGTAGATGTCTTCAGTCTGCTCTTCCCTGATAACATCCATAACATCATCAAAGGTAATATCACCAAGGAGGAGATTATTCTGATCAACAACAGGAACAGAAATAAGATCATTTGCTTCAAGAATTTTTGCGACTTCTTCCTGGTCAGTATCTTCTCTGACAGAAGTGAAATTTCTATCCATAATATCTGAAATAATGGTACCGTCTTTTGCCGCAAGGATATCTTTAATGGATACAATTCCAATGAGACGCTGCAGATCATCCAGTACATAGATATTATAAAGGTATTCTACCTTGTCACAGTTGTTTCTGATAAAGTGGATCGCCTGCTGAACAGTGATCGACGCACGTATCGCAAGGTACCGTGGTGTCATGAGTCCTGCTGCGTCATCTTCTTCAAACCGCAGAAGAAACAACGTTTCCTTTTTTGCATCGTCACTCAGACTTTCCCACACCGCATTCCGTACTTCGTGACTGACCGTCTGAACAATATCTACCAGGTCATCCGGCTCCATCTCTTTGAAGAGCTCTTTTTTATTCTGTGCAGATAGCGAACGGATAATCCGTTCCTGCTCCGCATCGGGAAGTTCGACAATAAGATCCCGTTTTTTTGTTATCGGGAGATTTTTGAAAACAGTATCCGCTTCTTCTTCAGAAAGGACCCTCCATTGGTCCAGTAATTCAGATATGTCGAGTGAATGAACAAACTCCCGCATTTCTTCATGTTTCATTATTTTTGAGAACTCTCTGAAATGTTCAACCCAGGTACTCATGCTGCCTCCTTATTGCCATGTTCCCACGTACTGTACTTCACGTTCCAACAGTATCCCGCGTTTTAGTTTTGCCTCTTGTTTACAAATCTCAATGAGATCTCTGATATTCCGGGAGGTTGCTGTCCCTGTGTTTATGATAATGTTTCCATGAAATGGCGCAATCTGAGCCCCCCCTATACTCCGCCCTCTTAAACCAAGGGAATCAATAATGGCTCCTGTCGGTTCTCCGAACTCTCTGTTGTTTTTAAAGATAGATCCGGCACTGGGGAAAAGAAAGTGCCCCTTGCGTTCTCTGTCTTTTTTATACGTTTCCATGCGGTCTGCAATTTCACCTTTCTCTCCCGTTTTAAGGAGAAATTCTCCCTTTAAAATAATACTGTTTGAGGTTTGAAAAACTGATTTTTTATAACCGGATGTTTCAAGAATCATTTTTCTTGTAAGTTTTTTTAGGGAAAGATTCTCATCAAGATAGTCTACGGAATAAAGAATATCAGAAAGAGAGGATCCGTAACAGCGTGCATTCATCCATATTGCCCCTCCAACAGTACCGGGCATGGCATAGATAAACTCAAAACCGGAAAACCCTTTTCTCCCTGCCTGTTCTGCAGTTCGGCTTATCGATGCACCGCTTTCGGCATAACAGATAGTGTCTCTGAATCCAATCCGGTTGAAATGCCTCATGTCAATAACTATTCCGTTTATTCCCCTGTCAGACACAAGAATGTTTGCTCCTCCGCCGAGAATAAAATACGGCACCCCGTATTCTTTGCAGAAATAAAGTATGGCTTTTAAGTCTTCAAGTGACCGGGGAATGAAAAAAAACTCGGCGGGGCCGCCTGTTTTAAAGGTCGTATGAGAAGACATGGGCTCATTTTTTTTCAATTCGCCCCTTATATTGATTTTTTCCAGTATTTTACGTACATTTGAATCCACGGTTCTATCATACGTAAAAGCGGGCATGAATACTACCTGTTTTAAAAAAAATACGCCGGAATCCGGAGGGAAATATGGAACTTCATTTTTATAATACCATGGGTAGAAGTATGCAGCTTTTTACACCGCTGCATGATCATCATGTTGGAATGTACTGCTGCGGCCCTACTGTTTACAATTACGCCCATATTGGAAATCTGCGGGCATATCTTTTTGATGATGTTCTCCGGCGTACCCTTGAATACTTCGGATATGATGTAACGCATGTCATGAATATTACCGATGTAGGCCATCTGACGGATGATGAGGATGAAGGGGAAGATAAAATGCTCAAAAGCTCCCGGGAAACCGGGAAATCAGTCTGGGATATTGCGGCATTTTATACGGAAGCCTTTTTTCATGATATTGACAGCCTTCATATTAAACGGCCGTCAGTGTCCTGTAAAGCAACTGACCACATTCAGGATATGATAGCTCTGATAAAACGGTTGGAGGACAGAGGATTTACCTATGAAGCAGGAGGCAATATTTACTTCAGTATTGATAAATTTCCGGACTACGGTAAACTCAGCATGCGGGACAAACAGAACCTTCACGCGGGAGCACGGATAGCAGTAGATTCCAATAAACGCAATCCGCATGACTTTGTTCTGTGGTTTACCCACTCAAAGTTTGAACATCATTCGATGCTTTGGGATTCTCCATGGGGACGGGGATATCCCGGGTGGCATATTGAATGCAGTGCCATGAGTATGAAGTATCTTGGAGAACAGTTCGATATCCACTGCGGCGGAATTGACCACATACCGATACATCATACAAACGAAATAGCCCAGTCGGAAGCTGCTACAGGAAGGAAGTGGGTTAATTACTGGATGCATAACGAGTTCCTTATTATTGGAAAAGGTAAGATGGCAAAATCTTCCGGTGAATTTCTTACGCTTTCCGTTCTGGTGGATAAGGGCTACACCCCTCTCGATTATCGTTATTTTTCTCTCGGCGGGCACTACCGTTCTCAGCTGCAGTTTTCCTATGAATCCCTCGATGCTGCCCGGAAAGCTAGAGAGAACTTATACGATAGGACGCTTCGGCTTAAAGAAGATGCTTCTCCCTGTCCTTTTAGTCAGCTTGGAGACAAAGCACGCACATACCTTGGTCATTACGAAGCTGCTCTTGCTTATGATCTTAATACTCCTAAAGCACTGTCAGAAATGTGGATGCTCCTGAAAGACAAGGATATTTCTCCCCGCGAAAAACTGACAGTCCTTTATAAAATGGATGAAGTTTTCGGATTTAATCTAGAACAGCTCGAACAAGCAAGTGTTGAGGTCCTCGATGATGAAATAATGGATCTTATAAAAGAACGGGAAAAAGCTCGGGAAAGAAGGGACTGGGCAAAAGCCGATACCCTCCGGGATCTTTTACTGCAGAGAGGGATCAGTATTAAAGATACTCCTGAAGGAACGAAATGGACAAAAAATGTGTAACTTTCAGAGAGGTTTGTTGTCTCTATGGTAGATGGGGCTGATGATATAACACAGTTTAACAAGATCTATGAACAGGTGTTTCCTGTCCTGATCAAGGTTGTATACCATATTGTCGGCAGTATGGATGTTGCCGAAGATATATGCCAGGAGACGTTTATCAGGTTTTATAAGAGCGGTGTCAGGTTTTCTTCGGATAATGATAAACGTTACTGGCTTATCAGAGTAGCAAAAAATCTTTCCTTTAATTTTTATAAAAGGAGAGAACGGGAAGGTAGAGCTGTTGTTAAACTGGGGAATGAAAGTAGAACGTTTGATGATGGAGGAATTGATGCGGTGTTCAAGGATGAAACAGAACGGATTGTTAGACATGCCCTTGATGCCGTTCCTGCAAAATTGAGATCAGTTCTGATATTAAAGGAGTATGGTGGTCTGACGTACAGGGAAATTGCGAAGATTCTTCATATTTCGGAGAATAATGTTAAGATACGAGCTTTCAGAGCAAGAAATATTCTTGAAAATATGATAGATAAAGAGGATGTCTATGTGCTTTGATGATACGATACTGTCAGCATATTTTGATGATGAACTTGAAGAAACATGGAAAAAAAAGGTTGAAGAGCACCTTTCTTCCTGTCCTCTTTGCTCAGCAAAGGTTGCATCATTCAGGAATGTCCGTAGTATTCTTCGTACGTACAAGACTCCGGATTATACGTTTCAAAAAGAAGTTGTTCTTGAAAGAATTCACCATTCCATATCCTCGGAGAAGGAGCTGGGATTCTGGTACCGGAAGATATATCTGTCAAAAACAGCGGTCGCAGTTGCTGCTGTATCCCTCGTTTTGGTAGGTTTAAGCCTTTTCTTTTTCAGTACCAGGAGGACAGGACCTGCGGCTGTTGCTGAGGTTGTACCGGTTATAACCTCTTCTAAAACTGACGTTTTGACTGCCGATTCCATGAATAGTGTTATCCGTTATTTGAATTCACAGGATAAAACAGTGGAGATTACCATTGATCTCCCGTTGGGACATACTTTTCAATACCTTGGAGAGCCGCAGTTCTTAAAAGAAGCTGACTATGTAAGAGGCCGCTAGAAGTGCGTAAAAATCTTATTATTTTTTTATTGCTTGTTCAGAGTGTCGTATCGGTCAGTGGGTTGGAACTTCAGAATGCGCTTTCATATTTAAAAGATAATATACTGCTGTTACATGTAACAACGAATGTCCTTGATAGTACCGGTAAAAATATCTGGACGACTGAGCTCAGTAAAATTACCATCAATGGAAGATCGGTAAAGATAAAAATATCCGGACTCAATGTCCTTGTTATTGCCGATATAACTCCGTATTTACATGAAAATAATACTATTCTTCTTGTTTCACAGGGAGAAGTATGGATTGGTTCCTCCAGTTCTGATACAGTGCGTCATTACGCGACGATTAAAAGTATTCCAGTGAATTCGGGTGAGCGGGTTTTCTTTTTCCCGCTGGGTATTATCAAGGCTTCTTTGGAGACATATACCATCGAGCTGGAAATCCAGGTAGTGCAGAATCCCGATCTCAACACTATTACGGGAGTTAGTAAATAACGGTATGGTTTTCAGTAAAAAATTACTGCCTTTTGTTTTATTTGTTTTTTTTGTTATTCTTCTCATAGTTTCTCTGCTTCTGATTAATAAACCTCCGGAAATATACAAACTGACGCCGTCGGTAGCATTACCGGGAGAGAAAATTATCATAACCGGGAAGAACTTCGGTAAAAACCAAAGCGGAAATGAGGTTATTATTGCCGGTATAAAACCAACCCTCTCAAACTATATCTCATGGAATTCTCATGAAATAGTATTAAAGGTTCCGGATGATGTAAAATCCGGCAGACTGTATGTGAAGACAGAATCAGGTATCAGTAACGGCCCTCTCTTTATCAATAAAGAGTATGTTCCTGTTGTTATTAAAGGTCCTTCCAAACCGGGAGAACCGTATATCCGGAGTGTTTCTCCTTTAAAAGGGCGTGTAGGACAGAAGGTTACTATTGAAGGTCTTAATTTTGGATTGTCCCAGGGGGCAGGGAAGGTTTTTTTTAGTTTTTATTCCGGGAAAGAAGCTGGAGGAACCAACTATATAAGCTGTTCCCCTCTTGATTTTGATTATATTTCATGGGACAGCCAGAAGGTCGTTGTCTTTGTTCCCGATGGTGCGACATCAGGGGAGGTTAAGGTTTCTACTGACAGAGGAGACAGTAATTCTTTTTACTTTGAGGTTGTTAATCCTGTGGGTACAAAACTTTACGATAAAAAAAGAGGCTATCAGATACAGTACGATGTATCCGTTTCAGATATTGTTGTCGCCCAAGGTAAGAAAAGTGAGTTTGAACTATGGGTACCGGGTGTCCAAAAGAATCAGGCCCAGCGGAATATGGAAGCCGTGTTTGATCCCGAACCGATGTGGAAGGATTACAAGGGCCTTATGATGTATCAGATCGATAAAATAGATCCCTGGCGTGTGTATAAATTCACCCAGAGCTATTGGTTTGAACGTTATGCTGTAGAAACTGATATCAACACCCAGAGGGTTATTAAAAAGTACAATACAGAAAGAAAGTTGTTCTCTTATTATACCTCCGCAAATACTATTACTCCCGTAGATAATAAAACTATCCGCAATATTGCTTCCTCCCTGACAAGGAGGGAATCAAATCCCTATAGAAAAGCAGAAAAAATATATTCATATCTGCTGAAACGCCTTGAATACAGCGGTAAATCTCCCTTCATAACTCCTCTCGAGAGTCTTGCAAAGAAAAAAGGCGATGCCTTTGACTATGCCATCCTGTTTACTGCTTTGTGCAGGAGTGCCGGTATTCCGGCCCGTACTGTAGCCGGATACCTTGTCTATGGAGATAAGCAGACCCGGAAACACTGGTGGTCGGAATTCTATCTTGAAGGATTCGGTTGGGTTCCTGTTGATACGGCTCTTGGTGATGGAATGGATATTGTCGGAATAAAAATACCGGAGAATCCGGAAAGGTACTATTTCGGGAATGTTGATAACCAGCGGATAACCTTTTCAAAGGGCGTTATTGATATAAAACCAATCAATCCGGATGGAAAAACAGTACAAAAAATGCGTTCTTATTCACTTCAGACGGTGCAGGAAGAATATTCGGATACTATTAAGAGCTATAAATCCCGGTGGAATGATATACAGGTAATAGACTGGTGGTAAAAAGAACAGGGTAACAGAAATAATCGTTTGTTTTATAATTGACAAAGATGTATACTGGCTCCTATACTATAATAAGTAAATAATTTGTTAGGTGGTATATGAATAATCCATTGCAGCTTTCACTTGTAAATTTCCGAAAGGGTGCGTATATAATTGTTGAAGGCAAACAGAAAGCTGACTTCTTTTATATACTCCGCCAGGGGAAAGTTCAGATAAGCAAAGAGGTTGAAATTGTTGAAGAGGAGGGGGGGAATCTGCTTTCTCCAGGAGATTTCTTCGGTGTTGTTTCAACAATGTCCTCTCATAGCCACATTGAAACTGCCCGGGCTGTTACCGATGTTGTACTTATTTCGGTTCACAGAGATCAGTACGGTCTCTTAATTGAAAAAAACACCCCCGTTGCAATGAAAATTATCCAGCAGTTCAGTAAAAAGATGCGATATCTTGATGAGGAGTTGACACGGATTACCCTGAAAAGTTCAGGCGATACAAAGATAGATCACCTTTTTAGAGTTGCGGAATATTATGCCAGGCAGAGTCAGTATAACCTGGCATACTATGCATACCATCAGTATATAAAATATTGTCCGAACGGTGAGAATATAAAAACTGCCAGAGAGAGGATGGGTAAAATACGTCCATACTCTAAAGCCGTTTATCTTGATGGAAGTACCGAAGAGTTTACCCGCGGGTATCCCAAAGGAACGATGGTTTTTTCTGAAAGTCAGCCGGGTCAGGAGCTGTATATCATTCAGAAAGGCAGTATTAAAATAACAAAAATTGTAAATGACAACGAAGTAATGCTTGCACTGCTGAAAACCGGTGATATTTTTGGAGAAATGTCTCTTCTTGAGGACAAACCAAGAAGTGCTTCAGCAATTGCGCATGAAGATGCGGTGCTGCTTGCCGTAAATAAAGCGAATTTCAGACTTATGGTTAAATCTCAGCCGCAAATTATAACCCGGTTGACCCAGCTGCTTTCAGAAAGAATCTGGTTCATCTATAAACAGCTTGCAAACACCCAGATAAGTGATCCTCTCGGGAGGATGTATGATGCACTTTCCATTCAGCTTGAAAAGCTGCGGGTTCCTATCAGTAATAATGCATATACCTTTGATTTCGGTCCCAAAGAACTTGTAAATATGGTGGGTCTTTCAAAGGTTGACGGGAATACCCAGCTGCGTCTTCTTTTCCAAAATAGTAAATTGAAGATAGTTGAAAATAAAATTCGGGTTTCCAACCTTGAAGAGATTGACAAACAGGCAAAGTATTACCGTAAAATGGAAAGGATTGCCCGTTCACGAAAAGCTGCTGCTGCCCGGCGGTAATTTTTCTTTAAAAACTCCAGCTTGAAGTTGTCTCCTTAGTTTGATACTATTCGGTTTTAAATGCAAACGAGCAGGAGTCAGAAATGAAGGCAGTTGAGCTATCGAAAGTATACAATCCATCTGATTTTGAAGAAAGAATATATCGGTACTGGATGGAAAATGATCTCTTTTCACCACGGGATAATCCCGACAAGGAAAAGAACAAGCATCCGTTTACCATTGTTATTCCCCCTCCCAATGTGACTGGTGTTCTCCATATGGGACATGGTCTTAATAATGTACTTCAGGATATTCTTATACGGTATTACCGGATGACCGGCCGGCCGACGCTCTGGCTTCCCGGTACCGATCATGCGGGTATTGCAACACAGAATATTGTAGAGAAAAAGCTGCGGGCTAAAGGTATTGAACGGGCGGATCTCGGCAGAGAAAAGTTTGTGGAAGAAACCTGGAAGGTTAAGGATGAGCACCATTCGATTATTACAAAACAGCTGCAGAAGATAGGTGCTTCCTGTGACTGGAAGCGGGAGCGGTTTACCCTTGATGAAGGGCTGTCCCATGCAGTCAGAGAGGTGTTTGTATCACTCTATGAAAAAAAACTCATCTATAAAGGTAATTACCTTGTAAATTGGTGTTCTTCATGCGGAACAGCTCTTGCTGATGATGAGGTAGAGCATCAGGAACTTCCCGGCAAGCTGTACCACTATTTTTATCCCCTGGTAGAGGGGGATGGGCATATTGAAATTGCGACAACACGGCCTGAGACGATGTTTGGTGACACTGCGGTGGCCGTTCATCCGGATGATGAGCGGTATCGGCATCTGGTTGGAAAGTACGTACATTTACCGCTGACGGACCGTACCATTGAAATTATTGCCGATGCTTATGTTGACAGGAAGTTCGGGAGCGGTGCGGTAAAAATAACTCCCGGACATGATCCTAACGACTGGGCTATCGGTAACCGGCACAATCTGGAAAAAATAAATATTCTCAATCCCGATGGAACACTTAACGATGCCGTTCCTGGGAAGTACAGGGGACTGATGCCTGAGAAAGCCCGGGAAATGGTTGTTGAGGATTTAAAGGCTGAAGGAGTATTCTTAAGGGAAGAGGAACATAACCATCAGGTAGGACATTGTTACCGGTGTCATACCGTTATTGAACCATACATGTCGGAACAGTGGTTTGTCAGTATGAAAGGAATGGCCATTAAAGCTCTTGATGCCTGGAAAGAGGGAAGAGTACGTTTTTTTCCAAAAAAATGGGAGAATACGTACACTCACTGGCTCAATGGCATTCGGGATTGGTGTATAAGCAGACAGCTCTGGTGGGGGCACCGGATACCGGTCTGGTACTGTGATGACTGCGGTGAAATGATTGTGGCAAGGGACGATCCTGCCCGGTGTCCGGCATGCGGGAGCACTTCTCTCCATCAGGATGAAGATGTACTTGATACATGGTTTTCTTCGTGGCTGTGGCCTTTTTCTACCCTGGGATGGCCTGAAAAGACCCCGGATCTTGAAAAATTCTTTCCGACATCAACGCTGGTAACAGGGTATGATATTCTCTTTTTCTGGGTAGCCAGAATGATTATGGCCAGTGAAGAGTTTATGGGTGAAGTCCCTTTCCGAGACGTCTATCTTACGGGGCTTGTCCGTGACAAAAAAGGCCGAAAGATGTCAAAATCACTCGGAAACGGTCTGGACCCTCTGGAGATTGTAGACGAGTATGGTGCTGATGCCATGAAGTTTACCCTTGTTTTTCTTGCCGCACAGGGGCAGGATATTCTCATAGACAAGGATTCATTTAAATTCGGTTCAAAATTTGCCAATAAGGTATGGAATGCTACCCGTTTCATGCTTATGAACCTCGAAGGCAAAACTTTGATTCCTGAGTCGGATATTACCTACCAGACGATTGATCTATGGATTTACTCCCGTCTGAATAATGCAGCCGGTGCAGTGAAACGGGCAATTGAAGGATACCGGTTTAATGATGCAGCCGGAACTGTGTATGACTTTTTCTGGAATGATCTCTGTGATTGGTATCTTGAAGCCTCAAAGCTGGATCTGTACAGTAACGACGGGGCTCGTGCGGATAGAGCCATCACACATTTGATAAATATTCTGAAAGAATCTCTCCGGCTTCTCCACCCCTTTCTTTCTTTTATAACCGAAGAGATATATCAGCAGCTGCCCGGGGTTAATGATGCAATTATCATAGTGCCTTACCCGGAGGAAACCGATGAGAGGAATCATCCGGACATTGAGAGAAAGTTTTCACTTGTACAGAATCTTATAAAAAGTATCAGAACGATACGAAGTGAATTTACTATCCCGCCTGAGAAAAAAATTCCTGTGGCCGTCGTTATGGAAAAGGATTTTCAGGGTTCTGAGTATTTTAATGACTTCTACGATCTGATCAAGGTGCTAACCGGAGCTTCGGTCCTTACCATCGGTTATGAAAAACCAGACCCTTCGGGAAGTATACCTGCAGCAGGAAAAGGGTATGAATCGTATGTTTTTGTCCGGGAAGCACTGGATATTCCCGCTGAAACAGCAAAGTTGAAGAAAGAGCTGCAAAAGACGGAAAAGCTTTACACCGCAGCTGAAAAAAAACTGTCCAACGAGAAATTTCTGGCTCATGCACCTGAATCAGTCGTTCTCAAAGAGAAGAAAAAATTAGCCGAATTTGATGAAGGAAGAAAAAAAATACAAAAATACCTCAAAGAACTTGAAAAATAATATATTTCTATTGCTATATACCTGAAATATGTTATATTAGTAAATATAGAGTGTGAATATTTAGTTATAGCTAATAAGAAGGAGTGTAAAATGAGTAATTCGGCAGTTAGGGAATATCTATCAGGTAGAAAATCCGATGAGATTGATACGGGATTTCTCGCGTATCTTTCTTCACTGGAGATGGTACAGAAGGTTTCTAAAGAAACAGCAGCATCGATTGTTAAGGAATTTGAGAATCAGCGGACAAATCTAAAGCTTATTGCAAGTGAAAACTTTACCTCTCTTGCAACACAGCTTGCTGCAGGAAATCTTTTGACTGACAACTATGCTGAGGGGTATCCCTATCACCGCTTTTACGCAGGATGTGATAATGTTGATGATATTGAGGCATACGCTGTTGATATGGCAAAGAAGATCTTCGGTGCTGAAAATGCCTTTGTTCAACCCCACAGCGGAGCGGATGCGAACCTTATCGCATACTGGGCAATTCTGACAACACGGATCGAAACGCCTCTCCTCGAAGAGCTTGGAGACATGAATCCTGCCCATTTGTCACGGGAGGAATGGGACAAGGTTCGGGAAGCTCTCGGAAACCAGAAACTCCTCGGCCTGGATTACTATTCCGGCGGTCACCTGACCCATGGATACCGTTTTAATGTCTCAGCAAAGATGTTTGATGCGTATACTTACAGTGTTAATAAGGAAACGGGTCTTCTCGATTATGATGAAATAGAAAAAATGGCAATGGAGATAAGACCCCTCATCCTCCTTACAGGATACAGTGCGTATCCGCGGTTAATAGATTTTAAACGGATGAAAGAGATTGCTGATAAAGTTGGAGCTGTCTTTATGGTGGATATGGCACATTTTTCAGGACTTGTTGCAGGGCAGGTAATGACAGGAAATTACAATCCTGTTCCGTTTGCCGATGTGGTTACCACAACAACCCATAAAACACTGCGCGGCCCCCGGAGCGGTCTGATTCTCTGTAAAGATGAGTTTGCAGATTCTGTAAACAAGGCGTGTCCCCTTGTTATGGGTGGTCCTCTGCCTCATATTATTGCTGCAAAAGCGGTTGCCCTTACCGAAGCATCTAAACCGGAATTTAAGGTATATGCAAAAAAGATCGTTGAAAACTCACAGGCTCTTGCCGGATACTGCATGGACGAAGGTATTACGGTAGCAACTGGAGGAACCGATAATCATCTTTTCCTCCTTGATGTACGGAGCTTTGATCTGAACGGACGTCAGGCGGAAAGTCTGCTCCGGGAATGTGGTATCACCTGTAACCGGAATGCTCTTCCTTTCGATCCCAACGGTCCGTGGTATACCAGCGGGCTGCGACTGGGAACAGCTGCTTTGACAACCCTTGGCATGGGTGAAAAAGAGATGAAGGAAATTGCATCCATTATATATTTCCTTCTTTCCAATGCAAAACCGGCCCTTATAAGCAGCGGAAAAAATGCAGGAAAGAAAAGCAGGGCAAAATATGATGTTGCTCCGGAGGTTGTCAATAAAGCGCGGGAACGGGTAGCGGCACTGCTGAAAGAATATCCCCTGTATCCGGAGCTCGATCTTGAATACATGAAAGAAAAGTTTGTGGATTAAGACAGCGGGAATATAAATTTAAAGAGGGTGTTTCCTGTCAAAGGAGACACCTTTTTTATTGAAAGAAAGATGAAAAATCCGGATAAATTGTTTTGTCAGGAATATTCCGGTAATTCCTCCTGCAGTATCAGAAAGGAAATCGTAAAAGTCTTTGGAACGTGAAAAATAGGGTTGAACAATCTCAATTATCCCTCCAAGAAGCAGGACGAGGACAAGAGCCAAGGGTGCAGTCCATCTGAAGGCGGTATATCGGGTTTTTAAGCTGAAAAAGAGAAGAATACTAAAAACAGTATAGGCAAGTGCATGGAAAATCTTGTCAGAAAATTCAAAAGGGGTCAGTACTTTCGGCGGATGAGGAAGCAGTGAAATGGTGATGATAAAGAGAGCGGTAAAAAGGGTAATGGCGTGTACCGCATATCCCGGGATATATTTCATACTTTCCTCTCAAAAAATGGCTGTTTTATAGCCGTTGGTTTTCGTAGAATATACCCTTCTTTAACCGGAAGCGGCGTTTCAATGGTGTATATTTTACCATGGTCCGCTTTTTCGGTGCGGTTTCCGTTTTCATCGTAAAGTTTGAAGGCTTTATCCTCTAAAAAAAGGATATCCGGTCCGATGTACTCTACTTTGTCGCTTTCTCTTATCTGGTTTTTAACGGTGAGTTCATAGCGGTTTTCTCCGGTTTTCCTGCCGATGGAACCAAGAAACATAAACGCCCTTTGATAGCTTATCTCTGTAGACTGTTCTATTTCGTCTTTTCCTAAGTAGAACCCCGTCGAAAACTCCCGATGGCTTACTTTATTAAGTTCGTTTCTAAAACCGTCAATATCTTCTATTGTCTTTCCTTCCATGCTGTCTATCATCTTTCTGTAGGCCCGGGTGACTACAGCTGTATAGTAGATTGATTTCATTCTCCCTTCAATTTTCAAAGAATCAACTCCGGCTTTCTTGAATTTATCAAGGTGATCAATGAGGCACATATCTTTTGATGATAAAATTGTTGTGAAACCGTCTCCCTCGATTACAGGAAAATATTCTCCCGGCCGTTCTTTTTCTTCAAGATACCGGTACTGCCATCTGCAGGAGTGAGCGCAGTCGCCTTCGTTTGCACTGCGGTCTGCCATGTAACGGCTTAAGAAACAGCGCCCGGAGTATGCAAGACACATGGCGCCGTGGACAAAAGCCTCAAGCTCTATGTCGGGAAGAAAATCCCTGATTTCCCGTATTTCATCAAGAGAGGTTTCTCTGGCTAGAATAATTCTTTTAAATCCCAAATCCCGGTATAGTTTGGCAGCTTCCTTGTTGAGACAGTTGGCCTGGGTGCTCAGGTGGAGGGGGATATCCGGGAAATGTTTTCTTATAAGAGAAAGTATTCCAATATCACTGATAATGAATGCATCAAAGGGATAAAGTTTGAAATACTCAATATTTTCTTCCAGGGAACGGAGATCCTTGTTGTGGAAGAATATATTCAATGCTCCGAATAATTTCTTTGTACCCTTTATTTTTTTTATTTTTTCCCATTCGTTACTGCCGAAATTATCAGCTTTTGCCCGGAGAGAGAAGTTTTTTATTCCGATATAGGCGGCATCCGCGCCGTAAGTGTATGCATAATAGAGTTTCTCTATGTTTCCTGCCGGAGATAATAATTCCATATTAAAAGATAAGGTCTATAACCTCCTTGAAAACAGAAACAGGAAAAAACTTGATTCCTCTTTTTATGTAATCGGGAATTTCATCCAGATCACGCATATTTGTTTTTGGGATAATAATCTTTTTTATACCGTTCCTTCGGGCGGCGATTACCTTTTCTTTTAGTCCGCCGATAGGAAGTATCTTGCCGGTCAGAGAGAGTTCCCCTGTCATGGCAAGATTTTTCTTAACTATCTTCCCCCGGGCCAGAGAAAGAAGCGCGCTGGCCATTGCCGCACCTGCCGAGGGTCCGTCTTTAGGAGTTGCTCCTTCAGGTATATGGAGATGAATTGTCTGTTTCTCAAAGAAATCACTGTTTATACCGTATTCATCTGCTATATGCCTGACAACAGAATAGGCTATGGAAGCAGATTCTTTCATAACGTCACCCATCTGACCTGTCAGTTTAAAGTTTCCCTTACCCTGCATGGTAATTGCTTCAATAAGCAGGGTATCTCCTCCGAAGTTTGTCCATGCCAGACCGGTTACCATTCCAGGTCCCGTTACCGTTTTTACATCATCCTCTCTGAAAACAGGTTTACCAAGATAATCTTCAAGATTTTCAGGTTTTATGGAAAAGGGTGCCTTGGCTTCTTTCAGAATAAGTTTCTTGGCTATTTTCCGATGTATTTTATCAAGAGCTTTTTCGTAGGTTCTCATACCGGCTTCTCTGGCATAATGGACAGCAATGGCCGTAAGTGCGGCCTTTGAATAGGTAACATGCTTTTTAAGAAGACCTGTCCGTGAAAGTGATTTCGGTATAAGATATTTCTTTGCGATAGCGATCTTTTCTTCCTTGATATAACCTGACAACCTGATTACTTCCATTCTGTCCAGAAGGGGCCGGGGTATGGTATCAAGGGTATTAGCTGTAACGATAAAGAGGATGTTTGAGACATCAAAGGGAATATCGAGGTAATGATCCCGAAATGCAACGTTTTGTTCCGGGTCCAGAACTTCAAGGAGAGCTGAAGAAGGGTCTCCATTGTATGAGGCACCCATTTTGTCAATTTCATCAATCATGAAAACCGGATCATTTGTTTTTACAATTTTCAATCCCTGAATAATCTTTCCGGGCATTGCTCCCACATACGTTCTTCTGTGCCCCTTTATTTCCGCTTCGTCCCGCATTCCACCGACAGTGAATCTAAAGAATTTTTTGTTCAGCGCTCTTGCAATTGAAATACCCACAGAGGTTTTTCCAACACCGGGAGCGCCGACAAGACAGATAATAGAACCCTTTGTATCTTTCTTCAGTTTTCGAATTGCGAGATATTCAAGAATCCGTTCTTTTACATCCTCAAGACCATAATGATCTTTATCTAGAATTTTTTTTGCTTCAACCAGATTGAAAGATTTCTGTTCTTCTGAGGCATTCCAGGGAAGAGAAATAATAGTATCAAGATAGTTACGGGTTACAATAAATTCCGAGGCATTCGGATCCATGAGAGAGAATTTCTCAAGTTCTTTTTCAACCTGTTCTTTTATTTCGCCTTCAAAATGGAATTTTTCAAAAGCTTCTTTAAACCGCCTGTATTCACTTGATTTGGCATCTACTTCCATTCCGAGTTCTTGTTTAATTGCTTTCAGTTCCTCTTTGAGAAAGTATTCCCGCTGGTTTTTTTCAATTTTCTCATTTATCTGTTTTTGTATTTTTTTCTGTATTTTGAGAAGTTCCTGTTCTTTTTTGATATGAATAAGAACATCTTCCATCCGTTTCTGTACATCAAGGGTTTCCAGAATTTTTTGCTGTTCATCTCTTTCTATATTTAGGATGGATGTTATGAAATCCGCAATTTTACCCGGTTGATCGATGTTAACCATATTGAGGCGCATCTCTTCGGAAAAAAGAGGATTATTTTCAGAAAGCTGTTTCATTTCTGTCAGTAACGAACGGGTAAGGGCCTGCACTTCCATGGATGTATCATTTGTGTCATTGAGATATTCAACTGCTGCTGCAGCAGGATTTGAGTTTGACAGAAACCTTTTTACCTTAAAGCGTTTGAGGGTAGAAATAAAAATATTTAATCCTCCATCGGGCAGGTTGATCTTCTTTACAATTTTTGCAGCTGTTCCGATCGAATAGAGCTTTTCCTTCTGGGGTATATCAGCGGCGGAATCTTCATTCTCATTACGTTCCATGAGGAGTCCAATCATACCGTCATTGGAAAGTGCTTTTTCTACGGCAGTGATGTCATGTTCTGATTCTATAATCAAAGGAGTAAAAATCCCGGGGAAAATAGGTTTCCCGAGAAGGGGGATGATAAGAAGTTTGTTTGGTAATATCTGATTAACTGGTATAATCTGCTTATCAGGCATATGCTCACTCTCTCTTTTTCATTAATTTATTATAAAATAATTATATTACATCGATTCAGCAACTAAAAAAGTTAAATTACTCTGTACACTATCGTATTTCATGCTTTATCATACCATGGAATGCAGAGAAATGTTACTGTAAATGCTCTTGTTCTCCGAACACGGAGGATAGGAGATTATCATAAAGGGGTATCATGTTTAACCCCTCAGCTGGGACTCATCGATGTACTGTTGTACGGCGCGTACAAGGGGAAAGGGAAGTATTCCGGCATCACTGAACCTTTTTCACAGCTGCATCTTCACCTGTACTATAATCCTGTAAAGAAAACGTACAAGGTAATTGATGCCGAGGAAAAAAACTCTTTTTCAATTATACGGCACGATCTTCCCCGTTTTTACAGGGCTTCTCTTTTTTCAGAAATTGTACTAAAATCTTACGGCGGGGGAGGGGATTCAAAAGATATTTTTATTCTTCTGCGGGATGCATTAACCATACTTGATACATGCAATCCGGCACAGGTTGAGTGTACTGTTATTCAGTTTTTGTGGCGGTTTTTAATTCTCTCAGGAATGAATCCTGATTTAAATTACTGTAGTATGTGTGGACGACAGGTTGGGCTTGGTGAACTTCTCACATTCTCTCAGGAAGAAAATGCTTTTGTATGCAGCAGGTGCGGTGCGGCAGGGAATTTCACCTTAAATGGAGGCGAAAGAAAATATCTGGCGTACACAGCGAGGCTGCCCTTTACAGGAGCGGTAAAAACAGGGTTGGTGAAATCTTCAGTACATCCTCTGAGACAGCTGCTCCTTACCATGATTCAGAATTTTCTTGAATACCCCTTAAATTCATTGAAAAACAATTTACTGTAGAATACGAAGGATACTGTATGAAATGGAATAAAAAAGATATAAATAAAAGCCAGGTAAAGCAGCTTTCAGATATTTTTAATCTTTCTCTGCTGTCGGCGTCTATTTTAGTACGGCGGGGTGTTACAAAGCCGTCAGAACTGTTATTTTACCTGGAGAGTGATCTGCGGTATCTGCATAATCCTTTTCTCTTTGATGAGATGGAGGATGCGGTTGACCGTATTTTACAGGCAGCTTCCGAGGAAGAGCATGTTATCATCCTCGGAGACCGGGATGTTGACGGTATAACGTCTACGGTTATATTAAAAGAAGCCTTGGCAGAAATAGGAATTGATGCCCGTTGGTCTCTTCCTGAAGGGGATGAACCCTACGGAGTAACCCGCCAGGCAATTGAAAAGTTTGCCCATGAGGACGGCAGCCTTATTATAACCGTAGACTGTGGTATTTCGAATATTAAAGAGATTACCTATGCGGCTGAATGCGGCATAGATACTATTATTCTTGATCACCATCTTCCTGCCCATGACCTTCCCCCTGCTGTAGCCATAATTAACCCTAAAATGTTTGACACCAGTTATCCCTTTGCCCACCTTGCAGGCTGTGGAGTTACTCTGAAAGTTATCTGGGCTTTGATTTTTGGAAAAACTCCTTTTTACAAAGAAGAGATTGTTCTTCTTCATGTGCATCCCGGAAACGAAACGTTTATTCTCGATGCCGTACGCCTTGTAAACATGATTGAAATGGATCGAATTTCTGAAAATATTGTTCCCGGACTCGTGAAGCTTGAACAGACACGGCTGAGGGATTTTCTTGTGGGCCGGCACATTTTTGTCTATGAAGAAGATGTGCAGGTAAAGATGCTTAAAAAGGTTTTTGGTAATGCTACTGATATACAGGTGCATGATATAGCTCCTGTTTTGTGGAAAGAATATCAGGTTTTACGGGGAAAAAGTCTTCTGGAGCTTCGGGAAAAGAGCAGAGCTTCTCTCTATACCGAAGAAATGCCAAAAGAACTAGATATCCTTGTCAGTTTGTTTACGGCGTATTTTACCGTATCGTTTAAAAAACAGTCGGACATTTTTGAAAAAAATTTTGATCTTGTGGCCCTTGGCACAATAGCTGATATGATGCCTCTTTCTAATGAGAACCGAATTCTTGTAAAAAGAGGGATGGAGCTTTTAAACAAAGCTGAAAGAAAAGGGCTTCATGAGCTTCTCTTTCAGCAAAACCTGTTAGGGAAAAAGATCGGAACAACTGATGTCGGCTGGCAGATAACACCGGTAATAAATGCTGCCGGTAGAATGGGAGAACCCGGCAGAGCGGTAGAGCTTTTCCTTACTAATTCAACGGAAGAACGGGCGGATTTAACGGCTAAAATTCTGTCATTGAACAAAGCCAGAAAAAAGCTGGGTGAATCGGTGTGGGGAAGTGTCATCTCTCAGGCCGAAAAGCAGCTTGATACCATGGACGGGAAAATGGTCCTTGTCATTGACCGGAAGATAAAGCGCGGTATAACCGGTATTATTGCTTCGAGGCTTGTTTCCTATTTTGGTGTTCCTGCTCTCGTTATCGCGTATGTTGATAATAATCTCGTCGGTTCAATGAGGAGCATTAACGGGTTTAAAGTAAAAGAGTTCCTCTCGAATTTTTCAGATCTTTTTATCGATTATGGGGGACATGATTATGCAGCAGGTTTCAGCCTTCCCGAATCGAACCTTGAGAAGTTTCTTTTTTCCGTAAGGAACAAGGCAAGAAAAACAGAAATACTTCAAAAAAGGGAAGAAACCCTGATGATTGATGCGGAACTGCCCCTAAAATACCTGCAGCCGGACCTTATTAAAACGGTAGAAATGTTTGAGCCGTACGGTGAGGGAAACCCGCCTCTTGTTTTCCTTACAAGAGGTTTAAAAATTGCTTCTGCAGATATAATGGGTAAAAGTGCTCAGCAGCATGTCCGGCTGCTCCTTGATTCAGGGCAGTACAAGTGGCCGGGGGTATTTTGGAGAGCGGCGGAGCGGGTCGGCATTGAGTTTTCAGTTGGAGATACGGTAGATGTTGTATTCCGTCTGGGGAGGAATTATTTTCAGAATACTGAGCGCCTGCAGCTTACTGTTCTTGACATAAAACGCGGCTCTTGACAGGGGAAGCCATTCTGTATAGGGTAACCATACACAGCTGAGTATTCAGAAAGGGGGTGATTCTTATAGCTTTCGTACGAGTTGATGAAACAGAGCCTTTGGAAAAAGCGATTAAACGTTTTAAACGGATGGTGGAAAAAGAAGGTATTATCAGGGAATGGAAGAAAAAAGAGTATTTTGAAAAACCTTCCACAATCAAGAACAGAAAGAATAAAGCTCTTAAAAGAAAACAAATGAAGAAAGTCCGGAAACTTCAATCCATGAAGAGTTATTGACTTCCATTCAGAAGTGCAGAGATCCGATATTGCTAAATATCGGTCTCTGTTATTTTTTTGCCTAATTATTAATGAAAATATAAAAAATCACATAAATAATTGACATTAGCCCCACTTAGGATTAGGATATTCTTAAATCTATGTAGCGGAGGTCAGAATGTTACTATTAATCTCAGATGCTTTTGACAGTTCATTGCCTGAACGGTTGTCAGTTTACGGGGAGGTGACTGATGATAAGTCACGGCTCCCGGAAGCCGATATTGTGCTGGTAAGAAGCAAAACGAAATGCGACAGAGCTTATATTGACAGTGCAAAAAATCTTAAGCTCATTATTCGCGGCGGAGTTGGAATAGATAATATTGACAAGACGTATGCAGAATCGAAGGGTATTATGGTTCGAAATACCCCTAAAGCATCTTCCATTGCAGTTGCAGAGCTGGCTTTTACCTTCATGCTTGCTGTTCCCAACAGAATCGTTGAAGGACATGAAAGTATGGTTAAGGGTGAATGGATTAAAAAGAAACTGAAAAGGACAGAACTGTATGGAAAAACACTCTGCCTTCTCGGCATTGGCAATATAGCACGTCAGGTGGCAAAGCGGGCAAAAGTTTTCGGTATGAAGGTTGTAGCCTACGATAAATATGTGCAGCAAAGCGACGCAGCTGAAATGAAGCCTTCGGTAAAAGACGCGGTAAAAGATGCGGATTATATATCCATGCATCTTCCTCTAACCTCTGAAACCGAGGGGCTCCTCAATAAGGATATTATTGATGCCTGTACCAAAAACCCTGTTCTTGTAAACACGGGAAGAGGGGGGTGTATCAATGCTGTTGATGTTGCTGCAGCCCTTGAAGATGGACGGCTCCGCTATTTTGCGACTGATGTCTGGCCGACTGATCCTCCTTCCCCTGATTACCCTATATTAAAAGCAAAAAATACGCTTATGACACCCCACATCGGAGCTGGCACTGTGGAAAACCTGCTCCGGATAGGTGAAGAGGCTTCTGCAATTATCAGCGAATTTATCAAGGGAGGAAAGTAAATGAGAAAACTGAATTTTTCAGCCGGTCCCTGTATTATGCCGGTAGAGGTTTTGGAGGAAATACGTGACAATATCGTAGATTTTGAAGGACACGGATTATCCCTTATTGAGAACAGTCACAGACATAAATATTACGATGATGTTCACAATGAAGCAATACAGCTGATGAAAGAACTCCTTAATATTCCAGACGGTTATTCTGTCCTTTTTCTCGGAGGGGGAGCAACCCTTACTTTTGCCATGATTCCCATGAATTTTAGAGGAGAAGGACAGTCTGCTGATTATGTTTTAAGCGGAGCATGGGCCAAAAAGGCATGGAGCGATGCGGATAAACTGGGCAGGACAAATATAGTATTTGACGGAAAAGAGAACGGGTATACGGTACTTCCTGACCCTGCTTCTGTCAAGCCTTCCAAAGATTCTGCGTATCTTCATATAACTTCCAATGAGACCATAGGAGGTCTGCAGTGGAAGAACTGGCCTGAAACCGGCACTGTTCCCCTTATCTGTGATATGTCCAGTGATATAATGAGCAGGGAAATACCGGTTGACAAATTTTCCATGATATACGGCGGAGTACAAAAGAATCTTGGACCTGCCGGAGCGGCTTTCATGATTATAAAAGATGACCTTCTTGAAAGGTCTCCGGATTCTCTTCCCGCATATTTAAACTTCAAACTTCATGCCTCCAAAAATGCGATGTACAATACCCCTCCCGTTTTTACGATATGGGCGGTAAAACTGTTTCTGCAGTGGGTAAAAAAGAACGGCGGAGTCCCGGAAATGAAACGCAGAGCTGATCAAAAATCAACACTGCTTTACAATGCTATTGACGGAAGTGACGGTTTTTATGTGTCTCCCGTAGATCCCCGGTTCAGATCAACAATGAACGTTGTTTTCCGGTTGAAAGATGAAAATCTTGAAAAGGAGTTTCTGGCGGAATCTGAAAAAGAGGGGATGATGTTCCTGAAAGGTCATAGAAGTGTCGGCGGCTGCAGAGCATCCATTTACAATGCCATGCCTGTTGAAATGGTTAAAACCCTTGCAGATTTCATGAAAAGTTTTTCAAAAAAGAGAGGGTAATACGTATGAAGATCGATGAGACTAATCTAGCCATCATCAAGCACTTGAAAGACGGACGTAAATCCTTCAGCAGTATAGCTGAAGATCTGTCCCTAACAGAGAACACGGTCAGATCCCGGGTGAACCGTCTTATGGAAGAAGGTGTTTTGGAAATAACCGGTCTCATTGATCCTCAGTCTCTGCCGGGACATCAGGTTATCATTGTTGCCATGAAGCTTAATACCGTAGAGCTTGAAAAAAAAGCTGTTGAACTCAATGAGCTGAAAGGTGTTGTTTCCGTGAGTGTTGTTACCGGAAGGTACGACATCCTTATGTATGTACTCCTCAATGATGAGAAGGGATTCGGATTGCTTGAATTCTTTACAGAGGAACTCGCTAAAGTCGATAAGATACAGGACTTTGAAACATTTGTGGTATATCAGGGAATAGACTTGCGTGTTCCCTATGTACTATAGTGTTTTGTGTATATAATAAAAAATTTATGATTCAGGAGGAAGTATGCTGAAAAGAACGGTTTTGTACGATGTTTACAAAAACTACGATGGCGTAAAGCTTATCGATTTTGGCGGCTGGGAACTCCCCGTTAATTTCGAAAAGGGAATTATCGGAGAACATATGGCTGTGCGGGAAAATGCGGGGCTCTTTGATGTCTCTCATATGGGTGAAATTACCGTAGAAGGTGATACAAGTGAAGAGTTTATAAACTATCTTGTTACGAATGACGTGTCAGCAATGCATGACAATCAGTGTATGTATTCTCCCATGTGCTATCCGGACGGCGGGGTTGTGGATGATCTTCTTGTATACAGATATTCTACAGGGAAGTATCTGCTTGTTGTCAACGCTTCCAATGTGGATAAGGATTTCTCCTGGATTTCGAAGGAAAATGAATGGATTAAGAAAGCCTCTGAGAAACCTGTACTTGAAAATATTTCAGGGAGAATGTCACAGATTGCTTTTCAAGGTCCGAAAGCCGAAAGCTACATGAAAGAACTTGTGAGTCCTGAAGTGGCTGATATAGAGTTTTTTCACTTCAGGGATGATCTGAAGATAGACGGCAAAAAAGCAATTATCTCGAGAACAGGATATACCGGTGAAGATGGTTTTGAAATTTATCTTGCAAATGAAGATGCGGCTGATGTCTGGAACTACCTTCTGAATGCTACCAAAGATAGAGGCGTGCTTCCCTGTGGGCTTGGAGCAAGGGATACCCTCCGTTTTGAATCAAAGCTTCCTCTCTACGGGCATGAACTTACCAAAGACATCTCTCCTCTGGAAGCGAATCTGTCTTATTTTGTCAAACTGGACAAAAAGGATTTCTGCGGGAAAGCGGCATTGGCAGCACAAAAAGAACATGGAATCCCCCGTACGCTGAGGGGATGTGAGATGGTTGACAAGGGAGTTCCCCGGGCCGGTTATACGGTGCATCTGAACGGAAAGGAAATCGGCTTTGTTACTTCGGGAACCAAGTCGCCCATCCTGAACAAGTTTCTAGGTCTTGTCCTTATAAAAAGAGGAACAGGATTAAAAATCGGTGATGAAATAGAAGTCAATATCAACGGAAAAATGAAAAAAGCAAAGTTGGTAAAGACTCCATTTTTTAAGAATACAAAACAAACACAACAGTAAGGAGAGTATGATATGAATGTTCCAGAAAATTTAAAGTATACCGAGGATCATGAATGGGCACGGGTTGAAGGAAAAGTAGCGTATGTCGGTATAACCGATCATGCGCAGCAGGAATTGGGTGATATCGTCTATGTAGAACTTCCGGATATTGATACAGAGGTTGAAAAGGATGAGGAAGCAACGAGCATTGAATCAGTAAAGGCAGCTGCTCCTGTTAATTCCCCTGTTTCCGGTAAAATTGTAAAGGTTAATGAGGACCTTGAAGATGAAGCAGAGCTGGTTAATAAAGATGCTTATGCGGCATATATTTTTGCAGTAGAAATGTCAGATCCGTCGGAACTTGACAGTTTAATGGATGCTGCAGCATACAAAAAATTTCTGGGAAAGTAGGAGAAAATATGTTTCCTTATCTGCCACAAACAGAAGGGGATATCAAGGAAATGCTTAAGGTTATCGGCGTAGAAAATGTTGATGACCTTTTTTATGATATTCCTGATACAATAGTTCGGAAAGAACTTCTTTCGTTGCCGAAGGGAAAGTCCGAATACGAAGTTTATAAAACAATGGAAGCGCTGGCACAGAAAAATAAACGGGGGATTTCCTTCCTCGGGTGCGGATCTTACGACCATCTCATACCTTCCGTTGTCAAGCACGTTCTGCAGCAGCCAAATTTTTATACAGCGTATACTCCTTACCAGGGAGAAATATCTCAGGGGATTCTGCAGTCCATCTTTGAGTTCCAGACCGATATCTGCGAGCTGACGGGCCTTGACGTTTCAAACGCTTCTCTGTATGACGGCCATACCGCTGCCAGTGAATCAGTAACCATGGCGTTGAAAACACGAAAGAAAGCTGATACTGTTCTCATTTCAGAAACAGTTCATCCAAACACTCTTGCAGTTGTTGAAACCTTTTTCTCGGATGTTGATGTAAAATTCAAGATGATAAAGTCAGAAAATTACCGGACATCCCTTTCTGACTTGAAAGCTCAGCTGGATGAATCTGTCGCTGCGGTTCTTGTACAAACACCGAACTTTTTTGGGTGGGTTGAGGATTTTACAGGTTTTGCTGACGCCGTTCATGAAAATAAATCACTCTTTATTATTTCTTCGAATCCTATGACTCTGGGTATTTTAAAGCCTCAGGGAGAATGGGGAGCTGATATTGCTATCGGGGATACACAGGTTTTCGGCCTTGATAAATACTTCGGCGGACCCTCGGTCGGTTACATGGCGGCAACGTCAAAACTTATGAGAAAGGTTCCCGGACGTATCGTCGGCCAGACCGTTGACAGAGACGGTGACAGAGCCTTTGTTCTTACCCTGCAGGCTAGAGAACAGCATATAAAACGGGAACGGGCAACGTCCAATATCTGTTCCAATCAGGCTCTTGCGGCTCTTGCGAACGCTGTATACATGTCGACAGTAGGATGGTCAGGCCTCCGGGAAGCTGCTCTTCAGAGTACCCGGAAAGCTCATTACCTGTACAAACGTCTGACAGAGGAACTGAGCCTTGCACCTTTAGCTGACAATGAATTTCTTTATGAGTTTACCGTCATTATTCCGGATGCGGAGCGGGTTCTGGCTGACCTCCAGAAAGAGGGAGTTTACGGGGGCGTTGCTTTAAAGCAATTCTATCCTGAAATGAAGGATGCAGTGACAATTGCTGTTACCGAAAAAAGATCAAAAGAAGAAATTGATCTTTTTGTTGATCTTTTAAAGAGGGTACTGAAATGAGTAGTAAACTGATTTTTGAATTAAATACTGAAGGCAGAATCGGTTACCGTTTCCCTTCACTTGATGTCCCTGAGATTCCACTGGATTCAATGCTTAAGAAAGATCTTTTCCGTCAGAAACCTGCGGCACTCCCTCAGGTGAGTGAAGTTGATGTTATTCGGCACTATACTGAACTTGCATCTAAAAGTTTTGGTGTAGATGCAGGATTTTACCCCCTTGGTTCCTGTACCATGAAGTACAATCCTAAGATCAATGAGGATGTAGCATCTTTTCAGGGATTTGCGGATATCCATCCGCTGCAGCCGTTGAATACCGTTCAGGGAACATTGGAGCTTATCTATAAAACAACAGAAAGCCTGTGTGAAATTACCGGTATGAAATGGGGAACCCTGCAGCCTTTTGCCGGTGCCCACGGTGAGTTTACCGGTATGAAACTTTTCAAGGCGTACTTCAAAAAGAAAGGGGATACGAAACGTACCAAAGTACTTGTCCCCACTTCAGCACACGGCACGAATCCTGCCTCATCCCATATCTCAGGGTTTGATGTTGAAGAAGTGCAGGCTGATGAACGGGGACTCGTCTCTGTCAGCAGTTTGAAAGAACACCTCAGTGATGAAGTTGCAGGTATTATGCTTACTAATCCCAATACCCTCGGTCTGTTCGAGAAAGATATTGTGGAAATAGCCGGCCTTGTTCATGAAGCTGGTGGACTGTTGTACTACGACGGCGCAAATATGAATGCCATTATGGGGAAAGTACGTCCCGGTGATATGGGGTTTGATGTTATTCATCTTAATCTTCACAAAACGTTTGCAACACCTCACGGAGGCGGCGGCCCGGGATCAGGGCCTGTACTTGTCAGTGATAAACTTATACCTTTTCTTCCCGTTCCGGATATTACAGAACATGACGGGAAATATACCTTAAACTATGATAAACCGGATTCAATCGGGCGCATTTCAGGGTTTTACGGAAATATTGCTGTCATTGTACGGGCGTACGCGTACATTCTTACCATGGGAAGTGACGGTCTTAAGAAAGCATCGGAAATGGCTGTACTCAATGCTAATTATCTCAAAGAGCGGCTTAAAAAAACGTATCATCTTTTCTATGATACAACGTGTATGCATGAGTTTGTTCTTTCAGCGGATACACTCCATGATGAACATGGAATAAGTGCTCTCGATGTAGCAAAGGCTTTGCTTGACAACGGTTTTCATCCTATGACAATCTATTTCCCGCTGATAGTACATGAAGCGATGATGATAGAACCGACTGAAACTGAATCCAAGCAGACACTGGATCATTTTGTAGACGTTATGCTCAAGATTTATGATGAAGCTGTTAAAAATCCTGAGAAGCTGAAAGAAGCTCCTTTACATACTCCTGTAAAAAGAATTGATGAAGTTCTTGCGGCTAAAAATCCCGTTCTACGCTGGGTAAAGGAATAAACACAATGTTTATGAGTGCCGGGGTCCGCTCCGGCACTTTTTTTATATTTATATATGCACAATTAATAAAAAATGTGATATAAATAAAGTGTTGATTATGTTTGAATAAGGAGTACACATGGCAGATCTTTCAACCTTATATATGGGTTTAAAACTTAAGAATCCAATTATTGTCGCAAGTTCAAGTTTGACTTCAACATTAGACAGTGTAAAACGCTGTGAAGATGCCGGTGCAGGAGCGGTGGTACTAAAATCACTCTTTGAAGAGCAGATAACGTCGGATACAGAGAGGATGATCGGTGATATGGACTACAATGCACATACCGACGCCTATGATATGTTTTCGACTGCAGGTACAGATTATTATATGAATGAATATCTGGGACTTGTGGAGAAAGCAAAAGCTTCCCTGTCTATTCCTGTCATTCCCAGTGTAAACTGTGTTTCCTCCCATAACTGGATTGACTATGCGGAGCGTTTTGTGAGTGTTGGTGCTGATGCGCTGGAACTGAATGTGTTTATCCTCCCCTCCAATCCGGATACTGATGGTTCTGTTATTGAAGAGGCATATTTTGATATACTCAGGGATGTAAAAAAACACATAAAAATACCTGTTGCACTAAAAATCGGATATCATTTTTCCGGGATGGCTAATTTTATCAGGAAACTAAGCAGACAAGGTGCCGATGGCCTGGTACTGTTTAATCGATTCTACCGGATAGATATTGATACGAAGAATTTAAAATTAAAATCAGCCGGATTTATAAGCAGTCCCGGTGAAATGGCTTTGTCTCTGCAATGGATAGCTCTTCTTTCCGGGGAGATAACATCTGATATTTCCGCGGCGACAGGTATACATGATGGTAATAGTATTGTAAAACAGATCCTCGCTGGAGCTTCATCTGTTCAGCTTTGTTCAGTACTGATGAATGAAGGGCTTGATACCATATCAGAGATGAAGCAGTATATTGAGAGTTGGATGAATGAAAAAAACTTTAATACTATAGCCGATTTCAAGGGAATCCTTTCCCAGAAAAGCAGCACCCATCCTGAAAGCTATGAGCGGTCACAGTACATCAAGGCTCTGGTTGGCATTTCCTGATGAACTTTGATGATATCAGGCCGTACAATAATGATGAGCTTCAAGGGGTCTTAAAAAAAATTATTCGGGACAAGTGGCTGATTGATGGTATTCGGACAACAATGATGCCTCATTCATCAAAAAGCTTAAAGTCTCTCATCAATTTTTACATACGGATGTATCTGAGAATCCGCTTTCTCGGTATTAAGACAACGGACGATTTTAAGCGGAAAATATCTCTGGGCGTCGTTGTTAAAGACCTGATAAAGAATACAACAAGTAATATTACCTATACGGGGCTTGATTATCTGGATCCTGAAAAGAGATATGTATTTATTTCAAATCATCGGGATATCGTGCTTGATCCTGCGTTACTGGTGCATGTTCTGTCAAAAAATGGATTCAAAATACCCTACATAGCTTTTGGTGATAACTTGATCCTGAAAGATATTGTCGGTGATCTTATCAGAATAAACAGCGGATTTATCGTTAAACGGAATTTGACAATCCGGGAGCAGGTAAAAGAGTCAAAAAGACTCTCTGAGTTTATCAATAGTATACTTGATGCCAACAATTCCATCTGGGTCGCTCAGCGGGAAGGCCGTGCAAAAGACGGAATTGACACAACGAATCCTGCTGTAATCAAGATGGTCTATCTAGCCCAACGGAAAAAGATGTCTCTTACTGAATTTATAAGAAAACTTTCCGTAGTTCCTGTATCTATCTCTTACGAATTTGATCCGACCGATGAATTGAAGGGATGGACATTGTACCGGAAACGGACATACGGCAACCATATAAAACGGAGATTCGAAGACCTTATACATATTACCCGTGGAATGAAAGGATTTAAGGGGAATGTAAATCTTTCTTTTTCCCGCCCCCTGGAGGGAGAATTTAATACGGTGAAGGAAGTTGCCGAGGCCATCGATACGAAAATACAAACGGGTTACAAGTTATGGACTACAAACTATATTGCCTACGATACGTTTACAAAATCTGAAAAATACAGTAACAGATACAATAAGGTAGAAGCTCAAAAGTTTCTAAAACGATACAAAAGACTGCCTGAATATGTACGGAATATTATTCTTGAATCTTACGCCAACCCGGTTATGAGTTTTGAAAAACAGATACGGTAAATTATTACTGTTTTTGATCGGAGGCATCTTTTTTATTTTTGTTTCATGTTCGGGTTCTCCTCCGGAGATACATGCTATTTCCTACCAGAGGATCTATTCCTTGAAGAGAGGGACGGTCAGCGCCCGCTATCTATCTCTTTTTATTGATGTTTCCGATAAGGACGGACCGAAAGATATTGATTCTCTTTACATTATACAGGATAAATTAGAGCTTTTCTGGAAGTACAATGATACGTCCTGGTCGGAAAAGACTGTTGGTAAAGAGCGGTGGATCGGTTCAAATAAAATTCAGATGCCGGATAATACAGATCTCCCGTCAGGTACCTACAGAATTGTTGTGATTGATTCCGGAGGAGATCGTGATACCCGGGAGATTTTCATCCCTGAATCTGCCCCTTCCCGAAAACTCCCTGGACTTACCCTCTTAGAGAATGGTTCCTTTTTAGTAGATTCTGTTTACAAAGAAAATTATATTTTCTTAAAAAATGCAGGCGGACAGGTTGTAAAATCCATGAAAGTAGTTTCTGGAGCAATACCTGCAGAGCTTGTTTTAAAAGGAATAAAAGAAAAGATACATACCTTTGAACTCTACACGGTGGATACTGCTACCAATGACGGATATGTCATTTCAATTGATAATAATGTCGTTTTAAAATCATTTTAATCCGGGGCCACAAACCTATTCCATACTGCTTTGAAAATTCGAGTGCAGCTTTATGAAGTGAAAAATCGTCTCCATAATGTTTTTTGAGTTCATCCCACTGTTTAATAATCCATAGGTACAGATCACCTTCTGTTCTCCCCGGAAAACGGTTCAGGATTTTCTCCTCCTTTACAATATCAGTAATAGGCAGATAGAGATTCCGGTACCATGATTCAGCTGCTTCAAGGAAAGGGATTTCATGTTTTACTTCTTCATTAAGAAAGTATTTATGTCCCTGTATATGCCGGAGCATTTCAAAAAATCTTCCTGTAGCGGTGAAATTAATAGTATTCCTGTCAATGATTTCATCTAGACCGGTTTCGGAAAAAACACGGTTTTTTTCATATTCAATAATTTTTTTCTTAAGTATATCAGGTGTTATTCCCGGTTCAAGTTTGATCTCTGTATCAAGACGGATAACCTCAGCGTCTATAAATGATACTCCCTGCATCTTTGCAACAGAAACCCGGTGGTTTCCATCTCTTACAAAGTACGTCCCTCCAATTTCATAAAGCTTTATCGGAGGAAGGATAATTGACTGCAGGTGAGCCTTGTCTACATTAACCCATCGGGATCTGCTGAACTCTTTCCGCGGAAGGAAAGCCCTGTTAAAATCCCTGTATCTTCCCTCACTCCCTACGATAAGGTTAACAGGAACCGCTTTCATTCCTATATAGGTTTCAGATTTCGGTTTTACAAGATTTTTTACATCTTCCAGGGATAAAAGTTTCTGTCGTTCAGGAGTAAGGGCATGAAGAATACTTGAGATGGTTGCCCGTGATTTTGCCTTGTTAAAATCATCCCCTGCTTTTTGGTTATAGTAGGTTGCATTATCTGACATTAGGTGGATGTACCTCCAGAATATAGTTGTTGTAAACATTTATAACATGTGTTTTACCGTACAGGCTCTCCCGCTGAGCGTTCAGATCATAAAGATGAATATGTCCATGAAGGTGGTATGCAGGTTTAAAAAGTTTTAAAAATAATAAAAAAATCTTAAAACCGCGGTGACAGGCATCTTCTTTATCATTTATTCCGTAAGGAGGAGCATGGGTAACAAGAATATCAAGCCATCTTCCCCGAAATATTCGGTTGTAAAGGAGAGCTGGAACGAGTTTAAGGATTTTAAAGAACATGCCTGCTTCTGTGAATTGATTCTTCCCTCTATTATAGTTACGGCTGCCGCCAAGTCCGGCTATAAGCAGTCCTTTTTTTTTAATTATTCTATCGCCGATGTATGTTGAGCCGCTTATTGTGGGTGTTAGCCCCAAAGCGAGTGGGGCAGGCATCGTATTCCTGTACTCAATGCGGTATTCCGCTATGTGAGACAGATTATGATTTCCAAAAACAAAGAGGAGTGGTTTATTTAAAGAGCTGACAATGAAACTGTAATATTCCAGATCCAGATCACCTGCACTGATTATGAGTTCAATATCATTGTATCTCTTTTTGATACCGGCCGAATAAATAAGAGGATCCACATGGTCTGCGATGCAGAGTATTTTCACCGTTTTTTTCGGGGGGATGCCGGCTGCAGAGAGTTGAAATCAACCTTTTTTAGAACCTCCTGAAGTTTATCCTTGTTTACAAGATCTATAGGTCTGCTTTCAGCATATTCCTGGGCACTGCGTGAAAATGTTGAGCTGACAATAAGAATTCCACGGGTTACACTGAGGGATTTCATTTTCTCATGGAGCGAACGAACGGTAGATTCTCCTATAATATCGGGAACTCTTAAAAACCACATGAGTTTCGGCATCTTGCGGGTACCCCTCCATTTTGAGCTGTCTTCAACTGCTATAATCTGGCATCCGTTTCTAATCAAGCTGATATCGTTAGGGCTTAGGTTTAAAGAAAGAGTAATTGCTTTACATATTTCCTGAAACTCTGCATCGGTAGAGGTAAGAAAGTCCTTTATTTTATCATCGGTTCTCAATTCCTGATACTGACTGAGTTTCTCAGCGACATCCCTGAATCCGGGTTTTTTACTGTATATAGCTTCCCATTGTTCAATGGCTTTTTCTATTTCCCGTTCTTTCTCATGGCAAATCGCAAGAAAATACCGTGCGTAAAGTATTTCCTGAGCGGATTCACTCTTTGATAGTTTGATAGCACGTTCCAGTTCTATAATTGCTTTATCATAATTTTTCATCTGCATGTAGCAGGCACCACGTTCGACAAGAGCACGGATTTTAAAGGTTTGATCCCTTGTTGCTTTTTCAAAGGATAGAAGAGCCGGTATGTACTCATGCCCATCTTTAAGAATTTTTGCCAGATAAAAATGAGCGGCATAATTTGTCGGTTCAAACTTTAATGTTTTTTCAAACTCGTCCCTGGCTTCAAGATGTTTTTTCCCCCGGTAAAGAAGATACCCGATTTTGAAATGAGCCTGGCTCAGACGGGGATTAAGCTGTAGAGCCTTTCTGTAGTACTGCATTGCCTTTGCTGATTTATTGCGTGTTTCAAAAAGATTTCCTGCTTTAAGGTAGTGCTCTGCTTCCGCAGGCTGCTGTTTTATGAGAAGCAGGTACTCCTTTAAAGCTTCTTCTGGCTGATTAAACATCTCAAAAAGCTGTCCCATTTTTGATCTGAAGGCAGCCTCGGGACAATATCCACCGAAATTGCCGAGCTGATTTACTGTTTTCATTTCCACAAGAGCAAGTTCAGGTTTATTATCAGCCATATATGCAAGACCGAGAAGATAGTGGGCTTCTGTACTGCGGGAATCCTTGGCTATAATCTGTTTTGCCATTTTAGCTGCTGCTGCGGCTTTCCCTTGTTTCAGTAGGCTGTCTACACTGGAAAGTTTACCAGGTTTTACAACAGACTTGATGACAAAAAATGTTATAAGTCCCAGCACAATGCCGACGATTAAAATAAGAACTATTATTAGGGGCATACTCTTCTCCTAATGCAAGATTAATGAGAAAATCAATAACTGTCAAACCTTTTAGGAGGTAAAAATATCAGAGTTTTACGACTAACAGCTTTTTTCAGTCTTATTTTACTCTTTACCACATTTTCTCTATATGCCGAAAGTGATTTATTTAAAAAGGGTGAGAAATACTTTTTGAATAATGAGCCGGGAAACGCAGTACGTGTCCTTGAAGAAGCGTTAAAGACGGATCCGGGAAATTTTAAGATATATCTTTATCTTGGTATTTCCTATGAACAGTTAAAGCTGTACCAGAAAGCAATCAGTACCTATCTTCAGGGTGTAACGCTTGCTGACAGCCATAAAGATCTTTTCTATGTTAATATTGGCAATAATTATATCCGTCTTGGAGAAAGTAAGAAGGCGATAAATTCCTTTACAAAGGCGCTTACCCTTAACAGTTCAAACACACCGGCTTTGCGGAATAGAGCAGGGGAATATCTACGCTTAAAGGAGTATGACAAAGCTCTCAGTGATTATAAACTCTACCTTACCTTAAAACCGGATGCGTACCAAAAAGATGAAATAGCAAAGGTAATCAGCCTTCTTGAGGGGAAAATGGATGAAATTGCCAGAAAGAAACTTGAGCAAGAGCAGAAAAAACTTGCGGAAGAAAAGAAACAACAAGCCTTACTGGATAAGGTTCTTAACTCTTTATCGAATGCGTCTGAGGATACAACAAATTTGTCTGCAGGGACCGGTAAGGTAGAGCAATATTCAGATGGCTTTGATATAGTGGAATAGAAAACAGGGAGGGGTTATCTATGGATAAAAAAAAGTTAATCATTTTAGGTGCGGCTATTCTTGTTCTTCTTCTTGCTGCCGGGGGAACCTATTTTGCTGTTTCTTCCGCACACAATGTGAAGATACGTGAACAGGCAAATACATTGAAACTTGCGAGAGGTTACATGCAGAGTGGTGAATATACCATGGCTCTCGAACTTGTCAATAAACTCCTTATAGATAACGCGAATAATGAAAAGGCTCTGACTCTCCGAGATGAGATAATCAGAAAAAAAAAGGCAGATGAAGCTGCAAAGGCACAGGAACAGCAGAAAGCCCAGAAGGATCTTTCTAAATCTCTTTCAAAGTTAGGTACTGACCTCAAAACCACAGCAGATACAACAGCTATGAAGCAGGAGGCTGCGAGAAAGAAAGAAGCACTTGCAAAACTTGATGCCCTTCGGAAAGCAGCAGAGGAGAAGAAAAAAGAGGAAGCAAAACGGCTTGCACAGATGAGCAAAGCCGAAAAGGAAAAGCAGGCAAAGGTAAACGCTCTTATTAAAGAGGGTAGGCAGAAGATGGCTGAGGATCAGCATGTACAGGCCCGGGGATTTTTTGATAAAGCATTAACGATTGATCCGGATTCGGCACTTGCCTACGCAGAAAAGGGAGAATCATATTTTCAGGAGGATGAAAATAGTCAGCCGAATCTAAACAAGGCTGTTGAATTTGCCCATAAAGCTATTGATAAGGATAAAAACCTGTACCTGCCCTATGAAACCCTTGGAAAGGTATACGCCAAGCAGAATCAGTGGGATAATGCTATCGATGCCTATAAAACAGCTTCGCGGTTAAATCCGGAAGATGCTGATCTTCTTTTTGAGCTGGGAAAAGCACAGTACAAGGCAAAGAGATTTGATCAGGCACGGGCCTCTTTTGAAGCATGCATCCATATCAACCCGAAACATGAAAAAGCATATTTAAATCTAGGGTTTACACAGCGGGTTCTTGGAAGCAACGTAAGCGCCTACCGGGCATTTCTCAATGCATCCAAAATAAATCCCGCTAACGCGCTGGCCTTTTTTCAGATGGGAGAATTAAAACGCCTGGCCGGGGATGAAAAGGCTGCGATTGAAAATTACACGATGGCAGTTTCTCTCGATTCATCAAAAGCAATCTACGCTGCCTCTCTTGGGGCTGAATATGCACTGGCTAAAGACTATAAAAATGCTGAAAAATACTTTAAAAAAGCCCTGGCGCTTAAAGTAGATGATCCGGTTACAAATTACAACATGGCTTTGACAGAAATAGAGCTTAAAAAATACAGTGATGCGCTTACCTATGCTTCAAAAGCAGTTCAGCTTGACGGTAATTCTGCAGAATACCTCTATACCCTCGGGTTTATCAGTGAGAAGCTTAACAGTATACCTTCCGCAATCCAGGCTTACAAAGCTTCCATTGCAAGAAATCCGAACTATATTCTTCCACGGATAAACCTTGGAAAGATATATGATGAAAACGGTACGTATGATAAAGCACTCGATCAGCTTCTTAAAGCGTATCAAATTGATCCTGAATCGCTGGCGGTTAATAACAACCTTGGTAATGTATATCTTCATTCAGAGCTTTACAAGGATAGTATTACACATTTTAAAAAAGCAATAGAAAAGAAACCAAATGCTACCTTGATGAGATACAACCTGGCCCTTGCTTATATTGCTACAGGGGATAAGGCAGATGCAATTACTGCATTAACGGAGCTGATCAAAATTGACAATACATACTGGGATGCATATTACACCTTAGGGAAATTGCTGTATGCGGAGAAGCAGCAGGATAAAGCCAAGGAACTTTTTAAAGCTCTTCTTGCCAAAAAACCCGATTACAGTAAGAGGAATGAGATTGAAACGCTTATTCAGAATTAAAGCTGATTATGTTCTACCTACTAAAGTAAAGAGCTCATCACGGGAAACCTGAAACCAGAGAGGTCTTCCGTGTGGACAGCGGGCATTCTCAAGAGCCAATGTTTTTCTAATAAGCTCAACAGCTGTTACAGAATCAAGAGTTTCGCCGTCTTTTATTGCAGATTTACATGCCATATCAGCGTAAAGTGCGGTTTTTAAGTCTTTAACTGCTCCTTTCTGATTTTTAATGAAATCCACAATAACACTTTCCTGACCTATACATTTTTCGGGTAGACCTTTTAGTGCCCATTCACCATGGTAGATGTTTTCAAGTACTATGCCCATTTTCAGATATTCATCAATGGTATTCTTTATGAGTGAACTGATTGTATCATCAGTTGTGAAGATAATGGGAACAAGAAGCTCCTGAACTTTTGCATCAGATTGTATAAACTCATTAAAAAGAATCTTTTCATGAGAAGCATGCTGATCAATGAAAAATATATTTGTACCGCTTTCTACAATGAGAAACAGGTTAAAAACCTGCCCGATGTACCGGAAGGATGGGAGTTGAGGCTCTGATTTCAGTTCCGGTTTATACTCGCGCTGTTTCTCCGCAAGTACCGGAACCGGGCTTTCCGGATCAGGTTGATTAAAAACTTTTTTTGATGCCGGAAAAGAAAGGCCGGTAAAGGTGCGTGCTTCGGGAAGAGACGGTACAGTGCTTTTTGAAAAGTTGTATGAATGGCTTTGAAAATGTGTTTTCAGGGTTGTCACAATTTTGTGATGAAGTTCTGCCGTATTTCTGATACGGACTTCCTTCTTTGTTGGATGAATGTTGAAATCTATAAGAGAAGGGTCGATGGTAATAAATACAAAGGCAAGAGGATATACCCCCCCCGGAAGGAATTCTGAAAACCCGTATTCAACAGCTTGTGTAAGGGAAAAATCCGATATTTTTCTATTATTTAAAAATATCTGAATAAAACGTCTATCTTTTCGTGTCAGGGAAGGATCAGCAGCAACAATAGTAAGGGAGAAGGATTCACTTACCGTTTTTATCTCATGGATGAGGTCTTTTTGTAAAACACCGGGGAATGCGGTAAGCAGCCGTTCTTTCAGGGAGGAAACAGGAAAGTAGAGTTTTAGTTCTCTGTTTTGAAAATATCTGAATGAGATGGTATGAAACGGGAGTGATTTTTCAATAAACATCCTTCTGCATGCTGCAGCTTCCGAAGACGGCCGTTTTAAAAACTTTTTCCGTGCTGGCATTGTATGAAAAAGAGCAGAAACTTCAACGAGGGTTCCTTTTTTTCCGGTGCAGGGTGAAGAAATGATATGTGTCCCATCCCGTACACGTATTTTGTTTGCCGCCTCTCCTGTTTCGGAACTGATTATTTCAAGCTGCGCACAGGAAGCAATACTTGCCAGTGCCTCACCTCTGAATCCGAGGGTTGTAAGGGTGTCAAGATCTTCAATTTCTGAAATTTTACTGGTGGAATGGGGTAAGTAGCATATTTCCATGTCCTCCGGTGACATTCCTGCTCCATTGTCAATTACCCGTATGGAGTCAAGACCTCCGTTTTCAACATATACCTCGATTTCGGTAGCACCGGAGTCAACGGCATTGTCAAGAAGCTCCCGTACAACTGAAAAGGGCCGGTCGATAACTTCGCCGGCCGCAATTCGCTGGGCAACAGAATCCCGAAGGAGGCTGATCCTTCGGGATGAGTTTGAATTATTCATGTGAAATGTTGTATCAGTAACCGAGTCTGGTCTCAATGGTTATTGAGGGTACAATTTCCGGCGTACCGTCAACATAGTGTATAGTTCCATTTGGGTTGGTTTTGACACTTGTTGAAAAAACAGCTGCAAGATTCAGCATGGGAGCAACAGGATAGATCAGTTCACCGGTAACCACTGTGTTGGCATCAAAGAGATTCGCCGATCCCTTATCCATAATTGTCTGAATAAAGCCTGTCCTCTGGTAGCTGACTGAACCGTACAAACCAATTACAGGTATCGTATCAGGAAGTATTTCCAGTTTGAGAAGAAGTTCGTCATCAAGATCCTTAAACGAAGCATCCTCAGACCATGGCCACATATACCCGAGCTTTACATTGAACATATCTTTTATGCCGAAACCTGCCTCTCCGTAGATTCCCATCGTTTTTTTATTGTACAGAGGAGAAGCTGTTGGATCTTGAAGATACGTATCAATATTTTTTATGTAAACGCCCCTCATCCTTTCATAGTTAGCATCAAACAAACTGGGTTGAAAGATTCCGTCAAAGTACCGGTATTCCAGATTGTATTTGATAAAAAGGATATTACCGAAAACACCGGCTTTCCATCCGTAGTTTCTAAAGGTTTTTTTATCATATAAGGCTGCTGTTTTGAATGAACCGTTCTGATACGGTACCATTCCCGCAATATCGGAAAAAAGGATGAACGAAAGTGCATCACTCTCAAATATAGGGAGATCTATATCCGCACCACCCGCAATGAGCCGGGTATCAGCAGGAACTTTTGCTTCCTTATCAGCTGCACCTGCCGGATTGATATCCATAACACTTGATACACCAAGAGCAAGTTTCCAGAAAGGACGGACATAGAACCGGCCTCCGAAAATTTCAGGGTCTGCCAGATCGTTGACCACAGCTTCAAATCCTACTTTCCCGCTGTCAATTCCGAGATTCAGTCCAACTCTTCTGATAGAAGGGAAGTCCGCATCATTTGCAAAGTTTTTCATAATGAGACCATGACCAAGGGTCATGTCATTAAGATTCCCGATTTTAAAGAAGAAGGGGTCTCTCTGTTTTCCCCATTCAACATACCTGATTTTAAGAAACAGGTCAGTAAGAAAGTCCTGCGCCCGTGCGGTCCATTCATCGACTTTATTGCTGCTTGAAAACTTTTTATCTGTACCAAATGACCATTCATTATTACCTTCAGGTTTATACCAGTCATCGGGATCAAAGAGATCGGTAGCGTAGATAACCGGCAGGTAGAGAGAAAGTTTCAGTTTGCCAAGGTTAAAGGTTGGCTGAATAACCGCTTTGGACCACGTCTGACCGTTCATGGTTACGGTACCAATTTCAAGTTTAAGTAACTTGGCAATGGCGGACATGGTATTGTTTTTTGCCTGTTTTGCTACTTCCTGTTTTGTCGGTTTTTTTGACTCTTCCGCTTTTTTATTATCGGCTGCTCCATTTTCGGTTTTTGTTTCCGGCTGCTTTTTCTCTGCTTTCGGTTCATGTCCGGGGACTTTCGATGGATCAAGTTTTGTAAAAACAACATCCTTTACAAGGTCCTTTAATTGTTCCTGGCTTGCAGCTGCCGCTTTAAATACATCTGAAAGCGCATCCGCAATCATCCCTGAGCCGACGCTTACCGTTTGATTGGTACTTAGTTTTGTATAGTCTATGAGACCATTCAGAACGAATGCTTCCTCTTTACTTCCGGGAATAGAAACAACTCCGAAGTCAGTCCCCCTGACCCCTGCCACTGCAGACTGGGTTTTAATTCGGTAGTGGGCGAATCCCGCGCGGGCTGCTATTGCATGAATTTTTCCGGCAGCGAGCTTGAAATCATTGGAATCCGAATCAGTTTTCTGCAGATTCTCAATGGTAAATACAGTATCCTGGGCAAGTTTTATAATAGAGCCGTTCGGATCAAGCCGCAGTTCCGCAACGGTGCCCTTTGTTCTGATGGTATCTCCTGCCTGAAGTTCCATCCCGTAGTATATATCAGTTACAGGTGTGCCGGATGCATCGGTAATTTCCAGTGCTGTATCATCTTCATAGTATTCAAGAACCGCAAAGGGCCCGTTATTCTGTGCCATGGTAAAAAAGGGTACTGCCAGTATAAACAGCAGTAATAATAGTTTTTTCATCAATAGTCCTCCTAAAATAGGCTGATGGATGTGGATAGTTTTGCTGTTGTTGTCCACTGGGGATCAGACGCAGCGTCGTACCGAAGATCGTATCCAAGGGTAATAACTGCCGGTCCTGTCTGGTAGTTGATATCTGCTCCGATTACAGCATTTTCGGGGCTGATTAGATCAGAAAAATGCTTGATATAACGTTTGTCATAACTGGCATCAAAGAAGAATCCCGGGATTATATCTTTTCCTACTTTCACCACCGCATTTAAATGGGGGTAGGTTGAATCGGCGGTAGAGTCAACTTTGAAAGATCCGTCAACGGACGTCGTAAATGAAAGTTTATCATCAAGAAAGCTGAATCCGAGGGAAGCAAGCCATCCTGCATATCCCGGTATTGGTATACCGTTACTTTCATTAAACATTTCGTACTTTGCTTCCCTGTACAGATCGTAGGTGGAATCAAAATAGAAGGGTACAAAGTTTTCACCGAGAAACAGCGCGTTAAGACCGTAGGTTAGAAAACCAATGAGTTTTCCCCCGAAACCGAGAAGACCGCCGCTGGCTGTTTCCGTTTTATTACCGCTGGCAGGCTGGAAATCAAGATCGCCGAAAACCGCAAGAGAAAAGAGATCACTGCTTAGTACAGGCTGCCGGAAATCAAAACCGAACATCGATACTGCATCAGGTTTATCATCAGGGTTAATAAATGTCTTTAAAGCATTCGGATTACGGTCCATGGCATAGGTGGTTCCAATCTGCAGATCTTTAAGTATGGGAAGGTTTAGTCCTATTAGGGGGCGGGCATACAACCGTGAGCCAAAAACATCAAATTTGGCAAGGTTCCCTGTAAATGTTTCTACACCAAGATAGGGGAATTGAAAGAGAGATCCGTCAAGATCGAAAGCAAGCCCGACTATCCGCCGTTCCGGAAGAAAATTTGTGTTGGAATATCCTCCCATTATAAAACCGTTGCCAAGGGTTCCATCATCAATTGATCCGATTTTTGCATAGAGCGGATCACCTTTATGGCCGTATCTTACATACCTGAAAAGCGGCAGATAGAGATCCAGAAAGGTTTTCCCCTTTGATGCATCAGGTACCCAATCTTCTGTACGGACCTTGAGTCCATCATCAGTAAACCGGTAGTGCAGGGTAATTGCCATTCCAATTCCCACTTTACCAAAGGATATATCAGGATTCAGGGAAAGTTTCTGGTATGAAATGGGGATCCCCCCGTCATTGAAGGTTTCTGCTCCCAGTTCCATATCCATTCCAAAGTTAAAGCCTTCATCCTTCTTCTTTTCCTGGGAAAAAGCAGGAAAAACAAATAGCGCAATGAGTGCAAGTACAAGTACGTATCTTACTATTTTCATATGAATATCTCCTCTTATACGTATAAATTATACAGCAGGGAAGGGAAAAAAACAATTCCTATGGTAAAATATTAGAAATTCAGCTGTGCCTGAATCCCGCCTTCAAACCCTATCTGAAGATAAGAGAGGGATGTATTATTTTGGCTGATTTTCTTTTTGCTGAAACCGACTCCAGCGGAAGCAGAGATTGAGCCCTTTTTCCCAATAATGAAATTGGTACGATGATGTACTGTGTATGTTATATCGCTTTCCTGAAGAGATTCATCGTAGCTGTATTTTACCGTAAAAATTTCTTTATGCATGAAAGATGTTTTTTCACTGCCCTCAGGATCAATAACAGGTACTTTTACCTTCTTTTCTACCGGAACAAGCCAGTCATAGGAAGAGATAATTGTTCCATTAGTAGTAAACGGGAACCATTTTAAAGATAAATTTGTTTCGAAGTTTAAGGACCGGTCTTTTTTGATGATAAAGTTAAGATACTGCTGTGTATGAAGAGAAACAGATGCTTCCTGAAAGAGAGGGAATGATGTCTCTAATCCTGTTTTCGATGTGTATTCTTCGGTCTGGTACCAGGTAAAGAAAGGATGTGAGCCGAGTTTACCGTAAAGATTTGAAACATTGCTTCCTATATCCAGCAAAACAGCTTTGGTATCAGTAAGCGCTTCCCATTCCCGTGTGCGGGTTCTTGACAGTGATAACCGGGCGGTTGAAGGGAGAATAAGGTCAACAGGTTCATTTTTACCACGGCGTTGAAACGTAAGTGTAAAATCCGGTTTGTAGGTGAGTGCATCAAAACCGGAGCTTGCACTGGAAAACGGCGGGCTGCTGTCCATAAAAAGTTCGTAAAAGGGTATGGAGGTAAAATAGTAGGTTTGTGAAGCTATGCTGTTCAATGCAGTATCAGCATCGGAAAAGAACGATGTATCGGAAACAGGGGAGCGTTTCATGGTAAGAGAACGGCTGTAGGATGGGGTAAGATACCATTCTTCCGGTGTATCACCGTTAAAAACGATCGGTGTTTCCAAAGTGAAAATTTGGGATGCTGCTGTTTTCCTGTCAGTGGTCCCTGTTGTCTCAGCCGTAATATTTTCCTGCAAGTGGACTGCTGAATTTTTAAGCTGTGTCGTCTGATCTATCTTGAAACTTACATTGCGCTGAGGATCGGGGACAGGGAAAGGAAGCATGAGCCCGTAGGATGTTATAATTCTTCGGGAAAGATTTTCTCCTGAATAGGGATTTGCCGGAGCTGTTATCCCCAGGGTAAGAGACGAGTCAATATCAAAGATATTTCCTGCAGTCTTCCAGCCGGTATTCCACTCCTGATCAAGTGAATTGTCCTGGTACTGTGACTGGGCGGATAAGGATAAAAGGCTGATCCCTATGGGTATCGTAAGGGCGTTTACCCTGTTTATCGACTGAGCATGACTGCCGTTGAACTCGCTGTACGAATCAGATAAAGAGCCTTTCCCCTTGAAAAGAGGAAGATGTACCTCCCAGCCGGGGGAATAGTATACAGACGCTGTTTCTTTCCTTATATCCAACCTGCCTGAAAGCTGTGCTGACAAAAGAGTAACTGCCATCGCAGAGGAGGTGTATACATCAGAATCCTGGGGCGTGGTAAATCCCGTGCCGAAATTGTTCCCTGCCAGACTGGATGAATTCGAAAAGCTGAAATTACTGAGTATCGGAGTCCCTCCGGCAGCCAGGAGTACACCGGGACGGGAGTAGGAAAAGCGGGTCGTCAGATCTCCCGAAACACCGAAAACAGAATCTTCGAGATGGACCTCATCGAGGTAAAGCGTACCGGCGCTCGTGCAGTCAGCGCTCAGGATGAAATTATTAACATTCTCCGCCGCAGCATCATCTTCAGATATACCAACACTCTGTACCGTTCCGTTTACCGTAAGGGTTCTCTCTGTATAGTCAAAAACATACTTCTGCCAGCTGGAAGAGGCAGCGGGGGTAAAGTAAAACTTAAAACCCTTTCCGCCGGAATCAAGAAACGAGACCGACATCGAGTGTCCTTTACCGTCAAGATTACCAGCCGGTACTGGTACAGGAGTTTTCATGTAGAAAACAAGTTTTCGGTACCCGGAAAGATCCGCAGGCTGTGTGAAGGTTTCTGCGGACCAGCTGCCGGAAGCATCCCAGATGAACTTTCCGATATTCTGGGGCTGGCCTGATACAGAGAAGGTGTTTCCGACTTCGGGGAAATCGCTTTCTATGGTCGTTTCCGGCGGGCTGATGACTGTTTCATTCAAATCTTCCTCGGTACTACTCGGCCCTGAAGCGGGAGAAGTAATAAATGATGCACCGTTCAGGGTAATATCTCCCACAAGGAGTCTCCCTGAAGAAGAGCTGCCAGTATCTTTAATAAGTATCTCCAACCCTGTCGCATTATGGAGTTTTTTCCGGTCAGCAGGTGTCAGGGGAATCGTAAGGGTGGTCCATGACGATGTTGGTTCATTGTAATTTGTCCCACCGGTCAGGGTCACTAATGTTTGGGCATTCTCCGGATCGAGGACTCCGTTCCCGTCCAGGTCTTCCGAGTCAATCTGGTTGTTGCCGCTCTTTCCGTCAGCAGAGCTGCCGACTTTCATGCTGAGTGTCTGGTTGTTGTATTCCGGGTTGAAGGTGAATCCCTTTTCGAAACGTGCCGTTTCTTTATCGAGGATGTTGTCTCCGTCCAGATCTTCACCGAGATGTCCGATTCTGATGTACGTCTGTACGGTCCCTGCCGCATCAAGAAGCTTCATCTTCAGGGTAATTCCCTGAACCCCGGAAAGATCAAGGCCTTTCGAACCGAGTACCAGGGGAATCCGCCCTCCGGTCCATTGATTTGATCCAAGGGAGTAGTCGAACACCGCGGTATTGCCCGTTATCTCATTGTTTGACCCGGCTATGTACGGTCCTGTTCTCCCGCCGTTGGTATAGCTGTACTCCTGAGCAGAAGGAAGTGTCCCGTTGTAGTTCATCAGGGTGGAGCCGCCAAAGGAATCGTACTTGTGGTAGTCTTTATAGCGCAGTTCTCCCCTGTCGGACTGAAACAGGGGAAACCCGGAGATTAAATTGTCTTCAGGAGCGGAAGCGGGGTACAGCCTGTTCTCCGTTACAGGAACAGGGATGCCTTCAGTATCCATACCAAGAAGTCTGAAGGTTCCTGTTGTATCCGGACTGTAAAAGTTTATCCCGCCATTAATTTTAGCCTGCAGGTTTTTCCCTTCGTATGTTATGCCGCCTGACGCAAGAATTGAACCGGGAGCCTCATTCTTTTTCTCTGTGTAGCTGCCACCGGATACATTCCATCGTATGCCCGCTCCAATTTCAGCGGACAAGGAGTCCGAAATGTCAAAATGGTTCCCTATCCCGGCAAGGAAGTCTCCTCCGCCGCCGGATGATTTGGTCCGGTAGAAAAAATCTATACGGTCATCCGCCGCGGGAATGAAGAGAAGCGAGGCCGTGCCGGTTTTACCGTTAAAGGTAAACCGGTTATCCGCCGTGCCGTTTACCGTCATTTCAACAGATCCTTCAAGAACGTTGTCTCCCAGTTTGTAGGCACTTACCTTTTCGTACTGTTCAACAAGCAGCTCCGTATCCGGCGGAGAACCGGAAAGAAGGCTTTCCTGACCGTAGAGCTGTGTTCCGGTTCCTGCTTTGTCGGCAAAAGGGTACCGGTTTGCGGGATTACGAAGGGAGTTATCGTCGCTGCGGGTAAACATGATTGTTTTTTCTACCGGTCCTTTCTGAAAGGTAGTTTTTTCTCCGGTAGACAGGTTTTTGTCAACAAGGAGCACATCAAAGGGAGTCCCGTCTTCCGGTATGTTGAACGAAAGAGGGTATACACTCAGCATCTGGAAGGGAGAAAATTGTCCCGGCTGATAGATAATAAGTGCTGTTTCACTGTTGATCGTAGATTGGAGGGTTCCCAGATCCATACCAAGGTAAGAAGAAACACCAAAATTAAAATCTGTTGTCCCTGAAATATCAATTTCTTCGCCGCTCTCAGCAGCCAGGGCATCTTTTCCTAAAGACGCATCACCTACCGTTGCTCCGTTTTTGGTGTAGTGTACCGCTATGGTGGTGTTCTGGGGGCTGCGGAAGAAGACGTATCCCTCTTCAGCAGAAATAACCGCGTCATCAGCAGTAGCTAGGCGGTAGTGATCTGTGCTGTCTTCAATGTAGACGCGTAAATCTTCAACATTCTTATCCGGCAGAATAAAAAAAGAACCCTTCATGTAGTTTGAGAGGGGAATTCGGGTCTCCTGAATTTCATAGCTTCCCCTAAAGCTTTTTTCTGATTTTTGAGCGGGATCAAAACGTATCATAATCTGATGCTCTGAATTAGGACTCTTGAACTTTGCCATGGCACCGAGAGAATCTGTTGATGCCGCGGGGATGTTCAGAAGAGAATACGTGCCGTGACCTATATCGGTGTTGCCGATACGTACTTCCTGCAGGAAATCATTTTCATCCGGGGCGTTGTATCCGAAAAGGATCGTATTCAGAGCATAATTGTCTATAAAGGACATTTCAAAAAAATACTGATTCATAAGCCAGAGAGAGAGGGTAATGTCAGGTTCCTGGGAAAAGACGGGGGTACCGGAAAATCCCGAGAAGGGAGTTTGCACGATTCCGCTCCCTGTTGAATCCCAGGATATTCCAAAACCTCCGGTCAGGGCTGCTTTCCAGAATCCGGAAAGAAAAAAATCAACATCCGTGTCCCCAATCTTTGAAGAGAAAAGAGAAGTCGGAGCTTCTTTTTCAGGGAGAGGGATCTCATCGTCTGAAAGCACTGTCTGCCAAAGGAAAAAGAGAAAAAATAGTGTAAAAAAAATTTTTCTTATCATTTTATATTTGCGATTTTCTGCATAATGAATATAATACCACATACAGATGGTAAATAAAATGAATAAAGAAGAAGAAAAAGCAGCTGCGTTTATTACCCGGTTATTATCCAACCCCAGTTTAAATTATCTTAACCCTCTGCAGAAAGAGGAGCAGATAACGACATTTCTGGAACTTAACGCGGTACAGCTTTTCCCTACGCTGGCTTCACCCGCTTTCTTTCCCGGTAAAACCTGGACAGAGATACTTTCTATTCTGCAACCGCAGCTTGCATCCATGGTTGATGAAATGGCTGCGGAGGGGATAAAGAGATATCTGTTTGAAAAGATAGATTTTGGGTTCCTTTCCAGTCTTCCGAATTCATTTCCGTTTAATGAAAAAATGATTCAGTCCCTGTATAACATTATTATCCGCACCCTTAAAACAAACAGCGGCCGTCTGGATTTTATCGGAAGTTATAATGCGCTTCTGTATAAACTTCCCCATCATTATCTGGATGATATATTTGAGTCCCAGACATACATCCATTTTGAATTAATCAAGGTTCAGCGTCTTAAAATGAGTAAGGCGGAGATTCTGAATATGATACGTGTTTCCCTGATGCTGCGGTCCTCACTGCATCTGTACAGCGAAGGGGTTTTTGATAAATCGAGCGGTCTCATTACGAAGCAGTATGCCATTAAAATTGAAAAACTGCTGAAAAAGGATCTGCCTAAAATACCGGTTGAACTTATTTCCAGCGCGGTAAAAAGCTACCTTCCTTTTGAAAAATACCGGTTTGTGCCAACAACAGGACGTCTTACTTCCATATTTAATGCCATGGGGAAATCCATACGCCCCCATGTCAGGGTTGATAGGGGTGCCTCTTCTCCGGAAAAAAGCTGGTTGAGTGTAAGCAGACGTAATTACAAGTATTACGGGTGGGATATCAAGATGCTTGATGAACTGTATCGTTATTCTCTTGAAAATAACTGGTAGGGGGTTTTATGAACCGGAAAATAGTTGATTTTTTTGAAACATTTATCATCATTGCCATTCTTCTTGTACTGGTCCAGACATTTCTTGAGGATTTTGCGGTACTTGCCGGCTGGACATGGAATTCCAGGCGGATCCTGATTTTTTCCGGGTTTGCTTTTGATTTTATCTTTACGGTAGAGTTTCTTGTCAGGTATTTTACTGCACTATCCCGCGGTGAAGCCGGATACTACTTTTTGGAAGGGCGGGGGTGGATTGATTTCCTTGCATCGATTCCCCTGCTGCTGCTGAACAGCGGCCCCGCATTTTTATCACTTATTTTCGGTGGAAGTATTGTTTTCGGTCTCGGCAGCATGTTTAATATTCTAAAAATTGTAAAAGCTATCCGCATAGCCAGAATTTTACGTCTTTTGAGAATATTGAAGCTGTTCCGTAAAATCAAATACATCACTTCTCCCATGGCTCAGAGGCATATCACGAGAATTAATACCCTTGCCATTAGCACTGTTGTTTTTACGCTTTTTACCTCAGCGTTAATAGTCGGTTTCTTTTCTCTTCCCTCTTCTGCCGAAGGAATGGATCAGCAGCACCATGCCGGTATTGAAAGCTTTCTCAGTTCTTCAGGTGGAGGCCCCTCTGCTGAAAAGGCCCGGCTGTTCAGTACGTATGATCCGGATCTGCTCATTGTTAAACGTAATGGTGCTACTATTTTTTCACGGTATGATAATTCTTATTATAACAGACAGTTCGGGTTTGGTGATTTCAGTTTTATTCATACAAACGGATGGAGTTTCTTTTTCAACAATATGGATGTTCTCAAGGTTCAGTCTGTATACAATATCCTTTTCTTTTTTATTGTCGTTATTCTTGTTATTGCAATTCTCATATTTTACAGCCCCCATTTTGCGTTTACCATTACTGATCCTGTTCATGTTATGGAGCGGGGATTTTCTGAACCGATGTATAATCTGGAAGTGGAGATACCGGAAAGATACAAAGATGATGATATTTACCGGTTGGGAGATCTATATAACAGAAAATATCTCCCTCTAAAACAACGTACTGTATTTGAAGAGGAAAAACACAGTGATCTGACTCTCGATGATTTTCAGGATCTTCTTAATCAGGATGATGATTCGTCTTCATCTTCTGATTGAAACAGATAAAGCGTTTCTGTATTGTACGTCCATTTTATGTTGTATGAGGTTCTCATTTCTTTTTCACTTATCACTTCCAGGGTGAAAAAATGATTTAGAGGTTCAAAACCCTCTTTGGTAATACGCAGCTCAAAAGAAAATTCCTTTTTTTCGCCCAGTGTGTCGGATGGAAACGGTTCTGCCATGAAGGAGAAGCTGCCCCTGGTGCTTTTAACAATGAGATAAGGATTCTCCCATGTTGTATCAATCATACGGGCAGGTTTGTTGTCAAGATAGAGAGAAATAAGGGTATTGTAGACCGGTTCGAATGTTTTACCGTTTACAACCCTGCCCATAATTGCCGGAAAATTAAAAAAATAGGGGTACTGACGTATTTCCTTTTTTTCAGAAGAAAGATAATAAGGCCGTTTAATTTCAGTTATTTTTTTTATTCCTTCTGCTGCAAGAGCGATAAGATCAGCCTCCAGCTGTATTTTTTTATGGTAATCATCTTCAAAGTGGATAAGTCCTCTTCCTGAAATAATATATTCCGGTTTAATACGGTTAAGTACATAGCAGACAACATCCATCTTGCACTGGAGACAGCCGGAGAGAGCAGGATCCACCTTTGTCGTATCTTTGAAAAGTTCTTCTACGGTATTTTTTACGATATCTTCCATCAGGTTGTGAACGTTCATCGATCCCTCCTTGTTCTTATCCTATCATAACAAATAAAATCTAAAAATGAAATAAAATATTAATCTTTTTCGAAATGATGAGCGGAAAAAATGTGTTCTCTTGTTAAAGTGTCAATATGTGAAAGTTGGCTTATGATGGGTTTAAGATGGTTCCGTATATTTGATTCTTTGTTCGGACAGGTTGTTTTTGCGACAGGCATGTCTGTTTCTCTTTCAAGTTTCGAAATAACGCTTTCCCGTACCGTACAGAGGGGCCGTAAAATCTGCAGTTTCCCGTTGAAGAAATCCTGAACAGGACGCATTGAAGAGAAATCCCCTCTGAAACAAAGATTTATGAGGGATGTTTCTACAAAATCATCAAGGTGATGTCCAAGAGCAATTTTAGAAAGTTTGTTTTCCTCTGCGTATTCAAAGAGTATTCTGCGTCTGTTTCGGGAGCAGAGATAGCAGTTGAACTCTCCCAAAAAGGACTCGGGAAACATATGCGCATTTTTTACCTGGAAAGGGATATCAAGGGATGAAAAAAAACTTTCAAGTTTTTCCAGTTCTTCCTGTCTGATCGGGTGTTCAACCCAGTTTATTAAAAGCCCGGTAAGTTCATAGCGTACCGGCAGCCATTTTCTCCGTATTGAAAGAGCAAGTGCAAGAGCCAGAGAATCTTTTCCGCCTGATATACCAAGAAGGACCGTATCCCCTTCCTTTATCATCTGGTACGTGTTGATATTTTTCCCCGCCTGTTTTATAAACCGTCTGATCCATGGAGGAATCGTTCCCCCGGACAGTTCTTTGACAGTGATCAAGAAAGGAGATCCTTAAAAGATACCGCGGTCGTTTTCAGGTTTTCAGGGACAAAGAGTCGCACTTTTCTTAAAGAAGCGGTAAAACCCCTGACAACGGATTCGGTAAAGACAGAACCTGCTTCAGTAAAATTCATGGGAGTGCGGCCGTTCATAATGGTAACATCGACTTCAAAGGAAATTGGTTCCGGAATATCAATAATAACTGATTCAGGGTACACGGTCTGCTGTACTTTTTGAGAGATTTTTGATGCAATTTCTACTGATTTATCAAACCGGTAATTAAGGTCAAGCAGTTTTGAATGAGCAGGATTAGTCTGATCAAAGTTTACTTCTATAATGGATTTATAGAAGTCTCTATTCAAAACTCTCTCTATAAGTGAAAACGGACGGTAATTCTTTTTTGACAGTATCTGAAAAAACTGTTCATCATCGATATTATACAGATCGGAATCCCGTATTATACCTTCCTGTAAAGCCATGAAGAGTGCTTTTTTGATCATTCCTGTGGCGATTCTTACTGCTTTATGCCAGTAAACAGCCTTGTACATAAGATATTTGGAAAAAAGAAGGTTTTCTACTGCAAGTATGCCTGACAGATCAAGGGCTGGAGCGTTGTTGAAGGAAGTCAGTTTGTGAATGATGAAGTCAGCATCCTGAATGCCGTAGGGGACGCCGCAGAAAAAGGCATCCCGGTTAAGGTAATCCAGCTTGTCGGGATCAAGAACTCCAGAAAGAATCTTCCGGTAGTACAGGATCTCCGGATTACCATTATCACTCATTTCCTCATTTATAATAGCAGCGACAAATGAAGGATCAATTCCAAGTGCTTCCTTAATGGCAGGGGCCAGGGGACGGGAGAGAATAATTTCGGAAGAAAGTATCTCATGGTCTGTAAGGGGGAGCTCTTTCAGGGAGTGTGCAAAGGGGAAATGACCGAGGTCATGGAAAAGAGCAGCACAGAGAAAAGCTTTCAGGCCGTCAATAGTTATCAGCTCAGGTTTATTATGACTGAGTAGTGAGCGCATAATCTGCCCTGCTACATGAAACACTCCGAGGCTGTGATTCAGCCGTGTATGGACTGCCCCAGGATATACATGAAATGCCGGCCCCAGCTGTTTAATCCTTCCAAGCCGCTGGAACGAACGGTCCGAGAGAAGTTTTTTGAAAGATGGAGAAAGATTTATATTTCTCCACAGAGGATCCCTTATGGGAAGGGTGAAATCCCTGTCAAGATATTCCAGGATACTGTTCACCGGGTTAACTGCTCTTTTGTATAATTTAGAAGCCCCCCTGCCAGGAGGATTTCGATAAGCCTCCCGTCTCCATCATAGGAAACGGTAAAAACAGCTCCTGAACGGGTGTTGGTAACAGAGAGTGTATTGCCATTGAGGAGGGTTTCGGAAATATTTTCAATAACAAGTTCATCTGATTCCTGAATCGAGTTATAATCTTCAGGATTTTTAAAGACAAGGGGAAGAATACCAAAATTAACAAGATTGGCTTTATGAATTCGTGCAAAACTTTTCGTAATAACCGCTTTTACTCCCAGGTACATGGGAGCTAACGCTGCATGTTCCCTTGATGAACCCTGCCCGTAGTTTTCTCCACCCACAATAATACCCTGTTCAACTGCCGCTGCTCTCTCATGAAAATGGGGATCTACAGCTTCAAACACATGTTTTGAGATTTCAGGAATATTGGATCGCAGGGGGAGTATTTTTGCACCAGCTGGCATAATGTGGTCTGTGGTAATATTATCATCCACTTTTATAAGGACGGTTCCCCGTATGGTTTCTGGCATCCGCGAACCAAGGGGGCAGGGTTTAATATTGGGCCCCCGGAGTATTTCCGTTGAACGGGATTCCTCAGGTGAAACAGGAGGGATAATCATGTTATCATTAATTGAAATTATATCGGTGTAATTGCCTGTAGTAATACTGTCCAGGCTTCGTGGATCAGTAATAGTACCTGTAAGAGCCGAAGCAGCTGCTGTTTCAGGAGAAACAAGGTACACAGACGCGTCAGCAGTTCCGCTCCTCCCTTTAAAATTACGGTTAAAAGTCCTTAAGGAAATACCTTTTGATCCGGGAGCGAATCCCATACCGATGCAGGGCCCGCAGGCGCTTTCAAGAATCCGGGCGCCTGAGGAAACGAACGTATGGTAGATTCCCGCCTTGACCGCGCTGTCGAGGACCTGTTTTGTCCCCGGTGAAACCGCAAGAGATACTGATTCTGCTATTGTTTTCCCCTGCAGAATATCAGCTGCAATACCAAGATCGGTAATAGAGGAATTAGTGCATGAGCCGATAGCAACCTGATCAACTTTCTTTCCTGCCAGTGACGATACTTCAACGACATTATCCGGCATGTGGGGACAAGCAGCCATGGGAACCACCGTGTCCAGATCAAGGGTGATTGTTTTTGCATAGACTGCATCATCATCAGCTTGAAGAGGTTTCCATACAGATGCCCTTTTTTGCAGTGCAAGGAATTCTCTTGTCATTGAATCTGACGGAAAAAGTGATGTTGTTGCTCCCAGTTCTGCTCCCATGTTTGTTATGGTCGCACGCTGGGGGACACTTAAGCTTGAAACACCGGGACCGGTATATTCGTATATTTTACCCACACCCCCTTTCACTGTTTCTTTTTTTAGAAGTGTCAGAATTATATCTTTCGCACTGCACATAGAGTGAAGTTTTCCGGTTAAGCGTACCTCAATAATTTCCGGATAGGTGAGGTAGAACAACCCTCCGGCCATGGCCACTGCAATATCAAGCCCTCCTGCGCCAATAGCAAGAGCTCCCAATCCTCCTCCGGTAGGAGTATGGGAATCTGATCCCAGAAGGGTTTTCCCCGGAGCTCCGAAGCGTTCAAGATGAACCTGATGGCAGATACCGTTCCCGGGACGGGAAAAATAAATACCGTATTTTTTTGCGCATGACTGCAGAAAACGATGATCATCAGCATTCCTGTAATCAGTCTGAAGGGTATTGTGATCTACGTATGATACCGAGAGTTCTGTACGCACTCTGGGGATATCCATAGCTTCGAATTGAAGATATACCATCGTCCCGGTGGCATCCTGTGTAAGTGTCTGATCAATTTTTATTCCAATCTCATTTCCCGGTTTGAAAGTTCCCTCTCTAAAGTGTTCTTTCAGAATCTTTTCTGCTGCTGTCAGTCCCAAATCCTTTCCTCCCGCTTAAAAAAACTATGGTAATAATTTAAATCTAAGGCTATACTACCTGTAGAATGTTGTCTTGTCCATAGATTTCAGGTGAGGTATTTTTTGCTGAATATTACTGTCAAGCGGATATTTGTTTTTACTGTTCTTTTGTTTATCTTGATACTTAATAGTTGTCAGCCAAAGAAAAAAGTAGTTTCTGTACGGAATGAAACAAAATTATCGAGCGCTCGTGCTGCCGAAACACCGGCTCCTGCAAAAAAGAAGCTTGTTTTTGGAACGCTTAAAAAAGATGGTACTCCTGTAGAGCAGGGGAAAATGATCATTTCGGATGTGGATTCAGGAAATATCTCAGCAGCAGTGATGACCATATCGTCATCAGTAAACGGTGTCGTAGAGGATATGGTCATAGGTGAACTCCAGCAGGTAAGCAGTTTACCAGCTGATGAACAAGATCTGTACAGGCGTATTGAGGATTATTTTGCTGACTTGTCTACCGGTAAAAAGGATACAAAGGCGCTTAATCCCCTTTGGAGTAAAAAGATAATCCGTGTCCTTGGGAATGTTGAACTGAACAAGCAGTATACCCTTCGTATCGGGTCCTTTATTCATAAGGATGACGCAATTGATGCCCGTGTGCGGATACTTACCCCTGTAGGAAGGAGCAGTGGAGAAATCTTTGCAGAGAGGGAAAACGGAACCTGGCTTCTCAGTGATATCGCCATGGATTTTAATGCTCTGAAGAAAACCTATGTAGGAAATGAAAAAAAATTTGAACCTGATTCATTTATGAATGTACGGTTGGAGTATGAGTGAGGAAAAATATCAATGGGTACAAGTATAGGAAGAATTGAACAGGAGTTTATTTTAAGTAACCTTGTTGATCAAAGTATTCCCGTAGAACTTCAAATCAGAAAGATATACATCAAAGGAGTGATGCTGTCTGTGGAGGATAAAAAGCTTGTATTCAGCAGCAGCGATAGTGGCATTACCGCGTTGAAAGCGGGAGAGACGGCGACATTTTTTTTCTCATTCTACAGCAGTACCATGACGTTCTCAGCTAAAATTATTAAAGAGGGGAATCCCCTGGAATTATACATGACGGGAGATATCTATAAAAATTTAAAACGAAAATATGTACGGGTAAAACCTGACAGGGATATTAGTTTGACTTTTATCCTGCAGAATGCGAAAGTTATTCTTGATTTTCCAAAAACACAGGAATATGAATCTTTTGATTCGGAGGTTTTTTCCGCGAATTTTGAATCATCTGATATTCAGTCTCTCATAGCAGAATTCAAGGGAAAAGCATCAAAAATTTCTTCTGAAAATAAAATTGTCATGTTCCGATCAAGAATACCCGAAACATTTGAAGAAAAAATTATAACTGAGACAGGTAAATGTTTTTTCATTAGTGATACAGCAGCGGGAAAACTTCCTGATAAAAAATCACGAGTAGCAAAAATAAGTATTACATCACACTATTTTCTTAACCGCGATGGGACAGAGAAACCATTTCTAGGGAAAACTCTCCGGCAGGTAGATTTGGATATCCGTAAAAAATATGGGCAGGGGATAAATGCGGAAATGTGGTGCCCTGTTATCTATCACGAGTATGTCATCGGGTATGTTTATCTTGTCAATAAAAAAAACAGACTTGTATCTTTCACAGAGGAAGATCTTTCTTTTTGTAAAGATTTTTGCCGGGTTTTAGCCTACGTCCTTGATAAGCAGGGTTATTTTGACGGCAAAAAGAAAGAAAATAATTTATTTAAACCGGAAATTATAGATATCAGCGCTGCAGGTCTGCTCTTTACTCATTCTGAAAAAAGACTTTCAGAACTTCTCGGGCTTTACGGAGATGTTAAACTTTCTCTAAAGATGGGACAGCGGAAACTTCAAATTTTATCAAGGGTTATGAGAAAATATGAGTATAAGGGTCAGTTTTTCTATGGTATTCAATTTTTGGAGATAGAACCAGAAGATTTCAGGTTCCTTTTTGATTATGTGTACGGACGGTCTTTCACTGATGATGATGACCGCCTCTGGGAGGGCGGTGCACCGCCTCCGGAATTGGATTTGTAGAAATATGATTTATGTACTGATTGAAATTACTGGATTTAATGCGTTTAAAAAAGTAGATCTTGATTTTGCGGATCGTATTACAGTAGATCTTGACAAAATTCTTGAGAGCAATATCTGTATTTCAAAAAAACATTTCGGATCTTTTTTCCTTTACAGCTATACGCCGGATTTAAAGGATTTAAAAAGACTGTTTGCAGATGCCAGAGAAACGTACAATACTCTGTCGGCTATCAAAGATGAACTGCGGGGGTTTACTGTTTTTATTGATCATGCCAAAGGGATCCTTTCAAAGTTACAGCGTAAGTCTGTTATGAGAAAGATGTACGGAATTTGGGAAAATAATTCTTTGTGTGTAAGTTATGAAGCCTATGATCTTTTCAGTAGAATGGCTGAGTTTATTCAATGTGAAAAGTGTTACAGGGTTTATACCCCTGACAAAGAAAACCGGGAAGATGAAAAGAGTATTACCGATTTTTTAGCTTATATACCGGAGACCGGGAAACTGTTTGATGATTTTGAACCGTTGTTGAATAATGAGAAAAGCGGATTGTTTTTTTATTATGGGACCCGGATCCCCGGGATTTCATATCTTGCCTATAGTATGGCAGCTACTCTGGAAGGAAAGACACAATCTCCGCGGATCATTTTATATCCTGAAGAAAATGACTATTCAGGGTTCCATCCTCTTGTCAGGTGCCTGCAAAGTGATCTGCTGAAGGAGATCCCCTCGCTATTGAATATAACAGAAAAAAAGGTATGGGATCAGTTTTCAAGTGTTATACAAGATCCTGAAGTTTCTCTGTGTGAAGAAGATGCTGTTATTATCTTTACGTTATACCTTACTGCTTACAGCAGATTTACCAGGAAAAGAAATCTGCCTTTTGTTGTTTATTTTATGGATGTAGACCGTTTTCATGAAAAAACTCTGGAGATTGTAACGGATATTATGGATGAATTTGCGCATAGTATGGATATCATCCCCGTTCTCTTTTCAGGGAAACCGGATGTTCCTGCGTGTTTTCGTAATTTCTCAGTGATAAAACATGTATCTGAAGAATGGAATTCTTATGAAAATGCTTCCCCTGTTTCCTCTTTCCATAGCTACCTTCTGGAAAAGAGAAAAGGAATAAAACGATTTGGTTTACAGGCAACGCAGGATATTCTGGATGATTTTGACAGTTTTACCCGGAGAATTCTCTATCTTGTGACACTCCTTAACGGACTCCTTATCCCTGAAGAGATAATAAACCTGTTGACAGAGGAAAATCTTGAACGGATAAAATATGACAGAGCATTTAATGATTTAAAAATGTATGGATTCCTGTATCCTGACCACAGTATTCCGGTATTTCCCGGTTTTCTTCCTGAACTGAGAAAGATTCATGGAGAAGAAGAAGAAAAGTTTTTTAAAAGTCTGGAAAAATTGTACCGTGAAAAAGGCGATTGTACTCCACAGGTATACATCTCTCTTGCCGGGGTTTTTACTGAGATAGGAAAACCCAGGGCAGGAATAGCATACACCTTTAAAGCTGTACGGGCACTTATTGATGAAAGAAAGACAGAAGAAGCAGTGAAACTTTTAAAAGAGGTATCGAAACTCATGAAGCATCCTCCTTTGAAAAATGTGGAAAATACTTCTCTCTATAACCAGCTTTTCCTTCGTGCTGCTCTTTTGGATGCGCGAGATGAACTTGCTCATGATTTTTATCAAATGGTCCTTTCTTCAGAGGAAAGCAGAAATGAACAGACTACCATGGATCGGAATATAATTCTGGCTGAATATTTTTATGCAAAGTACAATCATAAGCAGGCTCTGGAACAGGCAAAACAAGCACTTATCCTGATTCAAAAGAGTGATAATTCCCCTGTTGAGAGTTCCATAAATATTTTGCTGGGTAAAATTATGCTTGGTATGCAGCGGGTTGAAGAAGCGAAAGATTATTTTCGAATATCCCGGGAACTACTCACTCATTCCAGTCCACATCCGCTTAAAGTTGCGGTCTATTATCTGGAAGCCATTACCCATTATATTTACGGAAATATATCGGAAAGTCTGCGGCTCATTGAAAAAGGTACTGCCGCGGCCGGGCATCAGGGTTTCAGGACATGGCAGCTTCTAGACGTTTTCGCAGCCGGCCGTATGTACTTTGACCTGGGAAGGTACAGGGATGCTGCAGAACGTTTTGCTGACTGTTTAGCTCTGGCCGATATATACAACTTCCATGAAAGTGTTTCTTCCATATATCCCTGGCTTGCACGAGCGTACATATACGGAGGGCTGAGGGAAAAGGGGAAACAAATCTTATCTGATTTCGGAAATTCTGCGGAGGGTTTGTTTTTTACGGCAGAATATCTTTATTTTGAAGGGAGGTTTCCGGAAGCTCTTGATACGGTCAAGGAAGCTCTCGGTATGGAGAAAGACGCTATCCGGGTTTTCCGGTCTCCCGATTTTGTTCTGAAAGAGAGTGGGTTTGAGTATATTGAAGATCTTGTATTTGTAATGGAAGACGGTCATGGAGCCCTGTACCATCTTCTTCAGGCATTCCATGCTTTTTTAAGTGTTCTTGTTGATAAATCTGCTCATGGATCAGAAGAACTGGTGCGGTTGACACGGGACGGAAAGCTTTCTGACATAGACCCGTACAACGGTTTTTATTATTTTCTTCACGCTCTTTGCATACCAGAGAAGCCGGGTACTGATGATCTTGACCGGCTTACCCTTTTGAGTAAAGCTTTGAGATATGTCCAGACTATAGCCAGCAGAATCGATGTCCCGGGAGAAAGAATAGAGTATCTGAACAACAATTACTGGAATGCACAGCTCCTGTCAGCCGGAAGAAAGAACAAGCTTATTTAAGGATACAGCTCCGGTTTGTCAAATTCAGGGGGCAGCGGTACCGGTTTCCCCTGTTCGTTCACACACACCCAGGTGACATCGGCTTCTGTGAGAACATCTGTGCCTCTCATAAGTGTTTGTCGGAATATACCGCTTGTCTTTCTCCGTTTTATAGGATGGGTTTCGATGGTTATTTCGTCGTTTACTTCCGCGGGAATCTTGTAGGAAATACATATCTTTGTTACAAAAAGACGGTAACCGCCGATAAAGAAAGCTTTGTAATTGATGCCGATATCTTCGAGAAAGCTGATCCGGGCTGCTTCAAGATAGTTAAGATAGTTGGCGTTGTTTACATGATTGTTTCCATCCAGTTCGTAGCTGCGTACTTTGAGGGTATACCGGTGTATCATGGGAACATTTTAGTGATAAAGGTGATTCAGATCAAGAGACCGAGCTTTTTGCGAAGTACCCCAACTTACTATACTGAGAGAAAATAACAAAGGGGTCAAAAATATTTTACCCCGAGAGAATGCCCTGAAGAGGCTCTAGAGCATCTAAAAGCCAAAAATTTGTAATATTTACCCCACAAAAAAGGTGCCCTT
>WGCU01000012.1 GCA_015493635.1 Spirochaetaceae bacterium | reverse complement strand
CTTAATCCGGATGATTATCTTTTAAAGGTGTTTGAAAGAGCTCCGCTGATAAAAACTTCAGAAGAGTGGGAGAGCCTTTTGCCCTGGAGTATTGGGAATTGACATTTTTGCTTCTTTTTTTGTCAGGGTGTGGTTAAATTGACGGTTACATCACACATGGTTACGCACCGAAATGAAAGGGAACAATACCCCAGAGTAAGCCCTTCCCCTGAGTCGCTATCTCGGCCTGTTTCGTAGCAAGCTGCGGGGTATTTTAACTTTTCGTTCTCTGCATTCGCTCGGGAACGGGACCATCACGTTGTTCCGCTCCACTTACTCGTTTGAGAATAAAACAGGAAAAGGAAAAAAATCAAAAAAAAGTGCGGATATCCCGGAATTTTGAAGCAGCTCCGCGGTTTACTGTGTATTAATAGGTAAATCATGAGAAGGAGATGTGTATGAACAGTTTGAATTCGATTCTTGTTGAAGGCAATCTGACAAGAGACCCGGAACTGAAAAAAACACCGAAAGGTACGAGTGTGTGTGCTTTTTCAGTAGCTTCGAACCGCTATTTCAGGCAGGATGATGAAACCCAGAACGAGGTTTCGTTTTTCAATGTGGAGACATGGGCCGGTCTGGCGGAAACATGTATGGAACATCTGCAGAAGGGAAGAGGTGTACGGGTAGTCGGCCGATTAAAGCAGGACCGGTGGGCGGACCAGGAGGGGAAAAACCACGACCGGGTAAAGATTGTTGCCGAGCATGTGGAGTTTAAACCTGTCTTTAACAAGAAAGCCGGCGATGAAAAGAAAGAGGAAGAAAAGCTTCGTAAGGCAGTGTAACTGCCGGTAGATGACAGCTCCCCCTGCTGAGAGTAGAGCCCTTTCTCCCATTATTTTGCTCCCGGCAGGGTTTTTCCGTTGAATTGAAAAAGTAAGGCAGCACTGATGGGGATCTTTAACTTTTTTAATGAGCAATGAAAGCATTTTTAACTCTTGCCTTGGAAGTTATTCTGTGCCATCATAAAGCGGTATGGAAAAGAAAAAAAAGTTGCGCCCCGTTGAAATAGAAGCGGCAATTAATGGGATACGTAAAAAGTATCACGATTACCGGGTAGAATTTTTAAAACCCCCCGAAGCGGAGTATCTCTTTGAAGACCGGTATATTGAAGCACTGAAAGCACGGATAGATCTGGACAGATTTATTCTTGATGAAATCCGGCTTGTAGAAACATTAATTAATGATGAAAAAGAAAAAAGGGCTCTCGAAGAAAAAAAACAGGATGCAGGACGCAGCCGCAGGAAGGCATCAGCTAAAAGGCAGAAGTCCATTGCCGACAGAATCTTTGATGAGAATCGGGATAAAATACGGAAATATTTAAAGTTCGGGCTGGAAGATGATGATGTGTATGAAATTGACAAACTGTACGGTGCGGTAAAAGAGTTCGAAACAACCTACTGGCTTGATGTTGAAAAGGTTTTAAAGAAATTATACACATCCCGGTACTCGGGACCCCGGCGCGAGCTGGAAAAAAGCCTCTTTGAAATAACCCTGGAAGGTCCTGAAGGCTACCCCTCAAGTCTTGTCAAAATGCGTACCCTTCTTGACCGGTATCCAAGGGAATACAGTGTTCTGCAGCGGGAAATGCAGCGGTGTATGCTCGATGTTTCATTCTTTCTTCATTTCCTGCGTGATGAACTGCATAAAATAAGGGATGATGAGATTCTTGACAGCGGAGAAAAAGAAGCGGTAGAACTTTCACTGAGATTTGTGCATAATGTCATAGAAGATTTCAGACTTACAGATTTAAACAGTTCAAAACTTAAGGGGGGAAAATAATGAGTGCTGAAATTGTTGTTGATGCTTCGAATTTTGAAGCAGAAGTACTGCATGCGGATATTCCTGTTATTGTGGATTTCTGGGCGGAATGGTGTGTACCGTGCAAGATGATCAGTCCCATTCTGGAAGAGATCGCGGATGAATACGCAGGACGGCTGAAGGTTGCTAAATTGAACGTAGACGAAGCCGGAGAAATAGCGGCTCAGTACAATATTATCAGCATTCCGACGCTGATGGTTTTTAACCGGGGAGATGTTGCCGGACAGCAGGTTGGAGCGGTTTCAAAACAGGTTATAGAAGGACTTTTTCAGAACCTGCTTCCATAAACGTATCAGGGAGTATATACCTCATCCGAGTTTATCCGGCCGAAACTCGATGTGCTTGTGGGCACAATATGCCAGTCGCTTTTTTTGTCTGTATCCATACTGGCGGAATTCCTGCACATGGAACGGGTTGCTGTTGAATCATCCGGGTTAATCCCGTCTTCGGGGGCTATAAGGCTGCCGGCCGATTCCCACCCTGAAAGTTCATAAAGCCGGTCAGCTTCATCCATCACACGGGTACTGCCGAAGCCGCGGTACTTTTCATCCGATTCCGAGGTTCTGTTGCTGTACAGGACTCCATCTATAAACGGTCCGTAGGGTGCGGTAAAGAGGGAAATCGTTCCGTTGTTTCCCGAAAGGCCCGTGCCTCCTTCCACCCAGAAATCCCACGCATCATCCGCGGCACGTATCCCTCTGGATTCGGTTTTGGAGGTATGTTCGTCAATCTCTCCGGGGTCTCCGGTGCTCTTGAAGTGCACAATAATAAAGTCCCCTGAGACGACTGACAGAGGGGGAAAAACCTTCCGCTGGCTCCAATCTGTATCTACACCCTCATAGAGTACCATGCCGGCTGTATTACCCTCAGAAAGGACAGCAATTTCAACTCTGTCGGGATTGGAGGATGACCCCTGGGTGGTGAATTCATTTATGACAACTTGTGGAATATCCGGATTATAACCGTAAAAAGTCTGAATAAGCGTCATGGTATTACCGCTGGAATCTTTCACCGTTGTTTTTATCTTGTATGCTTCTCCTGAGACAAGATTGCCCGCAAAAGTAAGGGTTAACTGTGAACCTTCCGCCGTGGAAGAGTAGGAAGGGGGCTTGGGAACAATGAACGTATCCTCATCATCGGCGGATATTTTTTCAGAAAAGAGGATATGTACTGTTTCCGGACTTTCAACATCTATCCCTAAAAACGCAGGCGGCTGCATGTCCCGCTCAAGAAGCTGCCGGTAATCTATCAGCGGTGAACAGGAAACGGACAGCAGGAGAATACCTGCAATGAGGGTCAAACAATTTATTTTCAACATGGCTGGTTCCTTCTTTGTTCTTTACCTTATAATACGCTTCCGGTTAAACTGCCGCTTTAAATAGATTGAAAAAGAATATAAAAGGGGCTATGTTGTCTTTTAGACTGGAATACAAAGGAAGTATCAATAATGTGTGGAATAGTCGGTTACTGCGGTCCGGGACCAGCGTCAGAAGTATTACTTGAGGGATTAAAACGGCTTGAATACCGGGGATATGATTCCGCCGGAATATGTGTGGATGTGGATGATGAACTAAAAGTTATAAAAAAGAAGGGTAAGATAAAGGATCTGAAGGAGATTGTTCCTGAAGATCTTGACGGACATTCGGGAATCGGCCATACCCGTTGGGCGACTCACGGTGAGGTTAACGACCGGAATGCCCACCCCCACATGGATGATTCCGGAAAGGTTGTCCTTGTGCATAACGGAATTATTGAAAATTATGAAGGAATTAAACGCAGGCTGAAGAAAGAGGGGCATACCTTTCTGTCCGACACCGATTCGGAGGTTATCGCCCATCTTATCGCGTCTCTCTATCAGGGAAATCTCGAGGCAGCTGTCCGGAAATCAGCTTTTCTGTTGAAAGGAACCTACGGCATAGCTGTTATGCACCGCGATGAACCGGGCACTATTGTTGGAATTCGCAACGGATCCCCCCTTGTCCTCGGCATTGGTGACGGTGAAATGTTTCTTGCTTCAGATGTTACCGCAATACTGGCCCATACCAAGCAGGTTGTGTATCTTGAGGATAAGGAAATTGTTACCATTACCGCCGATACTTACCGTACAAGTGATTACTACGAACAGGAAATTGAGAAAAAGATTGAAAGTATCGGATGGGAGCTGGAGCAGATTGAAAAGGACGGTTATGAATACTTTATGGAGAAGGAAATCTGGGAACAGCCGGAATCCATTCTCCGGGCTGTGCAGGGACGCATAGACAGGGAAGGAGCCACCGGCCACCTCGGCGGTCTGAACATGACTCCCCGGCAGCTGCTTAACATAAAGCGGATCTATATTGTTGCCGCGGGAACCTCTTTCTATGCGGGAATGGTCGGTGCTTTTCTTCTTGAAAGTATCGCAAGAATTCCTGCAAGCACGGAACTTGCCTCGGAAGTCAGGTATAAAAATCCCGTGGTGGAACCGGATGCCCTCTATTTTGTTGTTTCCCAGTCTGGTGAAACTGCCGATACCCTCTATGCCATGCGTGAACTGCAGCGGAAAGGAGCCACCGTCCTCGGTATATGCAACGTTGTCGGTTCAACCATAGCCCGTGAGTCTGACGGCGGTGTGTACATCCATTCAGGGCCGGAAATAGCGGTGGCCTCGACAAAGGCATTTACCTCTCAGATCTCGGTATTTTATCTGCTGACACTGCTCCTTGCCCGGATGAGACATCTTTCTTTTGAAGACGGCCTTGAAATTGTGGATGCCATTGAGAAGGTACCGGATCAGATAAAAAAAATACTGGAAAAAACTGACACCATACGCAGCCTCGCAAAAAAATATGCCCGTTATACCAATTTCCTTTTTCTTGGAAGAGGGCTTAACTATTCTGTCGCTCTTGAGGGGGCCTTGAAGCTGAAGGAAATTTCTTATATACATGCCGAGGGGTACAGCAGTGCAGAAATTAAACACGGTCCCATCGCCCTTATAAATGAGACAACTCCGAGTTTGTTCCTTGTTCCCGATGACAAGCTGAGGGACAAGGTTATAAATAATATCAAAGAAGTGAAAGCCCGTTCGGGTAAGGTAATAGCTGTGGCGGTAGAGGGGGATAATGAGGTCGCCGGAATTGTGGATGATGTTATCTGGATTCCCAAGACAAATCCGGTTGTGTACCCGTATCTTATGGTTATTCCGCTCCAGCTTTTTGCCTACTACTGTGCTCTGGAGCTGCATCGGGATGTGGATCAGCCGAGAAACCTTGCCAAGAGCGTTACCGTTGAATAAATTCTTTTTTGTTACCGCTCTTTTCCTTGCCGCAGCATCATTCGCGGCAGGAGATACGGCGGCTGCTTTTCTTGTGGAAGGTCCTGTTAAAGAAGCCGGGCTTCCTTTTATCTATCCTAATGCCCTTGATACCTACAAGGGATACTACCAGTACGGGAAACAGAAAATTACCGTTTTTTTTACATCCGGGACATTTCTTATCCCCGAAGGCTGGAAAAAAGCACGGTGCGGGAAGTACAGCGGATACCGGTTCACCGATACCGCTCCTGTTGATACGTCGGAAACATCGGGAAGTTCGGTTTTTTATTATAAAAAGGATTCCTCTCCGGGGTATCCGGGCTGGTCGGTGTTTGTCTGTTTTCCCGGGAAAGAAGACTGCGGTTTTACAACCCTTTTTCTGGGGCGTCTTGAATACTTTCAAAGGAACAATGATCCGGGACTGCCGCCGCTTCTTCCTGCCGTTCTGGAAACTACACCTTAGTATATACTTTCCGGCAGAATTTCTGTATGGCGGGGGTACCCTTACCGTGGCGTACTGCTTTCAGCACACCGTCCGGATCCACCGGAACAGAACCGGCCAGGATGGTTACGGGCAGATGGCTGAAACTTTCCGGTATCATAGGGGTTGTCGGCCCCAGCATAACATAGGGAGTACCCGGTAAGAGATTTTCAAGAATCTCTTCTGTTGTTTTATTGATAATACTTGTTGATGTAAGAATGAGAGCTTCCGTTTCTCCTCCCTTCAGGGTTTTATAAAATGCTTCCTTTGTTCCCAGACTTCTGTTACTGTCCAGGATATCAACGGTAACGTTCATGGCTTCCAGTTCCCGCAGCACCGGCCCGAAGTATCCGACCATGGATATTCTGCTTCCGTTTTTAATACCCAGATCACCGAAAAGAGTACCGGTGTCCGTATCCATCTTTTCCGCCTTGTGAAAGTTAAGAGCATTTACAAGAGCCAGGGCGGCTGACCGTTCAACAATCTCCTTACTGAAAAGGAGATTCAACAGCCCCTCTGCTGATTTTCCCTCATAGTCCATGGGATCCTTTACAACCGTACAGGATTCATGTTCCGAAAGAAAGGTGAACGCGATGCCTGAACCGCCGTCGGAGGTACGTACCGATGTATAGCTGATTCCGATTTGAATAAAATCCACGGAAGTGTGTTTCGCTTTATCTATAACTGCCTGGTAGAGTGTTTCGTAAAGTTTCATGACTGATGGTATTCTGCTGCTGCTCTCTTTGTCAATACACTGTTCATACTGGCTGTCATTGACAAACCGATTTGTAAAAATGTAGTCTACGTACAAACGCACGATGGAGAAGAAGATGGCTAAACTCTGGCAGAAAGATTATTCCCTGAACCGTTTGATGGAGGATTTTACCGTCGGCAGCGACTATATACTGGATCAGAAACTGGTTACCGCTGACTGCCTTGCCAGTACCGCCCACGGCATGATGCTCCACAGGATCGGCATCCTCTCTGATAAAGAAATAAAAGCCCTCAAAGAGGGATTGAAAAAGATTGTCCTTTTGAAACAGGAAGGAAAGTTTCCTATCCGCCGGGAGGATGAGGACTGCCATACCGCCATTGAAAACTTTCTAACCGGGGAAACCGGAGAAGCGGGGAAAAAGATTCATACCGGCAGGAGCAGGAATGATCAGGTAATAGCTGCTCTCCGGGTGTGGTCCCGGGACTTTCTTTATACCTTTTCCGAAGCACTGCTTGCCCTTATTGATTCCCTTTTCCGGTTTGCAGAGATCCATAAAGCTACGCCCATGCCCGGCAGAACGCACATGCAGATTGCCATGCCTTCATCGGTTGGCCTGTGGGCTGGTTCTTTCGCGGAAGAGCTTTTAGATGATCTATCCCTGGTTGTACGTGTACAGGAGATCCTTGATCAAAGCCCCCTTGGTTCAGCGGCAAGCTACGGGGTACCTCTTCCTCTTGACAGGGAATACGTAGCTGAGCTGCTCGGGTTTTCAAGGATTCAGAATAACGTTCTGTACGTAAACAATTCCCGGGGGAAGTTTGAAAGCTTTGTTCTTGATTCTCTCGATCATGTTGTTCTTTCCTTAAGCAAAATAGCCCAGGATCTTATCCTCTTTTCCCTTCCGGAGTTCGGGTATTTTACCCTCCCTCCGGAGCTGTGTTCCGGGTCCAGTATTATGCCTCAGAAAAAGAATCCGGACGGACTGGAGTTGATGAGGGCCAAGTCTGCTGCTGTTTCCTCCTATGCGGCGGAGATAAAGAACATTATCCGCTCCCTTCCGACGGGGTATAACAGGGATTTTCAGGAGACTAAGGAACCCTTTCTGAAGGGATGTGATCTGGCGCTTCAATGTGTCCGGATCATGAATCTGACGGTAGAAAAGGTACAGGTGCACAAGGATAATCTGGAAAATGCCTTTACCCCTGAAATTTTCGCCACAGATGAAGCCCTTGAGCAGGCTGCGGCGGGAAAGAGCTTCCGGGATGCGTACAGGAAGGTGGGAACAAGCCTTTCAGAAGTGAAACTGCGGGATCCTGAAGAGGGAATTACCTCCCGCACAAGCACCGGAACAGCGGGAAATCTTGCTCTTGACAGTATGAAGGAACGGATTGCAGGATTCAAGCAGTTTGAAGATTCCCAGAGATCTGCAGCAGGTAAAAAGCTGGACAGCCTTCTTGGATTTCACGTGCGGGTTTATGAATAGATGCACTGGTTTACTTGACCATAAAATTAGTCGTGTGATATGTTCAGCGGAGTACAGACACTATTGAAACGGGATGGGTACACGTATGAGCAGTTCTAGACCGGAAAAGCTGGGAATTATTTCCTGTCCCGGAGCGGAAGAGTTTTCATCTGAGGTTATCTACTACCTTAAAAAGCAGTATGTAAAAAAGTACAACCGTTTTGCAGCGGCCCTTTCCGAAAAATACTCCATGCCCCTCGAGGATGTCTGGGTTGCGATGAATCTGGATGAAGATCTCCATGCCGTAAAGGTAAGACCCAAGAAGTCAGTGGACCGGTATCATCCTCCCTCATTTGAACTTCCTGTCAACTTTACCCGGTTTGCGAACGGGGAGTTCAAGGCTGAAATTCTCTCGTCCATAAAGGGAATGGATGTTTTTATCATCCAGGACGTTGAAAATCATTATCCTCTAGAGTTCGGTAAAGATAACGGGAAGCAGGTGCTTTCTGTTAACGACCATCTTTTTATACTTTTTGTAACGATGGATGCTGCCCGGCAGGCAGGTGTCTCTAGTATTACTCTTGTACTTCCTACGTACCCGTATTCACGGCAGCACAAGAAAAAGGGGCGGGAAGCTCTTACGGCCAGCTGGTTCGGGAAAACCTGCGAGTTTATGGGGGCTACAAGGATTATTACCCTTGATATTCATTCAAAAGAGATTGAAAACAGTTTTCACAAACTTATGCTGGAGAATCTCCACGCGAGCTATCAGATACTGCTGAAGCTGCGGAACCTCGTGGATTTTTCCGATCCTGATCTTGTTGTTGTTTCGCCTGACACGGGAGCTATTGACCGAAACAAGTTCTACGCGGGAAACATCAAAAAACCTCTGGCGCTGCTCTACAAGGAGCGGGACTATTCAAAGGTTTCAATGAATGCCGGCGATTCCAATATTACCCGGATCCGTCTTCTGGGTGATGTGAAGGGGAAAACGGTGTTTATGGCCGATGACATGGTCGGTACCGGAGGAACCCTTATAGAGGCGATGAAAGTCCTGAAGAAACTAGGTGCGGAAAAGATTATATGCTCCATAAGCCTTCCCATGTTTTCAGGGGAGGCAATTCAGTACTTTGACGAAGCCTACAATGAGGGCTTGTTCTACCGGATAATAGGGAGCAATGCCATCTACCACGATGATAACCTGCTCGGCAAGGAGTGGTACATCAGCGCTTCGGTATCTGATCTTTTCGCGAGAGCCATTTCCCGGCTTTATCACAGCAGATCACTCAGCCATATTCTGGATAACAGTAAAATGATTCAAAAACTTATAAAAAAGGACAAATGATGATTGTATGCAAGTTCGGAGGAAGTTCCCTTGCTGATGAGGGACAGATTGGCAAGGTAAAAAAAATCATTGAAAGTAATGCTGACCGGAAACTCATTGTTGTATCAGCCCCGGGGAAACGGAGCAGTGATGACATAAAAATAACGGATCTTCTCTATGCCTGTGCCCGGACAGCAGCCGACGGAGGCTCCATACAGAAAGTGTTTAACCGGATAAGGGAGCGGTATCTCGGTATTTCCGGATCCCTTGCCGGAGAACTTGACGAGATAGAGCATAACATTGCCGCAGGATACGGTGCTGACTACGCTGCGTCCAGGGGCGAGTATCTGTCCGCAAAGATGCTCAGTGTGTATTTTAATGCCGGGTTCATCGATGCGGCGGAGGTAATCCGTCTGACCGCGGACGGACGGGTTGATCCCCGTTCCTACGAGCTGGTAAAAGAACGGACAGCAGGAGACGGCAGATATATTATTCCCGGTTTTTACGGGACAGACCCTTCCGGTGCCGTTAGAACCTTTTCCCGCGGCGGTTCCGACATAACGGGAGCAATTGCCGCCCGGGCTGTCCATGCTGATCTGTACGAAAACTGGACAGATGTACCGGGGCTGCTGATGGCGGATCCCCGGATATTTGATAATCCGCCGGTGGTAAGGGAAATTACCTACCGGGAAATACGTGAACTTGCCTGTGCGGGAGCCAATGTTTTCCATGAAGAAGCCATTGCCCCTGTTAAGGATGCCGGTATCCCCATTAACATACGCAGTACCAATGATCCTGAACAGAAAGGTACCCTTATAACCTCTTCCCGGTCTGCTGCTGATGTTCCGGTAGCCGGTATTTCCGGTAAGAAAGGGTACACGGCGGTCCGCCTCGAAAAGTTCATGCTTAACCGTTATGATTCTTTTCACAGCGGTGTACTGAAAACCCTGCACGGGATGAATGTGGAACCCGGGTTCATACTGTACGGGAATGACAGCGTGGTCTTTCTCATAGAAGCGGAAAAGCTGAAAGAGATTCCGGATTTCCGGGATAAACTTCTGTCATGCCCCGGAGCACCGGACCGTGTGGATCTGGAACCGGGGATTGCCGTAATCGGTATTGTCGGGGAAGGGATGAGAGCGGAATACAGCAATGCAGGAACTATTACAGCGGCGGTTTTCAGTAGGCTCCATGAACATCGTATAAATCCGCGGTACACATCCTTCGGCGGTTCGGACAGTATGCTTCTTATCGGTTTACAGGAGCCGGATTTTTCAAAGGCCCTTGAGGCCGTCTATTCTGTTCTTAAAAAATAGGGATACCATTTTCCCGTCCATAAGGGGGACTTCTGCAAGTATATTCCGCTTGTTTTTCCGTACAACAGTATGGAGTTTCTCTGTTGCCGTTATCCGCTGTAAAAGTTTTCTTTCCAGAAGAGTGTGCTGTTTTTGCTTGACAAGGTTGACAAGACGGGCAAGGCGGAATGCGGTAACCATCTCTCCTGTCGTTAAGGTTCTGTTCCAGGGATAAAAAGCGGCTCCCCTGCATGCGGAGGGAGGATTCTCCTTAAAAAGATTTCTGTCGGTAAAACCGTACAGACCCGGAACAGGGTAGAAGGGGGAAATACCGGCAAGGGTAGGAAGTTCCGCAAGATAGAGCAGTGTTTCAACAACAGATTCCGGTGTGTCTCCCTGCAGGCCGCATATAAAGTAGGTTATAACCGGTACGGAATATTTCTCTATTTCCCGTAGTAATGTCTCATATTTTATGAGTGAAAGCGGCCGGTTTTCACTGGCGGCATTTTTTTCCGAGAGGGTTCCGAGAGAGAGATTAAACTGTTTAAACCCGTACTGAACAAGTTTTTTTATGCTTTTCGGGGTAAGAAAGGAATAGTCGATACCGTTTTCCGCCATAAAATGAACATCGGGGACAGCAGAGGTAAAAAGTGTCAGAACTTCAAAAAAGTATTCCGGTAAGAAGGTGAGGTTATCATCTTCAAAATTAAGAATGATACGTTTGTGTTTTGGAAAAGTACAAAGCTTTTCTTTGATTTTATCCACACTGACCGTTCTGAACCGGCGGTTATGGGTAATAAAATTGGAACAGAACCGGCATCTTTTGGGGCACCCCCGGCTCAGGCTTGTCGAGATGTACATAGTATCGGCAGTTTCCCCCGTAACACTCCATACAAACTCAAGGTCTTCGGATTCAGGGTATGTGAAACCGGAGGGTACAGATATCTCCCCGTCCTTTTTAAAGTACGTATTGGAAATACCGGAAAAATCGGTTGATCCTGATTTGATACGGCTGATAATAAGAGGGAGTATTGTTTCCGCTTCACCGGTAACCACAAAATCGGTTCCCTCATGTTTGAGATAGTATTCCGGAAACGCACTTGGCCCCGCTCCTCCGACACCGACAGGGACCGTGCACCCGTGTGTCCGGATTGCTTCAATGAGCGCCAAAGCAGCATCTGCGTAGGCAAAGGCAAAACTTGACACAAGAACAAGATCAGGCTTGAGAGTATGAATCTTTTCCGCGCATTCGGTGAAGGATGGACCGAAATGCCGGTAACCGGTAAAGAAGGAAAGTTTCCCCCGCTCCCCCGGTATAATAAACTTCTGCAAATAACCGGTTCCCTGTAACGGCGGAATTGATCTCCCTTCGGGTTTCTGCTGAGGACAGTTGAGGGCGGACACTTTTTCTCCTGTTTTATCAAGAAGAGCAGCAACGGTATGCATTCCCAGTGCCGAACTGCGTCCCGGTGTAAAATACATATCCTGTATGGGCGGTGAAACAAGAACAATGTTCATAAGAATATAGGTACACAGAAAATGAAAGGTTTCAATACCCCAGGGTAAACCCTGGACCTTGGCCGCTATCGCGGCCTATTCCGCGGCAAGCCGCGGGGTATTTTAACCTTTCGTTCTCTGCACTCGCTCGGGAACAGGACCACCACGTTGTCCCGTTCCACTCACTCGTTTGAGAATAATCCATTCGTAAACTAGTCGGATTATAAAATAGGGTCTTCTGGGAATCTTGTGGAAATACCGGAAAATTTGATATTGTAAAGCATGGATGATAAAGAATTATATCCCATTGTTGTCTTG
>WGCU01000011.1 GCA_015493635.1 Spirochaetaceae bacterium | reverse complement strand
TATACAAGAAGAGAACGGCGGTGGAGAGGGTTAACAGCAGGCTGGATGTATCATTTGGATTTGAGCATCACACAATACGGGGACAGAAGAAAATGAGTGTGCGGGTAACCATGGCCTTTATCATCATGCTCAGTTTGGCTGTGGGGCGGGTAAAAGAAGGAAGGAGTGATCTTGTCGGATCCCTTGTAAGAGCCGGATAGTATAAATTTGAGTTCAAATAGAGCGTTTTACGGGAGAGGTGTCTGCTGATAGTTTTTCAGGAGCCTAAAATCACAAAAAAAGTACTGATTTTACCTTTGAGAAGAGGAAATTCAATAAAATAGAGGTCATCTTGATACAACGGACATTCTATTATAAATACTGTCATGTATTATTTCGCTAAAATGGGGTACTTCGCAAAAAGCTCATCCAATTAGCAGCTGTACATCAGGAACCGTTTCATGTTATTTTATCCCATTCCATTGAAGCAAGAGGTACATTATGCTGCTTTCCAGATATTTTTTCAAAACCTTTAAAGAGGTACCAGGGGACGCTGAACTTAAAAGCCACCAGCTGCTTGTCAAAGGGGGCTATATCAAACAGGTCGGTACCGGTATCTTTTCATATTTTCCTGTTGCCTACCGTTCTTTAAAAAAGATTGAGGCTATTATCCGACAGGAGATGGACGGAATTGACGGATACGAGGTAAATCTGCCTGTCGCCATGCCGGCATCCCTCTGGAGTGAAACAGGCAGATACGAAGCCATTGGATCGGAAATGGTACGGTTCGATGACAGGGCAGGACGGAAGATGGTTCTCGGCATGACTCATGAAGAAGCGGTAACCGATCTTGCCCGGTATGTTATAAACTCCTACAAGCAGCTGCCTGTTATGCTCTATCAGATTCAGACTAAATTCAGGGACGAACCGCGCTCACGGGGAGGCCTTATCCGGGTACGGGAGTTTGTCATGAAAGATGCATACTCTTTTCATGCTTCCCTTGAAGATCTTGATGCATACTATGAAAAAGTTCACGCAGCGTATCACCGGATTTACAAACGATGCGGTCTGGATGTTATCTCTGTCGCGTCGGATGTCGGGATGATGGGAGGCACCGGAGCACATGAGTTTATGGCGGTAACCGAAAGCGGAGAGGATACCTTGATTGTCTGTGATTCATGCGGATACCAGGCTAACAGGGAGGTTGCACAAGCAAAACGTACTTATGAAAAGGATCCTCCTGAAGCGATGAAAGAAGTTGCCACTCCGGGAATGAAATCAATTGAAGATGTTGCAGAATTTCTCGGCGTTGAACCTGAGGATACACTTAAAGCTGTTATGTATACGGCCGGGAAAAAGCTTGTTCTCTGCGTTATTAGAGGCGACCTGGAAATAAACGAGATAAAATTAAAAAACTATCTGGGAGTCAAGGATCTTGTTTTTGCGCAGGATGATGAAATTATAAACGCAGGGATGGTTCCCGGATTTGCTTCTCCGGTTGGGCTTAAAGATGTGAGAATTATCGTTGATGAATCTGCAGCAGAAAGCACCAACCTTGTTGCCGGAGGAAACAAGAAGGATGTTCACATTAAAAATGTCAATTTCGGGAGGGACTATACCAGCACCGAGGTTGTTGATATTTCCACGGTAAAGGAAGGAGAGGCCTGCCCTGAATGCGGAAAACCGCTCACGATTACCCGTGGTATTGAAGTGGGAAACATCTTCAAGCTGGGAACCAAATACTCAAAAGTCATGAAAGCAGTTTTCCTGAACGAAAACGGGAAAGCAGAAGATCTTATAATGGGATGCTACGGTATAGGTGTAGGAAGGCTTTTTGCCTCGGTTGTTGAAGTTCAGAAAGAAACGAACCGTATTATCTGGCCAATATCGATAGCACCCTTTGAAGTGGAGCTTATCGGTCTTGCCCTGGAAAAAGATGCAAAGGTTAAAGAAGCCGCTTTTGAAACATACAGGAAACTGAAGGACAATGGATTTGAGGTCCTTTTTGATGACAGAAAATTCTCCCCGGGATTCAAGTTCAAGGATGCTGACCTTTTAGGTGCCCCGCTGCGTGTCACCATAGGGGACCGCTCTTTAAAAAACGGCGGCGCTGAAGTTCAGATCGGTACCGAAGAAAAGATCATTATTTCGCTTGATGATCTGATCCCGGAGCTGAAAAAGGCAAGGGAGCAGCTGTTTAAAGAGCTCGATTCCTGATGCAGTATCAAAGCAAAAAAAAGCAGAGCCCGTAAGCTCTGCTTTTTTTGTTTCTTGTTTAACAGGATTTACTGTAAATGGAACCGAAGGCCTATTCCTCCGCTCAAATCAAATCCGGACGATGGAAGGATAGCAAAACCGGGAGCAAGTTCTCCGAACAGTTCAAACCTCGGCATAAAGTACCACTGAATACCTATGGGAACCCGGAGGCCGAGACCAAAAGCAGAACCGACAGAGGCTTTTACCCCGCCGCCCAGATACCAGAGGATGTTCCTGTCAAGCTTGTCATTGATAAACCAGTAATCGATGGTTCCTTCAACATATCCGCTTGTACCCAGATGCCAGCCAAGACTAACCACAGGGAAATTGTTGATTTTCAATGAGAGACCTGTCGGTTGTCCGTATCCAGCAATACCGCCGATACCGATATCGGCAAAGGTCGAAAGAGGAAGCGCCAGCGCAAAAACTACCAGACAAACCAGAATAATCTTTTTCTTCATTTTCTACTCCGTTACATTTATTTTAAGAGAGATTACCAATAAAACTTGACTCTGTAAAGAGTTTACTGCTTATTGTCCTTTATTCTCATCCGTCCAGTATTCTTTGGGGACAGGATTTGATCCCTCCCAAATAATCTGCCGGAACTGAACAGGATCGGTATTCCCTTCGGTATTGATAAGAAGAATCTGGGATTTTTCATCCAGCTTAAGAAACCTTTTCAGTTCTTCCAGTCCCTTTTCCGTTAAAATACCAATTAAAGCTCCAAGCGTTACCGCTCCTGATTCTCCGGACACAATGAAGGGATCACCTTTTAAAGGCGTCGCATAGATCCTCATCCCTTTTGCTGCTATGTAATCGGGACACGAGATAAAAGCGTCCGCTGTTTTTTTGAGAATACCCCACGCGATGGGGCTCGGTTCACCACAGGCAAGCCCCGCCATTATCGTATCAAGGGCACCTGTAACTGAATGGGGAGCTCCGTCCGAGGCTTGGGCTGATTCATACAAACAGGCAGCCTTTTCCGGTTCTACAACAGTACAAACCGGTGCATCTTTACCAAAGAGGCTGTAATAGAATCCAATAACCGATGCCGCCAGTGCCCCTACTCCCGCCTGCACAAAAACATGAGTCGGTTTTACAATACCCTGTGCACTGAACTGCTCCTGGGTTTCAAGCATCATCGTTGCATACCCCTGCATGATCCAGAGAGGAACGGTGGTGTACCCGTCCCATGAGGTATCAGAGATAATAATCCAACCGTTCTTTTCCGCGTCCACTGCAACCTGCCGTACCGCATCATCATAGTTACCGTTGATGATGGTAACCGTTGCACCATAATCCCTGATAGCCTGTATTCGAGCCCGGGATGTTTCAGAATGTACGTAGATATTACACTTATGCCCAAGCTTTCCTGCCGCCCAGGCAATACCTCTGCCGTGGTTACCATCCGTCGCGGAAGCAAAGGTTAACACCCCCAGTTTTTTCTTTACCTCATCTGAGACAAGATATTCATAGGTCAGGGGCTCTCCTTCCCTGCCAAGTTTTTGCTGGATATATTTATAGAGAGCAAAGGAACCGCCGAGAACTTTAAATGAATTAAGTTCCAGCCGCTGAGCTTCATCTTTTATCCAGATACCGCCGACACCGAACATCCGGGCAAGATTGTTTAAATTCTTTAAAGGTGACATCTTGAATCCAGGTATCTGCATATGAAAATTCCGGGCCTTATGCATGGTCTCAAGAGGAAACCGCTCTTTAACAGAAGCGTACTCTCCATCTTTGAACCTGTTCTGCTGCCATTTCATATCTGCCCGTTCTTTTTCCATGATTATCTCCTTCATATTCTATAGTGTATTTTTCTATCTTCTTTTTCTTGATACTCAAGCCATAACCTGTAATAATATCTTATGGCAAAAGAATCAATCCCTCGTCTTGACAACAGTGACATTCGTGAAAAACTGCTTCCGCTATGCCGTCTTAAGAAGGGAGAAATATGGAAGGATCCGGAAGGGAAACACCGGATAGGTGTGCTGGATGCTGCTTCAGCAAAAAATGTACAGACCATCTTTGATGAAAAACAGGCTGTACTTTTTGTTCATGACCCTCCCTACAATATAGAGGTGGGAGGTAAAAACACCTCACAGCTTTCACGTATTGATATTGATGAGTATATTTCATTCTCCCGGGCCTGGATTCAGAATTCACTAACCGTTATGGGTGAGAATGGACATCTGTACATCTGGCTCGGCGCAGATCAAAAAAGGGGCTTTCAGCCTCTGCCGGAGTTTATGCTTATGATGCGCTCCTTCAGCGAACTAGAGTCAAGAAGTTTTATTTCGGTCAGAAATCAGCGGGGATACGGAACCCAGAAAAACTGGATGGCAGTACGCCAGGAGCTTTTGTACTATGCAAAGGGGAAACCTCCTTTTCAGGTTGTCTACACTGATATTCCCAAAGTGCTTAAAGGGTATTATAAAACAATCGCCGGTAAAAAGACCGAAAACATGGAACGGAGCAGATCCGATACCATCCGTCCTGGAAATATCTGGCTGGATATTCAGCAGGTTTTCTACAGGATGGAAGAGAATGTTCCGGGAACCTACGCCCAAAAACCATTAACAGCTATTGAACGGATACTCCTTTCAAGCAGCAGGGAAAATGATCTTGTAGCTGATTTCTTTGCCCATTCAGGGACAACACTTATTGCAGCAGAGAAACTTGGCCGGCGGTGCATCACCTTTGACAATGATCCTCTTTTTGCAGAGCTTACTATCCGAAGACTGGAACACTACCGCCGGACAGGAAAAACCGGATGGCAGTGGGGCAACCCCTTTCCTGAAACAGAAGAGAAGCCCCAGGGGTGGCTCTTTTAGTATTTTTTTATTGTGACAGGCGTATTTTTAGTGTATACTGGGTCTAGTGTAAAAAACTGGAGGGTTTTTATGAAAAAGATCACTGTACTAACGGCGGTTTTATTTTTGTGCATGTTTCAGCTTACCTTTGGTGAGGCAAAATTGAAGGTTGCTGTTCTTGATGCAACCATCGGAAACGGAGTCGAAGAGAATGCTTCTGCAATTGTTGCAGATACGATCAACGAGCAGTTTGTAAAATCCGGTAAATATATTGCCATAGACCGTGCGTATATCAGCAAAATACAGGCTGAAAAGAAGTTTCAGCTTTCCGGTGAAGTTAATTCTGATGATGTAAAGGAACTCGGCGCACTCTTCGGTGCCCAGTTTATTTGTGTCGCAAATGTCAGTAAATTAGGGAGTACTTATACGGTATCGGCAAGAATGATCGATGTAACAACAGCCCAGGTTGTCAGCCAGGAATCGGCAAAACAGAAAGGAGAAGTTGATGTTCTTTTTGACGTAGCAGAAGAAGTCGGAACAAAACTTGTCGGAAAACATCAGGTATCACCTCAGCCAGTTAAAGAAAGCAAAGCCCCTGAAAAGAAAAGTACGACAGAAAAAAAGACAGCCGCTCCGTCAAAGCCTTCCGAAAAAGGACAACCAAGATCAAGAATAACAGTCGGATACATGTTCCCGGGATATTTGGGAAATAAAAATGACCCTCCCATCTATAATATATTTAGCCTTCTGTATAGCGCTACTTCAGGATCATTTTATGATGCTTCAACTGATACCATTTACACTGCATCTGATGGATGGGTTAATTCATGGGGACTTGATATTGAATCCCTCATTCATTTTGGTTCCTGGTACTTTTCTGCAGGATTCAGGTATACAGAACAGGTTATGGGTTATACCGATTCAACAAATACAGATAACGAATTTACGAACTTCTACACCATTGAACCCTACATTGGTGCAGGAGGAATTTTCCCTATAATTCGTAACCTGCAATTATATGGAGGTCTGTCTATCGGATATCTTATGCTGACTATAGGTGACTACTGGCCTAATGAAGGAGACAACGCTGGCGGATTCTCTTACGGTATTGAAGTTGGTGCTGACTATTTTATCGGATCGATCTGTGTAAGCGTTAAATACAAATTATCATACTCCGGAGATTTAACAGGAGATAATATCTTTACAGACTCCGCAGTAGATTCCGGTTACGATACCAGCTTCGGCACCAGCGGACTGGTGTTAAGCGCGGGGTATGGATTTTAAACTCTGAAGACCGCTACCATCTTCTCCGATGCCGCCACCAGCCTCTGCGCTTCCACGGCGGCCGGGCTTCGATACTGCCCATCAACGTAAGTCCCCGTACCTTGATGACGGGGCAGTCTCTGTTTTCCGGATCGCTGGTACGGTTATCAATGTTGCCCATTACCGGAAGCCCAGTCAGATCAACCCTTACATTTTCAGGCACAATAATATCGAGATGGCCCATGACACAGAAGAATTCAATAACCGTCGTCCCCGGAGGCAGTTTAACTTCGGTAAAATCAAGCTCTACCTTGCCAAGTAACGTAAGTATTTTATTGTATTTTGCCGGATTCCACGTCTTTCTCCGTTCAATTCTGCTTAAAATACCAATAATAAGATCATCTTTCCGGCTGTGCCGTACAGGCTGTTGCTCTTCCTGAAATTTCTGTGCTGTAGCATCGGTCAGAGGTGTTAAATCTCCCGATATCCGGACAAGGTCCGCTTCAATTGATGTATTAAGCGCTATATCAACTCTTCGTTCATATTCATCGACATTTATTACATCATGAGCAAAATTCACCTCTAATAATGCAAGAACTTCCTTTCTGTACCTTTCAAGGGATTCACTCTCTCTCATACAGATCATTATACACGCATTTTGAATATTGTCTAAGGGCTAAAAAGATAATTTTTTTCTATAAACAGTTGCCACACAATATATAGTGTGATATTATCGTATTTGTTCGACAGCTACCACTATATATAGGGTACAATAAAACGAGCTATTAGAGATTTTTGAAGGAACAAAAAATGAGATGTCCCCACTGCGGGTCACTGGAAGACAAAGTAATAGAATCACGGCAGAATGTAAGCGGAACCTCTATCCGCAGAAGGCGTGAGTGCCTTTCCTGTTCGTACCGGTTTACTTCCTATGAACATATAGAGGAAAAACCGCTGAAGGTTGTTAAACGGGACGGAAGGCGGGAACCTTTTGATCTGCAGAAACTGGAACGGGGGCTCCAGACTTCCCTCGAGAAACGGCCCATTTCCCAGAAAACGGTTGAAAATCTTGTTCATACTATTGAAGATGAAGCGGCCATAAGAGGAGGCAGCTCCCGGGAAATCACCTCAGGAGAACTGGGAGACATCGTACTAAAAAAACTCTACAGAGTAGACCGGGTAGCCTATGTCCGTTTTGCCTCTGTTTATAAAATGTTTGATAATATCGGAGAATTTTTAAAGGAAATAGAAAGTCTTACATCAACAAATGATCCTTTTGGGGAGGGGATACGGGATGACGAATAAAGTATGCAGATACATAATGAAACGTAATGGAAAAATTGAAGAGTACAACCGGTGGAGAATTGCCGGAGCTGTTAACAGGGCACTGGAAGCAGCAACGGGGGCTGAAGATAACGGAAAAATTGAAAATATTACAGCAGAGGTAGAACGGAAGCTTTCCGAATTCCTTAAAAACCGGCATCCGAACGCTGCACCGGCGGTTGAAGAGATACAGGATATTGTCGAAACAGTACTTATTGAATCAGGTGAAGTAGAAGCTGCAAAGGCTTATATTATCTACCGGGCAAAACATGAAGCTATGCGGGATGCACGGAAACTGATGCTTGATATAAATACAACGATGGACGGATATCTCAAACAATCGGACTGGCGGGTCAACGAAAATTCAAACGTGAATTTTTCACTGGGAGGATTGATTCTCCATAATTCCGGAGCCATTACCGCAAACTACTGGCTTAAAAATATCTATCCCGAGAATATTGCCCATGCCCACCGGAACGCGGACTTCCATATCCATGATCTTTCGATGTTCTCCGGATACTGTGCGGGCTGGTCCCTGCGGCAGCTTATCGAAGAAGGCCTTGGAGGAGTACGCGACAAAATAAAATCCCGCCCTGCAAAGCACCTTCTTACCCTTATACAGCAGATTGTCAATTTTCTCGGAATTATGCAGAACGAGTGGGCCGGTGCCCAGGCATTATCAAGTTTTGATACCTATCTTGCATCGTTTATTAAAGCAGAAAACCTTTCTGAAACTGAAGTCAGACAGGCAATTCAGAGTTTTCTCTTCGGTGTCAATACTCCCTCCAGATGGGGATCCCAAGCACCCTTTACCAACATTACCCTGGACTGGGTTGTACCGGAGGATCTGAAATACCTGCCGGCGATTGTGGGAGGAAAGGAGCTCGATTTTACCTATGGCGACTGCCAGGAGGAGATGAATCTTTTAAACAAGGTTTTTATAGAACTGATGCTGGAGGGAGATGCGGACGGCAGAGGATTCCAGTACCCTATTCCTACGTACAATATTACAAAAGACTTTGACTGGAATACGGAAAACGCCCGGCTTCTTTTTGAAATGACGGCAAAATACGGGACCCCCTACTTTCAGAATTTTATCAACAGCAGTCTCGATCCGCGGGATGTCCGGTCCATGTGTTGCCGCCTGCAGCTGGATAAACGGGAACTGCGTAAACGGGGCGGAGGATTGTTCGGTTCCGATGAGTTTACCGGATCCATAGGTGTTGTAACCATCAATCTGCCAAGAATCGGATATCTGTCCCGTTCAAAGAATGAGTATTTTCAGAGACTTGACTATCTTATGAAACTTGCATCAGAGTCTCTTGTCATAAAACGGAAGGTGATAAATCATCTCATGGAAACAGGCCTTTTCCCCTATACAAAGCGGTACCTGAAGCATCTTGACAACCATTTTTCAACCATCGGTATCGTAGGCATGAACGAAAGCCTGTTAAACTTTCTTGGCAAGGACATATTGACAGAAGAAGGGAAGTCATTTGCACTGGAAGTCCTTGATTTTATGAGAAACAGACTAGCAGATTTTCAGGAAAAAACAGGTGACCTTCATAACCTCGAAGCAACACCGGCGGAGAGTACCAGCTACCGCCTTGCCAAGCACGATAAAGAACACTATCCGGATATCATTACCAGCGGAACAGAAGAACCGTACTATACCAATTCTACCCAGCTGCCGGTGGACGCAACCGAAGATATTTTCGATGCCCTCGACCAGCAGGATGATCTGCAGATAAAGTATACAGGGGGAACGGTATTCCACGGATTTCTCGGTGAAGCGGTTGACAACTGGAAAGCATGCAGAAACCTGGTAAAAACCATAGCGGAAAACTATGCACTTCCCTATTTTACCATTTCACCGACATACTCAATATGTCCGATACACGGTTATATTGCCGGGGAGCATTTTTCCTGTCCTCTGTGTGAAATGGAACAAAAGAGGAAAATCCAGCAGGAAATAGAGAAACTGGAAAATCAGAAAGAAATTCTTTTACATACAAACTAGGTAACCTGGGAGGGGAACATGGAACATGTCATGGAAATTGACAGAAAAATCGCGGAATTAAAGCAGTCGCTCAATTCTGTGAAAGGTACGGAAACAGAGGTCTATACCCGGATAGTCGGATACTACCGGGCAGTTAAAAACTGGAACCTCGGGAAGAAAGAGGAGTACAAAGTGCGTAAAACCTTTGCACAGGAAACTTCAATTCCTGTATCCGTTTCTGAAAGGGTACATTAGAAAATGCACCTGAACAGGGTTGGCCTTCAAAAAACAACCCTTATCGACTACCCGGGGCTGGTTGCATCCACTGTTTTTACAGCTGGGTGCAACCTCCGATGCCCCTACTGCCACAACCCGGAGCTGGTAAATCAGGGTATCCCGGAGAGTTTTATAAGCATGAAAGATTTTTTCGGCTTTCTTGAAAAGAGGAAAAATGTTTTAGATGGAGTATGTATAACCGGCGGAGAACCCCTTATTTATGATAATCTGCCTGAGATTATAAAACAGATTCAAGGCTTCGGGCTTAAGGTTAAGCTGGATACCAATGGGACCTTTCCGGAAAAGCTGAAAACACTTTCCCCGGATTATATTGCCATGGATCTAAAAACCGCACCGCATAAATACCATCTTGTAACCGGGATTTCTCCTGGGGGAAAAAGCACCACCCCTCTTGCTGAAAAAATTATAACATCTCTTGAATACCTCAAAACGAGCGGTATTGATTTCGAAATACGGACCACATGGGTGCCGGGGATTGTAGAGCTGGAAGATATTCCTGAAATGGCAAGGCTGCTGGAGGGGGTAGAAAAATACTTTATAACTCCCTTCAGAGGGGGCGTTACCCTGGATCCTGAATGGAGCAATCACGAATCCCCTGTATCTGAAACAATGGAAAAGATAAAGAATATTTTTAAAGACTACAGCATTCCCGTCCGTATACGAGCATGAAATACGACAGACAATTTATACTAATTCCCCAGCAAAAATCGCCTAAACTGGTCTTCCATTTTCTCAGGAATCATTATCTCCGATACACTCTCAATGGCGTAGTTATCGGTCATCCCGGCAATGTAGTCGGTAACGAGATTATCAAACCCGTTATCCTCAGATTCATAAAAATCCGACATCTTTCTTACGTAGTCCCCAAACCGTACCGCAAGGATATTGTTTTCTTCCCTGTATTTTTCTTCGTCGGTGCCATAACGGGTAAAAATCTCTTCAAGATATCCAAAAAGCGTATGAAGAATACGTTCAAAATAGCGTTGATAACCGGCAAGCACCGGATTCCGGTAGATGTAGGTATAGTTAAAATCACGCTGGACTTTTACTGCCGCAATAATCCTGTCTGAAAAACTTATGGTACCTCTTTCTCTGGAAGTTTTAATGATATCTTCAACCAGGGTATTTATTATCTCACTGTTGCTCGTACCAAGTATTTTCCGGCATTCCTCAGGCAGCATTTCCCTCGATATTACCTTCAGCTGAATGGCATCTTCAATATCCCTGCCCAAATAAGCAATCTTGTCGGACATTCTTACAACAGCACCCTCCCAGGTTGAAGGATACCGGTCAAGGCTCTTTATTGCACTTAAATCTTTTTCAACCTGTTCGGGGGTAATGGACTGCTCGAACCGTTCTCCGCAGTGGGTAACAATCCCGTCCCGGACAGCGTAGGTCAAATTCAACCCTTTCCCATACCCGATAAGATGATCAACAACCCGGAGCGAGTAGAGTTCATGGTTAAAACCTCCTTTGCCCTTCCTCATTTTCCGTATAATCTGCTCTCCGGCATGGCCGAAAGGAGTATGACCGAGATCATGGCCAAGCCCTATGGCCCAGGCAAGATCGGTATCAAGATCAAGCGCCTTGCAGACCGTTGCGGCAATGGAGGCTACATGCATTACATGCTCAATACGGGTACAGATATGGTCATTTTTCGGGGAGAAAAATACCTGCGTTTTGTGTTTCAACCGTCGAAAAGGGTATGAGTGTATTATGGCTGTCGTATCTCGGAAATAATCTCCTCTAAAATCATCCTTTCGCGGTATTTCCCTTTTTAAAAGGATGGAACTATCCAGCCTGTTGATAAATTGCTTCATGTTGTACCATTCCTGTAGAATTCTTTCATAACCGTGATCATGGAAAGATGATCGGCTGTCCCTGCTGTTTCCCGTATACTGTGCATCGCCAGCATGGGATTACCTACATCAACCGTTTTTATACCAAGTCTGGCGGATGAAACCGCCCCTATGGTACCACCGGAAGGGATATCTGATCTGGTTATAAACTTTTGACAGGAAACTCCCGACTGTTCACAAAGACGGGTAAATACAGCAGCCCCCTCACTGGTTGTCGCATATTTATTCATGGCGTTCATCTTTAAAACAGGTCCCTTATTCAGTTCAGGTGCGTAGAGGGGATCATGTTTGTCACTGAAATTAGGATGGACACCGTGAGCTCCGTCTGCAGATATCATAAACGACTGTGCTTTTGACCTGAAAAAGTCTTCCCTGGTTCCTCCTGAAGCAAGGACAATTCTTTCAAGAATTTCACCAAGAAAAGAACTGTCAGCTCCCTGATACGTCCCGCTCCCAATCTCTTCACTGTCATAAAACACAGCCAGCTGCGTACATTCAGAAGGGCTGCTCGTTTCAAGACTATGCAGTACAGCATGGCACATGGCAAGATTATCAATTCTGGGCGATACAAAAAGTCCATTATCCAGAATCGTTCCCTTTTTACAGTCATAGAGAAAGAGATCACTTTCCCCCAGTTGCCGGGAATCTACTGAAAGTGAGTCGGCAATATATTCCTGTAAAGATCTGGACCCAAAGACTGCCTGGAGATGGTCCTGCTTGTTATATTCAAACCCCTTGTTTACCTCTCTGTTCAGATGGACAGCAAGATTGGGAATAACAGCAACCGGCTCTTTTACATCACACAGTTTCCTTACCCACTTCCCGTTTTCCCTGACAGCAGCCATCCCCGCCACAGAAAGTTCACGATCGAGCCATGAGGAGATAATTGCCCCCCCATACACTTCGGTACTGTTCCGCTGTAATCCGCTCTTTGTACTTCCTCCGTCGAACTTCAATTTAAGCCCGGGGCTGTCAGTATGTGCTCCGAGAATACAGAATCCTGAGTCATTGAGAGGAAGTGTACCGGTACGAAAAGCAACAACAGAAGAACTGTTCCGAGTAAGAAAGTAGCATTTTCCCTTTTCTATCTCCCATGAATCCGCTTCTTTCAGCTCCGCAAATCCCCGTTGCAAGAGAACTTCGGTAAGAGCCCGTGAAGCATGGTACGAAGTGGGAGATCGTTCGATAAAATCCAATACGTCCTTAATTACTTGTATTTTCTCATTCATCCCACTATTATATAACATGGAAAGGGAATTTTATATTTTTTTTATGTAAAAGAAAACTTTTTTGCTATATAATGAGGGTATGGAGTAGTTGATGCGGCAGGAAAAAATATTAATAGTCGAGGATGAACGAATTATTGCCCTCGACCTTCAAGGACGGCTGATGCGTTTTGGGTATTCAAAACCCGTCATAGCCATAACAGGTCTTGATGCACTTAAAGAAGTGGAAGTCAACAGACCGGATATTATTCTTATGGATATTATGCTTTCAAGCGGTTTTGACGGCATTGAAACAGCAAATATTATCCATGAGAAGTACAATATACCCATAATTTTTCTTACAGCCTACTCGGATGAAAACACCCTTGAACGGGCAAAAAAGGCAGAACCGGTCGCTTTTATTCTAAAGCCCTTTAAAGAGAGAGAACTGTTTACAACAATTGAGATGGCCCTCTTCAAGTTTAAAACAGATGAAAAAGCAAAACGGCAGGAAAGGTGGACGGCAGCGATACTCCGTAGTATTGGTGATGGTATTATCGCTACCAATCAAAACGGTAATATAGATATGCTTAATCCGAAAGCAGAGAAAATTCTTGGTGTCAGCCAGGAAGAAGTAAAAAACCTCCCCCTTTCGGATTTTTTCAACCCCCTTGATAACGTTACAAAGCTTCCAGTTACCGAGCCTTTGTCTACTGACGGCACTGTTCAAACCTTCTTTTATAAAAATTGTGTTATTCTTACAAAAAAGGGAAATGCTGTCCATATTGACGGTTCAGCTGCTCCCATAATTGATAAATTCGGCAATATAGAAGGGAAAGTTATTGCTTTCAGAGATGTTTCACAAATACAGCAGCTTTCTGCTACCATATCATATCAGGAAACCCACGATGCATTAACAGGACTTGTTAACCGGAAAGGATTTACCATCAAACTCTCTGAGCTGGTTGATGATGCTTCCGAAGGGTTTAAAACCCACGCACTGTTATATCTTGATCTTGATCAGTTTAAAGTTATCAACGATATCTACGGCCATAAAACCGGAGATAAGATGCTTTTAAAAGCAACAGAAACTATAAATAGTGTCATCCGTAACAGTGATATATGCGCCCGTCTTGGAAGTGATGAGTTCGGTATTCTCCTTGAAGGTGCACAGCTTCAGCAGGCTCTCTTTATCGGCCAGCGGCTGCAGTCCCGGCTCAAGGAAAACAAGATTGTACGGGAAAAGGAGATTTTCAATATCTCGGCAAGTATTGGTCTTGTCATGATAAATGAATCTACCGGAAATACCCAGAAGATTCTTGCTGCCGCTGATGAATCCTGCAACATTGCCAAAGATGAAGGTGGTAAACGCATCGTTGTCTACAATGACGAAGAAAATCTTTTCGTAAAACGCAGGGATGAAATGGAATGGATCCCCCGTCTCAAGAAAGCCCTTCAGGAAAATGAGTTTGAGCTCTTTTTCCAACCCATTATATCATTACACAAAGGTGAAAAACATAAAAAAGGTGAAGTCCTTCTGCGGCTTACCGGAAAAGACGGATACATCCCTCCTTCCGAATTTCTCCCTTCAGCAGAACGGTACAACCTTATGCCCGCTATTGACCGCTGGGTTATAACGAATTCCTTTAATCATTATAAACTCATAAGCGATATCACTGGGAAAGAAAGGAACCCCTACATCTTCAGTGTAAATCTGTCTCCTGAATTTCTGGCAGACGATGCCTCTTACGATTTTATCACTTTCAAGTTTGAAGAGTTTGAGATTCCTCCCTCTGCTATATGTTTTGAAATAACGGAAACGGCAGCAATAAGCAACATTCAGACAGCAACCGATTTTATTCATAAACTTAAAGATATAGGCTGTTCCTTTGCCCTTGATGATTTCGGCAGCGGATTCTCTTCTTTTAACTACCTGAAAAATCTCCCTGTTGATTATCTTAAAATTGACGGCGTCTTTGTACAGGATATGGACGAAGATACCGTAAACCGTGCCATGGTGGAAGCAATAAACAGTCTTGGACAGGTCATCGGTCTTAAAACCATAGCTGAATTCGTGAAGAATACAGATATCATAACACACCTTGAGAAAATCGGGGTTGACTATTTACAGGGATACGAGGTTGGGAAACCCGCACCGCTTAAAGACTTGATTCTCGAATTTTCTAATAAATAGCACCGCAGCACATATGATTATACTATCAGGAATGAAACACTGCGGCAAAACAACTATCGGTACGCTCTTGGCAGATAAAAGGAAACTCCCTTTTTATGATCTTGACAGAGAAATGGAAAAAATCTTTTCTTCCGCAGGTGATATTCCCGTCAGAGAAATTTACAAAAACCAAGGAGTTTCTGTTTTTCAGGAATGGGAAATAAAAGCTCTCCTCAGGCTGATCGGATATGGGGAACAAGAGTGTGTCCTCTCTCTCGGAGGAGGTACCATAGAGAATACTGAGGCTGTGAAAATTCTAAAAAAAGCTTCCGGGTTCTTTATTTTTCTTGATGTTGAGGAGCACATCCTGCTGTCTCGAATTCTTGAAGGAGGCATCCCCCCTTTCCTTTCAACCAACGATCCCGAAGCTTCGTTCCACGCACTTTTTAAAAGGAGAGTCCCTCTGTATAAAGCAGCAGCAGACTGTATCATTCAACTGCAAAATGAAGATCAAAGAATTGCGGCAAACCGTATCATGGAAATTTTAAGGAGGAACAATGGGCGGTAACAGCTATGGAAAGAGTTTCAGGATAACTACCTTTGGTGAATCTCACGGGAAAGCAGTCGGTGTTACCATAGACGGAGTAACCCCCGGACTTGAACTTTCAGAAACTGATATTCAAAAACAGCTGAACCGGCGGAAACCGGGACAGTCTGAAATAACAACATCGCGGAAAGAATCCGATACTGTCCATATTCTCTCAGGTGTATATGAGGGTAAAACAACCGGTACTCCGCTGGCGATGATACTGTACAACGAAGATCAGCACAGTAGTGACTATGCATCCATAAAAGATCTGTTCAGACCGGGACACGCGGATTATACGTACTTAAAAAAGTACGGCTTACGTGATCATCGGGGAAGCGGACGAGCTTCCGGTAGGGAAACCTCAGCACGGGTTGCAGCAGGGGCGGTAGCCCGTAAACTGCTCCTCGAAAAAGGAATAGAGATAACTGCCTACACAACAAGAGCTGCTGGAATTCAGTGTATTAAAAAAGACATGGCTGTTATTGAGCAGAACCCCATGAGGGCATGTGACGAATCAGCAGCAAAGAAAATGGTGAAAAAAATAAAAGAACTGGCAGAAGAGGGAGACAGCTGCGGAGGTATTGTTGAATGCCGTATTACCGGTGTTCCAGCCGGCCTTGGGGAACCTGCATTTGACAAAATTGATGCCGAGCTGGGAAAAGCAGTGCTATCCATCGGTGCGGTTAAGGCTGTTGAGTTCGGAGCAGGATTCTCATGTGTTGACATGGCTGGAAGTAAACACAATGATGCAATGGACAGGAACGGATTTCTCACCAATAACGCCGGCGGTATTATGGGAGGTATTTCAACAGGAGCAGACATTCTCTTCAGAATCGCTGTTAAACCGACCTCATCGATAAGTAAAGCCCAAAAAACCATAAGTACAGACGGTAAGGAGCATACCATCCGCACCGAAGGACGTCATGATCCGTGTATCTGCCCCCGAATTGTCCCTGTTGTTGAGGCAATGGCTGCCCTTGTCCTAATAGACATGTTCAAAAGGCAGGAGGCGATGAACGCATGAAAATAGGATATCTTCAATATGATCCGCAATTCGGTGATCTCATAAAAAACAGGGAACATATGGCTGCACAGCTCGAAAAAGCACAGGCTGACATTGTAGTCCTGCCGGAACTTGCCACCAGCGGATACTTTTTTTCCGGGAAGGAGGAAGTTGAAAAGCTCTCTGAAACTGTTCCCGGGCCTTCAACAGACATGTTTTTACAACTGGCACAAAAGACAGGTACAAACTTTATCTTTGGAATGCCTGAAAAAACAAAAAAAGGATTTTATAATTCAGCTGTTCTCATCACTCCGGAAGGGATAGGAGGAGTGTACAGGAAGGTCCATCTTTTCTTCCATGAAAAGGATTATTTTCTGTCTGGCGAGTCCTTCCCGCTCTTTGAAATAAAGGGAGTAAAAGTAGGAATACTTGTATGTTTCGATCACATGTTCGCCGAAGCCGCACGAACACTTGCCATAAAAGGAGCCCAGGTAATTTGTCATCCGTCAAATTTGGTGCTTCCGGAATACGGGCAGCTTACAACCCGGGTGAGGGCCCTGGAAAACCGGGTTTTCTGGATTCTTGCAAACAGATTCGGCACAGAAACAAAAGGGAAAAAACAACTTACCTATACAGGAGAAAGCCAGATTGTTAATCCCGGAGGAGAGATTATCCATAAAGCTCCCGCAAAAGAAGAAGAGCTGTATATAACTGAAATAGCACCGGAAGAAGCTCTGGACAAGAACGTCACCGAATTGAATAATATTTTTGAAGACCGGAAACCCCGCCTCTATTTACCGTAAGGTCACCGTAAGGATTACTCCTGGTAAAACAGCGGCCCGACCCTTCCCTTCCAGCGGGGATTCTTTGAGGACATATCTTCAGAATACAGCGGAGGCTTCAGTTCGGGCGCATCCTTGTCAATGAGATGGATAAGATAATTGCTGATCCACCTTGAAATGGAAAGGACAACCATCTTATGCCGCAGCCGGCCCTGCACATCCCTGTTCAGAATACTGGGGATAGTCGTGGTGGTTATAATTTCATCCAGGACCCTGTCATTAAGAATAGCCCGGCATTCCCTGCTTGAGTAAAAGTGAGTTACCATAAAGATTATCCTTTCCGGATTGGCTGAACGCAGAAGATGACATGTCTCTATGATGGTATTACCGGTTCTTACCATATCATCAATAACAGCAATATCTTCTCCCTCAATCTCGGAAAGTGTTCTGTCAGAAGAAGGAGACAACTGTATCCGTACATCCCGTTCCCCCCTCCGTTCTTTATTCATACAGAGCATTGGCAGATCGGGCCTTCCCATCTCATGTTTTACCTTTTTTACAAAATCCAGTGCACCGTTATCGGGAGCACAGAGGATAAGATGGTTATTCCGCACCACATCTGAATCCGTTAAATAACTGGCGTAGAGATCCGCTGGGTTCAAATTGTGAAAATGCCCGGAAAACCTGTCCATGAAGATATTCTGAACGGAATTCGAGTGATTATGCACTGTTACAACCTCATCAACCCCTGCGTTTTTTAACAGGTCCGCATAGAGCCGGGATGAAAACGGCTGACCGTCAAATTTCTTGTAATCTTTAAGCGTGCGTTTATAATCAGTTAAACCATGTTCTTTCCGGGGGCCGCGGTCCTGTGCGCTGTAATACAGATCAGGTTCCACAAGGATAACCCGTTCCGCACCGTTGTCCCTCGCTGCCCGTGCAATGAGGAAATTCCGCATAGCAAGATCATTCCGGGAAATAATTCCCTGGTTGGTACTTACGAGAACAATAGTTTTACCATGAAGCTTGTTTCCGATATTCTCCATATCCCTGGCATCAGAGATAAACCGCGGGCAGAATTCAGAGTTCAGAAAACTTTTTAATGATATAAGGTCCTGATAATCCTCAAACTGCCGTAAATAATGCGCTATATCCTCAGCGATGGGATTATCAGCACTGTTAGCAACCACTAGTACATCTTTCATTTTGCCTCCCCTGTTATTTTACTTCTCTATCATCTTTTTTAAAAGAACATTTTTTTAGACTTGCATGTCCTGCTTTTTACGGGTATGCTGTTAAGCCATGCAAAATAGTACCGATATAAAACCTTTGATTGTTCAGGGTGACAGGACTCTTCTTCTTGACGTACACAATCCTGGTTTCGAAGACGCCAGAACAGATATTGCGCCTTTTACAGAACTGGAAAAATCGCCGGAACATATGCATACATATAAAATAACCCCCCTTTCCCTATGGAATGCGGCATCCGCAGGAATTTCGGCTGACAGTATCATCCAGAGGCTCCAAAAGTGGAGCCGGTTTCCTATCCCGGAGAATATCACCTTCTCCATAAAGGACACCATTTCCCGTTTCGGAAAACTGGTTTTACAGGAAACTGATAACAGTGATAAACTTCTCCTTATTATTCACGATAAATATATCCAGGCTGAGATTAAAGCCAGAAGAACTCTGAAAAAGTATCTTGTTCCTCATGAAGAAGGCTTCCTTATAAATCTTGTAAACAGAGGAACAATAAAGCAGGAACTGCTGCAGCTAGGATTCCCTGTAAAAGATATGGCACCTCTTCTTCCGGGAGATCCGCTGGATATTGAACTGCGCAAGATAACAACAAACGGATTCCCTTTTATAATCAGGGATTATCAGAAAGAAGCCGCTGAAACGTTCTGTGGAGACAACAGGCCCGGAACAGGTTTCGGTACAGTGGTCCTTCCGTGCGGAGCAGGGAAAACCATCGTGGGGCTAAAGGTGATGGAGATACTCAAAACCAACACTCTTATTCTGACAACAAACGTAGCTGCTGTTCATCAGTGGATTGATGAAATAAAAGATAAAACAAAAATACCTCCGGATGAAATAGGCGAATACACCGGCGACAAAAAAGACATTAAGCCGGTAACGGTTGGAACGTATCAAATTCTCACTTGGCGTCCGGATAAGGAAAGTGATTTCCCCCATTTTTCAATCTTCAGAAAGAAAAACTGGGGTTTAATTATATATGATGAGGTACACCTTCTTCCCGCACCGGTATTCAGAATTACCGCCGAAATCCAGGCTCTCAGGCGTCTTGGACTTACCGCGACCCTTATACGGGAAGACGGCAGGGAAAGTGATGTTTTTTCCCTTGTCGGTCCAAAACGTTATGACGTCCCCTGGAAAGAGCTGGAAACAAAGGGATGGATTGCCGAGGCAAACTGCTACGAAATACGGCTGGATATGGATGATGATTTAAAGATAGAGTACGCGGTAGCGGATAAACGCAGAAAATTCCGTATTGCCAGTGAGAATCCTGCCAAAGTTGAAATTGCCAAACAATTAATAGCCAACCACCGTGAGGATTCCATTCTTGTGATCGGGCAATACCTTGATCAGCTTAAGCTTCTCTCTGAAGCACTGAAGGCTCCCATCATAACCGGTAAAACACCGAACCCCGAACGCGAAAGAATATACAATGATTTTCGGCAGGGATCTGTCAAGGTTATTGTTGTATCAAAAGTGGCAAACTTTGCCATTGACCTGCCGGATGCTTCCGTAGCTATTCAGGTATCCGGTACCTTCGGCTCACGCCAGGAAGAAGCACAGCGCCTGGGAAGAATTCTCCGGCCGAAAGAACGTAATTCATACTTCTATTCCCTGGTAACCCGATACACCACTGAAGAGGAGTTCGCTTTGAACCGCCAGAAGTTTCTAACCGAGCAGGGCTATAAATACCACATCGAGGTATGGGAATGAAATTTTCTTTACTTTCATTTCATCTGCGGTAGAAAATAACCTAACTCTAACAATCGGGCCCGTACGGACTTGTAGTATTTCTTTTTTATGAATATCCGGTAATTGTCGGCTTTTATAATGTGGTATTTCAGGTACGTATCTGTGAACAACTTCTCAATAAGACTTCTGTTGTTCTTCTTTACAGAAAAAACATAAAAATCATCTGCTTCTGGAGTAAACGGATCTGCATTTTTAATAATTTCTTCAAAAAAATCTTCCCATATCTTCGGTGGTTTTTTACTAATATCACTTCTGAAAAACCCAATTTCCCGTTTAATATCTTCAACAGAACTGCATGCTGCCAGGAAGGATTCAAAGGTAATAAGATAACTTCCCTTATTCAAGAGTTGAGCTATTCTTGAAAGAAGCAGATTCACTACCGGCCTTCTGCCGCTATATCGGATAAGGAGCCTTTTATCATCAAGAATAATCTCTTCAGGCATGGCATCCTCTGTAATCCCCGGATCATCATTTTTACCAATCAGCCATGCACCAAGCGGAGTGAGCGAAATATCCCTGATACCGTCATACACGGAGAGCCAGGGATTACTTTTGCTTCTGTAGATAGTGTTTTCGGGATAATCATATCCCACTGACACAACCCCCAAGGTATTCAGGGCAAAAAACAAAGCCTTCAGATAAGGGATTCTCATAACTATTCCAGCTATGGTATTATCTACCTGAATCTTGTTTGAAGTTGAATAATATTCTTTCTCGATCTCTCTGAATGAAACCATATCAGCATACTTTTCATCAAAGTAGACAGGACAAGGGAGGTCTCCGTTAACCTTTAGATATCTGTAGGCTGTTTCAACTGCCATCCACTTCCCTACAGTCAGCTGCTCCAGCAATTTTCTAATATTTTTTCTTTCTCTGTGGATTAAATCCAGTTTATTATCAGCCATTCCATAATAAGGATAATCAAGATAGTCGAGCATCCATCCCAAATTTTCCTTTGAATTTTTACCTTCAGAACCAAAATAGAAAGTAAAGATATGCTTAAACAGATCTTTCGGCGGCAGAGAACCTGAGTCCCCCGTTGTTTCCAGAAAGATATAAACCATATTCAAAAGGAATTCCATCCTCATGGTTCCCAGCTTTTTATCCCCCGGGTATAGCTCATGAACCGTACACAGTTTTTTTATACTATGTATACTTGTCTTCAGGATTCTCTTTCCGTCCTTCGAATATTTCAGTCCAACTTGATTAATATAAACCGATACAATGGACAACTGCTCAAGAATATCAGGATTACTGCCTATGGATAATCCCGTTGTACACTGATCCCTGAAAACAAGCCAACCTTCATCCGGCTTTTTAAGGCTGCTCCGAAGTAAATCAGACAATTTACTATCCAAACTTAAATAGACTTTGTCATCATCCAAACCATATCTCGAACCGGTATAAAAATAGGTAAAAATGGCAAACTCACGAGGTATGTGAGGCCCTTCATAGAAATAGTATGATTTTTCCTTCTTTGCAGGAGTAAATCCTGCTTTTTCCATTAAGCCGGTATATGAAATAACATCGTCATTCCACACTATTCTCTCTATTGCTTCCCTGATCCAAGGGGGAGCGCTGTTCCATGCCATGAAAAAGAGTTTTTCATCCGACAGGAAATCGGTAATAATGGTTATGTAATCAATTTTTTTGAGGGTACTACGCTTACTATTAATTTCCCGGGTATCCTTTATGAATGTCACGTAGATATTTTTTAGATCAGACACTTTGTATATTTCATCAAGCAATCTTTTTACCTGCTCTCTTTCATCTGAGAATACCCTTAAACCAATTCTGAAATTTTTTAAAAGTTCATATTCATTCATACGTTTTAATGAATCAGACCGGGGGAAATAATAACCGTCTTTTACAACAAACCAATCCAGTATATTGTGAACATTATTTTTTTTGGCACAGGAAAGAGCTCTCTCAACAAGAGCGACTCCCCATTTGTTGTAAGGGGCTGTAAAGGATACAATAAGTGCCAGATTATAAAGCTGCATATTACAGGGAGGAAGTTCATTTTCTTCTACGATTTCTCTTGCCCGCTTAATAATAGTCTTTAGAAATATCTCTTCTTTCTGGATGACTGTATAGATAGTCAATAATCGCAAAAGGGCAAACAAAGGATGCGCCCCTGCCATACCGGACATTTCCAGAATATGCGGTAACAGATTTCTCACCGGCACGTTCTCCATACTTGAAACTTCAAGAAGAAAATCCAGATTTTTGATAATCCCTATTTTTTCTGCTACCATTCCCTGATCATCTATAATTTCTGCAACGGCCGATAATCCTTCCACATCAATGATATCCTTCATGTTAAGGGTCATTGATTCCAGTGCACACTCAAGACATATTTCATCCCCGTTACGGTAATAAACACCTTGTGCAATCTCTCCGCACCGTACGCATTCACACTTATTATTTCTACAATCGGTCCATACATCAGGAGAATCAAACAGTATAAGTTCATTGTCTATCTTTCTATTCATACAAAAACCTGTTCAAAAAGAGGAACGAGAAAAAATAAAATCAATATCTTCTTCATCAAGTATCTTTTTCCCCTCTCCATCACTCTCTATAAGCATATTTACAAGATCAGTTTTTTTCTGCTGCAGCAGAAGTATCTTTTCTTCAATGGTATTCCGGGTTATAAGTTTATAACTGAATACACTGTTCTTTTGACCTATCCGGTGGACTCTGTCTACGGCCTGATTTTCCGCGGCAGCATTCCACCATGGATCAAAAATAAAAACATAATCCGCCGCAGTAAGATTAAGCCCTACCCCGCCGGTTTTCAGGGTCATGAGAAAAACCTTTGAATCTTTATCTGTCTGAAAGCTGTCAACCAAAGAGTCCCGGCGTCTGGTTTTACCTGTCATGGTTAAAAACCTGATATTTCTCTTTGAAAGCTCTTCTCCCACCAGATTAAGGGCTTCAAGATAATTCGCAAACACAATTACTTTATGACCATTTTCAATCACTTCATCGAGGTATTCAAGCAGTACCTCTACCTTTGGGCTTGCTACACGGCCATCACTCTTTGCTTCAGGTATTCCAGCTATCTGCCGTAATTCGTTTAATGCCTGAAAAAGGAAAAATCTTGATTTTGAAAATCCTTCGGTATCTATCTGGTTTTTTATTGCTGTATAGAAAAAATCACGCCGGGATTCATAGAGGATTTTTTGCTCTGTACTCATATCAACATAGATAATCTGCTCTGTTTTTTCTGGTAGCTCTTTTAGTACTTCTGTTTTAAGCCTTCGAAGAATAAAGGGATAAATTTTCTTTTTTAGTTCCGTAATAAGTTCTTCTTCTCCACCTTTAACAATGGGATTGTAATAGTTGTTCTTAAAGTCTCCGGCACTTCCAAACATAGGGGGATTAAGGAAGCGGAACAGAGAGTAGAGCTCTCCAAGATTATTTTCCACAGGGGTACCGCTTAAAGCAAGTCTCCATTTACCGTTCAGCAGCATAACTGCTTTCGAGATCCTGGAATCTATGTTTTTTATCTTTTGCGATTCATCCAGTATCACAGCATAAAATTCGATATCCTTAAAAAGGGATATATCATTGCGAACCATGGCATACGTTGTCAGTATGACATTATGTCCAAGTGCTTTCGTCAGATCTCTTTCCGGGCCATGATACACAACCGCACTTATTGCAGAGGTAAATTTCTCTATTTCCCGTTTCCAGTTAAACAATAGACTTCTCGGCATGACAACAAGAGAGGATTTCTTTTCACCCGGATACATGGTAGCAAGCAGCGCAATAGCCTGGACTGTTTTTCCAAGGCCCATATCATCTGCCAGACATCCTCCCAAATTAGAATCGTGAAGATACTTTAGCCAGGCAAATCCTTTCTCCTGGTAATCCCTCAAAGGTTTATTAAGCTTAGGCAGTTCAGGTTTTTTCTCGTAAAGCGTATTAAACCCTTCAAGGATACTCCTGCTTTGTATAAAACCTTCCCCGCCTGCTGTCTGAGCATCAATAAGATCAGAAACAAGCGGAAGATCAAAAAATGATACCTTTACCTTTCCATCATCATCAATCTTTAAAAGGCGTTTTATACGCTTTATGTATCCATGCTCAACAATGGCTCTTGTACCATCCGAAAGGATAATGTAGCTGTTTTTATCAAATCTCTTTAAAAACTCCTGGTAGGTAAAAATATCATCATCAATAGTAATCTCAGCCGAACCTTCCAAAAAATCAATCCCTGAGCTAAGATGCAGTCCCAGGTCTGGTTTGACCGTTTTTATGTTGAACTTTCCTAACTTTTCCTTGCCAATAAGAACAAAATCAGAGATAAGATGATGAAGTTCCGACTCAAGAAACGTTAAAGCCAAATCCCGCTGAATTACAAACAGATTATCTATCCGGGTAAAGGAAAAATTATCACTTTTCTTATTCTGATATTTCTTGAGCAGCTTTTCTATCTTTACCACTGAAGCACTGATATCAATGGAAGCAAGAGGCCGGATATGGATACTCTGTTCATCCGAATCGACGGAAACAATAGATGTCACATCATAATTATTAAGCATATCGATATCAGCATCTCCCGCTGATACAAGAATACTTAAATATAAGGCTCCTTCCCCATCTACCTGTTCCATAATCAGTGCCGGGGAAGGAATGATACGTCCGCCGTGAACAATACGATATCCGGGATACTCTATTTTACCATGGGGGAAAAAACTTGTAAAAAGACTTAAAAATCTATCCGCTTCACTCAGGGCAAGATCGGTAGAGAAAAGATTGATATACCGGTAATTAAATGTCGGTACTATTTTAACCAATTTGTTCTTTGCCAGTATCAAAGAAGCTGAAATCATCTTGAAACGGCAATACTCCTTTTTATTGCAGGAAAAACATACTGTCCATTTAAGGTTGCCGTTTCTATTTTCCGCTTTAAGGACCAGTACGGCCGCTTCTTTGTCAACTATCTGAATCTTCTCAAAAGAACTGCTGACAACATTATCACATTGCATCAATGCTTCTACAAAATCAGGAAAATCAGAAAGATAGGCTCTCCCCTGTTCTCTGTCCCACTCTACCTGCCAGGATACATTGTGCTCAATATTTCGGTACAATTCCAAAGCTGTTCGAACACTGCCACTGTACATCGAAACATCAGGAGAAATGATTTTCCGCTTTTTATTACAGGTTTCAGCATAAAATCCGTAATCATCTTCCTGGAGCCGGAAGAAAAAAATACCTCCTCTTACAACAGCTGCAGAAGTAATCCGGGGGTTCTTTTTCAATGCGGTAAACGGTGTTTCTTTTGCCATAATAGCTGGATAGTATCATCAAAATGAAAGGTGTCAATACCCCAGGGTAAACCCTGGACTCAGTCCGCTATCGCGGCCTATTCCGCGGCAAGCCGCGGGGTATTTTAACCTTTCGTTCTCTGCACTCGCTCGGGAACAGGACCAACAAGTTGTCCCGTTCCACTCACTCGTTTGAGAATAATCCATTCGTAAACTAGTCGGATTATAAAATAGGGTCTTCTGGGAATCTTGTGGAAATACCGGAAAATTTGATATTGTAAAGCATGGATGATAAAGAATTATATCCCATTGTTGTCTTG
>WGCU01000010.1 GCA_015493635.1 Spirochaetaceae bacterium | reverse complement strand
TTTGTAATTCATTGAGTCTATCAATTTGATTCATAGTCCCCTCCATTATAGCACACGTCATACTGAACGCAATACATACGTCCAGTATAGCACAAAAAAACAGATTGACAAAGGGTAAAACGATATATAAACAAAATTGTCGTACACCCGTAAAAAAAAGTAAATTTGACTTTAGAATCATTCCGGTGTATATTTAAAACTCAAAAAAGAATAAGAGCGCTACTCCTATCCTATGCATTTTTGTGTATAGGATCGTTTAGTATATTGCAAGGGAGATAAAGTGGTAAAGAAAGGCTTCCCCTCTGTTCATTTTTATGATCAGGATTTTGTTGATATATATGAAAAGTCATGGGTGTGGATGTCGGACAGTTGGCTGACTGGTACTGCTGAGAATGGATTTCAGGAGAGGTACTTAAATTATCCCGAAAATGATACTATAAATCAGTTTGAGGCGTGCTTCTCAACTTTTTTTTTAGTCTACAGTAATAACATTTTCTCAGCAAAAGCAAATCTTGATAATTTTTATTCAAAACAGGAGGAAAACGGTGCAATCCGGGGGCTGTACTCTGTTGCTGACGGTTCTCCGGTGCTGACTCCCGATAATCCGGAAGGGGTTATGCCCCCTCTTTTTTCATATGCTGAGTATAATTTATTTCATAAAAACGGAAACAAAAAGCGTTTAAAAGAGATTATGCCGATTCTTGAGGATTATTTCAGCTGGCTGGAAGAGACTTTCAAAGATGAGAGTGGTCTGTATCATGTACCGCTGGCTGCTACCATGATGGGAAACTCTCCCCGTGAAGGAACGTACTACCCTGTTGATTTTAATACGCAGCAAGCCATAAACGCGCTTTACATGTCAGCTATTGGAGATATTCTTAATAATAAGGATATCAGTTTTAAATATAAACGACATTACTTTTCATTAAAAACACGGATCAATTCCAAAATGTGGAATGATGAAGATTCTATTTATTACGATCTTGACCGGGATGAAAATCATGTACGGGCAAAAACGATAGCAGCTTTCTGGACACTTCTTGCTGAAATTCCTAACGAAGACAGGGCAATAGGTCTTATTTCTCATTTAAAAAATCCCGCAACCTTTGGTGTTGAAAATCCTTTCCCTACGCTTTCTGCCGATCATCCTGATTTTCAGGAATCAGGAGAAGGGTTTAAAGGCTCGGTTTATACTCCCTTTACTTTTATGGTAATAAAAGGTCTTGAGAAATATGCCCGTTACGAACTTGCACGGGAATGTTCTATACGGCATCTGTACTATATGCTTGATACCCTTCATATGGAAGGTGAAGGAGAAGGTGATATCTATGAGGCGTATCTGCCCTACAAAGAGGGGCCGGCGGTCTGGTCAGGGAAAGATAATTTTCCCCGGAGAAAATATATTGTTAATACCGCACTTGCTTCCATTACGCTGATGATTGAAAATGTCCTCGGACTTTATATCAGTCTGCCCCGGAAGACAGTTGACTGGATTATGCCGACACTGGAAATTATGGGAATAGAAGACCTTTCGCTTAAGAGGAACATGATTACCATTCTGAGTAATAAAAGTGCCCGGGGATGGGAGGTTCGTCTGGAATCGGAAAAGCTTTACTATTTTACTATAAATATACTTGATGAAGACAAAAAGAAAACATTACCCATCCCCTCGGGCAAATGTTCTATGCTTATCGATAAACTGTAAGGCTGCGGGGGATCATCAATGGGCTGGATGGGTAAACTTGTTGGAGGGACAATTGGTTTTGTTTTAGGCGGTCCTTTGGGAGCTATTGCGGGAGCGGCTTTCGGGCATGCCATCGATAGAAACAATTTTCAATCACATCCCAGAGTATCATCGTACAGTGGTCAGTATAGAGCACAGATGACGTTCTTTGTCGGTGCTTTTTCCATGCTTGCACGGTTGGTTCAGGCTGATGGAAAAGTAACAACGTCTGAAATATCTTCCATTGAGACAATAATGGCTCAGGATCTCCATCTTGATCCATCAAGCAGACAGACAGCCATGCAAATTTTTAATTCTGCTCTCCATTCCAGTGAAAGTTTTGATAAATTTGCACTGCAGTTTTATAATGAGTTTTATCAGCAGCCGCAGATACTTGAATTGATGCTTGAAATTCTTATGAAAGTGGCTGTGGCTGACGGCCGTTTTGGAAGGGAAGAAGAATCTCTTATCCTTGCAGCTGTTCGGATTTTTGATTTTGGAGAATCCAGATATAAGATACTGAAACAACGCTATGTAAAGCATGACGGATACTCTTATTCTGTCCTTGGGATAACCGAAGGTGCTTCTGTTGAAGATATAAAAAAAGCATACAGGAAGCTTGTTACTGAATATCACCCTGATAAAATTGCAGCAAAAGGTCTTCCGGAAGAGTTTAATCAATTTGCAGCTAATAAATTCAGAGAAATACAGGAAGCGTATGAAAACATACGAAAAGAGAGAGGTTTTTAACCTTTATCTCCTATGGAAACGGTATGGAAGATGTTCCATTAAAGAAAAAATTTGTAACCATCCGTTTTTATGAAGAATTAAATTTCTTTCTTCCGTTATCCCGTCAAAAAACTTCATTTCAGGCAGAACTCTATACCGGGCAGACGGTGAAAGATCTCATTGAATCACTGGGGATACCTCATACAGAAGTTGATCTTGTTCTTGTAGATGGAAGGTCGGTCGATTTTTCATATCAACCCTCCGCGGATGATAACATCAGTGTATACCCTGTTTTTGAAACCTTTGATATATCAGGATTAACACTATTGAGAGCTGAACCTCTCAGGAATCCTGCCTTTGTTCTCGATGTACATCTCGGTACCCTGGCCCGGTATATACGGCTGTTGGGTTTCTCAGCTGTTTACCGGCGTGATTGGGGTGACGCAGATCTGGCTTCCTACGCTGAAGAAAATAAATTGATTCTTTTATCAAGAGATCGTGGTCTTTTAAAACGTAAAAATGTATCGCATGGCATGTTTATATATCATACAGATCCCCGGGAACAGATAAAGGAAGTATGCAGACGTCTTGATCTTTACTCCTCCATTGATCCGTTCTCACGTTGTCTGAAATGCGGAGGAAAGCTGTATACACTTGAATATGAATCTGATGATTTTAAAGAAATAAGAGACCAGATCCCCGAAGGAGTTCTGTCCTGGTGCAGAGAGTACAAACAATGCGGTACATGCGGCAGGATCTACTGGGAAGGGAGTCACATGAAAGTATTGCATGGGATAATTGAAAGTGTTTTTGAGGGCGCTTCCTAGGATGATGTGCTGATCCATTTTTCAGCTTTTTCTGGATTATTGAATATATATACATTGATACCTTTCTGGCGGGAGAGACGGCTGGATAAGGTAAACAGGTTGTAAAGCACCTCGCTCTTGACAAGGAGTGCTACCTTTGCTTGAAATGATTTTTTTATTGTCCCGATAAAAGTGGAAAAATCCATAACCCAACTTCACCATAATAAAAGACAAATCCTTACAGGATAATAAGTTAATATTATTTGTGGCCACTACAGTATTACGATACACTGGAAACCCTCTCTATTATTCCTTTCAGGTTCAAAACATTATAGATCTTCATATGATCTGTCTCAGGCTTCGTACAAGTTCTGATAACCCTGTGTCTAACTTCTCCGCTTTCTGTTTGTTCTTGAAAAGATAGGGTGAGGCGATTGTGAGTGCTCAATATATTTCTGATTGTAACCCATTTCCTATGGTCATTATTCATTCTTAACCTGTATTCGATAATATGAAGAATATGATAGGCAAGAACCGAGATAAACATGTGGGTGTCAACCCTGTCTTCTCTCTGGTGAAAGTTAGGTCTGAGTCCAAGATAAGATTTCATGGTCAACCAGGAATATTCAATATTTCCAAGCATAATATAGATTTCCC
>WGCU01000009.1 GCA_015493635.1 Spirochaetaceae bacterium | reverse complement strand
TTAATCCGGATGATTATCTTTTAAAGGTGTTTGAAAGAGCTCCGCTGATAAAAACTTCAGAAGAGTGGGAGAGCCTTTTGCCCTGGAGTATTGGGAATTGACATTTTTGCTTCTTTTTTTGTCAGGGTGTGGTTAAATTGACGGTTACGAAAGAATATGGGGCAGCAGATGTATATCTCCCGCCGAATTCAGAAAAATCTGCTCATTTCCAAGGACCCAGGAAACTGCTGTTTTAATACTCTCCGAATCTAACAATGGCTCATACCATGTTACGAAGGCAGTATCTTCCGTATTTCCTTTAGGCCCTTCTCCCTTGCTTCAACAAACGCCTCAAGAGCACCGTTTTCTCCCATGGCTGTCTGCCATTCAGCCGGGTCAATAAGAAGATGCATCTGCCACAGATCAACATGGTCTGTCTTGAGCAGATTGAGAGACCGCTGCAGCTCTTCTTTTGCGCCTTTATAGGTCCGGTTTTCTGTTTTTGTCGCCAGAAAAACCTTTTTCCGGTTATGTTTCAGCCACGGGCCAAGAAGCATCTCTGATTTACCGTAACTTGCAGCGGTATCAATATGATTGATCCCGTATTCTTCAAGAAGATCCATGGCCCTGTCTGCATCATGTTGAGTAACATCAATGAAAGGTGTCAACACCCTAGGGTAAACCCTGGACCCAGTCCGCTATCGCGGCCTATTCCGCGGCAAGACGCGGAGTATTTTAACTTTTCGTTCTCTGCACTCATTTCACTCGTTTGAGAATAAGATTACCTATTTTATAATGTTTTTCTATTTTCATTTCCAGCACGAACCTATATATTTAGTGTATGAAAACAACCTATCTCATCATTGGAATGAATGCCTGCGGGTTTTATGCTACCCAGAGGCTGGTAGCCCTGGATCCCGGGACTTCTGTTACTGCTGTTGATTCGGAATCATCACTTCCCTACAAACGGACAAAGATAAACAAGAGGTTCGGTAGCGGAGATCTCTCTCCCGAAAACTACCTCCTTGCTCCGGAAACGTGGTACAAAGGAAACGGCATAACATTAATAACAGGAGTCAGCGTTACCGCTCTTGATACTGACAAGAAAACCGCACAGCTCAGCTCTGGGGAAACGATTTTCTGGGAAAAGGTTTTAATTGCATCAGGAGCAGATCCCTTCAACCCGAGAAATGAGGTTTTTCAGCATTCCCAGCTCCTGCGAACCTATGCAGACGCTCTTTCCATTCAGCGGGAAATATCAGAGGGCAGACGGTGTCTTGTGTACGGTCTTGGCGTTTTAGGAATTGAAACGGCATGCGGATTGGCTCAGGCAGGGATGGATGTAACCCTTGCGGGAAGAGACATGGGAATCCTTGAACGGCACTTTTCTCCTTCATTCAGGAAAGAGATAGTTCATGTACTGTACTCCCACGGCATACCGGTATATTACAATATAGAAACAGAAAGCCTCATGTTTCAAAAAGATTCCTTTTCCTTTCTTTCAAAGGGAAAGAAGCAAACGTTTACCTGCATGATTCATGCCCTCGGCATTGCTCCGCGTGTAAAATTGGCCTCAGAGGCGGGAATTGCGGTCGAGAGAGGTATTGTTGTGGATGACTATATGAGGACATCTGCACAGGATGTATTTGCCGGAGGCGACTGCTGTCAGATCGGAAAAGACGCCATAACAGATTTGTGGCATGCAGCCCAGCACCAGGGACAGTGCGCGGCAGCAAATATGGCGGGGCTCGAAGAACGGTACGCAAAACCTCTGCACCGGCTGAAAACAGAACTTTTCGGGACCTACTGTTTTTCCATGCGTCCCTTCGGGAAAGAGGGTACCCGGAAATTCCGGGAAGAAGAATCCCCCCTTCCCGGAGGTATTCGCCGCCTTTTTTACTTCAGGGAGAATAACCTTGAAGGAGTTGAGATGATCGGAGACAAAGAACGTTCAAAACTGTATGAAAAAGCGGTGAACGAACACTGGAGCAGGGAAAAGGTTTCAGCGGATCTTGGGCCGATTAGAGAAGAATGAAAGCTACCCTCTCTACGGTATTTCCTCCTGAACCTCCGGAACGTTTGTTTTCTGTGTTCTCGATGTCAGAAGGTTTGACACCCTGTGGGCACGCAGATCTTCCCACGAAGGGTTAAGACGGTCCTGAATATCCGCAAAAACGTTATGCCGGTCCAGCCAGAGAGCCGCAGATGACTCATCAAGAATAAAAGGCATACGTTTCTTCGTATTGTGAATTTGCTCCGCAATTCCCCGGGCACGGGTGGTAACAACCGAAAACGTCTCCAGCGTCTGCCCGTTTACCCTGTTAACCCAGCGGTCCCAGAGTCCTGCCAGAAGAAACGGCTTTTTCCGCGGAAGAGAGAGATAGTAGGGATATTTTTTACCATTGAGTTCCTGCCATTCAAAATATCCGTCAACAACAACAGCACAGCGTTTGTAATCAGCAGGAGCACGGTAGGAAACCCTCTCATGGAGTGTTTCAAACCGGGCATTTAACGTTTTCAGCCGGATATTCCGGGCGGCTTCCATGTTTTTTTCCCAATGGGGAATAAGACCCCACGTAAGAAACTGAAAGTTCCGATAATCCTCCGACTTCAGCACCGGCCAGTACGGCAGGGCAAATGCCGACATAAAATATATCTGTTCAAGCCGTGAGGAATCAATATCGGCATAAAAAAGCCGCTTTAGTTTATCTGCGCTCTGTGCAAGGGAAGCATTAAAACACATTACCGTACCTCATTCAGTACACGGGCAGTACACGGGCTGCAGGAAAGTCCTGTATGCTCGTAGTATAGTTCGGAGAAATGTAATCCCTCCGCATTCCCCACTCATTCCTGAATTCACTGGCACAGGGATGAACGGTATGCTGACCGTATCTGCTGTTAATTTCATCCACCTTCTCTTTAAGATACTCCATTTTTGCATAACTTTCATCAAAAAAATTCAACTGCCTGCCGCTGACAGGCTCTATACCGAAGAGGTAAACCGTTGTCCGCCAGTACTCCGCCTCAGGAGAATAGATCTTTTTCAGCAATAGTTTGGCAGCGGATATAAGGTCGGGAAGGTAATCGGTCGCTTCCACTTCGGAAGAGATGCGTCCGGCCGTTCCGGCAGCTTCCAGAGAGACGGTAACCATGCTCGCGGTGCAATGCTGGGACCGCAGCTTCTCTACCGCCAGCTCGGTGTAGTAGGACAGCGCCTCCTGCAGTACGGCAAGCTGTTTTACCGGGCTTCCGAATTGTCTGGCACTGATTATCCCTTTTCTGGGATTCGGCTCTCCCTTCAGCCCGGCCATGGGAATACCTTTTAGTTCCCGCTGCAGCACCCAGCCGGCGGATGTCAGTTTTTTTTTGACCTTCCATTCGGGAACCTTGATAAAATCCGCTGCTGTCCGTACCCCTTCCGCCGTCAGCTTCTCTGCAAAAGACCTGCCTATTCCCCAGATATCATCTACAGGAGTATCTTCCAGTGCCCGTGCAATACGTTCAGGTGAATCCAGAAGAAGACATCCATCCCGCTGTTTTGCCAGCCGCTGGGCTGCTTTTGCAAGAGCCTTCGTGGGAGCTATACCGACAGCTGTCGGCAGACGGGTGTACCTTTTTACCGTTTCCCGGATTGTTTCCCCGTAGGCGGAAAGGTTGCTCATGCCGGAGAGATCAATAAATGCTTCATCAATTGAATAGGGTTCAACCACCGGCGACAACTCCCGGAGCGTTTCGATGAATCTCCATGACATATCATTGTAGAGGGTGTAATTCGAAGAGAAAAAGGCAACATTATTTTTGTCAATACAGGAACGGGACTCTTTAAACCGCATGCCCCGCTTTAAACCCAGCGCCTTTGCTTCGGCATTCAATGCTATTATCCAGTGATCGTTATTGGACAGGACAACGATGGGCGTATCCAGCAGGTCAGGCCTGAAGGCGCGTTCACAGGAACAATAAAAACTTGCACAATCGACTAACCCGACCATTGCTATCTGTATATACGGACAATACGGCTGACGACTCCGGTAATTTCGTGTTCGTCTCCCGTGTATCTGGCAATACCAAATTCACCATCAATAACACGGACAACGAGATCTCCGGGCCTTGGAATCAGCGAACAATCAATGATCGCGAGATCATTATCACATAAAGTATTATCCTCATTCATGCTGCCCCTGACAGAAAAAACATACATGGCATGAGGCTTCGGCAGCAGCAGGGTATTCCAGTCAATATCATTTTCCGCGTAGGATTCCGCGGGAGAACCGAATCCGGTTGTGCGTAATGTTCTTTTCATGTACAGCAGTATACTACCTTACATTTGTAAAGTAAACCTCTTTTTAACAAAGGCTGTAAATTTACGGAACAGAAGCGTCTTGTATCTTTTTTTATGGTACACAAGAAACAGATCACGGGAAAAGGTGAGATTTTTAAGCTTAACTTGAAAAAGCTCCCCCCTTTCCATCTCTTTCTTAACCGCAAGTTTTGAAACACAGGAAAGGGTGTCATGGTTTTCAAAAAGAATATTTTTTATTTCCTCAAATTCGGGGAGTTCCATAAAAATATCCGGCCTGAGACCCATACCGGCCAGTTTATCAAGAAAAATATCACGGGTACCGGAACCGTATTCCCGCAGTATCCACTTTCTCCCAAAAAGGGTATCAATATAATATTCCTCAAGGGACAAAGATCTGTCCCCTGTTACAATTATCAGCTCATCTTCACCTATCTTCTCCTTTATCAAATCTGAATCATTAACACTTGACTCAACAAATCCGATATCGAACATACCGTTCTTAACAGCATCTAAAATATATGCTGAATTGGCACTCTTCTTTTTGAAGTGTACATCGGGGAAGAGAAGCAGAAAATCGTAAAGAATTCCCGGTAACAGGTACGTACTGAACGTCTTGCTTGTCGCAACAGAAAGGTCGCCGGTGAAGCCATGGGTACGAAACATATTCCCCGCGTCTTTCAGAACCAGAAAATGCTGCCGGGTCTGTTCTCTGAAAACTCTGCCCCGTTCATTGAGAACCAGCTTCTTCCCTATTCGGCTGAAAAGCTGTTCTTCAAGCTCCTCTTCAAGGGCCTTAATGGCAAGAGAAACAGCAGGCTGTGAAATTCCTATCTCTTTAGCTGCCTTACTCAAATGCGGATTTCCGCATAGATGGTAAAAATAGTCCAGCTGTTTAAGTGTCACAAGATACCTCCTGTTTATTCATAAATAATTTAAAACATTATAATAGAAAAAATATATTTTGTAAAACATCCTGAATATGATACGTTCTACAAACATTATATTCACAGGAGTAATTATGGCATTCAGCAAAAAGAACAGACCGCATACTCTGCACGGCATACTGTTTGTTGCCCTCTTTTCCCTCGCGGCAACCTATATATCAAGCCTTCAGATACTCAAGAACCTGGCTATTTCACCGCTTATTATCGGAATACTGCTGGGAATGATTTATGCCAATACATTACGAATGCATCTTCCCGATCAATGGGTGCCGGGAATACTTTTTTCAACCAAGACACTTCTCCGCATTGGAATTATCTTTTTCGGATTCAAGGTAACCTTTCAACAGATTATCGGGGTAGGACTTCCGGGACTTATTGCAAGTACGGCAGTTGTTACGTTTACCCTTACCATTGGATACTTCCTCGGTGTCAAGGTTTTCAAACTGGACAGAGAAACAGCCATTCTTACCAGCGCGGGGAGTTCCATCTGCGGCGCCGCAGCGGTACTCGCGACTGAAGGAGTTCTGAAAAATGAATCGTATAAAAGTGCTGTCGCAGTTGGTACGGTTGTTCTTTTCGGCACCCTTTCCATGTTTTTGTATCCGTTTATCTACCGTCTCGGAATTCTCCCCTTTAATCTGAATAACGAAGGCATATACATTGGGTCTTCCGTACATGAGGTAGCGCAGGTTGTCGGTGCGGCCAGTGCCATTTCGGCAGAAACAGCACGGACAGCAGTTATCGTCAAAATGATCCGTATCATGCTCATGGTTCCTTTCCTTCTCCTTTTGAGCATCCTTGTTCGAAAGCCCAAATCTTCCGGAAGTCAAAAAACGGCCGCTGCAAAAATATCCATCCCCTGGTTTGCCATTTGGTTTCTCGCAGTTGCGGGGTTCAATTCTTTCAATCTTCTTCCCCAGAGTATTACCGTGGTTATTAAAGCTCTTGATACCTTCATCCTTACCATGGCAATGACGGCACTGGGAATGGAAACAAGCTTTGACAAGTTCCGGGGAGTCGGAAGCAGGGCTATCTTTCTTGCGTTTATACTTTTTCTTTGGTTGAATATTGGAGGATTTTTTATTACCAGTTTTGCCGTAAGATTTTAATGGTACGCTTTTTTAAGTATCCGGAAAACCCGCATCAGTTTTCATGTACAATTTCAACCCGTACTTCAAGGGGTTTTTCCGGATTTTTCTGTTCAATAACAAGGTTCCATATTCCCGGTGCAGGCGGCGCAATATAAAACGGTGATTTTTCCACAATGGTTCCGTAATAATCATAGGTCTGATCATTCAGATAGTAGTGATAATTTTCATCATTCACAAAAAAGACGAAAGCCATTTCATCAAGATACACGGCGACAACATCTTCCTGCAATAGATTCAGGGTTTTATGCAGGTGCGGTTTCATTGATCCGAGGATATCCCCATGACAGCCTCATGTCAAGAAAAAGAAAGCTGCTTAGCATATTTCACCAAGCAGCTTCCCAAAAAAACGATTTATCAACTATTTTATAAGTTTAAGTGAAACGGGAAGGTACTTTGGTACCGATTTCCCGGCTAGTATCTTGGATACTGCATCAACCCCCATAGAACCTATAAGTGCGGGCTGCTGCGCTACCGTTGCAGCCATCTTTCCTTCCTTAACTGCTTTTACAGCATCATCAGTTGCATCAAACCCAACAATCTTGATATCTCGCCCGGACGCTTCAATTGCTTTCAATGCGCCTAAAGCCATTTCATCATTATGAGCAAAAACAGCATCTATGTCGCTTTGCGCCTGAAGAATATCCTCCATAACGTTTAACCCTTTCGTTCGGTCAAAGTCGGCTGCCTGACGGGCTACTACCGTTATTGATGTTCCTTTCAGGGCTTCATTAAATCCTTTTCCCCTGTCTCTCGCTGCAGAAGTTCCGGGAAGCCCTTCCAGTTCAACTACTTTTCCCTTTCCACCAAGAAGCTTGATAATAAATTCACCTGCCATTTTCCCTCCGGCAACATTATCAGAAGCTATATGAGTGACAACTTCCCCTGATGTGGCTCCCCTGTCAAGTGTAATTACCGGTATTTTCTGTTTGTTCGCCACCTTGATAGCATTTCCAACTGCATCCGAATCAGCCGGATTTATAAGAAGTGCTGAAATTCCCTGAGTCATCAAATCTTCAACATTGGAAAGCTCTTTGGCAGGATCATTCTGGGAATCCAGAACAACAAGGGTATACCCCAATTCTGTAGCCTTTGCCTGGGCTCCATCCTTTAATGAAACAAAGAATGGGTTATTTAAAGTAGATATTACAAGGCCTACCTTAACTTTCGAACTCTCCTTCTGTCCGTTTGCAAATAATGGCAAACTCAACAGAGCCACAATCATCGTTACAAATACGATTTTTTTCATAAAAAACTCCTTCCTTATTTTTTAGTCCGTTCACTGACGGACAAATTTTTTCAATTACTTTCTGTCCATAAGAACTGCAAGAAGAATAACTGCTCCTTTGGCAATCATTTGATAGTATGATGAAACATTCATTATATTGAGGGCATTATTCAGAATACCAATTATGAGAGCTCCAATAATGGTACCGAGTATTCTCCCTGTACCCCCTGCGAGACTTGTCCCTCCCAGTACAACCGCAGCAATGGCATCCAGTTCATATCCCGTACCGGCAGTCGGCTGGGCAGAGGACAGACGCGCTGTAAGAATTATTCCTCCCAGTGAAGCCAGAAAGCCGCTGATTCCATATACAACTGTCTTTAGTTTTAACGTTGACAGACCGGAAAGCCGTGCGGCTTCTTCATTCCCGCCAAGTGCATAAATATAACGGCCGAATCGGGTTTGATGCAGTGTATACCACGCAAGTACATAAACAATCACCATGATATATATGGGAACAGGAATTCCGAGCAGATACCCGCCGCCAAGCCCTGCAAAAGCATCCGCCGCCCGTCCGGTACCTGCATCTATGGGTTTCCCCTGGGTAAAAACAAGGGTAGCTCCTCTCATAATAGTCATGGTTACAAGGGTTGCAATAAAAGCCTGGACCTTCCCCCTGCTGACAATTATTCCTGTAACCAACCCGACAACACTACCTGTCAAGAGAGCAATAATCAAAACAACAAGCACAGGCTGCCCTGCACCAACCAAAGATGCTGATACTGCTCCACAGAAAGCAAGAACCGAACCTACTGATAAATCAATCCCCCCTGTTAAAATAACAAAAGTCATTCCGGCAGCAATTATTGAATTTATTGATGTCTGGCGAAGAACATTCAGGATATTATAAATAGTAAGAAATCTTGGATTGATAATTGAAACCACCATTGAAAACAGGATAAGCCCTATAATTGGTTTTAACTGATTTATTCTTTCCTTTGTCACGTACATTCTCCTACATACCCACAGCTAAACGCATTATTGATTCCTGAGATGCTTCACTTCTTGCTAACTCTCCCGACAGCGAATTTTCATGCATTACCAGAATACGGTCACAAATACCAATAAGTTCCGGCATCTCAGATGAAATCATGATGATCGCCAATCCTTCCGCTTTAAAACGATTAATCAGTTTATAAATTTCCTGTTTCGCTCCAACATCAACACCTCTGGTCGGTTCATCAAGAATCAGTAATTTTGGATTGGTTATCAAACCCCTCGCTATTGAAACTTTCTGCTGATTTCCACCACTTAAATTCCCAACCAGCTGATTTCTTCCAGGTGTCTTTATCGAAAGGAGATTAATAAAAGAGTCAACTTCCTTGTTGGAACGCATCGTATCCGTTTTAAATAAGAACTTTTCATATTCCTGTAAAACAGGTAACATAATATTATCTTTTATAGATAATCCTAAAAAAAGTCCCAATTGTTTTCTATCTTCCGAGACATATACAATACCATTTTTTATTGCTTTACCCGGATTGCTTATGGAAATATCTTTCCCTTCCAGCCGTATGACTCCCTCAGTGGCCGGATAATTTCCATACAACGTAAGAGCAAGCTCAGTTCTCCCTGAGCCCATCAAACCCGCAATCCCCAAAACTTCACCACGGTAGATAGAAAAGCTTATGTGTTTTGAAACAGAACTTGAAAGATCATTAACTTCAAGAAGAGGGGGACCTTTCTTATTATGAATATAGGGTATCTGATCATCGAGTTTCCTGCCGACCATCATCTCAATAATTCGATCTTCATTAAGCTCTGAAACCCGCTGTTCACCTATGACAGTACCATCCCGAAGGACGGTAGCCCTGTCGCAAATTTGAAATACTTCCGGGATACGGTGAGAAATATACACAATACTCTTCCCATAATTTTTTAATTCCCGGATAACCTTAAAAAGGCTCTCTGTTTCTGTATCTGTCAATGCATCCGTAGGTTCATCAAGAATAAGTAATTCAGCATCCATGGAAAGTGCTTTAGCTATCTCCACCATCTGCTGATCTCCAATACTTAACCCTGAAGTAACCGCAACAGGATTAATAGTTGTGTTAAGCCGCTTCAGTAGATTTCTTGAATCTTTATATAACTGCTTCCATTTAATATTTCCTGACCTGTATAGGGGTTCTCTCCCAAGAAAGATGTTTTCACCAACGGTTAGCTCAGGGATAAGATTTAATTCCTGGTGAATAATGGCAATCCCTTTATCCATAGCATCCCGGGGAGATACTATCTTACATTCTGAACCATGCAGCTCTATAGTACCGAAGTCATTTTTATACGCTCCGCTCAGTATATTCATAAGTGTTGATTTCCCTGCTCCGTTCTCACCTAATAAAGCCATTACTTCATTTTGAAATACTCTAAAGTGAACATTATCAAGAGCCTTTACACCCGGAAACTCTTTTGAGATGTTCTTCATTTCAAGGAATATTTGTCCGGTATCCATTTCAATTAATACTATACGCTCTCCAATGTTTAGTAAATATTATACTATATTTTAAATACTATCATACACCCTCCTCTTAATTTGTCAAGAATTTTGTTATATTTTTTCCAAACAAACCCTATAACCCTAAATTTATCAATAAACATACATTATTTTACTAAATATTTATTAAACACATAATCCATGTTTAGTATTTTAATTGACATATAGCAGAATGAGAGCTATTATTCCCTAATGAGTGTTACAATCCGTGATGTAAGTGAAAAAGCCTGTGTATCTCCAGCTACCGTATCTCTTGTCCTTAATGGAAGATCGGGAATCAGTGAATCAACACGGCTTCGTGTCCTAAAAACCGCGGAAGAGATGGGGTATACAACTCCTTCAAGAAAAGTACAGAAAAAAAGCGGAAAAATTATCAGATTCCTGAAAATTGCCCGCCATGGACATATCATCAACAGGAACCACAATGTTTTTATCGCGGATTATATTGACGGTCTGGAAAAAGAAGCCCGATCCTACGGGTTTGGACTTGAAGTTAGGAACTACAAGGGATTCGATTCAAAAACAATTCTTGATGAACTCAGTAATTCTCCACCATCCGGGATCGTCGTTCTTGCAACCGAATTAAGAGAAAGTGATATCAGGGTTTTTCAAAAGATCACCATCCCCATGGTTTTTATGGATGCCAGCCATCCTTCTTCGTCTTTTGATTTCGTTGATATGGATAATGCCGGTGCGGTTTATTCTATTATTTCAGCCTTTAAAGAACGCGGACATACCCGCATCGGTCTTGTTAAAGCCAACGTGGAAACCCGGAACTTCTATCTGAGAAAAAAAAATTATTATCACGCCATGGATTACTTCGGACTTCCTACTGATAAGAAATGGATTTATACGGTAGATTCGACCTACGGAAACGCATATCTTGATATGAAAAAACAGCTGGATGAAAACCGTAAACTCCCGACAGCCCTGTTTTGTGTATGCGACATGATTGCGTATGGTTCCATGAAAGCTCTGAAAGAAAAAGGTCTTCACATACCCGGAGATCTTTCTTTAATTGGCTTTGATGATCTTCCTCCAAGTCAAATGACAGAACCACCCCTGGCATCCGTAAAAGTTTCAAAATCCAGAATAGGACGAAGAGCATTCCAGCTTCTTAAACGGAGAATGGAAACAGAAAAACATCTTCCCTATGAAAAGATTTTTATAGGCGGAGAATTGATGATCCGCCAAAGCTTGGGGGAAGCCCCCAATTAACAGGAGAGACACATGAACGTTCTCAACTTTGGATCACTTAACATCGATTTTGTCTACAAGGTGCCGCACATAGTCCGGCCGGGAGAAACACTTTCCAGCAGCGGGCTTACCATTAATGCCGGAGGGAAGGGCGCTAATCAATCAGCAGCATTGGCAAAAGCGGGGGTACGTGTATTTCACGCCGGAAAGATAGGAGCTGACGGTCAGTGGCTTCTTGAAAAGCTGAACGCTTTCGGTGTTAACACTGATTTCGTTACGGTAAGTGACGGTAAAACGGGAAACGCGATTATACAGGTCTCCGATAACGGGGAAAATGCCATTGTACTGTTTGGAGGAGGGAACAAAGAGATATCCCGGCAGGATATAAAAGAGGTATTGGGTAATTTTAAAAGGGGAGACATTCTTCTTCTGCAGAACGAAATAAGCAATATCCCTTTCATTATGGAGACAGCGTCACAGGCAGGGTTGAAGATTGTTTTTAATCCGGCACCCTTCGAGCCCGCTATTCTCACCTACCCCCTTGATACGGTGGATATTTTTGTGGTGAATGAAACAGAAGGAAGCGGATTATCAGGAGGAGAGAATAAGCCGGAAAAGATTATTGATATCTTAACCGGTACATACAGAGGAAAAGATATAATTCTGACCCTGGGGAAAGATGGTGTACGGTACGGAAAAGACAGTCTCCGTGCCTCAGCTGATATCATCAATGTTCCGGTGGTAGATACAACGGCAGCGGGAGATACCTTTATCGGTTATTATATCGCGGGGCTTTTACAGGGCAAATCAACAGAGGAAATTCTAAAATTATCCTGTATAGCCTCTTCCCTAACCGTTTCAAAACCCGGTGCCATGGATGCCATCCCCTTTAAAGATGAAGTAGTAAACCTGCTCGAATAGTTTACTGTTTTAATGTATCTAGCTCTTTCCAGCTGAGTACATATGCGTGTTTTCTTTGAATAGATTTACAGCCGGCATAAACAAGAAAACTGCTTTGAGCTTTTACACCACTTATATCCTGGTATTTTATAAGACCTTTAAAAAAATCAGGGGTGATAGTTTCTCCCGATTTAATCTCTACCGGGTATAAATCCGGGGGCTTGTCAATGATCAAGTCAACCTCATTTCCGCTCCTGTCTCTAAAGAAGAAAGCATCAGGCTGCAAACCGGAATGAAGCATTGATTTGTAATACTCTGCAATAACAAAATTCTCAAACAGGTTCCCCCGGAAATGAGACAGGTAAAGAGCCTCCTTACTCCGTATCCTCAGGAGTGATACTGCCAAACCGGTATCATAAAAATAGAGTTTCGGCTGTTTTATTACCCTTTTATTGAAATTCCTGTAATGAGGATTAAGGAGAAATACGATAAAACTTGTCTCAAGAATAGAAATCCATGATCGAACGGTTTTATGGTCAATTCCAAGATCATTTGCAATAGACGAGTAATTCAGAATTTGACCTGTACGCCCTGCTATTAATTGGAGAAATCTATGAAATGTATTCAAATTGCCAATATTTTTCAGACTTCTGACATCTCTTTCAACATATGATTGAATATAACCGGGATAATAATCACCGGGAGCAATATTTCTGTCGTACAATGCGGGATAAAACCCCTGGAATATAAAATCATAAACATCATCCTTCCAGTAATTACTGGTTTTAAGTTCTTCCAGAGAGAAAGGAAAGAGATTTACCAGCCCGACTCTTCCTGCAAGAGTCTGGGAAATCTTTTCCATTAAGAGAAAATTCTGGCTTCCGGACAGCACTATCTTTCCCATCTCGCCGGAGTTATCAACAAATATCTGAAGATATGAAAACAGTTCAGGAATATTCTGCGCCTCATCAATAACAAGACCATTATGAGCAAATCTGTTTAAAAAACCCTTGATATCATCCTCCACTTCAAGTCTGTCTTCAGGATTCTCAAGGTTTATATAGGTATATGCTCCAAAAAGTGATTTCAAAAGGGTGGTTTTCCCCGACTGGCGTGGACCGGAAACAGAAATAACAGGAAATTGATTCTTCAATGTCAGAATATAATCGCTTAACCGTCTCTGTATCATACTTACCAGTATAGGTCATGGAAACTAAAAAGTAAATGCTAATTGGGAATTACAATCCCTATTAGCACACGTGCTATGTAAACGTGCTGCTGTACTGCTTCGACAGAACAATGAGTAAAGATCCGGATGAAAATTCTTCATTATCCTGCTGTATCCTGAGTAGCCGTTTTGGAGCGACATAAGCAGTACCGGAGTATTCGCGTTAAACAGTTTTGCACTCGTACCTTGCTATAAAAAATCAAAAGTGCTATGACAATACCATGAAAAAACTGCTAACAGACATCCGCAAGATTAACCTTGCCGGTAGTCAGAATATACGCCTTACCCAGCTAAGCCATGGTTCCGGCTGCGGCTGCAAACTGTCTCCCGATGAGCTTGGATCAATTCTGGCTCAGGCATTTCCCGAAGGGGAAGAACGGGAAAGCTACCCTAATCTGATAATCGGCAACGAAACCAGAGACGATGCCGCCGTTATCGATCTGGGCTCCGATGAGCTGCTTGTTTCCACCACAGACTTCTTTACCCCCATAGTGGACGATGCCTATCAGTACGGCAGAATTGCCGCCGCCAATGCCCTTTCCGATGTATGGGCCATGGGAGGCAGACCAATAATGGCTCTTGCTGTCCTTGGATGGCCGGTGGAGGAGATTGATCCCGCTGTTGCCCGCCCGATCGTTACAGGTGCACGGGACGTATGCAGAGAAATAGGGATTCCTCTGGCGGGAGGTCACAGCATCGACTCCGCAGAGCCCTTCTTCGGTTTAGCTGTTAACGGTCTCGTACAAAAGGACAGACTTAAAACCAACGCCGGAGCAAAAGCGGGGGATCTTGTATTTCTTACAAAGCCCCTGGGTACAGGACTTTTGACAACTGCCGAAAAGTACAGTTCTCTGAGAAAGGAAGACGAAGGGCTTGCAGTTAAAATTATGGGACAGCTCAACAATGCAGGATATGAACTGGCCGGTGTCGATGGGGTACATGCAATTACCGACGTTACCGGTTTTGGACTTGCAGGGCACCTTCTGGAGATGTGTGATGCCGCAGGACTTGAGGCGGAATTAAGGTGGGATACACTACGGCTTCCCACGGACCTTTCCAGGTACGTTGCCATGGGAGCTTTGGCCAAGGGGCTAAAAAACAACTGGAGAAGTTACGGAGAAAGAATTACCCCGGTAGAGGAACCGGTACGTTCAATCCTCTGCGATCCGCAGACAGGAGGAGGATTGCTCGTAGCTGTAGATCCCGGCCATTCAGAAGAGGTAACAAACGTACTTCTCAATTACGGATTAACCGATCATCTTGACCCCATTGCCGTTCTCTCACCATCAGCGGGAGACGGCATTACCATTAAAGTTACGGGATATGAAACAGTCCCCCGAATCCGTTCATTTTTCGGACTGGATGCGGATAAAGAAAACAAGCGCAATAAGGCAGGAGCAGATGCTGCACCTGCTGATAATACAGTTAAAACTGACAGTATTCCGGTATTCAATGCTTCCTGTACACCACCGCAGCCTGCTGATGCGAGCTTCAGAGAAATGTTAAAAATGATGAGATCATTCTTTAAGGATCTTTGGAAGTATCGTAAGGAAATTAGATTACAAACCCGATGGATCAAGAAATTTGCCGCACAGACCGGTTACCGTATAAACCCCAACTGGATGATGAATGCAAACCTCCGTCTGTGGCTTGTAGAATCAGAGCAGATCTTCGGCAAAAGGTACTGCCCCTGCTTCGAGCCCTCGGACGATCCCGAACTTAACAACGACATAATCTGCCCCTGCAAATTCATAGATCAGGATATTGCTGAAAAGGGAACCTGTCACTGCGGCCTTTTCGGGCGGAAAGATCTGACTAAAGAAGGTTTCAAAGCTGCAGAAAAACGCCTTATGAACGAGTACCGTGTTAATCTCAGAGAGCGGGGTTCAATGGTAGATACAACGGGAATTCCTACCGACCTGTTCAGGGGGCTCAAGATTCCCGATACCTATCATCTGGCAAAAAGAGCACTACTGCTTAAAGGCGCCCCCGTGGATATATACATGGAGAGAGATTTCGAGATATCAAACATAAAAAAATGGGCTCAAAACAAGGGGATTAAAGTTTCTGTCAGAGAAGAAGGCAGCGGATTCTGCGTTACCCTAGGAGGGTAATTCCTCTTTCATTATCTCAACCTTTATGTTAAGGCATTATCGCAGCCGTAATCATTCCTCCCGGATAATGCTTTGCTATACATTTTTTAAAATATTCTACCAGTTTTCTGATCCATACGCTTCCGGTGTTACTTCAAACACAGATCTGTCTCCTGATTGTTTATTTTGCTTACTGTACCCGTACCCTTAAAATTCTTCAATATAGGATTGAGACAATTTCATAAACTGATCTACCAGAAAGCGGTCATACTCTGTAAACCTGCTGTACCGCATGTCGGACCTTCTGCAGGTAAGCCCTATCGGTAGCCCCATGGTCTGAAGCGCATACTTTGCATTCATGGGATAACCGAAGCCTTCAATAAGAGAGGCTATTGAAAGGTAGGATTGAAGCTTCTGTGCTTTACCGGGTTCTTTTTCCCAGTTGGAATAGAGCCATGCATATAGCTGCGGGTGGAAATTGGTCATAATCCCACTGTATCCTGCATACCCGTTCTCCATAGACATGAGAAGAGTCGGCGCATTTGCGTTAAACAATTTTACGGATGAACCCGAGGCTATAGCGCCCCGCCTCTTTATCATTCCGGGATCGCAGCAGGTATCCTTTACAAAACCGAATCGTTTCGTTTTTACGATCCAGGACATCAGCTCGTCGGAAAGTATCCTCTTGTACGGTGTGGGACATTCGTACAGTCCGAGGGATATTCCATCCGGAAGCTTATCCAGCAGTCTACTCATGTTCTCTATCCAGACATCATCTCCCTCATGGGGAGCAGCAAATCTATTGGTTAGAAGCACCAACGTATCAACTCCGGTTTCCGCGATTGCATTGAGTTCTTCGACCTGTGCTTCCAATGTATCAGAGATATGTCCCGATGCAACAACACATATATTCTCCGGCGCAATTTCCCTGACGAATCCAGCCAGGAACACCCGTTCTTTTAACGAAAGTTCAAACATCGCACTTGACTGGGCAACGGCAAATAAACCGTCAACACCATTTTTTACATACCAGGCAACAAGCTCTTTCAAACCACGGTAATCAATAGTCAAATCTTTGTTAAAAGGTGTTATCATAGTCGGGTATACACCGTCAGGAATATTTTTCATCATCTTACCTCTTTCATTTAATGTATTATTGCATTCCGAGAAGCCCCGGAAGGAATAAAACGATCGGTTCAATATAGGTTACCATAAACAAAACAATAAACAGAACAAGGAGCATAGGGAATATTTCCTTGATAACCTCTTTGAGAGGTGTTCCGGAAATACCGGATACAACAAAGAGAAGCATTCCAAAAGGCGGGGTGGAAAGACCAATCATCATATTCAAGGTAATAAGCACTCCGAAGTGAACAAGATTGATTCCAAGACTTGTAACAAGGGGCAGTACGATAGGTATAAAAACAAGGGTAATGGCCATGGTGTCAATAAACATTCCAAGAACAATAAAAACTATATTAATGAGAAGAAGCAGAATATATTTGTTCGTAGTAATGTGGAGAAGCCATGCCGCTACAAGATTCGGGATATGCTCGACAGCAACAATATAGCTGAAAGCATAAGCAGATCCCACAAGAAGAGATAAGGTCCCTGTTGTTCTGACAGTATTTCTTATTACTTCCAGTAAATCCTTTATACCCATAGCTCTGTAAATAAAGAAAGAAACAAACAAGGCGTAGAGGGCAGCCAGAGCCCCGGCCTCAGTGGGAGTAACAATACCGGTATATATACCTCCCAGAAGAACCACGACCGATAAGAGTGCCGGTAAGGCTTTCAATGTTATAGCAAGAAATTCCCGAAGGGCCACTTTTCCGCCTACAGGGTAGTTTCGGCGGTGCGCAATAAAAGCAATGTAAATCATCAAAGCAATACCAATAAGTATTCCGGGAATCATTCCTCCTATAAAGAGAGTTCCTATGGAAGCACCGGAAAGCATCGCATAAAAGATCATGGGAATGCTTGGCGGGAAAATAGGTCCAATGGTAGCGGAAGCCGCAGTAATGGCACTGGAAAAACCCCGGTCATAGCCGCTGTCATTCATTGCCTTTATTTCCATCATACCGAGACCGGAAGCATCAGCAAGAGCGGAGCCTGTCATCCCTGAGAAAATAATTGATGCAACAACATTGACATGTCCGAGAGCTCCTTTTCTTCTTCCCACAGCAGCTCCGGCGAATTTAAATATCATATCGGTTATCTTCCCCCGGTTCATAACCTCAGCCATAAAAACAAAGAGGGGAACAGCAATAAGGACAAACTTAGAATTCATCTGATTGAGAAACTGGGCTGCAACCATACTGATATCTACGCCTGGACCGGAAGCAAGGGCAAAATAGAAAATGGCAGACATAATCATCCCGAGAGCAATGGGGATTCTCACAATAAATACAATAACAAAAGAAAGGAAAAAAACAAGTAATGGCAGATTCATCAAGATGCTTCCTTAAGAGAAAAGAGTATCTGCAGATCAACATAAAGATCATACAGCAGGTGTCCAATCATAAAAGCCATAAACACAACAAAGGGGGAAAAAGCTATATCCATCGGTATTTTAAGAACATTTGATTTTTTAAATCCCATAAAAAGGACATACTTTAATGATGGATAAAATCCTAACACAAAAGAGAAAAGAAGCAGTCCGTTTCCAATAAGCCGCATCCACAGCTGCACAGAGGGAGAAACCATATCATAGATAAGGGTAAACCGGACATTTGTTTCGGTTCTTTTCGCATAAAGGCCTCCCAGCAGAGCCGTCCAGATAAAGCATATTAACGATAATTCAAGCGTCCATGTCAGAGGAGCAAAAAAGTATCGGAAGAGGATACCCAGAATAAAAACAACAAAAAGTGTAATAAACGAAAACATAGGAACATACACTTCAACAATATCCAACAGGATTTTTATTCCTTTTTTCATACAAGCCTCTTAAAAATCGGCACCTTGTAACAAGGTGCCGACTAATGCATTATAAATATCAGTCCTGCTATTTAGCTGCCTGAACTTTATTGTACAGATCCCAGTCCCAGTCTTTGGAAATATCTTTACTCTCGGTCATGTATGAATTCTTTGCGTAAGCCGCAAATGCTGCTATATCAGGATCATCAATAATAATCATACCCTGCTTTTTAAAGAATCCAAGGATATTCGCTTCCGTATCAAGTACTTTCTTGTCACAAAAAGCTCTGCCTTTATCAACAGCCTGCATTACCCATTTCTGCTGCTGAGGTGTCAAAGACTCCCACTTTTTCTCATTCATGGTAGGCCATACAGAGTCAACAACATGATTTGTTAGAACAATATACTTTGTTACTTCATAGAACTTGGCATTTTTATCTGTCGGGAGAGGATTATCCTGTCCCTCAACAGCACCTGTTTTCAACCCCATATATACTTCCGAAAAGGCCATGGGAGTCGGATTTCCCCCAAGCGCTTTCCCTAACGCTATCCAGGAAGGACTACCGGGAACTCTCAGTTTTACACCCTTCATATCTGCAGGGCTTCGAACAGGTCCTACTTTCTCCACCAGGTTTAATTCCCGTGTTCCCAGATAGTACGCTCCCAAAGGTCTAATACCAACTTTTTCTACGACATCAGCGAAGATTTTTTTACCTATTTCACCGTTCAGAACTTTCGTCATGTGCTTATAGCCCTGAAAGGTATATACAGCCGTAAACATGGAAAGATAGGGTACAAACTCTGCAAGCCATGGCGCTGATGTATAGATCATATCAACAGAACCTTGCTTTATAGCAGCCTGCTCTCCTTCCTGATCAAATAACTGGCCTGAAGGATACACATTAACCTTCATTGTTCCGCCGGAAAGCTTTTCAAGTTCATTTTTAAAAACAGTCATCGCTTCAGTATGAGCATCTCCCGGGACACTGACAGATGAAAAATTTATGGTAACAACCTTCTGTGCACTCTGCTCTTTCTGACCTGCGGCAAAAACCCCTCCAACAACAACAGCTGTTATCAGGACCAGTAATAACATCCTCTTCATAATTGCCTCCTCATTTTAGATAATATACCTAACCATACACCAACTTATGACATATGTCAATACATATAATTCAAGTCTTGACATATGTATTAAATATACGCATAATACAGAGAATGAGAGAGATTGCACCCTTAAAAAAAATTAAAGTTTCAGATGAGGTTACACAGACTCTCGAAAAAATAATTATTGATAACGATCTTCAGCCGGGAGATAAACTTCCTTCCCAGTCAGAACTCGCCGAAAGCCTTCATGTGGGATCGCGGTCCATAAGGGAAGCTGTCCGGTCTCTTGAAAGCAGAGGTCTTGTTGAAACCAAACAGGGTAAGGGAATCTTTGTAAAGAATAATAACCTGGATTTTTTCCTGGAAACATTGAAAGATAATCTTGTTTTTCAACTTCCCAAAGAAACAAAAACACTCATAGATCTGGCAAATATCCGTATGATGGTAGAAACCGATGCAATACAAAAAATTGCTCTTAACACTCCTCCGGGATTTATCAGCTCTTTCGCACTGATACTTGACAAGATGGACAGCCTTGCAGAAAAGAACGATATTGAAGCATACAATATTCTTGATGTAGAACTTCATAAAACCCTTATAAAAGCAACAGGAAATACTATTGTTATTTCTATTTATAATCACCTCTTTGAACTGCTTATCCGAAGTTTCCAAAAAACAGGAGGCATGAAGGGGAGCAAGGAAACGAGCAGAAGGGAGCACCGTCAGATGCTGGAGGTCATTACTGCTTCTGATGGAGAAAGAGCGAGAGCCATAATGGAACAGCACATCGGTTCCACACTGAGAAAACTTGAAGCGATGGAATCCGCCGCCTCTGCAGGCAGTGAATCATAAGCCATGGAAATATCAAACAAAATTGATCCCCGTCTATTCGGTCTTTCGTCCCGGATAATCCTTGAAAAAAAAGAGAACAATGGTATCGTACTTGTTATGCGACGTAAAAGCAGAATACTCATGAAAGACGGAGAAAAGATTCTACGGATAAGAAATCTTGTTATGAATACAGGGGAATACACCTCTTTCACCCTTCAAACCAACGCGCCGGTCTGTAGTAAAACAAGGAAGTTCCTGGAATCATCAGGAATTCGTATAGAAACGTAGGTATCCCTAACGGACGACCAATACCGGACAGGGAGCATGATGAAGGACACGATGGGTCACACTTCCCAGCAGAAGACCTCCCAAATCAGTCTTCCCTTTTGACCCCATAATTATCAGATCGATTTTTTCAATTCCCGCTGTTTCAGCAATTTTTTTACCGGCAGGTTCTTCAAGAAGCAGTTCCCGAAAAGCAATACCGTTCTCTTTCAGGATTTTCCGGTAGGGTTCAAGAACCTCATTACCCTGCTCCAGAATTTTTTCTGTCGCCTGATCAAAAAAGGGTTCACCGAGAATGGCAGGGAATTCCTTATGGCAGTGAAGCAGAAGCAGCGATGCATCAAATTTCTTTACAAACTCCATTGCATAGGCAACAGCCTTCATCGAATGTTCCGATTCATCAACAGGGACCAGAATTTTTTTTATATTCATAACCAGCCTCCTGCTTTAAAGATACGAAAACAGCATGCTAAAGGCAACGGCTGCCTTCAATTCATAACAAACTGCTGCCGGTACAGGGAATGGTAGATTCCTTCTTTTTCAAGAAGCTGCTGGTGCGTCCCCTCTTCAACAATTTTTCCCTTTTCTATCACAAGAATCCGGTCTGCCATTTTTACTGTTGAAAGTCTGTGAGCAATAATTATGGAGGTCCGTCCCTCAATTACTCCGGAGAGCCCTTTTTGGATAAGCGCCTCGGAAAGTGGATCTATGGAACTGGTGGCCTCATCCATAATAAAAATATCAGGATTGGACAACACCGCCCTCGCAAGACAGATAAGCTGCTTCTGACCGACAGACAGAAGATCACCTCCCTCACCGACCAGAGAATCATATCCCTTTTCAGTCTTTAGAATAAATTCGTCAGCCATGGAAAGACGTGCCGCCGTCCGTATCTCGGTCCCTGTCGCGTCTAATCTGCCGAAACGGATATTCTCTTCTATTGTTCCTGAAAACAAGTGGGGTGTTTGAAGGACAATACCAAGCCGTGACTGTATTGATTTTTGGGAAAACATGCGGTATTCATCCCCATCAAAGAGGATTTCCCCTCCTTTTGGCTCATAAAAGCGGCTTAAAAGGTTGACTATCGTTGACTTCCCTCCTCCCGTTGCTCCGACAAGGGCAATAGTTTCCCCTTTTTTAATGGTGAGGTTAAAATCTGGCAAAACAGGAGCCTTTTCATCATAGTAAAAAGAGACATTTTTAAACTCAATTTTCCGGACAAGATCTTTCCGCCGGACGGCATCTTCCCTGTCCTGTATCTCTGGAACGGTATCAAGAAGGGAAAAAATCCGTTCTCCGGAAGCAAGCGCTCCCTGCATCGATGCCCAGACACGGGCCAGATCCTGAATAGGCCAGAGCATAAATGCGACATAGAAAATAAAGGCCTGAATTCCCCCGACAGACATACCTCCTGATTCTTTCAACGTACCGCCGTACCATATAATGGCTCCCAGGGCAAATGCACCGATTATCTTGACAGCCGGCAGAAAAAGGGCAGAATACCATGCCGTACGGTACGATGCTTCATACATTTTGTCAGATTCAATCTTAAAATCTTCAAGAGTCCGTTCTTCTCTTGCCAGACTTTTTATTATCTTTACACCGGTAATCATCTCGCTGTAGGATCCGGTAATGCGGGAATTCTGCTTACGTGCCATACGGGAATATTTTAAAATCTTTTTCTGAAAAAAGAAGGCGGCACCAATCATGAAAGGGAGTATCCCCGTTACGACAAGAGCCAGCTTCCAGTTAATCAGCATCATAAAGACAACTGATGTCATAATGTTCAAAATGCCCCAGGTTGAATCAACCAGTCCCCAGGTAATAAGATCAGATATCTTTTGAGTATCGGATGTAACTCTTGACATAAGCCACCCCAGGGGGGTTTTGTCAAAATAGGAAAATGACAGATCCTGAATATGGTTAAATATACGTTTCCGCAGATCGTACGCGACCTGCTCTCCCAGAATTCCGGCAAGATATATAAAACCGAAAACACCAACAGCCTGAAAAAGCGCCGTCAATCCATAGAGGCCGACTATCTCTTTTACCTTGGCTATATTTCCCGGAACAATACCCTGATCAATAATAAGTTTCGAAAAGTAGGTAAATACCGCATCGGAAATAGAAACAAAAGCGATCATTATTAAAAAGATAATGACCCGCTTCCGATGAGGGCGGACAAGACCGAAAACCCTCTTCAGAATCCTGCTGCTTGCGGAAGCTGTAAAATCTTCCTCCTTACGGGTAACCGGTTCAGACATGATCTTCGCTCCTTTCAGACTGAAGATCAAATATCCTCTGATAGAATCCGCTGTTTGTTATTAAATCCTCATGTGTTCCGGTTTCAGCGATACGCCCATCTTCAAGAACTATTATCCTGTCAGCTCCCATTACGGTCTGAATTCGGTGGGCAATAATAAAACTGGTCCGCCCCTTCATGAGTTCCGCGAGAGCCTGCCGTATGTTGTGTTCGGTGGCAGTATCAACTGATGACATTGCATCATCAAGAATAAGAATACGGGGATCTTTCAACAATGTCCGGGCAATAACAATCCGTTGTTTCTGACCTCCCGACAGGGTTACTCCCTTTTCACCGATAACAGTATCATACTGTTCCGGAAATCCGAGTATAACATCATGAATTGCAGCTGCTTTGGCAGCAGCTTCAACACGTGTATCATCACATGCACCGAAAGTGCCAAACAAAATATTTTCACGTATTGAGCGGGAAAAGAGAAACGGTTCCTGTTCCACAATTCCGATCTGTTTCCGGAGTTCTGACCGGGAAAAGGTACGGATATCTTTCCCGTCAATCAGGATTTTCCCGGAGGTACATTCGTAAAAACGGGGCAAAAGATTTATAAGTGTCGTTTTCCCGGAACCGGCACCTCCCAGAAGAGCAATTTTTTCTCCCGCACTGCACGAAAAAGAAATATCATAGAGGAGCTTTTTGCGAAGTACCCCATTTTAGCGAAATAATACATGACAATATTTATAATAGAATGTCCGTTGTATCAAGATGACCTCTATTTTATTGAATTTCCTCTTCTCAAAGGTAAAATCAGTACTTTTTTTGTGATTTTAGGCTCCTGAAAAACTATCAGCAGACACCTCTCCCGTAAAACACTCTATTTGAACTCAAATTTATACTATCCAGCTCTTACAAGAGACCTGATAAGGTCACTCCTTCCTTCTTTTGCCCGCCCCACAGCCAAACTGAGCATGATGATAAAGGCCATGGTTACCCGCACACTCATTTTCTTCTGTCCCCGTATTGTGTGATGCTCAAATCCAAATGATACATCCAGCCTGCTGTTAACCCTCTCCACCGCCGTTCTCTTCTTGTATAGCGTTTTCCACTTGTAAGTTGATCTTGCTACAGGGGTAAACACTCTTCTATCTGTTGCAAGAGGTATTCTTATTCCTGATTTTACAGGACACATATCCTTCCCTTTACACTCAATTCCGTATGCTTTTGCCGGACATTTGTACTTTAAGGCCTGCCTGTCTTTCTCAAACCCTCCATAGGACATCTCTCTTTTTGTATTTGTAGCCGGACAATAACAGGATACCGTTCCTCTGTAGTCGTAAACTACTGTCTCGTACCCTGGAAGCATCTTTGTCTTATCCGGATCTTTCCACATGTTCCTGATATCTATGATCGGTTTGATCCTGTAGGTATCCCACAGTTCAGAGATAAAACTGCTGCTATCAAATCCCCTATCTCCTGTTAAATATTCAGCTCGTTTAATCAGTTTGGGATGAATGTCCTGCGTACTCTTGATAAGTACCGGTGCTATCTTTACTTCACTTGCTGAGGCCTTTGTCAGCGTAAAGTTAATCGGCAGGCCATAGGTGGAATCAATTAACAAATGTAATGTATAGCCAAACCATTTCTTTATCTTTTCCCACAGCTTACCGTCCTTCCCAACTCCGGAATAAGCATGCTTCCCCCAATCAGCATCGTGATCTCCCCTTAAATCACCTTCTTTACTCCCGGGTTTTACTGCAAAACTGCTTATTGCCTTTCCGTCCAAGGCAAGATGCTTCCCAAATCCAGGGAGAATAGCTGCTGCTTCTTCTACCAGTTCATTGAACATTTCTGTCAGTAATTGACGTTCTTCCACCAGGGATTTAAAAAACCTGGTATAGGCACTCGCCGATGGGATAACTTTCTTTTTGAATACATCAAACCCGCATATTTCAAGCAGGGCAGGATTCCTTCCCATTTCCCGTCTAAAACTTTCTATTCTTTCATGATCGAAAACTACTGCTGCTAATGTTGAGTTCCACATTGCCCGAACAGGATGATCATCTCTTCCATTCTTCCTTTTACTCTCAAGTTTCCGCATGAGCTTTTCATCCGGCATGTTTTCAATTATTATTTCCAGCCGTTTTAAATCAGGAAGTTTTTCTACATTTTTCCACCCAAAAAGATTGTTTTGTAGTATAATGGCCATAGGTGCCCTCCTTTTTAGTTTTTTTT
>WGCU01000008.1 GCA_015493635.1 Spirochaetaceae bacterium | reverse complement strand
CTCTTGACCGCTAAGGCCGCTACTTCGCCACTGCTTTAAGTGTTTCTCTTTTTCTTCTTTGCTGTATTTTTGCATTTTTATCTCCTTCAATGGGAGATCTTACTTCAACTTATTCTTTGGCAAAAGGTGCGGTTAAATTGACGCTTACAATACATCCGTGTATTTTGAAGGTAATACCATAAATTCTATGGTTCGGATAACCGTTAACAGCGGCGATATACCATTTAGCTGAATATTTTGTAAGGGAGATGAACATATAAGGTTATAAGGTTTTGACAAGCTACTATTTCTTTTTAAAATCCTCCAGGTGGGTAAGCCACCCTTTCATCTGGGATGCTTTTTCTGTTTCATCAGTCATCTCATATGCTTTAATCATTTCTTTAACAAGGGTTTCATTATACTTATTTAACTCAAAGCGGTCTGTTAAAAATGAAAAAAGGCTCTCTTTATCTTTGTTGGATAAGTAAATTCCAATGAGAAGGTCATAAGCCTCTTTTTTTTTGCTGTCAATATCAATTGCCTTTTTACATTCTAATACGGCTTTTTCATAATTTCCTACTTTCGCAATAATGTTTGCTAGGCTGACATGTACTGTGTAATTATAAGGATGTTTTTCTGCTATTTCATTCCAAACATTCAGTGCTCTGTCCCATTTTTTTTCGTCTTCTAAAAGTTTCCCAAATGCAACCCGTATATCTACACTATGGGGATACCATGATAACAGCTTTTCTATATCTGCTTCAAACAGTTTATCTGATCCCCTTACTTTATGAAGAAGAGAAATTGACAGATCAAGTACCTTTTTAGGCTCATCAAGAAGGTCTGAATACTTCTTTAAAGCTTTAATATCTTCCTTTTCGAGTTTCCCCTTCCTTTCATCCATTCTTTTTGCAGCACCTACCTGTATCTGGCCTATTCTGTGGACAGATTTACCTACAGCAAGAAATAATAATGATACAGCTTTTTTATTATCTCCACCGTTAAAACTATTTTCTGCAAGCCGGTAATAAATATAGGGATCTTCGCTTCCCTTTCCATAGGCAGTTGAAAAAGCCTCAAGAGCTTTTTTGGTGTTACTTTTTTTTTCATATATCCTGCCCATGAGCTCATATGGGTAAGGATCAAAGGGACTGGCTTTTGAAAGTTTTTCAGCGGTCTCCAATAATTCAACACTGCCGAGCCCATCAGTTTCCTTAAGGGATTCTGCAAGAAATTTCAAAATTTTCGGATCGTTTGGTTTGTACTTATCAGCTCGTTTAAAAAATGATACAGCTTCCTTACTATTCCCTTCATCCTGCTTCAATATCCCAATGTTTGTAAGTGCTTCTGCTGAATTCGGTTTTGCTGAGAGCGCTTTTTTAAAGAATTCTTCTGATTTACCAACGTTCCCTTTAGCGTATGCTTCAACACCTAGATTTATATAGGTAGCTGCAATTCCATTGACAGCTTCTTTTAGACCTGGAGATATCTTCTTTGCTTTTTCAAAAAAAGCAAGACATTTTTGGTAATCCTTTTTACCGAATTCAACATAACCTAATCCAATATATATCAGCGGCTCTTTAGGATATTTTTTTTCAGCTTTTACAAGTATTTCTTCAGCCTCTGCTGCTTTTTTTGTTCTGTAATAGCTTATCCCCAACAACGCAAGATCCCTGCCCTGAATATTCCCCTCCTTCATGGCCAGTTCGAACATCTTTGCAGCTTCTTCGAATTTGTTTTCAAAAAAGAGTTTTCTGCCGAGAGAAACATTTGACGGAGTTCCTATGGAGAGAGGTGTATCTGTAATGAAAGCAGGTGGCTGTTTGCTTTCATTTTCCCTCTTATTTTTAGTAAAAAGGAATCCTCCAAAAATAACAATACCTACAAAAACTGCAAGCAGCATAAGAAGATATTTCGGGCTTTTAAACATAATTAATTACCAATTTCCCAGCAGAGTTAAAACTGATACGAAGCATTTATGCCAATAAGGAAAGGCATCTTTTTAATACCATCCTCTTTATAATAACTTAAAGAAAACCGACCTTCAACAGCAAACGACCCCCACAGGGGTACCGAAAGAGATGAATTAACGTCATGACGTACTCCCCTGTTTCCATGGCTTAAAAGATAGTCAGTAGTAAATGTAAGAGGAAGAGAGCTCCCTGACAGTGTTAAACCGAAAAGGTGCTGAAAATTGTTTTCGGAAGGAGAATATTCTGCTGCAGTCCACTCCCATTTCAGATTGTACCTTGTCTTAAGAAAATCAAGAATAGGTATACCCATAGTATAGATCATGGTAGAAATAACCGTGTTCTCGTCTGCGGTAATTCCATTGGAAAGCATAATATCTTCACCAATTCCAAAAAGATATTCCTTGAGATCCTTCCGGGGTTTAAAAGAAATTTTACCGCCGTACTGCTGTTTAACGAGACTTGCATTCTGGTTGTCCGTATCTGTAAGCGATGCTGATAGCTGGTAATCCACCAGAGTGCTCGGTGAATGTATAAATGATGCCTTGCCGGCATTAGTCCAGGAAAGGAATGAATCTGAAAATTTCCCTTCAGCGGAAACACTTCCCTGATACGAAGCGGAAAGAAGCATTTCCTCTGCAGGAGAAAGCTTAGTTCCGGCGGACCAGTTTAACTTGTTTGAATTCAGTGTGGTATTTTCACCATACTGTTGGGCAAATTCACCTTTAAGCTCAGCATCTCTGAGAAAAGATTCTTCACTGCCCCTAAAACTGCTGGAGGCTGTAAGATCTTGATCGAACAATCCGGCCCCCGTTTTGATTTTATATTTTGAATCTGCTTCCAACCCATTGTCATTTTTATAGGCAATCCCTGTTCCTGCAGTCCATGCTGCACTGTATGGATTGTAATCTATTCCGGATATTCCGGAATTTGGACCTTCTCTGGATACCCATGAATCAATTCTTCCACCGTAAATATCAAGCAGCAGCTCCTTATTTACAGGGATATTGAATCCCAGTTCAGAATTAAGAGCAGTTGTAGCTACTGTATTTGAAGCACTTACATACTCAACCTTGTCGTACTCAGGTGAAATCGAAGCTCTTATTTTTAGGAAACCGATAAGCGGTGACGTAATAGAAATATTGTTTGAAAAAGATATACTGTTGACGTCATTGAGCATATCCTTCTGGTTTTGTAAAGCAGTAAAAAAACTAAGGCCGAAATTACCGGCAATTCCTGCCATTTCCAGTCTTGCCTTATCACTTTCTGTATGCGAACTTATTACTTCGTTACCTGAAGATTCCGCGTTTGCATCCTCTGTTTTTAATCCTGATACATGGTTGTAGCTTATAATGATGGGTAGTGTATCCAGGAAGCCGATACTTAAAGAAGCATCAAGATTGAGGTTTTTATTTCCCCTTAGTATCTCATCTACAGTATCTGAGTTATCATCATATATCCCTTTGATTTTCAGGGACAAATCAGATATTTTAAAGAAGAGATCACCGATGTATTTTTGTGACAGCCCTCCTAGTATATTTTTCCTGAATGCGGCAGCAGAAAGTTGCATGACTCCCCATGTTCCAAAGGGCTGCAGAAATGAAAGCTTTGAATCGGTAAAAAAATCATACTTTTCTTTCATGTTCAGATCAATACCGCCGGATCCACCGAAAGACAATCTGCCGGAAAGTTTTGGTTTCCCGAAAGAAGAATTCTCTTTTTTTGCATCCGGAACCGAAGCAGACCAGACCGCTTTTGCCTGGTTGACTGAAGTGTCCGGCAGTTTTCTTACTATCTTGACATCCCCGTAGACCGTTATGGCTGAAATAACGATTAAAAAAATACCCAGAGCATATCCGGACTGTCTTACACTCATTTTTTTACCTCGTTTTTATCTTCAGCCTTTTTAGTGCTCACCTTGGTTTTTTTACTTTCATTGCCGGATGTATCAATTGCTGAAACAGCATAGGATGTGCCTGCTTTAGCCCATCTGTTAAAGTATTCCTCTGATTTTATCATCTTTGCGGTAAGCCGCCAATTTTCATTTCCCGGAGGTAAACTGTACACATTGTATCCCTTTACATCATTTTCTGGAGAAGCATTCCAGCTTAGTTTTATCCCCCATTTCCCGATAACAGCTTTTAATTCTTCCGGAGCTGCAGGTGCTGTTATATCCGTCGGAATCACTTTTACTTCCCTGGAGGGTTTACTTTCATTTCCTGAAGTATCCACCTCTGTTACCCGGTACCGGTAGAGTTTTCCTTTTTCAACAGTTTTATCTTCCCATTGAGAAGTCTTTTTATCGAGCTCTTTTATTTTAACAAAGGTACGGTCGTCCTCCCTGTATATGTAGTGTTTATCCAGATCTCTCGAAAGACACGGCTGCCATATTAATAAAACGCTGCCAGTATCTGCAGGTTTGGCAGAAAGATAGAAAGGCGGCGGCGGCGGTACTTTATCAGGCATGATAACCTCAATAAAAATCCTTTTACTTTCATTGCCTGATGTATCAACCCCGGTAACTACATACCAGAATTTCCGTCCCGGACGAAGCCCTTTCTTCTTGTAGCCGGTATCAGTAAATGACACAGGAATAACAGGATCTTTTACTATCCTCAGCAGTCTGTCCTTACTTTCGCCTCTGTAGATATAATATCCTGATAGATCGGGAACATCCAATGCATCCCAGGATACCGTAATGTACCTTTTGTCAGCATCCACATCTGCCGTTAATCCCTTTATGGGCGGTGGAGGTTCTGTGTCTTTTGGAATTATGGATGCGGGGCCTGACTTTGGGCTTTCATTCCCGCTTTTATCTACTGCAGTTACCCTGTAATAATGGACAACACCTCTTACAGCTGATGTATCAATAAATTTAGGATTTGCAATCGGAATGGTACTGTTGTTTATCTTTTCAAATGTTCCTTTTAAACTTTTGCCTCTGTACACATTATAATAAGCAGCATCAGTTTCAGGGGATATCTTCCAGAGCAGTAATACCCCTTCTTTTTTGTCCAGAGCTTTTAAACCGACAGGTACGAGAGGCGGTTTTTTATCTACAGGTTTAACGGTTTTGGAATAATTTTTTTCGCTCTTATTCCCTATCATGTTTACAGCTTCCACTGCGTAGGTATAGGAAACTCCGTTTTTTACTGCTTCATCAATGTATGAAAAAAGTCCCTCTATCCTGAGGATCGGTGCTCTGGTAATGCGCAAGAATTTTCCGGTTTCTTCCTTCCTGTACATAATAAAACCCACCGTCAGATCCTTTTCACCTCCACTGTATCGGGGATATTTCCATTTCAGCAGTACTTTACCGTCACCGGGGTCCGCTGTCAGACTTGAAGGTTTTTTGGGCAGCGGCAGTATCCCCACTTTTACATTCCTTTCTACCCTGCTTATCTCTTTTCCAAGAACATTCAGTAATACCACTCTGTATCTGTAGGTCTTCCCCTTTACAACTTTTCTGTCTACATAGGTTCTTCCCATTGCCATCCTTAATCCATGACTGATAAGACAAAGCGCCAGGGTTGTATTTCTATCTGCAGCCAGCCTGTTATATACAAATCCGGGATCTTCTGAACCCATCTTTTTGGAAATCCATTCAAAGTCACTTCCCATTAGCTGCGCTGCTTTGTACGGATCATTAACCATAGTAATGGGATCTTTATTAAGAATTTTGAAATTCCCGGAACTTTTATCGGCTCTGTAAACATTAAAGGCACTAACACTTCTGGAAGTGTCGCCGAGAACAATTATCACTTTATCACCGGAAGGCAGTACATACGCCGGAGGTGCTTTCTGGGCGAAAATATATGATGCAGAATTCAGCAATAGTATGAATATGAAAAACAAAGCTTTTTTCATCAGAATCCTCCCTTGGGAATGGTTGAATTTGAATCCTTGTTTGTTTCGTGTTTCCCCGGAAGCTTTCTGACTACTTTTATAATAACCGCTCCAGCGGCTTTCTCCAGTCCCGCACCATTGCGGACCCAGACTTTAATTCTGTAGCTCTTGCCGTATTTAAGACTGTAGCCCCCGCCGAACAATGCTCCAAGACCGGTTGAAAATCCTGAGATTTTTACTGCAAGATTTATTTCTTCAGGCAGAGCGCCGGATGAAATATTCTCCCAGTCTGATTCAAATTTAGGCTGCCCCCACAAATCGACATCCTGAGCCCATGGAGGTATTTCAGTATTCATATTTACAGTACTGCCTGCGGCTGTTTCAGGAATTATACCCTGTACATCCGGATTCCCGCTGAACGTGCCCGGTGCTGTAAATCCGCCCGAAATGGAAAATGCTCCAGGTTCTCCGATTTCATCATCGTAAGAAGATTCCTGCACATCCCACACTGCAAAACGGTAAGATGCTATTCCAGACTCTTCATCCTTTGCTTTAACCGTTATGTCAAAATGGTCTCTCGCTGTTGATTCCTCCGATGCCTGTACCTCCGTATCATGGGGAGGGGTAGTATCTACTACAACAGGTTCTGAAGCTCCTGTTGACTCAAGACCTGAACCATTCTTTGCTTTGACAAGAATGTAGTAAGCTTTCCCGCTTGAAAGATGGAGTGTCTCAAGGTCCAGATGATAATCAAGTTGTTTATTTTTTCCCTGTTTTGATCCCTGGTTGAGAACATACGCGTTTTCGTTGGTATCTACACTGCTCCATGGGACAACATCAGGGTAATACCGGGATGTTCCTATACCGTATGAGTATCCAACAATCCCCGATTCCGGATCATCCACATGCATCCAGCCGATGCTTAATTTTCCCGGATCAGAAATGAACCTTCCGGAAATACTAACCGGGACAGGTTCCTGAGGTGGACTTTGATCAGTGTATGCGAGATCAATACTATCAGATGTTTGTATTCCAAGACCTGCACCATTAACTGTTTTCACTGTGACAAAGACTGTGGAACCCCGGGGCAGCGGAATATTGACTATGGTTGCTTCCGCCCCGGATGAATCCTGCCATGAAACAAGATCATCCGAACCTTCGCTGGTCCCGACAGCAAAGCTATGGGAAGCTATCCCTGATTCCTCATCAGTAGCGGGGTTAAAGACAAAGTGTACTGAATTTGCATGGTTGTCAGCGTTTACCTGTTCCAGTGTTGTTATGGAAAGGCCATGTGGTGCTGTGGTATCCACAAGTATCGGTGGAGAACTGCCTGTGCTCTTTAATCCGACACCGTTTTCAGCTCTGACACTTACAACATAGGATTTCCCCTGCATAAGTCTGAGCCCCGTTATGTTCAGTTCCTTCCTTCCTCCTGCACTCTGCCAGCCGAGGATATCTGTAGGAACCTGCGGCTGTACCGGTGTTTCGGAACCCGACAGTATTTCCAGTGTATTAGATTGACCGGGAACAGCTGCCCCTGCATAGGCTGTCTGTGTACTGGCAAGATTCTGCGGTTTTTTATATGTCCCTACTGCATATTTATATCCCTGTATTCCTGATTCCAGATCCTCTGAATCCCATTTTGCATATATCTTGTCAATTCTGTAGGTATAAGGGCCTTCAAGGGTAACAACCGGTTTAGAAGGAGGTGTTGTATCACTTGTATCAATACTTGATGAAACCGGACTGTGGTCTGCCTGGGGATTAAAGTAATTCAAATTCAGACGTGCTCTCCTTATGATGCTTTTCCCTCCTGCTCCCCGTATCTTTACATAAAGATAATACTCTCCTGCCTTATTAATGTCAGGGAAAAATGGTTCAGTAAGGGATGTGGCGTCTCCAAGGGTAAACCACGGAATATAGATTAGCAGCGGAGTCAGCTGTGCGATTGCTGGGATTCCTCCGCCCATGGAAATCTGAGTGTTTGATACATTCCCGGTTGTCTGCACTCCGGGTACCGGTTCCAGTTTGTACTCATACTCTACGACGCCGACAGGATGGCTGCCTGAGAATTCCGCCGTTAAAAGAGCGGTAAACTGATTTTGACTTGTTATCTGTCCTGTAAAATTTTCTACATGGGGAACCTCAAGATAGGGTTCAATTTCTGCTCTTTTACCGTCAAAGTAGACTGCTACAGGAACCCAGGAAGTTGGTTTTGTATTCTGAGCAGGCTGTGAAGCGTTTCTGTCGATTACTGCTTGACTGGGAAGCCCCATGGATGAGACACCAAGTTTTATAGTACTGTTATTGAAGCTGTTTCCGCTTATGCCGGAAACTGCAGCCGGCGGGGTTACGGTTACTGCCGGGCCGAAAGCTATTATTCCGGTTCCTTCATTCTGCGGTTGAATCATTCCGTGAGAGCCGAATTTTTTAAATCCCGGTTTTTTCTTTACCGGAACCGCAGGTCTCAAGGGCCCTATGGTCGGTTCATCAGGTGCCGTTGTACCGGGAGGAAGCATTTCTCCTTTTCCTGAAACCGCTGAAGCAACTGCGCTCGTTCTGAAAGCAAGCCCTGTCCCTGCAAAACCGCCGAAAGCGGAAGCATTTCCCGAAGAATCAACACCTATCATCCCTGTTCCGTATTCAGAAAGTTCGTCATATATCTCATAGAGAATATTATAGAGGGCTGACTTTCTTTCATATATTCTATTAATTAAATTTGTAGCACTCGACCATTTTCCTCTGAAAGAAGCAGCACTCTGCTTGAAAGAAGCTATTGCCTGTGTCCGCCGCTCCAGGGAAAGGGTTTTTGATTTTGTAAAACCTGCAATGGGGATATTCCACCATAGCTCAACCCCTGTTTCCTGAAATAATCCATAGGGTGAGAGGTCCAGCGGAGGATTGTAAGGTTCCGGCTGTTCTCCCGATCCTGTACTCCCTGCTTGAATGAGCGCCTGGATTAAACTGATTCTGTCATTGTTCCAGCTGTTAAGAGCACTGACAGAAAGGGAAGAATCCTTATCAGTCAGAGCCTGACGGATCTGGCTTTCTGATGTCTGATGTATCTGACTTTCTGATGCCTGATGCTGTATCAGTTCCAGACTTCTTTCTGCAAATTGGTAATTTTTACCCTGGAAAGCAACAAAATTATTTATGTAATTACCCATTTCTGAATAAACATTACCATACTGACTTGCCAGTTCTGAAAGATTCTGATCGGACTGAAAAAGTATCTCATCAAGCTGTTGAAGTTTGGCATCAATGTTTCCAGCCTCTTTCATAAAGGCGTCCTGGTATTTGGCAAAATCTTCCCGTACACTAAGGAGCGCATTCTGCTGATTTTCAGCAGCACTCTCGTTTATTCTAAAACCGCTTTGAACTGTTCTTGTTGTTCCGCCGATGGTAACCGTTTTTTCATCTTTTCCCTGGAACGGATTCTGGAGATTACCAATATCCTGAACAGAGGGAAGTTCTTCTACGAGAATATCTTCATACTGATCTATTTTACCTGCAATTTCCTGCTGGAGTGTTTCAAGATTTGAAATATCATGATTTATCTTATTTACCAGCTGCTGCAGCCGTGTCCTGGCAACAACAAGATTCTGCTGGCCCGGACCATAAATCCGGTCGTAGACAACACGAAGTGCCGGAGGCAGTCCCTCAGGATCCCACCGGTTTAACTCATTGTATGTAAATACAATCTGAACCAAACCACCGAGTATTCCCGATCTTTCGACAAGAGCAAGCCCTGCTGCATCCCTCTGGGCTGCGTTTAGATGTGTCAGTTCCAGTTCTGCGTCATTCATGGCTTGATTGAGCTCCTCCTTTGCCTGGTTCATGGCATCGGCCATATTCCGGGCTTCTTCAATTATCCCGTCATACTTGGCGTTCCGGCCCTTTCCTCCATGAAAGCCGTTTTCTCCTACAGAAACCCACAGACTGCCGTTGAATACCGTTACATAGCATACCTTTACGCTTAAACTTCCCACTGCGTATATGAGGAATGTCGGTGAGCCTATGAGAGCCCCTTCGAGGCTGGCTGAAGCGGAGAAAAGTCCGTCAAGGAAATCACCTTCGGCTGCCACTTTTACGTATGCTCCCCATGTATCCGGATCCGGTACTTTGTAGTACCAGAACATTCCACCGTAGGTAAGCGAACCGGAAATGAACTTCATATCGATCCCGAAACTGACAGAAGTTTCCAGCATGAAACCCGGAGGCCCCACAAAAAGGCTTCCCGATGCCAGATCATGACCCAGCATCGAGATATTAAATGCTCCCGCAACGCCCCAGAGGTCTTTTGAATAGACATAGAATTCCAGGCTGCCCGATCCTTCAATAATGGACAGGTAGTCCATATTAACAACGACATTTCCCTCCCCATAGGAAGGATTCCAGCCGATTGCAAGGTAGGCGGTTCCATCCAGCATTCCATCAAGACACTCCACCTCTGCATCAAGATTGAAGTAATTAGCCGTTATAGTAACAAGGGCTCTTCCGTAAACAAAATCAGGTGCTGATATATAGACCCCTCCCAGAATCATTATGGCAAAGGACCCTGGATTCTCTGCACCTCCCGGACGCTTGCTGGTAATATCATCACTTAATTCAGGCCGCTCAAACCGGGCTATATGCCTGACGAGCTCCACGTCCTCCTGTACAGGATTGATAAAAACACCGCCTCCTATCTCGTTCAGAAAAACTCCGGGACCAACAGCTATTGACAGCCCTGAAGCAGCTATGAAAATGCCCATTGTAGGCTCTCCGTTCTGGCTCCCTATTTTCCCTACCGCTACTGCCGAAATATCGTTGGGTAAATCCACTTCTCCCGCAACCCGTAAAAGAGCGTCCTGGTATTCTATATCCGCCCGGAGATCAACACCGGAAGTGGAAAGGGTTGCATTGCTTAAAACAAGGCCGAATGAACCATTCTGAAGCTTGTAAAATGTAAGCTCATCAAAACCACCGTTCATGACAGGATCATCGGATGAACCGAGGCTTATGGATGCACCCATAAACCGCAGATAGCTCTGGACATCAACCGTCTTGCTCGACTTTTGGGGTGCACGGTCCTCTCCCTCCCCTGAAGTGGCATCTGACTGGAAGGTTAGTGTAGCCGGATCACTGCTCCAGTCTACATCATCCACCTCGATATGAACCGCATCTACAACGTCGAGCATTCCTCCCTGAATGGCATCGGAGAGATTGGAAACACTGCCGTCAAGACCGATGGCCAGATTTTCAAAATCCACTTCTCCCGCAACACCCTGAAGATTGATCAGTATTCCGCCGGTAAATATTATTCTGAACGGATCCGGTGCAACGGCAAGTCCGTCTATTGATATGGTAAGTGCCGCCAGTTCCAGCTTCTTGTGCTGAATGATCGTTGCATCAGTAGGCTGGTGCCAGGTAACATCCCCATCCATGGAGATCCTGATTCCTCCGGTAAAATCACCATTCGTGTTCAGTTCCCCGAAGGAGATTCTTTTCCCGCTGTCAGAGGGGTCGGATCCATCCTGATCCTTCAGATCCAGGTACAGATCCATTCCGATCTGGATTTCACTGTGGTCCTTGTCGAAATCTCCCTCGTTAAATTGAAGATACAGTCCAAGATAGGTAATATCAATCTGGGCTATTCCCAAATTCCATTCTGTCTGGTCATTATTACCAAGCCCGTGTCCCTTGTTGTTGTTCTGAAGCTCATGAATGGGAACAACAAGGCCTTCGGCATTTCCATCCTTGTCGAATTTAAATTCAAAAGTGGTCGTACCGAGAGAATCAAGAGGGTAGGGCAGGTTCTTAAGCTCTCCTCCCAGCTTCATCTTGAACGTATCCCCTTCTTTTTGAACCTGTATTTTGGTAAGGGTCAGTTTGTCGGGAATGATATCAAAACTCTTTTTAAAAGTGATGGTTCCGTCAACATTTCCATCAGTGTAGAAGGTAAGCCCCTTGAAAGTAGTGATTTCCTTTTTGGTTTTGGTTGTACCGCTTTTTTCACTCATGGCAATACCGCCGGAGAGGGTAAAATAATACCGGTCATTGGCTTTATCTTTTCCAACAACAATTGCCTGTTCAGCATCTACATTGTGAATTCGGAACTCCATGCCGAAAGCGTTGAAGGTTTTGGCCTTATTTTCCGCGACGGAGACTGCTTTGGCTTCAATTCCTTCTGTCTTTAAAACCAGTCCGCCGATCTTGAAAAACTCCATATGGAGCTTTGGTATGTAAAGCTTTGTATCGATTCTTAAAAAATCGGTAGCAGGGCTTTTCTGTCCGGTAAAGGAAACCTTTTTAACCCGCAGATACCTGTTCCCTACCGTCGCTATTACCTCATCCCCGGTAACTTCTTTTTCTACCGTTCCGCCTCTGATCTTGGCCTTGGTTGGGTTGTCATCATTATACCGGACGACCAGTTCAGTAACGGTTACATCATTTACAATTGTAGGATTCCCGTTATCGTCTTTCAGCGGAAATATCTTCATTTTCGCCGTTCCGGTAAAGTGGAATTCTTTATAAGTGTCACCGTTGACAGCTTCTGCATTACCGTTAAGATCTGTCAGTTCAGCGACATCCTGTACGAGGGTAAGTACTGTCGGGGGAAACGGCGGAGTTTCAGATGAGACGGTATAGGTTTCTTCCGCAGAAGCTGTTACCGGATCGGTAATTTCTACTTTTACCGTATGGCTCCCCGGTGAATCGGTTGGGAGTGTTCCGTTTATATTAAAACTTGTCGTATTATTTACATTTACGGAAAATCCCGGATTTGAACTCCATGATGTGTCATCATCCACCAGGATCTGACCGGTGGCGGTACCTGATCCGGAAGCATCTATGGTAACTCTGGCATTCTCCACAGTATCTCCTACATAGTAGGGAGACGGGGGAAGCTCTATGGTGACATTATTTATAGAGAGACTGGAAGACAGCCCCCCGCTTACTGTTACGGGAATGCTCACATTTCCAGCAACCGGATGACCGTATGAATCCTGCCCCTCCACCGTATAGGTTACGGTAAAACTGCCTTTCGTTCCGTTGCCGAGAGCCCTGGACCGGGCGATGTTGTCCAGCTGGATGGTCCGGTGCAGCGTATATCTGCTGCCTCCGGTAATGCTGACAGACATGTTATCCGGAATTTCATCTTCTGTACCCCACCCCGGATAGTTTCTGCTTTCAGTTACAGACGTTACGGTTAGACTGCCGCCTGTAGCCTGAATTGAAATATCAGCTCCCTTTTCATTTTCATTTGCTGAAAATGAGAGGGTACCGGGGGTTACGCTTAAAGAGACAGAGGGAGACATCGCATTGATGCTTACCGTACTTTGAGCCTGGGGGAGCGTCCAGTCGCTTATGTTTCCCGCTTCATCAGCGGCCCGGACTCTGAACGTATAGGTATACCCGTTATTTCCGGTAAACTGATACCTTGTACTGCTTGCCGCAGTAAGGAGATCCTGCCACGCTCCGTTTCCCGTTTTGTACTGAACATCGTATGAGGCTACACCGCTCCCTGCGTCACTGCCCGACCACTGAAGGGTAAAGGTACTGGACGTTACAACAGAAGCAGAGGGACTGGTTACCGTTACCGAAGGGGGCGTAAAGTCGGTTGTTACTCCGTCGGAATACCCAGTTTTTATCAAATATATGCTGTCAACCATAATATGAAAGGCTTCCACCTTCATTATATAGTGGTTCCCTTCTGCCAAATTCAATGGAGCACCAGAAGGAGACTTTGTTATCAAAACATTCTTTGGCGGGATATCTAATGCAGAAATACCCGTAACTATTACAGATTCAGAAGAATTATTCCAAGTGGAGCCAGTAAAATATCCTAACGTACATTGATAATACTTGTTATCAGTAGCATATTTACCCATCCAATCTATAGTATCACTCCAGTTGGCGGAGAAGGTGGTGTTTGAGGTCCACCAGTCTGTATCTGAACCGGTTCCGTCGTTAACTGTTATTGTCTGGGAAAATACGAAAGAAGCTAAAACCAAGTACAAGAAAACAAGCAGATATTTTACATTACTTTTTATAAAATACATACTCTTACCTCTTTTTATCTATACTTTTTTATGTTATGGAGCTTTTGCAAAGCACAATAAAGTCTCAGACAAGAAGCAAAAAGATGTAAAAGATGTTCACCCCAATAAACGGGTACTCCTCTACGTTCCAAAACAGGAACAGCAAGAAAACACTTCTTTTAATTATAGCACAAAAAATCTTTTTTTGTTAAAAAATAAATAAAATTTTCTGAAGGAGAAAGATTAGAAAGGCAGTTTTAATCCGGCGGCACCGGGGATTGACAGTTTTAAAAGCTCTTTCTTTATTCGGGCTTCTTCAGCTGCTAACTTTTTATTATAGCCGGTAATATCCATATTGAGATTCTTTTCTTCTTTGAAAAGATTTTTAAGAATCGAACTGCTGGAATCCCAGGTGGAAATCTGAGGTTTTATCCGCCCTTCAAACTCTTTTTTGGCCCGTTTTTTCAGGGAAGAAGAGACAGCTGCCAGCTGCCTGTTTACCGTTTCCTGTATCAGGGAATCGAGAGAGGAGGTTACGGTTATCTTCGAACGCTCAGGATCAATATAAAAGACAGCTTTCAGTGCCGTGTTCGGCGAACTGCCGAGGATAGTATTGATTTCTTCTATAAGGGGTGCTTTCTGCGGATTCTGCAGCTGGGCCTGTATAAGTTTTATATCAGCCGTTCCTGTAAGAACAGACGCGTTAACCAGTGAAAAAGTACCCGATGCATTGTATTTCCCTTTAACAGACTGATTATCAAGGTCGAAATTTTTAAGGGTGCCTGTCATTTTCAGTTTTCCGCTTTCAGGATTGTTCTGAGTATAGGACCCTGTAAGTAAGGCGGCTGACAGGTTGTTTTTAACGTTGATGGAAAAAGCTGCAGGGACATGGGTAAGGGCTGCATTACTTGATATATTCTCAATATCTATGTTGATGGTCCGGGAATCTTGAGCCATTGTAAGGGAAGCTTCCTTTAAAAGGAACAGAGGCAGTTCTTTTTCAGGGAAACGTACTATCCTCCCTTTTCTTCGGCTGTAATTGTTTTTCTTGGAATTTTTTGATGAAAGATTTTTAAGTATTGTAATACCCTTCAGCACTGCTGTGTAATAGCGGCCTGTTTTCTCTTTAAGAAGATTTTGTGCGTAATCGGACGCGGCATGTTTTATCGAGCTTCCCGGTTCCGCGATAAAAGAGTCGATCCTTTTGAAATCTTCGTTTAATGCTTTGTTTATTTTGTTTTTCTCTTTTTTAATAAGTTCTGTATCGCTCTTAACTTCGGTGTACAGATTCCGACTGCTGTCACTGATTGTTTTAAAACCATTCACCGTCGCAGTAACAGATTCAAGGAGTTTTTTCCCTTCCTGCACAGTGGAGATTTTTGCTGTAAAAAGGGGGGCTGTTTTGGTTTTAAACTGATTGAATTTATTATTGAGTGCCTCGGTATCTGTTTTTAACTGCTGCGAAGCCGTTTCCAACGTTGTTTTTGAATCTTCAAGTACGGTAAATGACGCGAAGTCTTTTTTATGATTGTTGATAATATCTTTCGGATTCAGGGAGATAACAGGAAATTTGAATGGAGAAGCTGTTACCTCTTTTTTTGCAGGTTTCGAAGGGGTGCTGACGGTACTTCTCAATTGAATATGCCGCCGGGGAACTTCTTTTTCCAAACCGGTACTCGCAAGTTTCTCAATAATAAACTTCCCCTTTAAAAGTGCGGCACTGTCTATATCGATAGTGACGGCATGCAGAACAAACTGGTACATTTCCGGATTATCTTTGTCAACAACAGCAAGGGAGCCGATTGTCAGCCGGGATGAAAGAATTTTTGCGTGAAGCGCTGAGATATCAACCGGGGTTTGAAGGACTGTTTCCAGTCCTCTATCCAGATATCTGGAGATGAGTTTATCCTTGAAGAAAAAACTGAAAACCAGTGTGGCAGCTATAAGCACTCCAAGAACTGCCAGTTTTCCGGTATGAAGAATCTTTTTCTTCTTCTTTTTTTTGCCCATACCGCTCAGCCTTTTCCTGTCACTTTTCTGTACGTTTTAACCATTCCTGATATCTTTCCTGCCAGGGGGAGTTTGGTAATATGCCGGACAAATTTTGTTTTTTTAAGATTGTCTCTGATCTTCAGCCGGTAGAAAACAACAAAACTGCGGAACAGGAACCACATCGGCAAAGCGAGAATAACTCCGCTGACAAATCCGCCCATAACGACAGTATTATTAAACGCGGTAAAAGGAACAAGAGGGATGCTGTAGAGTTTTGTAAAAACATGACGCAGCTGGTTCAACGTAAGAATATAAAATCCGAAAGAATCCAGCAGCGGATCAATAAGCGGAACAATGATTTTTCCCAGCCCCAAAAATACAAAAGCAGTCATCAGGTTGAGCCGTGTAAAAAAGCCAAGCACCAGGAGAACCGCCCAGAGCAGATTGCCTCCGGGAATAAGGACAAGCATCAAACCGAAAGAAAACCCGGCAGCAATTTCTCCCGGATTTTTATTTGAATTAAGTACTTTAAAAAGGTTAAATATCCATTTCAACAACATCTTTTTTCCATTATACCATGGGAGGATTTATTTGAATAGACTTTTTTTACAAGTTGTTTTACACTAGTGATTAAGGAGTTTTCATGGCCGGTATAGAAATCCTTCAGGAACTGCTTAGAACAAGTTCTCTCCTCTTTGAAGACCGGAGCCGCACCTCTTTGGTTGCAACCCTTGTTGAACAGGCACAGGACGTCAGCGGGTCCGACAGTGCGGTACTTTACGCGTATCCCGGAAATGCAGAAAAGAAAGCGGATCTCACTTTAATACATAAACGGGGTAAGATGGATCTTCCCCGGCAGCTTCCCGCGGACGGAGAGCTTGTCAGGTTTATGGAAGACTGCCGGGAGGCTTTAGTCCTGAACAGCCGGGGGCAGGTATTTTTCAGTGAAGCATTCCTGCATAAACGTATCAGGAGTGTTATTGTTCTTCCCCTTTTTACTCCTAAACGAAAGATAGGGCTCCTTATTCTCGGTGCGGTAAAAGAGAATTTTTACGGGAAGAACAAACTGCATTACCTTGATGCATTTACCCGTCTTGCAGGGGGAATGATTAATAATACAGAACTGTTTCAGGAAGTAAAAGAGAAGCTGAAAGAGATTGAGGCTCTTCAGCGGTATCAGGAAAGTGTTTTCACCTCAATGACCAATCTTCTCATTACCACTGATGCAAGAGGAAACATTCATTATTTTAACAAGGCAGCTGCTGACCGGCTGCTTCTTGATTCCTCGTGGATGGGAAAAAGTCTCTATTCTTTTGTGGAAAAGTCCATGGGCACGTCAATGCTGCAGACACTTTCAAAGGCCCAGAAAGATTATAAGGAAATCCTCGGGCTGGAAGGGATCTATAAACGGGAAGGGGGGGACATGGATTTTTCTCTGAATATATCTCCCCTTACCGGAAAGCGCGGCAAATACGAAGGGCTTACCCTGCTTTTTACCGATCAATCACGGGAACAGGAATTAAAAAATCAGATGAACGTTGCTGTAGAGGAGCGACGGGTTATAAAAGACATGTTTGCCCGGTATATGTCCGGGGATGTACTAAAGAGTCTGATGGATTCGGCGGATCAGGTTCATCTTGGAGGAGACCGGAAGATGGCGACCCTCTTTTTTGCGGATATACGGGGATATACTTCGTTCAGTGAGGGGAAAGAACCTGAGGTTATCGTTGATATTCTCAATGAATATTTCAGTGAAGCTGTAGAAATTATTATCAAGTACAACGGATATATAGATAAGTTTATCGGTGACTGTATTATGGCCGCGTGGGGTGTTCCTATTGTAAAAGAAGATAAAGATGCGGTTGCCGCAGTCAGCTGCGCGGTTGAAATACAGGAGCTGGTCCGTTCAAAGTCACGGAAGTTTTTTAAGGGCATTGCTTCCGGTTTGAAGGTTGGTATAGGTATGCATTCCGGCCCCCTTGTTGCCGGGAATCTGGGCAGTCAGCGGAGAATGGACTATTCGGTTATTGGTGATACGGTGAATATTGCCGCGCGTCTTGAAGGAGTCGCGGCGGCAGGTGAGGTTATCATCACCCAGAGGACAAGAGATCTTATCGGAGACCATTTTAAACTTAAGGAGCTGGATCCGGTAAAAGTAAAAGGTGTTGAAAAGCCGCTGCATATTTTTAATGTTATGAAAGTGGTGCATTAGAAGGAGTATGATATGAATTGGGGAGTATTACGATCTTTACCATTGTGGGAAGTATTTGCTGCAGGCGGAGTTTTGATCGGTCTCATTATCGGTATAATTATAGGTATCAGGATAAGAAAAAATAAAAAGATGCTTATCCGCGATCTTGAAGCAGCTCTTGATTCCGGTGTTTTCCCGGCGGACATGTATACCCCTCAGTTTTTATTAAAGCGTTCAAACCTGATAGAAAATTTTGCAAAAACAAAGGGGCCGGAGATTCTGGAATTGACAGGATTGAGCAGTCTCTGGCTGGAGCAGTACAGGAAAAAGCCGGGCAGGAAAATTCTGGAAAGTATTCTTTCTTTTATTCCAGAGAAAGGGATGTTTACCGCTTTTCTCGGAGTACTGAAAAAGCCCTCATTAACAGAAATCTTTTTTACCCGGATAGGCATAGAACCGGGTACCTTGCGGAAACTTCCCCTGTCTGGATCCGGTGAAGCTTTTAACAGCCTGGAAGCCAAAAAGTTCTTTTCCGAACGGCTTGATGAAATTCGGGAAATGGCCGGTGATCCGGAATGGCCTGTTCGATATTTTGCGGTAAAAATTCTGCTGACTGAGGATGATGACCGCTCGAAACGGGGTGTTAAAGAGGCTTTTTCCGATTCACATCCTCTTATACGGAAAATAGTTATAGAAGAAGAGTCCTTTATGGAGAGGGATGAACTGTATCCCATCCTCCTGGACCATATGATAAATGATCCCAGTGAAGAGGTGAGAACCGCTGCCTATGACAGAATAATGAAAGATTTCTCCGATGACTTCACCGTTAGGTATGATGATCTTGATGATGTCCAGATTCTTCATGCCCTCAACTTTTTAAGCCCTGAGCGGGAGCATGATGTGGATACTGCTTTCAGATTTCTGAAATCGGATAATCTGGAAATCCGGTTCCCGGCGGCGCGTTTTCTGCAGGAGCACGGTTTTCTGCATAAAATACTGCTGGATTCAGATTTTAAGGATTCCGAGCTCCTGGACCGGAATATTGACCTCCTTGTAAAGGCGTCCGAAGTAAAGGTGGATGGGTTCCTGTCTGAGGATATTTCAGGGTCCGCTCCCGTTTTTGCTGCTATGTCCATACTGGCGGAATCCGGAGACAGAAGATACATTGGAACACTGGCGGAAAGGTTTTTTAACAGTTCCGAAGCGGAAGCCGACCGGAAAGTATGGGAGTCCATTGTAAAGTGTATTTCTTTACGGGGGGATGAACGGGCTGTTTCTGTGTTAATGAATGAGTTTGAACGCCGTATGCATGATGACGTCCGCGCTTCTTTCATCCTTGAGAAGATACCATCAAACATGGAACATAAGGTGTATACCGGGCTTGTAAAAGCGCTTACAGATCCCGGATTTACTGCGGGAGATGCTCTTGTTAAAGCGTTAAACAAACTCCCTCCGGAAATTGTTCTTCCTGATCTTTTTAAGATATTATCCGGAGGAAGGATGCGGTATTCTCATGTCATACGTATAACTGCGTTAAAGGTTCTGGCCGGATACAAACTTCCGTACTGTCTGCAGCTCCTTATTGAACAGCTGCCGACACTTCCGGTGGAAAACGCACGGGACTTCTCTACGCTCCTTGCAGCTTACAGCGGAAACCTGTTCAACAGCCGGATTTTGAAGATTCTGGAGCAGAATGATGCAAAAGTCCGGGCCGCTGTTATAGCAAGCCTTCCCGATACCGGTATCAAGGAATTTTTAAAACCTATTAAGGAAGCACTTTCTGATGCAGACCCCGATGTCCGCATTGCAAGTGTCTGGGCGCTGGCGGGATACGGTGAAAAGAAGGTTCTCAATCAGGCTATTGATATGCTGCGGGATCCTGTTGAGCGGGTCCGGACCGCCGCGGCGGAAGCGATTAGTACGTTTGCTTCTGCTGAGAATCTTGAAACGTATCTCAACGTGGCAAAAGATCCCCATGAAGTTCCGGAGGTGAAAAAGGCTGTTATCCGGGGACTTTCAAAATCCGGTCACCGGGAGGCTGTTGATTTCCTCATACAGATTATGGATGAAGAGGAAGAGCTTTCTGATGCTGCCATAGATGCGTTGTCAAAAATGACAGCAAAGAAGAATCTGAAGGCAATTATTGAAAACATTAAGGATGCTGCCCCCTCTCTGCGGCAAAAAATTATGCAGTCCCTCAAGAAGATGGGCCCTGCGGGAGAAGAGACCATAGAGGATCTTCTTGAAGAGGATATTGCCTCCTTAAAGGATCAGATATGCCGGATTCTGGAAGAGAGCGGGTATGTTGAGCACAAGGTGCGTCTGTTATCCCATCGGGATCCTGTAGTACGGAAGAATGCCGCCCGTTTCCTGTCAAGATTGGGAACTGAAGCAGCGTTCAGGGGGATTGTTCTTGCAGCACGGGACCCTGAAGAGGATGTCCGGGTGGAGGTGACACGGGCGCTTGAAAAACTGAACAGTGATTCGGGGAAGGAGATTCTGGAGAAACTGAAAAATGATCCGGACAAACGGGTACGGAAGTTTACGCTCTGGGCTCTGGAACGGATACATTCCCAAACAATTGAGGATTAGCCTCTGAACTGTTTTTTACCCGGTTTCTTTGTCAGTTCAACGTTCAGTTTGCGCCCCTTGTAGTAGGCTTTCTTGAATGATTTTAACATAAGATCAATGGAATCCCGGTTTGCTTCGAAAAATGAGAAATTCTTTAAAATATCAATTTTTCCTATAGGGATATTTCTGCTTCGTGTTACTTCCTTGATAATCCCGATAAGCTTCGGTACCGTTAGTTTATCTGTTTTCCCGATGTTGATGAAAAACCGGGCATCTCCGCTGCCGGTTTTGCTCCCATGGATATTTTTCCGTCCTCTGGATTTACCTCTGGTAGAGGGTAGATGAGCGGATTCTTTAATTTCAAGGTCTCCCGCACCTTCGTAGTAATCAAGGAATCGGTTAAACTCCAGAGAAACAAAATGTTTGATAAGTTCCTCTCTGGAAAGGGCTTCAAATTTCTGGTAGATACCGGGAAGATATTCCGCAATAAGCGCCTCATTTACCTCCGCTTTTTCAACCCTGTCGATAAGCTTAAAAAGCTGGTTTCCGCAAACCTCTTTTCCTGTTGGTACTTTAACACGTTTGAAGGTATTTCCTATTTTTCGTTCAAAGCTTTTAATGGCATGTCTTCGCCGGGTTCCTACAAGGGTTATGGAAATACCGCTCTTTCCAGCTCTTCCTGTTCTTCCGCTCCGGTGGATGTAGGTTTCTGTAGCATCAGGAAGTTCGTAATTTATAACATGTGTCAAATCGGTTACATCAAGACCCCGGGCAGCGACATCGGTGGCAACAAGGATATTAAGGTTTTTCCGCCGGAACTTCTGCATAACGTAATCCCGCTGTGCCTGGGAAAGATCTCCATGCAGCGCATCAGCGTTGTATCCATCCTGGATAAGGTTATCAGCAACTTCCTGAGTAGACCGCCTGGTGCGGCAGAATACAATCCCGTAAATACCGGGATAGAAGTCAACAATCCGTTTAAGGACCTGATACCGGTTACTGCTTGAAACAATAAAGAACTGGTGTTCGAGGGTATCGGACGCACGGTTTTTTGATTGTATGGTTACTTCATCAGGGTCGTGCATGTATCTGGATGCAATATCCCGTATTTCTCTGGGCATGGTTGCCGAAAAAAGGCCGGTACGTTTTGTATCCGGTGTTTCCGCAAGAATTCCGTCAAGTTCATCCCGGAAACCCATGTTCAGCATCTCATCAGCTTCATCAAGAATGACAGTTTGTACCTGGGAAAAATTAGTCTGTTTCCGTCTGATAAGGTCAAGCATCCGTCCCGGGGTGGCAACAACGATGTGGGCTCCCTTTTTTAAACCCCGTATCTGGGTTTCAATACTTGCCCCTCCGTAAACCGGAAGAACACTGACACCTTTCATGTATTTTGCATATGAATCTATATCACGGGCAATCTGGATGCAGAGTTCTCTTGTAGGGCTCAGGACAAGAGCCTGTGTTTGTCTTTTGTGGAGATCAAGCTGCTGAAGAATCGGTATTCCAAAAGCAGCGGTTTTCCCTGTTCCTGTCTGTGCAAGGCCAATGAGATCGTTCTTTTTATGTAAAAGGATTGGTATTACTTTCTCCTGAATTGGCATGGGGGTCTCGAAACCAAGGTCGTCTAAACCTTTAATAATTTCGGGGATTAGTTCTAATTCATTAAATTGTATCATTTTTTACTCTGTACGTGAGGGTAGTGCTGATTAAATATGCGTGGAGTATGGTGTTTCCGTTCTCTTTTGTCAATGGGACAGGTTGTTATTTTTAAATCATTGTGATAATCTCTGCAGCTCTAGGAAAATAGTAATGGAGGAAAACTATGAATATTTCTGACCTTTCAGATGGATTATATACAGAAATACAGACAGAAAAGGGTTCTATCTTTATAAATCTTGAATACCGGAAAACACCCATGACCGTTGCGAATTTTGTCGGTCTTGCGGAAGGGATACTCAACAAGGAAGATGAAGGGACTCCTTTTTATAACGGACTCAACTTCCACCGGGTTATTGATAATTTTATGATTCAGGGTGGATGTCCTCTGGGGACTGGTACCGGCGGTCCGGGATACAAATTCCCTGACGAATTTGATAAAAGTCTCAGGCACAGCGGCCCCGGAGTTCTCTCTATGGCAAACAGCGGTCCGGGGACAAACGGCAGCCAGTTTTTTATTACGCACGTAAAGACTCCCTGGCTTGATGACAAACACACTGTATTTGGAACGGTTATCGACGGCATGGATGTGGTGAATGCCATACAGCAGGGAGACAGGATTCAGGAAGTTGTTATTATAAGGAAGGGAGCTGACGCTGAGAAGTTTGTTGTAACGAAAGATTCTTTTGAAGCTCTTGTAAAAGATGCGTCAGCGGCTGCCACGGGAAAAGCCCGGAAAGAAGCATCAAAAGCAGTTGCGGGGATCAAGGAGCGATGGCCGGAAGCTGTTGTTACCGACAGTGGATTACGTTATATTGTTCAGGAAGAGGGTTCCGGAGACACTTCTCCTTCCATGGGGCAGAAGGTAACGGTTCACTATACAGGGTCGCTGCTGGATGGTACCGTGTTTGACAGTTCTGTAAAACGGGGAGAACCTGCGGATTTTGCTGTCGGGCAGGTTATTGAGGGATGGAACGAAGCACTTTTAACCATGAAAAAAGGTGAAAAAAGGACCTTGATTATTCCTCCTGAACTCGGGTATGGAAAACAGGGCTATCCCGGTGTTATTCCACCTGACAGTTATCTTGTTTTTGATGTGGAACTCCTTGATTTCTAATGAAAGGAATTCTTTTTATTGCTCTCGGGGGGAGTATCGGTGCTCCCCTGCGGTATCTGGTTTCTAAACATATCAACAGTATTTCGGGCGGAATATTGCCCTACGGAACGCTGTCGGTAAATGTTATCGGATCAATTGTTATCGGGTTTTTATTCTCCCTCTTTAACAATGTTGTTGTTGATGAAAATTACAAGTCACTTTTAAGTATAGGATTTCTTGGGGCTTTTACGACCTTTTCTTCCTATTCCCTTGAAACAGTGAGCTTGTTTGCTGATGGTGAATACCGGTATGCTGTGTTAAATCTTGTATTGAATAATGTTTTTGCCATAGCAGGAGCTTTTGCGGGAATTCTTCTGTTCAGGTATATTCATCAGGTAGCACGATAGGGGGTGTCCATGAAAGTTGCTGAAGACGCGGTTCTCCTCAGAATATTTATGGGGGAAAGTGATAAGTTGAAGGGGAAACCTCTTTATAAAGAGATTGTTAAAGAAGCACGGCGTCTGAACCTTGCGGGAGCTACTGTCCTTAGAGGAGTTCTGGGGTTTGGAGCGGACAGAAGGATGCATGCTACATCTCTCTTAACGATATCAGAAGACCTTCCTGTTATTATAGAGATAGTTGACCGTAAAGAGAATGTGGATAAAATAATACCCTTCATAGACGAGCATGTCGTAGAAGGGCTTGTTACGAGAGAAACGGTCCATATAATAAAGTACCGTCACGCTTAAAACTATTTTGTCGTCAAGTTGAAAACACCGTCCCATGAATCTTTTGGAGGTTTTTTAAGGTACTCCTTACACCGGGAAAGGTAGGTCGTTGCCGGACCGTCTTCCGGAATAATATCCAGGACTGATGAAAAAGACTCCATAGCTTCCTTCCATTTTTTTCCTTCAAAAAGATCAAGCCCTCTGTGAAAAGTCTCCAGGCCCTCCAGCATACGGCTGTCTGTTTCATTTTTCTCTTCGACAAGTTCGTACAGCCGTACAGGAGTATTTATTCCGACAACCCTGACCCGGTCAAGTTTGCGCGCGGTAAAAGCTTCACCCCCGGCCTTGTAGGTTGTATCGCTTATCAGTATCCCCGTCCCGTACATCTTGTTTACTCCCTCAAGCCGTGAGGCAAGATTTACCGCGTTCCCCATAATGGTGTAGTCCATCTTTTTGGGAGTTCCCATGTTTCCTACAACCATTGGTCCGGTATTTATTCCAATACGGGTAAAAAGAGGAGATGGTGTCATCTTTTCCGTAACAAAACGTTCATTCAATTCAAACTCAATCCTTTTCATCTTAACAGCAGCCAGACATGCATGCGCCGCATGTTCGGAGTATTCTACCGGAGCGCCGAAGAAAGAGATAATTGCATCCCCTTCGTACTTGTCAATGGTCCCCCGATAATCAAGAATAATATTACTCATGGCAGTAAGATAGGCATTAAGAAGCCGGACAAGATCCGTCGGATCCAGTTTTTCTGATATGGATGAAAATCCCTGTATGTCCGTAAAAATAGCTGACAGTTCTTTTTTCTCTCCCCCGAGATTAAGTTTTTCAGGGTTTGATATCAACTCATTTATTACGTCGGCGGAAAGGTAGTGGGAAAATGCATTCCGCAGGAAACTCTTTTCTTTCTCCAGAGTAAAGAAATTAAACAGGAAAAGGGTTACAGCGGTAAAAAACAATCCCAGCCCAGGAGTAAGAATCGAGACGTACACTCCTGTTACAATAAAATATCCAGCCAGGGCGGCAACAATAACGAGGGTAAATGCGAATCCTATAATAACAGAGGGAACAGGTTTCCTTTTTTGAATTGCAAGTGAGAGAAGGATGGTCAGGATGAAAGCAAGAGCACTGGAATACCACCAGGGATAGTTGTCCAGAAATGACCCGGTCAGTATGGTGTTTGCAGTATTGGCATGGATACCAACATTCATGTACTCTTTTTCAAAGGGGGTAACCCCGATATCTGTCGTGGATGTTCCTGTCTGCCCGATAATGCAGAAGGACCCCTTAAGTGCTGTTGAAAGCTTTGCCCGGGATTTCATAAGGTCTGAGTATACTCCCCTTATGGCGGTAAAATTACCGGGAACTTCCTTTTTTACCGCGGCGTAGGTAGCTTTTGTTTCTTTATCTACATCAGGAGCATTTAAAACATTGTCTATATCGGTGAGCAGATCTTTTTCAGCGCTGCTGTCAAGGAATTTCCCTACTTCCTCAAAAAAGTAACGACGGGTTTTTGCATACTCTGCGGTATCTTTACGTATACCCTCCGCGTAATTATACGGTGCGAGAAGGTCTGTATCTCCCTTGAAGTAGGAAAGATACCCTGCTGCATCAATAGTTTTTAGATTCTCAATAAGCCGTTTTTCAAGTCTTTTATTTAGGACAAGTTCGTAGTAACTTAAGTGGCGGAAACTTTTTTCGAAACTATTTTTCGTCCAGTTAACGAGAAGCCGTTTCTTTTCAGACAGTGGTATAATGATATCTTTAGATGGCTTCCCCTCTATTTTTACACTGGTGAGCGTGATGGAATTCTTCGTAACAGTAACTTCGGGGTTCCCAAAATAGTGAAGGAGGGGAGAAAAGACGAGCTGGGCAAAGTAGTGGTTATCGTATTTTTCAACAAGATTGATACTTCTCATAACACCGTCACTTTCTATGGGGACATTGGGAAAACCCGCCCCGGCGGCGTTATTCAGGATTGCAGGAATAGCGGGCCGGATATCAACTGCCTGGAGAATAGTTTTATCACTGTTTTTTATGTTTTTAATAGCGATGTTTTTTGAAATGTACGCTTTCTCTTTACCGGTTACCTTCCCCTCTTTTCCGGGAAGCATGTTGATGGTAAAAAAAGCATTCCCAAAAAAACGGGCTGCTTTCCCAAGGTACGTGTCATTATCCCTGGCAATTTCAGTAACTTTTTTTAAAAGGGCGTTTTTTGTTTCATTGTTTATACCCGCAAGCTGGTTTATATAATCACCGGCATCCTTAAGGGATATGTTTCCGGACTTGATAGCATCAAAAAGGTCTTTCATGTTTTGATTTATGGAATCAAACTCACTGGTAAAGGTTGCAGGGATTTCTTTTTTTAGAAGATCAGCATTGACACCCAGAGGACTCTGTTCTGTGTATTCAATATCAAATACGGAATAGGCAGCGCCCATCTCCTTCATGAGCACAAGGCCGTCTGCCATTATGTCCCTGCTCCACGGCCATACACCGACCTGGGCTATGGATGGATCATCTATCTCGATGAGAAGAATTGACTTGTCTTCCGGTATTGCGGGACGTACGTGCAGAAGTGTATCGTAAAGTTTATTTTCTCCGCTCTGATAAAAGTCAAAAAGATTCAATATGGTAAATAGGGTAGATATGATAACAGGAATAAGTACAATTGAAAAGACTTTTTTCTTCAATTTAACCTCCATTAAATTGATGTTTAGATAAAATGATGTATACTAATAGTATATCACATAAATGGAGGGGATCATGAAAAGAAATGGTTTTTTTCTTTTCTTTTTAATGGTGTTTATTCTCGGTAGCAGCCTTCTTATGGCTCAGTCTAATACCGTTATTGATACATTGCTTAACGAGAAACATGCGGACCTTGAGCGTACCGCTTACATGGTACTTAGTGCCGCATCACTTATAGATAAAAATACCGATGTTTCCGGGGCTTTTGCTGCCTTAAAAAAGGAACAGTGGCCGGTATTTGAGAAAAAGAAAGCAGAGGATACTCTTTCATACAGCGAGTATTCATTTCTGCTTATGAAAGCGTTTTCTATTCCGGGGGGTGTTATGTATCGCGTTTTGCCGGGACCCCGGTACGCTCTCCGGGAGCTTGAGTTTATGGGTTTTATAGATAAGGGTACCAATCCCTTAAAGAAGATATCCGGGGATGGTGTTGTACGGATCCTCGGGTATGTGCTTGACTGGAAGGAGGGACAGAAATGAAACGTATACTGCTTGTTTTTGCACTTGTTGTTCTTGCTATCTCTGGTTACTCTCTGGATTGGGGAGGAAACCTGGAAGATTCCACGTACTACCATTATTCAGATAGTACATCAGCTGGTTCAAAGCTCTTTCATGCCGATACCCTCGGCTTCTGGCTCAGAACAGGTCTCTGGAAAGACGCGGAGCTCTTTGTCCAGGGGAGCTATACCTACACAACGGAAAATCCTTATTTTTTTGATATTGATTCCTTGAAGGTTGAGAGTAAACCTTCCCCGTCCATTAAGTACACTCTTGGCAGATTTATGGTATCCGATTTTTCAGGCTATATTTTCAATCAGAAACTGGACGGAGAACTCCTTTCCCTGAACTACCCCTGGGGTGTTTTTAAAGCTGAGATAGGGGCTACCGGCCTTCTTTTTCACCGTTCTTCGTCTATTAAAATGAGCCTGGCGGATCAGGCGGATACAGACGGGCCCTTTGATTTAGCTTCTCCGCGGCTTGTGGGGGGGGCCGGAGTTCTTCTCCCTGATCTTTACCTGCTGCAGGATGTTAACGCCACAGCCTGGGTTCAGTTTGACATGAGATCTGCTGATGAACTAACTACGGAAGGCACCACTCTTCCATCAAGTAAAGGTGGTAAGCTGGACAGCCAGTATTTCGGTGTCCAGGTAAGCGGATCTATTATCCCTTCCCTGTACCAGAACAGTTTTGTCTATCTCGGGACTGGCCGGACGTTATCTTACATTGACGGGAAGTACACGTACAAACCTATTCTCTCGTTTCTCGGTTCAGTGGGATTACGGTACTACATGGAATCATTTTTACATTCCAGGATAGGCTTTCAATTCTTATATTCATCAGGAGACAGTGATTATTCCTCTTCGTTCCTTGAGGGAAATACCAAAGGTAACGGAACGAACTTTATCCCTATTTCGCGGAAATCACTTGCGCTGGTTTTCTCCCCGCAGCTGGGAAATATCTTTTTTACGAGTTTAAGCTATTCTGTTAAACCGGATGTTCTAAAAAACTTTCAGTTTGAACTGAAAGACGTAAACTATTTCAGATCAACGGCAGGCCAGATTTCGGAAAGCGGTATTGACCCGTCATCTTCTTCCCTTTATCTGGGAACTGAAGTAGATGGAACCGTTAATTACAGGCCTTTTTCAGATTTGGGATTGTCCTTATCCAGCGGTGTATTTATTCCGAACAATGGATCCGGCGGAGCTTTCCTGGCATCACAGCGGAAAGTGGAAGTATTAGCCCGATTGGGGCTTTCGTTTAGTTTTTAAGGAGAGGAACCATGAAAAAAAAATATATATTTGTAATGGTAATGCTGCTGATGGGTACGTTCCTGTTTGCGGATCTTACCGCGGTTGTAAAGAATGTTTCGGGAAAGGTTGAGATAAAAGCTCCCGGCGGCAGGTGGAAAAGGGCGGCTTCCGGTATGAAGATAAAAAAAGGGTACTATATTTCAACGGGATTCAGGTCGGAAGCAGTTCTTGTCCTTGGCACTTCACAGGTTGTTGTACGACAGTTGACCAGAATGGAACTGACAAAACTGGTTCAGAAAGAGGGAACGGTGCATACGGGATTGAATCTCCGGGTCGGCAGGGTTTTTGCCAAGGTTAAAACATCTAAAGGATTGAAGCAGGATTTTAAACTGCGGAGCCCTATTTCAACGGCGGCGGTCCGGGGAACGGAGTTCGAGTACGATGGACGGAATCTGACGGTGTACGATGGAACGGTTGCTTTTACCACTCCTCTTGGCCAGATGAGACTCGTTCCCGCAGGCAGCGCAAGCCGTATTACCGTGTCGGGACTTCCCCAAAGCGGTGAGGAAATGGCAGCACTGTTGTCGAACATTAACCCTTCAACGCTGACCCTGCCGGGAAATCTTGATATTTCGAAGATACTTGGTATGCTCAGCGGACTTACCAACATGACAATTGTACTTGACTGGAGCGGCAGCGGCATCAGTGGTGCAAATATTCCGTTTGAAGGACCGAATTAAGGAGGTACAGGAAAATGAAACATGGAAATATTGTAAAATACGCAGGGTTCCTGGGTTTTACCGCCCTTATTCTCATTTTTTCGGGATGCTTTCTCTCTGCTCCGACAGGCGAGCTTGTGTCTCCAACGATCCGGGCTATCGGGCTGCCGGATGCATCCATAGTCGGATCCGTAACCCTTAAAGTAACCGGTCCTGACATGGCTCCGGTGGAGGTAAGCTATACCCAGCTCCCGAGTGTTATAAATATTGCAGTGCCGGAGGGGAATGACCGGAAATTTGAGTTAACGGTTACTATGGGAAGCAGTTATACAGGTGCTATTGCTTCATATAAAGGTACAGCTACAGCCGAGGTAAAGAGTAAAAGTGCTACAGTTACCCTGAATATGGGGATAGGGAGTACGAAGATTATTGTGCCGGATCCACATTGGAATTTCGATTCAGATCCAAGAGTACTGCAATTTGATGATATAAACGGGCAAAGTAAAGCAGCTTTTACTGGTACTGAATTAGGAGTTGTTTCTGGTAATCCTGGCTGGAGTTCTAATTTTTATCCTTACGATATCGATTTTGATAATGAAGGAAGAATATATATTGCAAATAATAATGCAGTTTCTGGTTATGGCAGGGTTGTTCGTGTTGATAACATCTTGGGATTTGGGTTTTTCAAGTATAAAGATTGGGCAACGGGAATTGTTGCGCTAACGGTAGATAGGAATAGAAATATTTTGTATTACGCGACTAGTGGAAATCTTTACAATTCTGAAATCGATGGGACTAACGATGTAGTTCGTAATTTGCCTGTTGTTGGGGCTTCATCGATTTCTAGTATATCTTGCTTAGCTGTAGATTCATCTGGAATGTTATACATGATTGCGGATGTTGGGCAAGTATCAGTAGATTATCAGGTTTTAAAACTTGATCCTTTAAGTGATCCTGCTGATATTTTTTTAGTTAGTCAATCAGGAACTTTACCGGGAAACAGTGCTATTGAACCCAAAGATTTGCTTGTTAAAGGAAACAGTCTTTATATTGCTAATGTAGGTGGTGGTAACGGATACCAAATTCTACAGTTGGGTACTGCAAATTTATCTTTGCTTGCCAATTATGGTGATCAAGCTTCAGGAGTAAATACTTCTAAAGGTTATTTCTATGGTCCCCGCAGATTTGCGGCTCAAATGAATGATGAATTCACTATTTTGGATGATTCTCCTAATTTCGATAAAATAATTCAAATGGATGATATTTCGGGTACAAACTGGAAGACTTACCCTGCTGGATCGGATGCTGGACAAAATGATTTCTTCTTCTATGATTTTGGAGGACAATAGAATTTTAGGGATAGATACAACCTTTATCGTTGAATGAGATACTCGACTGTTAAAAGGAATTCCATCATATCTCAGTGCTCTTTGGGACACTGAGATATGATAGTCAAGAAAAATAATTATTTACGAAAATATATATGTTTGCTTTTATGGATTTCTTATAGACGCTGTATGTTATTTCTTCCTTTCTGTTGTAGCTGAAAGTCTTCCAGCCAGATAATCCGGTAGACGAATGGAATTCCTTTACAGTATGGTATATACTATAGAAATATCGGCATCAGTCATACATCCTGTCTTGATATTACAGTGTAAGGACCCGTAATGATTATTCAAGAGGCAAAATCTGCAGTTGGAAGCACCAAATAAATCCATATTTTAGAGGTGTTTTAATGTGTAAGAAACCTGGTTTAAAAAAAACTGTTTTAGGAACAGCAGCAATAATTGTTCTTTCGGTACTTTCAGGATGTTTGTTTTTTACATCATCCGGGGAGATGATTACACCGGAATTACGTGTTCTGGGTCTGCCTCAGTCTTCTGCTGTTTCGTCAATAAATCTTCGGATAACGGGAGAAGGAATGACTCCTGTTGAGGTTGAATATTCATCTCTCCCGAGCGTAATAAATATTGCGGTGCCGGAAGGGAATGACAGGAGCTTTGAGCTGTCGGTGTCACTCTACGATACTTATATTGCTTCATCTTCTGATATTGCAGTTTCCTATAGGGGGGTGTCTACCGTAGATATAAATTCTGATTCTGCTGTTGTAACTTTGAATATGGGAATTTTAGATACCAAGATAGTTATTCCTGATGCGTACAATTACCGCGTTGTTCAGATAGTTGATATGACAGGAACAGGGTGGTCAACTGTTAAATGGTCCGATTTGGGCTTTACCAACGACTACGAATTTTTCCCGTACGATGTTGATACTGACCAAAACGGGACTGTATATATTGCAAATGGAAGAAATGATGGTGTGCATGGAGGTATCTACACGATAGATTCTTTTGATTTTACTTCTTCATCGGCAATTGCTCCTGCTTTTTTGCAAATTTGAGTGGGAATGCTTCTGTAACTGCAGTAGCAGTTGACCGGACAAGCGGAAGGGTATACGGGATTGCCGGAGGTGGTGTTTATTACTGGGATGCTCCCGGTGACGGCACTGAAATACTTCTCTCCGGTTCTCCTGCTCCGCAGGGACTTGCAGTTGATGATGATGGGAACTTGTATGTTGGTGGTTCCATAGGAACAGGAGCACCGTCCCCATGGATTGTGAAATATTCATACGCTTTACAGCAGCTGGACTCTTATACAGGGAGTGTTGTAGGTTCAATAAATGATGTTGTAACGTTTGGAGGGGAGCTGTATGCATCAATGGCCGGAACCGGTGCCCAGATAGAGATGTTTGCTGCAGATGATCTTGCAGGAGGGCCTTTGAGCTCTTTCGGAAGTTCAGGGGCACCTGGGACCAAGGGTGAGTTTATCGGTCCGCATAATTTTGTTGCGGTAATGAACAAGAAAATATATCTGGTTGACGGCACCGACTTTTCCGCCCAGATGGTGTCCTTTGATGATATAACAGGAACAAACTGGGAGACCTATGGTTCCTGGGATAATAACGGGGATGGGACTGGTGTTTTTAAGTTTTTCAGTAATTGTTGATGGTAAAGATCGTTTATTTTACTTCCGGCACCACCGGATCGGGCCGACTGGTTCAGGGAATATCAATTTGGAACGCCTTTGAGCGCAGTGGACAGCAGGTCAACTATACCATAGTGAGCAGTTCCCCCTTTGCATATCTGGCTGATGGTTTCAACGTAAAACATATCGAAATACCGGTAGAATCCGAAGATGTATTGATTGCCGGAGATCCTGAGGATTCAATCCTCTTTCAAACACTAAAACGTCTCAAACCTGATGTACTCCTTGTCGATCTTATGTGGTTCTCTCTATTTAATATTATAGACAGGTTTCCCTGTAAAAAGATATTCTTGAGCCGGCAGGTAGCGGACAAGTTTTTTACAATTTCGCTTAAGAATGATCTCCTGAAATTCAACCCTGATCAATATGATAGGATTATTGCAACCGAACCCTTTGCCAGCTGTACCAATATGGAACAGATCAACCCGGTTGTTCTACGTAACAGAGGTGAGATTATGTCCAAAACAGCAGCCTTGAAAAAACTGGGACTTTCGGGAGATAAACCCGTATGTTTAACGGCCTACAATGGTAAACCGGAGGAGTACCAGAGCGTACAAAAGACCTACTCCTACCTTGAAGATGAAGGTTACCGGATGGTCTATTCTACGAACTACGAAAGCGGGATATTCCCTGTTGTGGATTACTTCAGTGCTTTCGATCTACTGATTACAGGAGGAGGATATAATTCTTTCTGGGAAGCAGTATATTTCGAAAAGGAAGCTATCTTTATTCCCTTTCCGAGAAACTTCGAGGATCAGAAAAAGAGAATAGATGAGTATAAAGGAATTCCTTTTAAAGAAAACGGTGCTGACCAGCTTGCGGATATTATCATGGAACTGTAGTTACAGAGAAGTGGTCATAAAAAGAGGAAGGAATGCAGATAGCAGCGGGTAAATTTAAAGCGGAGTGTCTCAAACTAATGGATGAGGTAAACCGGACCAGGGAAGATATAATAATTACCAAACACGGGAAACCGGCAGCAAGACTGGTTCCGGCAAATAACAAAGAGCCTGTTCCTGTATTTGGTTTTCTCAAAGGTACAATCAGTAAACAGGAAGATATTATCAATCCTGTCGGTGAACAGTGGGAAGCAGATGCATAAATTAGAGGCGGGTATACTGATAGATACTCATATCTGGATTTGGCTTATGGATGGATGGATAGATAGATAGAGAGAGCTTTAGCTCTGCCCGGGCTGCGTTTAGTTCCATTAAGTCCGGGGATAGCTGTTGAATCTACAAGGCTTCCCGGTAATTTCCATGGTGATCCGGTGGACAGAATAATTGCTGCAACGGCAAGAGTGAAAAACATCATCTTGATAACAAAGGACAGAAAGATTCTCGAATACGGAGAAGCCGGGTTTATAAAGACAATGGCATTGCAGGATAGGAATAATCCTTGATGCAGACCTTTTTAAGGACTAAATTATAGTCAGGAGGAACCAGTTTAAATTATCCGAATCCACTCAGCCTATCAGCTATCTAAAAGCCCATGCCTTTGAAATTGTACGGACAGTAACTGAAAATAGATATATATTTCACGTTTCACCGTACAGAATTATCTACCAGATTATAAATAACTCGCTTTATGTTCATTGTATTCTTGACGAACGAAGAGATATGCAGTCGCTCCTGATGGATAGACTCTTAAAGTATGATTGATCTCAACTATCCGAAGAAGCCATTTTCATTAAAAGCAACATAAATTTGACAGATATCGTTTGCGGCTATGCGACGTTTTACTTCGTAGCCTGATCTGCTAACGGTAACCCTGAAAGCTTTTCCTTTCTGAAAGGATTATATCATACCCTAAAAAACATCCAGTAAAATGTTGTCTCGCCGCTGTTAACGGTTGTTTTTGGCTCCTTATCAATATTACATTAATCCTTGTTCCTATAAATTTCATTGTGGGAGCCAATGTTAATAGGAATTACTTGGTCTTCTTGAATTATAAATTCTAAACTTATTCTGTATTTCATATTTATGGATACACTATAAAGCCCTACTAATTTTCTACCAAATTTGTGTAATCGTAATGATGGATGCTCTGGGTTGATTTCCAGAATCTTTAATATTCTTTTATATTGTTTTAATAATTCAGGATGTTTATTAAGAAATTTCTTTGACTTTTTTTCATAACTTGCTGTATATATAATTTTGGCTCTTCCGGGTTTTCTATGGATAGAGATTTAATTTACCACAATAGAAAAGAATTGAAGTCCTGTAATTTTTAAAGTTTCTAAAGCCCCGAGCCGTTGCTTTTATATGTTGTATCGTACTGTTTATCCCTTCTGCAAATGCGT
>WGCU01000007.1 GCA_015493635.1 Spirochaetaceae bacterium | reverse complement strand
TTTTTACCCTCTGTTCAATCACATACGACATGGTTATAATTATACCATACCTTGCACATATGTCAAGGACAATTTAATGATTATTTCCTTATATATAAGATATTTACTTATATAACGATTTCATCGTTACTAACTTTTTCGGGATTTTAGGGTGTATAAAGTAAAAATCAAATCTATTGACATCCTAATGGTGTTTGAAGGGCATAAATTGTTTGATGACACAGTTATTGATTAACCACAATCGGGTTTGTTATGACGGTTATTTTGATGTCAGTTTTTCAGTTCCAGTGGTAAATATATTTAGAGCCTATTCCCAATTTAGCAAATTTAGATTAAGAAAAAATTTATTAGCTCAGGCTTGAGCAGTTTAAAGAGAAGATCCCCCCACACACAGACAGCTTCTTTCTCCAAAATCACGTAGCACATTCCGATATTTTGCTCATTATTTCGGAATTTATTCCGAGTATTTGACATTTATTGCTTATGGGAGTACACTATAACAATGATGCCTTACCGTGAAATTGTTACAATCATTCAGGAAAGTGCAGCTTATCAGACTCAACATGTTGTTATCAGAAAGCTGGAAACAATTCTATCGGAAAATCTTCTGAAAAAGAAACCGGTAAAAGTAATTACAGGAATTCGGAGATCAGGAAAATCTTTTATCCTGAAAAGACTGTATGAAAAAATTTCTGCTGAAATTCCCAAACAGAATATACTTTTTATAAACTTTGAGAATGACAGGCTCAGTGGTTATCTAACTTTGGAATCTCTCAGAAACATCTATGACACATTCAAACTGAATTCTGATCCGGGATATCCTCTCTATCTGTTCTTTGATGAAATACAAAATATACCAGCCTGGGAAAAATTCATAAGAACGGTGTATGATTCAGGAAATGACGATATATACATTACCGGATCAAATAGTCAACTGCTATCCAGTGAGTTCAGTACGGTAATCGGAGGCAGGGTGCTGGAGTACAAGCTTCAAACCTTCACTTTCCGGGAATTTCTTGATTTTCACGGGTATAGTAAACTGGACCAATTTTCAATTAATGAGAAAAAGATTGAACTCAGCCAGTTGTTTGATACCTATCTTGAATACGGCGGGTTCTATGAAACATTCCTGCTTACTGAAGATCAGAAAGCAATCTACCGTCAGTCTCTTCTTGAAAAGATTGTCCTGAAGGATATTATTAACCGCTACCGGATAAATAAACCTGACATCATACAAAACCTGTTTCTATACGTTGCGAAAAATCCAGGAACAATAGTCAGTGCCGCTAAACTAAGCAATGCTATGGGAATAAATGACAAAACTGTCAGCCTTTTCCTTTCGTACCTAAGCAATGTATTCCTCCTGGGAAGAATTGACAAGTATCAATGGAAAACCAAAAAGATATTCCAGACTCAAAAAAAATACTACCTCTCTGACAACCTGTTTACTCATCTCTGTCTGGAATCACGACGGCTTGAGAACTTTGTCTATAACCATCTTGTTGAAAAATACAGCGGATCAGAAGTCCTCTTTTTAAGAGATGAAAAAGGGCATGAAGTTGATTTTGCTGTTACTGCCGGCGGTCATTACCACTGCTACCAGGTATGTACAGACTTGAATGATGAAAATAAAAATAGAGAGTTCCGGAGCCTTCTGAACCTTCGGAAATACAGAACAGCTGAAGAGTTAAAGGATGATAGATACTATCTGCTGTATCAAACTGATTCCAGATCTGTTAAAGACAGCCCCGTAGGGATAGAGGTAAGACAGGTTCTGGATTTTGTATTGACAGGGTAACTGAACCTTCAGCGTAACAATTAATCCTTTTTCATTTTAGGCCCTATTTTGAGGATTTCCTTTACCCTCCACGGCAATATTGTGCTACAATAGTACTATTGTGGAAAAGCGACATTCCGATACACCGACGGAAAGATACTATGCTGATAACGCTTCATCCCTGGCGGATAAATACTCCGGCACCGAAGATCTTTTCAGCCCCCTCTTTTTAAAGCACCTTCCGCCGGGCAGCACTGTTCTTGATATAGGCTGCGGCAGCGGCAGGGACCTGGCTTATCTTAAAAAATCCGGTTTCGCTGTAACCGGGGCTGACAACTCCAAAGAGATGTTGCAGGCGGCAGCTGAAAAATACCCGGAACTTTCCTCAGCAATACACCTCTCCAGTCTGCCGGAACTCCCGGGAATAACCAGAACCTTTAAAGGAATCCTCTGCTCCGCTCTCTTCCAGCATATCCCCGGAGATCAACTTCCGGTCAGCTTTGGCAGAATTCGGGAACTGTTAAAGCCCTCAGGCATTTTTATAATCAGCTTCCCTGTTAGATACCCCGGAATAAATCCGCAGACAAACAGGGATTCCCATGGCAGACTCTTTTATATCCGCCCGAAAGAGAAGTACCGTGAGCTTATTGAAGGTTTCTGCCTGAGGATGCTGGAAGAAACCACACAAGCCGATTCCCTGGGAAGAGAAGCAGAATGGGTTCTGCAGGTTTGGAGAAAGAGGATATATCCTAAAATTCCGGAAAAGTTAGTAACAAGAAATAGTAATAGAAGTAATCTCATCCATCCGCATTAATGATTTCTTTTTCATATTTGTGCTTACACTTAAAAACATGTAAAAGGGGAATCTAAGGGGGCGTTGAACACAAGATAAGGTATTCCTGACTTTTTTACTATAAAAGATTTGGATCATTTTTTTAAGTTTATTTAGGGGTAAACATGAATCCCTGTACGTTTTACCATATTTCTAAAACCGGCAGGGTCATCTTTATCTACTACTATAAGAGGTTCAATTCGCAGATCTACTTCTCTACAGCTACCCCACAATTTTGATTCAATATCAATAAGGTCGGTTACTTCATCTTTTACCAGAACAGCAACATCAATATCACTGTATTCATTGGCAGAACCCTGTGCCCATGATCCAAAAAGAATAATTTCTTTAAATATAATAATATCCTGAATCTTCTTTGAGTATTTTTTTACAAGTTCTATGATTTTATCTTTATCCATTTTAATAATTCCTCAGTTTGGTTTATAAGGCTTTTACATTTTTTAAGGTTTAATGCTTTAAGTAATTCTTCTTTTGCTCTTGGGTATCTTGCTTCAATATTCAAAGGATTAAGTTCGTTTATCAGAGTAGTATGGTTTTCATTAAACTCATTTATTAACCCTGATTGTTCTGCAAGTCTTAATAGGTTATGAATATATGCTGGTTCCGTTTCAGTTTTTTTCCAATGATATGCTTTTATAGCTTTTTCTATACTTTGATGACACATAAAACCAATATAAAGAAACCTTTTAGTTTTTAACATGGCTTTAGCTGTTGCTATATCATAGTCTGCAAGATCGATCCAATAAGAATAACGTTCATTTACGTCCATAAAATAAATATACTATCAATAATGCTTGAGAGCAATGGATCTGAAGCTTAAAGCTTGGAAGTTTTGTAAGTATGTAAAACTGAGCGATTTTTATACAATATGATGTGGTCAACTTCCTTGATATATTCCTGTAATTCCTCATACTGCTGCTTATTCCAGGTGCCGCATAAATCAGATAAATCCCTTTTCTTTTGATCATTATTCTCTGAAATACCAAGTTCCTTCATCAACAGAGCAAGAATTACCTTGTTCAGGCTCTTTTTATGGTTTCCCTTTATCCCCGTCAAGCATATACTAGGGTACAGAAAAACCAGGGAGCCAGTATGAGAATAAGGGGAACAGCCGTTGTTATCCGTAACGAAAATGTTCTTCTGGTAAGGGATAGAGGAAAACACAGCTATTCCCTTCCCGGCGGCGGTAAAAACAGGAATGAGCCGCCCCTCTCTGCAGCAGTCAGAGAATTGTACGAAGAACTCGGTATGTGTGCGGTAAAAGCCCGGCGTCTTTTTGCGTGTGATTTTAAAGGATCCTTCAGTGAACATAAGGTTTCCCTAATAGAAACAGACGATGATCCGGCCATCAGGACTGAACTGGACAGCTTTATATGGTGGAATATGAAAGATCCCGTCCCCCGCTATAAACATGTCGATTACATACTTAAAAAAATGCAGCTCATGGAATAATACACCGCAAAAGCATTTCCCAAAGAGGGGAAAGCCTTCCCCTACGCTTCAACCCCGCTGTTTCCGCTCTGCTTATCCGGCTCCGTCCCCTCCGCCGGGCAGCGCGGGCGGGTTTTCCGCTGCCCCTTCGAGAGGATTCCCAGAGGATTTCCTTTACCCTCCACGGCAATTTTGTGTTACAATAGTACCGTAATGGAAAACAGACATTCCGATACCCCGACGGAAAGATACTATGCTGATAATGCTTCATCCCTGGCGGACAAATACTCCGGCACCGAAGATCTTTTCAGCCCCCTCTTTTTAAAGCACCTCCCGCCGGGCAGCAGAGTTCTTGATATAGGCTGCGGCAGCGGCAGAGACCTGGCATATCTTAAAAAATCAGGCTTCGCTGTAACCGGAGCTGATACTTCCAAAGAGATGCTGCAGGCAGCAGCTGAAAAATACCCAGAACTTTCCTCAGCAATACACTTCTCCAGTCTGCCGGAACTCCCAGGAATAACTGTTTTCCATATAAAAGTATCAAAGAATAAATCTATACCCCCAGAGGTGTACTCTTCTGTATGATGGACATTTTTTCAGCTTTCCCCATGGATATTTCTTTCCAAGCTCTTGAATCTTTTACAAATTTATCCGAAAAAGAAGTATGTGTGTTCTTCCCTTTGGGAGGTTCTTGAGATTTGGAGCATGTGATCATTGATGTGGACACTGCTCCATTTTCTTATCTTCGGATATTCTGAATTTTTAATCCAAGTAAAAAATAATTTTCTAACTAAACGGGAGAATTTTTAACAATTTACTTTTTAATTTGCGAAATAACACCTGCCATCTATCTTGACATATATGCAAATATAATGGTATTTTATAGAAACTGAATGGTCAGTTTGTATAGGAGTTGTTATGATTGGTCTTTTTCAAGAGATTTTGCGAGGTAATTCTAACTTTAAATTATTTCTATTAGCAGCATTATTCTTATTTATGGTAAACCAATTCTATATGATAACACAAGTTACAATTATTTTGGATTACTCAAATTCTTCCATACTTTTAGGGACAATTTTGATGTTAATGACTATACCTAAGATTTTTATTCTTCCAATAGGTGGGATATTAGCTGACAAGCTTGGAGAAAAAAATGTTCTAGCTTTTGGATGTATAATTCTTTCTGTTTTATTAGTCGGAGCTGGACTCCTCTCTGTAATAAAAATGCTGACAATAAATTCCTTGTTCATTTTAGCTGTTTTATTTGGTGTTTTTATTGCAGTTATTTTACCTGCACTATACTCAAGCGTGCCAAAATTTGTGAATAAAGAACAATTACAGGCTGCTAATAGCCTATTACAATTCTTTAACGAAGGTGTTATTTTTATAGGTCCAGCAATTGCAGGATTAGCGATAGCAAGTATAGGAAATAGTTTATTTTTTTTAATTATGGTTTTCATGAGTCTTGTTGCATTTTACTGGATAACTAAGCTTTTGTTTCCTAGGAAAATAAGTTTGAAGAATAAAACTTCTCAGAAATCAAAAGCTACTGGATTTAAATATATATTCAGAGATCCACTAATAGTGATACTAGTACTTTTTACTATGTGCCTAAATTTTCTAGTGATTGGGCCTTTACAAGTAGGCATTCCGATATTAGCGACAGATTTATTGAAACTTGGAGTCGAAGGTTACGGCATCTTTCTATCTATATTTGGACTTGGTGCATTATTTGGTTCATTAATAGCGGGAATGCTTAGTTCACGATACCAAACTTTTCGTACTTTATGTTATCTAGTTATGTTATTTTCAGTGTTGTGGGCTGTTTTTTCTTTGATTCCTAATAATTTTTTACTTGTTTTAGTATTAGGTTTATGTGGGTTGTTAGTGGGAATAATAAATGTATTATTTATAACAATTGTTGATTCCCGCATTATTTTTGGAGTAATTCCCGGAGAGTTTTTGTTAGGAAAAAGAGTAAAACAGGAAAGAATCCCGCACTATTTCTGTGCCTGATAAAAAGCGGGAAAATTGATGCATAAAAAAGCCCGGGATATTCACCCGG
>WGCU01000006.1 GCA_015493635.1 Spirochaetaceae bacterium | reverse complement strand
TAGTGTATCAGTGTAGTTATCATATAGTATGGTGTCCCAAATACAGGTTTAGAATAATGAAGGGGCAAGTAGGGAAATACATAGACCAGAGGATTAGATCATTATGTGAGTGGAAGGGAGTGGAAATCCTGGAGTTGAATGTAATGGAAGATCATGTGCATATGATAATAACGGTACCACCAAAGATATCGGTGTCAGAAATGATGGGGATATTGAAAGGCAAAACAGCAATAAGTTTGTTTAAGAATTTTCCAACGTTGAAGAAAAAACCGTATTGGGGAAACCATTTCTGGAGCCGCGGATATTGTGTAAGTACAATAGGCTTGGATGAAGATAAAATAAGGAGATATGTTAAATATCAGGAAGAGAATGAGCGGCTCGAAGAGAGTCAGCAGAGAGAATTTGGCCTCTTTTAGAGGCCCGCCGCAAGCCACCTCCTCTGGGGGTGGTTGTTGACTAATTCAAGAAGAAGAACAAGTCGCAGGAGTGGCAGGAATTATACGCTTGGTATAACCAGCAGGAATTTACGTAGGCACAGATAGAAAGTGAGACGTCTCTTGGGGATCGTTATTTACGGTCCCCTTAAAATAGTTCTCTTAATAATTATAATTTTGCTAGTTATTGGAGTTGTCAGATATAATATGAAATACATTAAAGGTAAAAGATCATTCTCTATAAATTATAAAGGAGATTACTATTTGTACTCTTCGCTAAGATACAAGGAGGATGAAATAGATGTAATAATTGATACCGGTGCTCAAAAAACAATTTTAAACAAACAGGTACTTGCTACTGTACCTCATAGGTTATATAAGCGGATGAACGTAACCATTAATCAACCATATTCTATTGCAAAGGGGCAAATGGTAAAAATAAAAAAAATCGGGTTTGGTGATTGTGAATTAAATAATTTTTCATTTGTTATCACTTCAGACATTTTTAATTCGTTACCAGAACTACAGGAGATGGAAGGGGCAATTGGTATTGATATCCTGAGATATTTTGATCTGTATTTTAATGCAAATGAATATGTTCTGAGACTGGAAAAGCCTGTCCGCAATGAAGAAGATCCAGAAATATGGGGAAGCACAAAGTTGATAGTAAAAAACAATTTCTGGGGGATGTATGTAAATATTGACGGGAAGGAGTTTCTTGCAATAATAGATACTGGGGTACCATCTTTTTTGGTAATTCCTGCTTCCTTGAAAAAAGATATTAGATGGGATGAGCCGACAGAAAAAGAGTTATCTTTTTTTGACTTCTGGGACGATGGAAATGATAAGGGTCTAGTCCGAATAATCGTAAAGGAATTAAATATATTTGATGAAGAAATTTTGAATCTTCCAGCAGTATTAGATCCTGGTACAAATCATATTCTGATTGGGCTTGATTTTCTAAGCGAGTTTGATCTTATAATCTCTTTTAAAAGAGAAAGGATATACTTTAAAAGATGATTTTGATGTTGGTAAAGTTCCGGATGAGAAAAAATATTTTTCTGACAATTTTCTGAGGGTAGTACTATTTTTTAAAGCTCCGCGTTTCAGGATAAAATAAAAAGTACACAAACCCCGGGAAAAAGTGTATTAAAGGGAGTGAAGAAATGAAATTGGGAAAGAAAAAAATTAAAGTAGATTTTGCAAAAGTTTAAAGAGCCAATGCATCGTTGATGTAAGCTCTAAAAATGTTCATATAGAAAACTGGCCAGGTAGTAAAATGAATAAAAATTATATTTAGGAGAAAGAAATGGCAAATACGTTATGTTTAGGTGGTTTTCAGGTACTTTCTGAAAATGAATTAATAATGGTTGATGGTGGTTGGAGCTGGAAAAATTTTGGTAGAGCTACTCTGGGAGGTGCTGTCTCGGGCGCTATGTATTCTGCGGCAACTCCTCCTTTTGCTCCGATTGACATTGCTTCCGGGGCATTAGTCGGCGCAGCATTATATTGTGTTTCACAATTTTAATAATTACTAGTGGCTCTACTGGCTTTACCAGTAGGGCTACTGATTTTTTAAAGAAATATTAGGAGTATATCTTATGAAGAATAGTGGCAAACTTATTGCAATAGCAGGTGCGGCATGTATTGTAGGTGCATTGACTGATATTGTACCATTTAAGAATTTGATTTTGATAGCACTTGGGCTTGGAGCATTGGGGGGTGGAACATTACGCCAAGCAAAATTGTACATTGATCAAAATAATAAGAACAATGAGAACAATGAGAACAATGAGAACAATAATAAATAAATTTTTGGTAATAAAAATAGTGCTTCCAATCAAACTTATATCGGAGTAACGAATTATATATGGGTAAATATCATTGTGTATTACAGCATGATATCACCGACTGCGGTGCAGCATGTCTTGCAATGGTATGCAGGCAGTATGGCTATAAGAAGTCAATCTCTCAAATTCGTGAAATAGCGGGAACAGATAAAGAGGGAACAAACGCTCTTGGTTTGGTAACTGCAGCCAAAGAGCTTGGTTTCAACGCTAAAGGTGTAAAAGGATCAATTGATGATTTAACCGGTAAAATTCCATTGCCTGCGATTGCACATGTAGTTAAAGACAACCTCCTGCATTATGTTGTTATTCATCGTATAAAGAAAGGGAAATTATTAATAGCCGATCCTGCTGTTGGTCTGGTATCATACAGTAAGAAGGATTTTGACCAAATATGGAGCGGCGTTCTGATACTGTTGGTACCGGATAAATCTTTTCAGAAGAAAAATGAGACCGCCGGCCTTTTTTCGCGCTTTCTTTCGCTTCTTCTTCCTCATAAAAAACTGCTTTTTGATATATTTACCGCATCTATTCTCTTTTCCGTTCTGGGAATGCTTGGAGCTTTCTACTTTAAGTTTCTTATTGATAATGTTTTGGTAAGCGGTCTGAAACAGTCGCTTAATGTAATTTCCATTGGAATGATAGTTCTTACATTGTTTAAAATATTACTTGATGCTTTCAGACGCCACCTTCTTTTGCATTTGAGCCAGAAAATAGACATTGCTTTGATATTTAACTATTACCGGCATGTTTTGAACTTGCCAATGTCATTTTTTGATTCCAGAAAAGTGGGAGAGATCCTTTCCCGTCTAAATGATGCCTCAAAGATCCAGGATGCCCTGTCCGGAACAACAATATCAGTGTTAATAGATACTTTCATGGTCGTAGGGGCCGGTATAGTTCTTTATCTGCAGAGCTGGAGACTCTTTTTGTTGTCAGTCATATTTATTCCCTTTTCAATAGCTGTGGTTTGGATGTTTACAAAACCTTTTCAGATTGAAAACAGGAAGGTAATGGTAAAAGAAGCCGAATCTGAAAGTTACCTTGTGGAGTCATTAGGCGGTATAGCAACCATAAAAGCGATGAATGGAGAAAGAGATGCCGTCTGGGAAACAGAAAAGAGATTTGTAAAATTAATTAAATTGACCTTTAAGCTGGGATGGATGCAGAATTTACAGTTTTCATTACAGGATTTAATTACCCTGCTCGGGGGGATATTGATTTTATGGATGGGAAGTATGCAAGTGCTAAGTGGTATAATTACCGTTGGACAATTAATTACATTTAGTGCACTGCTTGGGTATTTTCATGGACCGATCCAACGTCTTATTAATCTTCAACCAACCCTACAGGAAGCTTTTGTTGCGGCGGAGAGGCTAGGTGAAATTCTTGATCTCAAGATAGAGGTCAATGAAAAAGAACATCTATTAAAACCTGAAAGATTTAAAGGAGAAATAAAAATACTGAATGTGAGTTTTAGATATGGAACACGGGAGAAAGTTCTTGAAGATATAAACCTTATGGTCAAACCATATGAGAAAATAGCAATTGTTGGAGAAAGCGGCTGTGGTAAAACAACATTGATAAAACTTCTTATGAAGTATTATCAGGCAGAAGAAGGAGATCTCCTGATAGACGGGAAAAATATCAAAGATTTGCAGACCCATAATCTTAGGAGTAAAATTGGCTATGTGCCGCAGGATGTTTTTCTCTTCTCCGGAACGATATACGATAACCTTGTATTTGGGAAAGATGGGGTTACCTTTGATGATGTTGTGAAAGCTTCCAGGAGTGTGCAGGCACATAGTTTTATTAATGAAATGCCTCTTCGTTATCAGACAGTGATAGGTGAACGGGGAACTACCCTTTCCGGTGGTCAGAAGCAGCGTATTGCTCTTGCAAGAGCAGTTCTTGCAAAACCCGATATTCTTATTCTTGATGAAGCTACAAGTAATCTGGATAGTACTACTGAAAGAGCCATTCATAAAACAATAGATACAATAAGCTCCAGTATTACAACCATTATAATAGCACACAGACTATCTACTATTATGAGGTGCGACAGAATTGTAGTTATGAGTGGCGGACGTATTATAGAGATAGGTACTCATCATGAACTATTAAAGAAAAAAGGCGCATATTATAATCTTTGGCAAGATCAGTTTTCATTGGAAGAAACGGATAAAAGGACCTTTTTATGAAAGGGAAGTTTATTTCGTTTGATGAGCTTACCGACAGCTGGGAATTGCTTGAAGCACAGCCTCCCAGGATAATGGCTTATTTTATTTATCTTATACTTTTAATGGTTTTTATTGCTTTTATATGGATGTGGTTAGGTAAAATAGAAGTCGTTGTAAAAGCACAGGGAGTTATACGGCCGGCAGCGAACATAAGTATTGTCAGGAACAGTGCTTCCGGTAAAATTAAGGAAGTACGATTCCCCCATGGAGGGAGGGTCAGCAAAGGAGAACTTCTTTTCAGGTTTGATTCTGAATCTTTGGAAATAGAGAAAAAGAATCTGCAGCGGGAACTGGAAGAAAGTGAAACAAATCTTAAAGGATTTATCTTGCTGAGAGAAAGCCTTACCTCTAATAAAGATCTTATACCAAAAACAAATATAGAATTTTATAACAGGTATCTGCGATATCAGATTGGAAAGAAAAAATTGGAATTGGCACTGATTAAAGCCGAAACCGGGTTCAAAAATGAATCAAAATTACCTCCTACCATGATTTCTTCTGAAAAACTTGAAGAATCGAAAAGGAACTATCAACTTTCAAAGTTGAACCTTGAGGCTTTTGAAAATGAAAACAGCCTGTCTATTGAAGAACAAATTCAGGGGTTAACACTTAAAACAAATGATTTGTCAGGCCAGATACAGCAGATACGTTTCCGTCTTGAAAACAGTAATGTTAGTTCGCCGATAAGCGGCACGATACAGGAAATCGGTACGTACAATGTAGGTGACTTTGTCCCGGCAAATACAGACTTGCTTAGAATAATCCCTGAGGGAAGTAAAAAGCTGAAAGTAGACCTCTTTGTTAATAACAAGGATATAGCAAATGTTAAGAAAGGAGCTGTTATTCATTACAGTTTTTCAGCACTTCCTCCTCGTGAATATGGTTACTTGACTGGCTCTGTTATAAAAATTCCTGGTGATGTTCAGTTCCAGGGCGGCAAATCAGATGGCTTTTTTGTTGTAGGTGGAAGTATAAATAAAACTGAGCTAAAAGGGAGAAGAAAGCGTGCAAAGGTAAAAACAGGTATGCTGTGTGAAGGACGTATTACCGTTAGAACACAACGGATTATTGATTTTGTTTTGGAAAAGCTGGATTTTAAATCGTGAAACCCATTAAATACGTGAGTATAGCTGTATTGCTTGTGCAGAGTATCTCAATAAACGCATATACTGGTGAAACAGATCTTTCGTTACAAGGTTATATACAGTTACTTTTGAAGAATAACAAGGATCTTGAAATATCAAAACTTTCTTTTTACCGGGATGAGAAAATGCTTGAACTACAACGAGAAAATTTTAAGCCACAACTATCTATGAACTCGGCTCCTCTCTATGGTTATAATAATTCAAAAACGATTTCGCCAGAAGGAAAGGAAACGAATGTTTTTACCCATAGTGTCAACCTGGGATCAGAAATTAATATTGACCTGCCAACAGGGGGGAGTTTATTATTTTCATTGGCGGATACTTTATCCTGTTCCGGAATGGGAGAAAAGTATCTGTTTTCGAATAGTCCTGTTGTAACAGCAAAACTTGATCAGCCGATTTTTGTAAATGGCGGACTTCTTAATACCGAAAGCTATGCATCACGATATAAGAAATTGAGTGTTGACGAAAGATTGAATGCACTCGGGACTTTGGTTGATACAAATACTTATATCTTTACTATGGCTAAATTATTTGTGGATACAGTTGTTCAAAATAAAAGACTCGATATCCTTAAACGAAAGTTAGCTCTATATAAAAAGAAACAGGAACTTCTGGAAATTATGATGAAACAGGGGCGTAGATCCTCTATTGACTATTGGGAACAGGACCTTAAAGTAAAAGATTTGGAAAAAACAGCATTTGATCAGCGATTTCTACTCTCTACGGCTATGAAAAAGATAGCTGTATCAATTGGGTTTAAGAGAGAGATTAAAAATCTTATTCTTAATGATGTGCTCCCAACTATTGATTTGCCGGAAGCTTTACAGGTAGGAAAAAATACGGAGGTTGCAATATCTTCGTTAAATCTTTTGAAAAAGCGCTTTGAAATGAAAGAGGAAATGTCAAATTATGCAACAATGCTTGGTGTTGAGTTTTCTTTAAAACCACAGTACCCTGTAGACTCATCGGGAAGTAACAACTTTAAGGACTCAGTTTCCAATTTGTGGGATAAAAATTCCTGGATTGAATTTTACGGGAGTATTTCAGTAACCGTTCCCGTGGGGGAGTACTGGCAGAGAAAGCTAAAAAAAGAATCGCTTGAGTATGGAATTAAGATAGAAGAACTTGCTTTGGAAAGTAAAAAGCTGAATACAAAAAGAAGCCTGGACGAACTTAAGGAGAAAATGGCTTATTTATTGACAAGAGATAAATTTCTTAAAGAGCAGCAAAATTATTTTAAAGAAAGGGAAATGGAAGCAGAAAGCCTGCTTGAAATAAAACGGATAATACCTGCTGATCTTAAAGAAGCGGAATTGAATTTGTCTTCAGCAAAAGTGGATGTATATGAGAACAATGCTGCAATTTTTCTGACTTTGATTGAAATGCATAAACTTGTTGGAGATGATTTGTCGAAATTGTTCTAAAAAACAAAACACTGGTATGTACGCAGGATGATCTGGACTGCAAACTGGACGACGGCAGGCACTACGCTGAATTTGATACCGGCATGTCAGTATTCAGCCTGCTGATACAGGCGCAGAAAGAGGGCCTTATCGGTCATCCCATTGCCGGATACGACCAGGAACTGCTGAAAAATGAGTTCAAAATACCTGCAGAAGTAAAACTTTTGACCGTTCTTGTACTGGGTTACAAGGGAGAAGACGATGCTCTGAATGAACGGCAGCTGGAATCCGAGAACGGACCGAGGGTCAGAAATTCTGTTGAAACATGGTACGCGGAAGAAGGATGGAGTCTCTAACTTATTGGAAAAGTAAAGTAGAATTCATAGCCTTTTGGAAGAGGGGTTTCATAAACTGATGGGGAATTACAAATCTTTTGGTTGCTTCGACTTTCTTTGGTTTTTCTAAGCTAAGAAATATTTTCTGTAAGGTTGTGCATTTAAGCATGAAGTATCAGTTTCGATGTAGCATTTTATGATTTTGATCAGTGATAAACAGAATACAGATAAGTTTAGAGATAATAGAGTAATACTGGGGAAGCAGGAAAGACTGTACAGAATATAGTGGAAACATTGATTTTTTCCTTGACATAATCCCGGGGGGGGTACTATTATTTTATAACCTAAAATCCCGAAAAAGTTATAACTAGGTTGTTATGAAACAGGCTTAATCTTGAAAGCCTTAAATATTTCCTTCTGGCGTTTGGATGTTTCGGTGATGATTGTTTTTTTTCTACCAAATTGAATTTTCTTTATCTTTCTTAATT
>WGCU01000005.1 GCA_015493635.1 Spirochaetaceae bacterium | reverse complement strand
TAAGTACAATAGGCTTGGATGAAGATAAAATAAGGAGATATGTTAAATATCAGGAAGAGAATGAGCGGCTCGAAGAGAGTCAGCAGAGAGAATTTGGCCTCTTTTAGAGGCCCGCCGCAAGCCACCTCCTCTGGGGGTGGTTGTTGACTTTTGCCGGTATCAAAGACCGTCTGCTTGCTCCCATTGCGGGAAAGGGGGGAGGCAGGGCTCCTTTTTATCAGGGTGTAGGGGAAACCCCTGCGGGAGTCCCTGAATTTTTTAGGGAGTTTAAAGACTCTATCAGGTAAGTGGTTTATTTACCGGATAGACAGGTGGGTTCCCTTTAAGAACCTGCAGAATGTTCTGTGCTGCTTTTGTTTTAAGCTCAACAACTGATTCTTCCGAGTACCACCCCGCATGATCAGTTAACGTAATGTTGTCCAATGTACGTAGGGGGCTGTTTTCGGGAAGTGGTTCTACCTCGCAGACATCAATTCCCGCGGCGGCAATCTGACCTTCCTTAAGCGCGGTAAAAAGATCCTGTTCGTTGACGAGAGGGCCCCGGGAGGTGTTGATGAGTATGCAGCTGCTTTTCATGTCAATGAATGCTTTTCTATCTATCAATTCGGTGGTTTTTTCTGTCAAAGGTGCGTGGATGGAGATATAGTCTGCATCTTTCACAAGTTCATTGAGAGATGCCGGGATACAGCCAAAGGTTTCAATATCTTCCGGTTTTATGTAAGGGTCATGGACAAGTACTTTTTTAAGTCCCAGACCTGATATTTTTACGGAGAACTTTTGCCCGATAGCACCAAATCCGATAATACCGAGGGTTTTGCCGGCTATTCTGTATGAGGGCCAGTCTTTGTGCAGGTTCCATCTGCCTGAACGGATCATTCTGTCTTTATAGGCTATTTTTCTCACACTGCTTAAAAGAAGGGCAAGGGCATGATCGGAAACCTCCTCAATGGAGTAATCGGGAACCCGTGCTACCCAGATCCCTTTCTGTGTAGCAGCGTCAACATCAACATTGTCGTATCCTACACCATACCGGGAAATAATTTTACATCTGTCCATGGCGTTAATAATATCCTTTGTCATGGAAAAAAGATTAACAAGGACAGCATCTGCGTCTTTGAGAACTTCTACCGCCTCGGCGGGTCCTGCAAAGTCGTGGATTTGGACTTTGACTCCCAGTTCTTTAAAGACAGTATTTTCTTCCAGATAATTGCTGTACCGGTTATCCGTAACAACAATTTTATATTTTTCCATACTTCCTCCATGGGGGATTTTCCGGTAGATGTGTAAAAAAGTTTTCGATAAGACTGCTTTCATAGTCTCCCGCAAAGTTTCCTGAAATAAAATGTTCGAGACCTTCAGAATAAAACCTTTCCCATGATTTTTCTTCCTGACCGGGGACTATCGGGAAGTAAAGGGCTCCGTTATCTTTAGCTGCTTTCAGATCCCCGGGAGCATCACCGATCATAAGTATCTTATCCGGTTCGTACTTGTTTCCGGCAGCAAACCGGATATGTTCAGTCTTTGTCCCTATTTCCTGTCCGGCTATAAAGTTTACAAACCTGTCAATTTCATGCTCAGTCCATTCCCTGTTCAGTGCTTCAACGGTAGATTGTGAGACAACAACAGCATCTGCAGTATCGCGGATTTTTTCAAGACTTTCTCTGACATAGGGGAAGGGTGCAACATTCCTTACGATCTTTTCGACAGTATTGTTGACATCTATTGACCATCGGTAGAGTAAGCCAAGCTCAGGATCGCCTGTTTTCTCATAAGCAGTTTTCAAAGAGGGGTTGCCCAGCTTTGTTTCAGTTGCTATCCACCGGGCAAGACTTTTCATTTCAGGAATAACAACCTTTCTGGTCTTTACTGCGTTTCTTTCTTTCAGGAGTTCGAGAGATTTTTTAAGCGCCTTGAATCTGTTTGTCCCCCGTGTTCTGGAGTAGAGATTTACAAATTCCCAGGTTTCTCGTGCGTACTTCGAAACAGCCTGAAGTTCAAAGTGATTGATAAATGCCGGGCAAAAACACTCCTTGTGTTTGATTTCCATGGTATCAAAGGCGCATCCGTCGGAATCTATTCCGATAAAAAAAGCTTTTTCCGGTTTCAGGGCTATGAGGGATTCTGCTGAGTACTTCATTTTTTTTCCTTTCGTTGCGTACTGGGAACCTGAAAAAATTGTAGTGGTAATTATTCCATCCGTCAAGAGAAAAGGTCCACCCTGAAAAGGAATAAGAAAGTCGGGAGTTTTTGCACCTCTTGTGGATATTAAATAGTAAGGGGTAATACCGTTAGATCCAGTTCAATGAGATTGCTAATATCGCCCATTACTGCGGCCCTCTCCTTCATTTTGTAGAACAATTTTACGAAATGTAATTTACTATCGTACTATGTTCCTCTGTATTAAACATTCCCCCGTGTCCTCATCAAGGGCCGCAGGGCATTTCTGAATAGAGGATAGACACTCCCTTCCACTGAGCCCTCGGTATCCTGAATAACTTCAAAAAGATGTTTATTGCTGTTGTATTCAGACAGCTCTCTGTCAAAAAGGAGTTTGAGATTTTCAAGGAGGGTTTTACTTTTAAAAAAAGGCCCTTTGAGGAATATTTTGTCGGGATAGAAGATTTTGCATAGGTTTGCCAGGCTTATAGCTGTTGTTTCAAGGGCTTTCTGTATAACCGGTAAATCTTCTAGATTATTTTCCATAAAAAAATCAGAGAATTCTGATTCATCCTCAGGGGCTTCCGGGTACTCCTCTTTAATCTCCGGAAGAATAGACCAGAGGGCAGCTGTTGTTTCCAGGCATCCCCGGGAACCGCATCTGCATTCCTTCAGTGATTCCGGATCAATGTTCCAATGTCCGACTTCTCCAAACCGGCCGAGGGAGGATGTAAGTATGGTACCGTTGACGGCTGCTGCGGAACCGATTCCATACCCCCAATGGAAAAGAATGGCATTTTCTGTTTCTCCGGTTTTTCCTGTGGAAAGGAGAAACTTCAGTTCAGGATCAAGAAACCGGTGAAGAACAACAGGGACAGAAGGGTGCAGATCCAGATGAGCAAGGGAAAGATCTTTCAAATTGGGCCAGCGTGATGAACTGACCCATCTCTTTTCCCTGGTATTTACCGTTCCCGGCAGGGAGAGGCTTATTCCGGTAAATTCTGATGTCCGGGGAATCTTTTTTCTTAAAAATCTGAGTATTTTATTTATAGTGCTGAGCAATGCTGTATTATCAGAGTCCTCCGGCATAAAGACCGATTTTGTCTCCAGAATGCTGCCTCCAAGATCTACAAGTGTTCCGGAGATTTCCCTCGATACGACTCCTATTGATATGGCGGTAAACCTTTCGTAGTTAATTGACAAGTCCCGTTCTTTCCTTCCTTTTTTTGATGTATCTGTTATGGAGGTTTCATGAATGAGGTCATCTTCCAGGAGTTCCCGGATTATTATGGAAACAGTAATAGGCCGGAACCTGAGTTTTTCCGCGAGAGCTTTCCGGGAATGTGCTTCGTTGAGCCATAACGTATGGAATATCAGGGCTTTCTCTTTATCTTTGACCCGGTACGTACCTTTTTCGTGAATAGTGTGAATATTCAGGTGCAGCAACTGATTTCTCCTTGACATAACAGTATAAACAGGTTTATATAATAACATAGTATGGTATTGAAGTAAATACTTTGAAATTTCATTAAAGGAGTAATGTGTATGCCTAAACCCATCGATGTAACCATTGTTGGCGGCGGGATGATAACGAACGATCTCATTCTTCCTTCGATATATCAGCTGCAGCGTGCCGGGATTGCAGGGAAGATTGATGTATGCGCCCTGAACAATCCGCCGCTTAAAGCCCTGAAGGAAAATAAAGCCATTGCGGAAGCCTTTCCGGAACAGGAGTTTACCCCCCATCCGTCACTGGATAAGAGTCCGGGCAGCAGCTTCCCCGACCTTTATAAGGAGGTTCTTGCCGGTATGAAGCCCCGGCAGGCTGTGGTGGTGGCGATGCCCGATCAGCTCCATTATCAGGTGGTTTCCGAAGCACTTAAGGCGGGTCAGCATGTTCTTTCGGTCAAACCCCTCGTTCTGAGTTATGCTCAGGCGGAAGAGATACAGGAAAGGGCCTTTTCCAAAGGACTGTTTGTCGGGGTGGAGTACCATAAACGCTTTGACAGGCGGTCTCTCGAGGCAAGGAAGCGGTACCGGGCCGGCGAGTTCGGAGAATTCAGGATGGGTGAGGCAAAACTGATAGAACCTTATCTGTACCGGCACTCCAATTTCCAGAACTGGTTTACCACCGATAAAACAGATCCCTTCACCTACGTAGGCTGCCATTACGTAGATCTTGTTTATTACATAACCGGGCTGAAACCGGTGGAACTATCGGTTGCCGGGGTCAAGGGACGTTTTCCCAACGGTAACGAAGGATATATGTGGGCAAACGGAAGGGTTCGTTTCGAGAACGGAGCGCTTCTTACCGTTACCAACGGTCTGGGGTATCCCGATGAGGGAGCAGGCAGCAATGACCAGGGAATGGTTCTCTACTGTGAAGGACAAGACTGCAGTGGCATGATAAAGCATAACGATCAGTTCCGTGGGGTAACTCATAGCTATATTGAGAATATAGGTGTCGGCGGGAGCCGATTTAACTTTATCAATCCGGACTTTTTCCGTCTTGTTCCCTGGGAAGGAGATGGTGCCAAGGCTGTCGGATACGGTTTTGATTCGATAGCTGCGAACATAGGAGCAATGTACGGAATAGAGAATCTTGAAAATGCGGATGACGTAAAAGCCCGGCAGCAAAAGATTGAAAACATAGACAAAAAGGGGATTATCGCGACTCCCGGTAATAGTTACATAAACGAGCTGGTAGTGGAAGCAGCCCGTAAATCCATTGAAAATGACGGAGAAACGGTAAGGATACTCTACAAAGGCACCCCGCACATAGAATAGAAAAAGAGGAGGAAAAAATAATGGCACAGTACGATCTTACACCGGTGGACGTTCCGCAGGTGGAAACAAAATACAGAAAGATACATACAAAACTTCCGGTACCGGAATCGTTGGAGATTTTCGAAAAACTGTCCCGGTCGGAACCACGGAGCATGATGGGGCAGCCGCCGGTTATCTGGGACCGCGCCGAAGGATTTACGGTAGAGGACAAGTGGGGCAACAGATGGCTGGACTGGTCGTCTGGGGTCTTGATTGCAAACTCGGGCCACGGAAGAAAAGAGGTACGGGAAGCCCTTAAGAAAGCGGTAGATAAACCCCTCCTTGCAACCTACGTGTTTGTACACGAAAAAAGAGCCGAACTTACCAGTATGCTTGTACAGCTTGCTCCCCAACCGGATGACTACTCGGTATTTTTATTAAGTACAGGCAGCGAAGCGGTGGAGAATGCCATAAAACTTGCACGGACCTACGCTCTTGAGAAACACGGTAAAGAAAAACGCTTTATTGTTTCGTTTAAAAATGCTTTTCACGGCAGAACCCTCGGCTCCCAGCTGGCAGGGGGAATGGACAAGCTGAAAACATGGATAGTAGGAGAGGGGAAAACCTTTATTCAGGTGCCTTTTCCCGACGGTTATAAGAATGAAGATACCAGCTTCGATCTCTTTTTAAAAAGCATCAGGGAGCAGGGGATCAGCGGAAATGAAATAGCGGGAATAATAACAGAGTCTTACCAGGGGGTCGGCCCCGACTTTCTTCCGGTGGAGTATGCGCAGAAACTGCAGGACTTCTGCAGGGAATACGATATTATCTCTATTTATGATGAGGTGCAGGCGGGATTCGGACGAACGGGAAAGATGTTCACTTTCGAACACTACGGTGTGGAGCCGGATTTAATTACCTGCGGCAAGGGGATAACCTCATCTCTCCCCCTCTCCGCGGTAATAGGGCGGAAAAAGATTATGGATCTTTACGCGCCCGGATCAATGACCTCAACCCATTCGGGAAGTCCCCTGCCGGTGATTGCGGCAGTAGAGAATCTTAAACTGATAGAAAAAGAACATCTGGTGGAAAACAGCCGGAAAATGGGGGAGGTACTTCTTCCCGGTCTACAGAAGATTGTGGACAGGTATTCTGACAGACTTGGATGTCTTCACGGGAAGGGCCTTGTTGCCGGTATTCAGGTAGTGAGGGCGGGAACAAAGGAGCCTGACTCCCGGACTGCGGTAAAGATAAATGAAAAATGCTTTCAAAAAGGGCTTTTGATGTTTGCTCCTGTGGGGATTGCCGGAGAGTGTATCAAGATTGCACCTCCGTTAACGATCACGAAGGAGGCCCTGGATGAAGGGCTGGAAGTCCTTGCCGAAGCGTGTGAAGAAGTGCTGGGGAAGGGATAGTTCTCCGTTTGGGTTCCATGATGGAAACAGTATCTTTAAATTACAGAACGACAATGGGAATAAGTGGGAAAACTTATGGAAAATATTCATTTAATCGGAAGATCTGTCATCACATCTGAATTACTCGACGTGTCACTCTCTGCCTGTATGGTAACAGATACAGAAGTTATTACAGGAAGCGGGGATTATCCCTGGATAAGTCCTGGATTCTTTGACATCCAGGTAAACGGATACAAAGGGCTGGATTACAGTTCTGATACGTTAAAGGGAGACCATCTTTCGGCTGTGATTGAGGCTCTCGGTAAGGCAGGGACCACAAGACATCTTCCTACTATTATAACCGCCCCCCGGGAACGTATTGTACAGAATCTGAAAATTCTTGCCTCCATGCTGGATGAAAATCCTGACATGGAATACGCAGTACCCGGATTCCATATAGAGGGACCGTACATCTCGGAAATTGACGGCCCCCGGGGAGCCCATGATGCCACGTACATACGGGACCCTGATTTTGAAGAGTTTCTAACGTGGCAGGAAGCTTCCGGCGGCAGAATTAAGATTGTGACTCTGGCACCGGAACGGCGGGGTGCACTGGATTTTATAAAGAAAATTACGGCTGCCGGTGTTACCGCGGCAGTAGGCCATTCTGCAGCTGCACCGGAAGTTATTAAAAAAGCGGTGAAAGCAGGAGCCTCCCTCTCAACACATCTGGGAAACGGTTCCCACGCGGAGCTTCCCCGGCTGCGCAACTATCTCTGGGAACAGCTGGCTGATGACAACCTCTATGCCAGTATCATATCCGACGGCTTCCATCTCCCTGACGCGGTTATAAAAACCTTCTACAGAACCAAAGGAAGTGACAAACTTATCCTTACAAGTGATGTTTCCCCGGCTGGGGGTTCCGCACCAGGCCGTTACACCTGGGACAAAATCAAGGTGGACGTTCACTCTGACGGTCATGTCGGCCTTGCGGGGACTCCCTATCTGGCAGGAGCGGGGCATCTGCTTGACCGGGATATTGCACGTTTTATAAAAGCCTCCAGCTGTTCTGTCCCTGATGCGGTAAAACTGTGCACGGTGAACCCCTCCCGGATGTTATCCCTGGAAGAGAGGCTGGGAAAAAACGTCGTTGTATTCAGATATGTCGAAGGGGATCCCTCTTTGAATATAGAGGCGGTATATGAGGATGGAAATGACAGCTTCAAGTTTTGATAACCTTAAAAACCAGGTGCCTTTTCTCTGGATAAATCCGGATAAAAAACCGATTGATGACGTACGGACACAGATTCCTTTCTGTTTGGAGGATATGCTTGAAGCTGAAAAAGTACTCAAGAGTTACGCGCCTGTTTTGCAGACTCTGTTTCCGGAACTAGCAGTATCCGGAGGCATTATTGAATCTCCACTTCTTAAAGTTGAAGCTGCAGCTAAGAAGTTATATCCTTCCGCTCCTTGCCTTTCTTCCGGACAGCTTTTTATTAAAGCGGATCACGCGCTGCCTGTTTCAGGTTCGATTAAAGCACGGGGGGGGATATTTGCCGTTCTAAAAATCGTTGATTCGATTGCTGTGGAAGAAGGTTTTTTTGATGAGGACCGGAGATTTTCCCTTTCAGCCCGCGCCCGGAAAATTTTTTCCTCCTATACTATCTCGGTGGGCAGTACAGGGAATCTCGGTTTGAGTATTGGTATTGCCGGCCGGGCTTTCGGATTTAGGGTATCGGTACACATGTCTTCCGATGCAAAGGAGTGGAAGAAGGAGAAGCTCAGCGGACTTGGTGCTGATGTCAGGGTATATAAATCAGATTACTCCGCGGCGTGTGCCCATGCAAGAAAAGAAGCGGAGTATAATCCGAAGATAAATTTTATTGATGATGAAAACTCTCCCGATCTGTTTCTTGGTTACAGTGTTGCCGCCCTCCGGCTTGCATCTCAGCTGGAAAGCCTTAACAGAGACGTATCGAACAACAATCCCCTTTTTGTATACCTGCCCTGTGGTGTTGGTGGAGCCCCCGGAGGAATTATCTTTGGCTTAAAATCTCTTTTCGGCGAAGCAGTTCACTGTTTTATTGCGGAACCGGCAGCAGCTCCGGCCATGACGCTCGGGCTGGTAACTGGTATGTACTCAGATATCTCGATTGGCCAAATCGGCCTTTCCGGAGCTACCTGCGCGGACGGCCTTGCAGTCGGAAGACCCTCCGGGTTTGTAAGCAGGATAATGGGTACTATTCTGGACGGAGCTTTTACCGTTCAAGAACCGGATTTCTACCGGTATCTTGCCCTTCTTTTTGATTCAGAGGGGATTAAAATAGAACCCTCCGCCGCGGCGGGGGTTGCCGGTATTCCAATGATCCTTCCTTCCCTGCGGAATAAAAAAAGGGTACGCATATTATCTGGACAACCGGAGGATCCATGGAACCGGATGAGGAATTCACCGCGAATTACAAACGCGGTAAAGCAGGTGGAACATGAAGATAAACGGTATCGGCAGCGCGCTTGTTGATAATCTTTATTCTCCCGTTGATTTTAACTCGCAGGAATACCGAAATTGGTCTGCAGAGAATAATAACGGCCGGGGAATAATAACAGGCGGACTGATTTTTAAGGAAGATCTTGAAAAACTCGGCGGAAAACCGTACCGGGATATTATAGAAGAGATGACAGGAAAAAACAGTACTCCGAAAAAGAATGTCGGGGGGCCGTCAATCGTTACCCTGATTCATGTTATGCAGATGCTTGGAAAAGAAAAAATATCCATAAGGTATTTTGGAACGAGAGGAGATGATGAAAATGGCAGGTATCTGGCAGAAAAGATTAATTCTTTCAGCATAGACACAAGCGGGTATCTTGTAAGAGAAGGACAGACTCCCTTTACTGATGTCCTTATAGACCCGGGTTACAATCAGGTTGGAGAACGGAGTTTTATCACTTCTCCCGGAACAGCAGGTACAATGACGGGAAAAGATCTTCCCCTTTCATTCTTTGATGCAGATGTTCTTGTATTCGGCGGCACGGCTCTAACCACCGGAATTCATGACGACCTGAGTATGCTGCTGGAAAGAGGGCATATGTCCGGCTGTCGTACCTTTGTCAATACAGTGTATGATTTTAGGAATGAGAAACTTCACCCTGACAGGTGCTGGACTCTGGTGAAAACTGACCGTTATTACCGGATGATTGACCTCCTTATTACTGATAACGAGGAAGCTCTCAGGATTTCTGGACAAATATCAAAAGAAGATGCCCTGGATTTTTTCTCCTCCAAGGGAGTTGGATCTGTTATAATAACGCATGGGCCGCAGGATGTTGCATGTGTTTCCAATGGCACTTTTTTTATGGAAAAAGGGACCTGCACCATGCCTGTTTCCCGTGCTGTTGATGAAGAGCGGAGAAAACTCCCCCCGGATATTATGGCTGATACCACCGGCTGCGGTGATAATTTCGCAGGAGGGGTGTACGCCTCGGTAATTCAGCAGATGGAAAACGGCAGGAATAAGCCTTCCCTTAAGCAGGCAGTTTCATGGGGAATAGTTTCAGGCGGGTTTACGAGTCTCTATGAGGAGGGAGTCTACTATGAAAAAACTCCCGGAGAGAAAAGAGGGAAAATAGAGCAGTTGTTGGCAGTGTTCAAAAAACAGACAGGAGAAAATTTTGGGTAAAGCGGTAATTTTCGGAGCTGGTAATATAGGGAGATCCTTTATAGGCAGCATTTTTTCTTCCAACGGACTGCATGTTGTTTTTATTGATGCCGATCCTGCATTGGTCAAAGAGCTCAACGCGAAGAAAGAGTACCGGATACTTATTAAAAAGAATAACACGGCAGAGAGAGAGCTCCTTATCAAGAATATTACCGCACTCCACAGTTCCGAAGAAGACAAAATTATCAGCAGCCTTGTTTCCTGCGATGTATGTGCAACAGCAGTAGGGCAGGGAGCACTTCCGAAGGTTGTCCCGCTGCTGGCAAAAGGGGTTAAAGAGAGGCTAAAACATACTTCTGTCCCTCTGGATATTATTATCGCGGAAAATATACGCGGCGGCGCAGACTATTTTAAACGGATTATGAAAGAAAACGGGTTAACGGGGAATGAAGCCGGGTTGGTTGAGACCAGTATCGGCAAGATGGTTCCCATCATGAAACAGGAGGACCTTAAGAAGGATCCCCTTGTGCTGTACGCGGAGGAGTATAACACGCTTATTCTGGATAAAAAGGGATTCAGGAACAGTGTCCCCGGGTTTCCGGAGATTAAAGCTGTGGAGAACATAGCTGCCTGGGTAGACCGTAAACTGTTTATTCATAACCTTGGACATGCAGCATCGGCGTATCTTGGATTTTATAAACATCCCGGCAGAAAAACCATCCCGGATGTGCTGGAAGACGGCTCTCTTAGAGAGATGGTTCGAAAAGTAATGACGGAAGCATCTACGGCCCTGTTGAAGGAATATCCGGAAGATTTTACAGAAAAAGGCCTCCGGGAACATAGAGAAGATCTTCTTGCCAGATTTCAGAATAAAGCGTTGGGCGATACTGTTTTCAGGGTCGGCCGGGATCTGCACCGGAAGCTGGGACGGGAAGATAGAATACTTGGAGCCGTAAGACTGTGCATGAAGCACGGTGTTCCCTATGAAGAAATTTTAAATGTTTTTGAAGCAGCATTCCATTTCAAAGCGGTAGACCAAACCGGCAAACCGTTTTACAGAGACAATGAATTTTTTGCAGAATATAAAAAAGCAGGATTCAAGAGTGTTCTCCTGGATATCTGCGGGCTGGACCCTGAAGCGGATGATACATTGATACAGCAACTGAGGGATAATCATGAAAAAAATTAATTTTCCTTTTTTACATTTCACACACCGTTTCCCTGATCTCAGGGAAGTGTCTGGTATTCTCGAAGAAAAGGGAACAGAAATGATACTTGGCAGCGTGAACTGGCCGGCGTATCCGTACAAACCGGAGGTACAGGTTTCAGGCGGTTACACTAAAGATGAGCTTGTTTTAAAATACAGAGTAAAAGAGAAATTCATAAGGGCTGAATACACACAGATTAACGATTCTGTGTATAAAGACAGCTGTGTTGAGTTTTTTATCTCTTCCGGGAATGGGTTCTACTATAACTTTGAGTTTAACTGTATTGGAACGGTACATGCGGGATACGGGAAACAGCGGGAGGGTCGTGAACTCTTGAGAGAAGAAGACGTCTCTTCCATCCGTACCTCTTCAACACTGGGTACCGAACGTATCGAAGCCAGACAAACGGAAGAGCCTTGGGAACTGACGGCTGCCATTCCATTTTCCATTTTTAAGGAAGAGAAGTTCACCAATCCCGGAGGAAAGATCTTTACCGGGAATGTTTACAAATGCGGTGACGAACTTCCCGTCCCCCATTTCTTATCCTGGAATCCGATAGGTACTCAAAACCCTGATTTTCACCGGCCTGAGTTTTTCGGCAGGATGGAGTTTTTAGTGCCGGTGGTTGAATAGTTGTCCTAAATTGTTACAATGGAAGGAGGCGGTACCTGAATGACTGGACGGGAGCGGATAAATCTTGCCATGGCTCATAAGTTTCCTGACAGGGTCCCTGTTATGTGTCAGCTCGCCCTGGGACATTATTTTCTTAATACTGATATTCCGCGGCACAGAATATGGTTTACCAGTGAGGGATTTGCAGAAGCCCTTGTACAGCTCCAGCAGCGTTACCGCTTTGACGGGATTCTTGTTAATATGTGGGGTATGCCGGATGGAATTCTTGATGCTGTTGTTTCCATTGGTAAGGATGGAGATGATGAGGTCCTGGAGTGGAAGAACGGAGAGATAACGTACATACCTCCTGATGATAATGCCCAGCATTTTCTGTCAGGTAAGGAGCCTCTTGAACGGGCGGATCTGCAGAACCTCGATCTAAAGAAACTTGATGAGATTAATCAGATTCGCGGATATTTCTGGAATATCTATCACATGCCGTACTTGCCGGACATCTGCGGTTCTTTTCTTCCCGGAGAGATACCGGATTATTTTTTTAAAACAATTGATCTCGTAACGGAACAAGTTAAGGGCAAGACTGCAGTTCACGGGGAGATCTATTCCCCCTTTACCCATTTTATAGAACTTCTCGGGTACGAGAAGGCCCTTATGAGTTTGATGATTGATCCTGACCGTGCTCATTCTCTTCTTGAATATCTTACAGATGTTGTTGTTGCTCATGGTAAAGCTGTCGGGAATCATGGGGTGGACGCGGTCCTTATCTCCTCCGCCTTTGCAGGAGGACCCTTTCTCTCCCGGGACATGTACAAAGCGTTTGTCATGCCCTATGAAAAGAGGGTAACAGAGGCGGTTAAAGAAACAGGCACTGTTGTTTATACCCATACCTGCGGATCAATCGGTGACCGTCTGGATTTGATGGTGGAAACGGGAACCATGGGCATCGATACCCTGGATCCTCCTCCTCTGGGTAATACCAATCTTGCGGATGCTTTGAAAGAACTGGACGGAAGAGTTTTTGTAAAAGGGAACATGAACGCGGTAGAGTTCCTGAACTTTAAAACGAAGGAAGAGGTTACAGCCCATGCGGTGAACCGTATTACCATCGGTAAACCAGGGGGCGGTTATATTCTCAGTACAGCCTGCTCGGTTGCTCCCCGGACCGAGCCCTGGAAACTGGAGCTTCTTACCCCCCTGTCTGAAAAGCTGGGGGTATATGATGAGGTCAGTACACATCCCTGATACGGGAGAACCATCGTAATGCAGGATCGTTCAGCTGTTTCATCTCTTGGAGAAGAAGCGTGGTAAGATTTTTTTTAACTGCCCTATAGGCAGGGTCATCAATAAGGTTATGCATCTCATGGGGATCTTTTTTCAGATCGTAGAGTTCTCCCTCGGCAGGACTGTTGAATATGAACTTGTGATCCCTGGTCCGTATCATCCGCTGATGAAAATCGGTAAAATGCGCGGTAAACTGGGCGTATACGTACGTTCTGCCGGTGGATGCTGTTTCCCCGTTCAGTAACGGGGCAAGACTTTTTGCCTGGTCAAGCTGCGGCGGTACTTCCCCTGCTGTTTTTACCGCTGTCGGGAAAAGATCGTGCAGGTATACAAACTCATCACAGGTTTCTCCCTTCCTGAAAGAATCTGCCGGTTTGATGATCATGGGAATTTTATAGGAAGTATCATACATAAACTCCCCTTTCTCAATAAGGCGGTTTGATCCCATGGCGTCTCCATGGTCAGCGGTAAATACAATGAGACTGCTGTCATACAGGTTCTGCTCTTTTAAGTAGTCAAGATATCTTCCAATCTGTTCATCGATCAGGGTAATGTACCCGTAATAACGGGCAATAATTTTCTGCCATTCCATCCACGGCAGATTGTACAATCCCCACATCTGTGAAACGTGTTTCTGATGAACCGGCTTGTTCTGGAAATGTTCGTTGAAAGCAGGGTCTTCAGGAATTTTCAGGGGATCATACATTGAGTAGTAGGGCTCCGGCACCATGCATGGGGAGTGGGGACCCCAGAAATTCAGCCAGAGAAAGAAGGGGCTGCCTGAAGATACGGCTCCGGCAGTATGCTGTATCGCTTCATCTGCGAGGTAGTACGGAATGGTTGCTTCCACGGGGCAGTTGAGTTTTGCCCTCAGTTCCTGTACCTGAAGGTTTGGATTATTACCGAAAAAGGGGTCGCTTACCTCGGGAACGGCAAAGCCCTTTCTTTCCATCCAGTCACGGTATTCATTTTCTTTTCCCGGCCCCTGGTTGAAAACAAGATTTTTATAATATCCTGATCCGGGGAAACCATAGTGGGCAAAGTTATGCCCTGAAAACCCGTAATCCTTCGGAAGTTTTGATTCTGCAATATGCCATTTACCGAGGTATATTTTCTCATACCCCTGTAAATAACCGGTAAGAACAGGAATATCCGGCAGGGGATCCGCTTTCGCTCTGCCGAAAACATTCTCTTCCGCGTTTCGTATAACGCCGTGGGAAGTGGGGACTCTTCCGGTAAAGACGGATGTCCGGGCGGGGCCGCAGATAGCTGTCGGGGTAAAAGCATTGGTAAAGAGTATCCCGTCTCTTCTTAACGCATCAATATGCGGTGTGTTTACAATTTTGTTTCCGTAGGCACCAAGCATGTCAAAACGCTGCTGGTCTACCATTATGTATATGATGTTTTTTTTCTCAGACATCAGGATTCTCCTTGTCGTCTACTATAGTTTTAATTTAACCGAAGAGGAATACTCTGTCGGAGTCATTCCCAGATATCGCTTAAATATTCTTGAAAAGTAATGTACCGATGAATAGTTTAACAGAGCTGCAATTTCGGTAAAGGTATAGTTACCCTCCCTGATTAGCTCCTTTGCTTTTTCCAGTTTGGATATTTTATAGTATTCCATAACACTTCTGCCGGTTTTTTCCTTGAATACATTTTCCAGGTACGTGCAGCTGTATCCTGTTGCTCTGCAGACCGTTTTAAGGTTCGGCATCTCTGTTAGATGATTTTCAAAAAAGACAATAACCTTGTTGAAGGCATCCCTGCTGGTTTTTTCTTTCAAAGGGGACTCAGGTTCGTTTACCGTACCGATATGCATTTCCCGGCGGACAAGGCCGATAAGAATCTGTTCAAGATAAAGCTGTATAAGATGTTCGGACCCGTATACCTGATTCTTGTTTCTTTCAAGGGCCGGAAGCCAGGGATCATCGAGGCGTGATGAAAATGCGCCTCCAGCTTCATGCAGAATCCGTGCCATAAGGTTCTTCTCTTCATTCCCGATACGCATGATTCTGTTTTCAAACCATCTCATACCGGGACTGCTGCTGGAAAAGGACATAATAACTATGTTGGGTGCTATATGGCCGTCCGCGTTCAGATCGTGGAACTCCATTGGTTTGTGGAAAATGATATCTCCCTTTATAAGGGTGTGTGTTTTTTCTCCTGCCGTTGCGAGAATTGCTCCTTTATCTATGTATACAAACTCCCAGAAATTATGCTGTTCTCCTTTAAAGGTATAGTCTTTTACAAACTCGAAGTAGTGGATTGAGAATATTTTATCTATGATGAATTCCCTTTTTAATTCACGTCCGATGTAATTCATGGATATGAGTATACACCAGTTTTACTGATAAATAAAAAAAATAAAAGAAGCTGGGGATTGAGAGGCAGTGAAGGTGTCGGGACATGGTACCAGCATCCCCTGCAGCGATTTGAGATAAAAAAGGATTCTTCCCTCATATCCATGTATTTTTACTTGACAGTTGTCATTTTTCCGGTAATTATGATAACTATGTATACAAGATTACTAAAAGTACCGGAAAAATCCATACTTCTATTCGGTGCAAGGGGAACAGGTAAATCCACCTGGCTTCGACATCATTTTAAAGATGCTGTTTTTTATGATTTACTGAACTCCCGGGAATCCTTGCGCCTCGAACGCAACCCGGAGTATCTGTTTAACGAACTTCATCTTCTAAAGCCGGGAAGCTGGGTAATACTTGATGAAGTTCAGAGAGTTCCTTCTCTTCTTAACGAAGTACACAGGCTGATTGAATCTCATGGTTTACGCTTTGTTCTTTGTGGCTCAAGTGCCAGAAAACTCAAACGAACAGGGGTAAATCTATTAGCCGGCCGTGCAATAGTCACTCATATGTTTCCGCTGACTTCAGCTGAAATGCAGCATGATTTCAATTTAGAAAGAACTCTTATCTATGGCACACTGCCGTTAGCTGTTACAGCTCAGGATCCCGAAGACTTTCTTTTAACCTATACCGAAACATATCTTAAAGAAGAGATACGTGCTGAAGCACTTACAAGAAATGTTGGTTCTTTTCTTCGCTTTCTTGAAATTGCCTCAAGACAAAATGGGCAGGTGACAAACATATCAAATATTTCGAGAGAGGCTGCAGTCAACCGGATAACTGTGCAGAACTATTTTGAAATCCTGGTAGACACTCTCATTGGATACTGGATACCTGCATGGAAACTGAAGAGATCAACAAAACAGATCTCTCATCCCAAATTCTATCTGTTTGATACAGGGGTTGCTAGAGCCCTTACCGGAAGGCTGCCATACCCGCCGACTCAGGAAGAGCTTGGTCCTCTCTTTGAAAATATGCTGTTCAATGAAATACGCGCCTATATTGCATATAAAAAACTGCACTACAAGCTCTCCTTCTGGCGTAATTATGACGGCGTGGAAGTAGATCTCCTTTGTGAAACAAAAAAAGGGTATGTAGCTGTTGAAATGAAAGCGTCCTATGAATGGCGGAAACAGTACAACAGGGGTTTGAAAAGGATTCAGACAGAATTATCACCGAACATTGTTCACTGTTACGGAATTTACAGAGGAAACCGCCAGGCAAAGTTTGATGATATTGATATTCTGCCTGCTGACCAGTTTCTGAAAATGCTCTGGAGTGACAGTGTTATTGCCTGAGGTTTTGACACCTTTCATTTCTATAGCTAGTGTGTATAAATAAATACATTAAATGTAAAAACAAACAAATATTTCTCAAACTTTCAATGGTACAATACAGTACCGTTAAAACGTGTGTTACACGTTTGGGAACATTCAAAATTTCCAGGAGGAAGAAATGAAAAAAATTCTTATCGTCTTTGCGCTTATTGTCATTTTAAGCGTAACGTCAACATCACTTTTTGCCAACGGGCAGAAAGAGAAGAGCGGACCGGCAAAGAGCACCGTTACTTTCTGGCTGGCAGACTACGAAGGTATCGATCATGACTTTGTAAAACAGATAGCGTCTGCTTTTGAGGCGAAATATCCTCAGTACAAGATGGATCTTGTCATTGTAGACTGGAACGCGCTGCATGATAAACTGACCACAGCTCTTGCTGCGGGAACTCCTCCCGATGCGTCAGTTATCGGAACGAGATGGCTTTTAGAGTTTATGGATCTTGGTGCGGTTGTTCAGCCTAAGAAGTATGTATCACAATCTACTTTTGACAACATTGCCCCCGGTGCAATGGAAGCAAAGATAAACGGAACCTTGTGGGGAATTCCTTTTGCTGCCGGCTCACGTTTTATGGCAATCAACACCTCCCTCAGCGATAAAGTTCCTGCAACCATGGAAGACCTGGAGAAAGACGCCATTGCCGCGACAAAGAACGGTAATTACGGACTTATCATGCCAGGTGCAAAACATACCGAATTAAGTGACTTTGTCTATTATTTCTATGCTGCTGGAGGGAATTTCTTTGATGCCAACGGTAAATGTACAGTGAACTCTGCTGCAGGAGTAAAAGCTCTTAATTTTATGCTGAAACTTATTGATACTGACAAGGTTGTTCAAAAAGGATTCCTGTCACAGGACAGAAAACAGGCTCAGCCTATCTTTTTTGCAGGGAAAGCAGCGTACGTCATGATTGGTGCATGGGCCGATACTGAATATAATAAAGTTAGCCCCTCATGGAAGATTAAATATGCCCAGATACCTCCTTTTGCGGGAAACAAACCTGCTCCTCTTATTGTAACAGACTCTATTGCTCTGTACAAAGACGGTAAGAACCTCGAAGGAATTGGAAAGTTCATTGACTTTCTCTATCAGGATAAGTGGAAAGCTCCTCTTGATAAGCAGATGGGATTTCCCCCTGTAACAATCAGCGCGTCAAAACGCCCTGAGTTTCAGACCCCTATGTATAAAGCAATGGCAGAAGCCAATCTGCATGCAAAAGGCTGGCCTTTAGTAACAGGTTGGGCGGAAGCTTCAAGTATCATCATGGATGCTACCCAGAAAGCTTATCTTCATCAGATGTCGGCCAAGGATGCTCTTGACTGGGCAGCTGCTGCAGTTGACAAGGCACGGGGAAAATAGAAGTAATTTTTTGTAGAGAATATTGTAAGGGGAGAAGGATAACTTCTCCCCTTTTAGTAAAAAGATAACGGAGAGTATTGATGAGTGATTCTGTTTTAACGGTGAGACGGAAAGGGCTGGGAGGTGAGGCGACGCTTGCGTATGCACTTCTTGCTCCGGCAGTTCTTTTGATGATAATATTTATGGTTTATCCTATTTTTTATGTGTTTGTCATATCCTTGTTTAAAACTGACAAACTGTCGAGAATAAAGGATTTTGCGGGATTCAGTATCTATGCGGACCTGCTATCTTCAAAAGACATCTGGATTGTTATCGGCAGATCTCTTTTGTGGACAGTTACAGCGGTCTTGGCAAAAACAATCTTTGGTATTGCGATAGCGCTGCTTTTAAATGTCAAATATAAAGGGCGGAAGATTGCACGGCTGCTGTTTATCATCCCTTGGGCAAGTTCCATTCCCATAAGCGTTATGCTGTGGAGATGGGTCCTGCATAGTGAATTCGGGCTTTTGAATCATACGCTAAAAATCACAGGACTTATGAGCAATCCGCCGGTATGGCTGGGGCAGGGAGGGACAGCCTTTATGGCCTGTCTCTGGGTTGATATCTGGATTGGAATTCCCTTTATGGCTCTTGTCTTTCTGGCAGCCATGCAGGCAGTACCTCAAACCCTCTATGAAGCAGCAAAAATTGACGGTGCAACACGATACCAGCGGTTCCGTTATGTCACGCTTCCGGGTATAAGTGCAATTTTATTAATTGCTACCCTTCTTTCAAGCCTCTGGACCTTCAACGATTTTAATACGATTTACATTTTAACCCAGGGCGGTCCCGCGGGAGCGACAAATATACTCATCACCTATGTATACCAGAATAGTTTTGAATGGCTCAAATGGCAGAAAGCATCGGCACTTTCTGTGTTCACCTTTTTAATTCTTTCCACGGTGAGTATCATCTATTCACGTATCTATTTTAAAAAGGAGGAGATGTAATGGTGGAACTGTCCAACAAAACACGGACTGCAATAGTGCAGTTATTTGCAGTATTCGTAACGTTAATACTGCTTGTCATCATGCTCTTCCCCTTTTTTGTGATGCTTGTATCAATGTTCAAATCACCAAATGAGATTTACCATATTCCTCCGTACTGGTTTCCAAAAGATCCAACCTTTAAGAACTTTTTCAAGGTATGGGATACCATCCCCCTTGCTACTTACTTCAAGAGCAGCCTCATCATTGCTCTCGGTACTGTTGTTCTTAATACTCTGATCAGTGTTCCTGCGGGGTATGCTGTCGCACGGCTGCATTTCCCGGGTAAAAAGTTTATTCTCTACGCGTTTTTGGTAACCCAGATGTTTTCGCCTGTTGTTGTCGTTATCAGCCTGTTCAAGATTGTCATAAAGATTCACTTCATTGATACGTATCTGAGTGTTATTATTGCTGATGCGGTTTTTACCACTCCTTTTGTAATATGGATGCTCAACGGTTACTTTTCCGGTATTCCCAAGGGGATAGAGGATGCGGCCCGGATAGACGGCTGTACCCGTGTCGGTGCACTCTGGCGGGTTATTCTTCCTATTGCGGCACCGGGACTGGTTACGACGATAATTTATACTTTTATCTACGGATGGAATGATTTTATTTTTTCCCTGACTTTTTTGCAGACTGGAAGCAAATATCCTCTGACGATCGGACTGTATCAGTTTGTCGGACGGTTTGCTGTAAACTGGGGACAGCTGCTTGCTGCCGCGTTTCTTGCAATTCTTCCGGTGCTTATTCTTTTCTTTCTGGTGGAAAAACAACTTGTTTCCGGCCTTGCAGGCGGAGCTGTTAAAGAGTAACGGGATAATACGGAGATGAAATTATGAACGGTAAAGTGAAGGTTGGTATTGTTGGTCTTGGATTTATGGGCTCGACCCATTTTGGTATCCACCGGCAGCTTGGAAAGTCGGAAATTACTGCTGTCGCTGATGTGAATGAACAAAAACGCTCCGGTGACTGGAGCAGCATCGTCGGTAATATCGGGGGTGGAGATAATTCAAAACCTGTGAATTTAGAGGGTATTAAAACCTATAGTGATGCCATGGATCTCATCGCTGATCCCGATGTTGAAATGGTTGATATCTGTGTTCCTACATACCTCCATGAGAAGTATGTTCTCGCGGCACTGGAAGCGGGTAAACATGTCCTGTGTGAAAAACCGGTCGGCCGGACTTTTAAGGAGGCAAAGCGGATTACCGAAGCAGCTGAAAAAAGTTCTTCGTTTTTTTCTACTGGTCTGTGTGTGCGTTACTGGCCAGAGTACCGGCACGCGTTTGAGCTGTACCGCTCCGGGAAGCTGGGTAAAATGATTAGCGCCACCTTTAAACGGGTCTCGCCGAGTATAGACGGAAATGCCTGGGAAAACTGGTTTATGAAGTCTGATTTAAGCGGTGGTGCGCTGCTGGATCTTCATCTTCATGATACTGATCTTGTCCGATATTTTTTTGGAAGACCGGAAGCGGTTACCTCCTTCGGAATGAAAGGATTCCGGTCTGATAACGGTATTGATCACGTCTTTACCCGGTATGATTTTGGAGACGATTCTCTTGTTGTGGCTGAAGGGGGATGGGAAAGTGCGAAAACGACCCCCTTTGAAATGAGTTTTCAGATTGTCTGCGAAAAAGGAACGGTAAGGCTTTCAGAGTCCGGATACAAGATTATGTGGGAGGATGGACTGATCGAAGAGCCGAAACCTGGCAGCGGGCAGCTCCCTACCGGGTGGCATGTTGAGATTGACTATTTCCTTTCATCCATACTGGAAGGGAAGAAGCCGGATAAGTATCTGACAACAGAGGAAATAAGGGATTCCATGGCCATTATCGAGGCTGAAGAACGGTCGATTGCAGAAAATCGAAGGGTAACCGTAGCATACTAAGAGAGAATAGCAGGAGGGGAAAGTGGGTTTCTATAAAGCCATAAACTACTGGGTTCTTGGAGGATTTGAAGGGGAAAAAAGTCCTTTTCAGGCAATAGATGATGCGTCCCGGATGGGGCTTGATGGTGTTGAGCTTACTTTTGGCGATTGTTTAAAAGAAGATATTACCGAAAAAGAATGCAGCAGCATAGCTGAATACGCAGATAAAAAGGGAGTGGGTCTAAAAACCCTGGCAGCAGGATTTTACTGGGGATGTTCGCTGGGGTCAGATGACCCTGCGGAGCGAAAGGAAGCTGTTGCTTTTACCGAAAAATACATAAAAGCTGCTTCCTGGCTGGGGGTAGATAGAATCCTCGTTGTTCCGGGAGCTGTGGATGTTGCATGGGATGAATCCCGTCCGGTAATTCCTTATCAGACAGTTTGGGATAATTCGACAGAATCCATACGAACCGTTCTGCCCTTTGCGGAGCGGTTCGGGGTAACCATCTGTCTTGAAAACGTATGGAACAAGTTTCTCCTTTCACCTGTAGAGTTTAAAATCTACCTTGATCAATTCGGTTCCGATTATATTGGAATCTATTTTGATGTGGGTAATGCTGTTTTAAACGGATATCCTGAGCACTGGATTGAAATTCTGGGTGATAGAATCAAGGCTGTTCATTTTAAGAATTTCAAGTGTGATGACTGCGGAGGGACGCTTCATGGTTTCGGAGATGATCTTCTGTCGGGAGATGTAAACTTTGCTGCTGTTTTGGAAGGGCTGACAAAGATCAGCTATTCAGGGCCCGTTACCGCGGAGATGATCCCCTTTTCACGGCTTCCTGATCTTGTACTGCCGGATATGGAGCTTGCGGAAAGAACTGCCGGTACATTGAAAGAACTTTTGAAATAATCCCCCAATGAACAGCAGGACAAACCTCGCCATTATCGGGTACGGCTACATGGGAAAGATATACAAAAATGCCTCTTTTGAACTGTACAGTCAGGGCAAAATGGAAAGCTACTACAAGTATGATCTTCCCGGTATGCTTAAGGGGTTCAGACTGAGGGCTATTGTTGATCCGGTATTTTCATCATCCCGTCATGATGCTGAAGAGGATATCTGGTACCTCACCTCTCTCGAGGAACTCTTCAGCCGGGATGATCTTGAGATAGACTGTGCTGTTATTGCAACTCCCATTAAAACGCATTTCAGTGTAGCTCTGGAGCTTATCCGGCACCGGCTCTCCCTTCTTATAGAAAAGCCGGTGTGCGAAACGGCAAAAGAGGTAAAGGAGCTTATGCTGCTTGCACGGAAGTACCGGATAAAAATAATGCCCGGACATGTTGAACGCTATAATCCTGTTACCCTTGATGCCGCGGAAGCGGTAACGTACAAAGTGTACGGAAAGGTACAGCGGTACCGTTTTTTGAGGGAAAGTCCACGGCCAGAGAGGGTAAAGGATTCACTTATTACCGATAAACTGGTTCATGATCTGGATCTTGTACACTGTATTCTTGGTAAATTCAGAATAACCGGTATACAGGTAAAACGGACCGGTAATGAGATAATGGAATGTACACTGTCCACCGTTCACCGAAACGGAGTACGGGGAACAATCGTTTCTTCATGGCTTTCAAGCATCAAGAGGCGGGTCGTTGTCATAGATTTTGAACGTGGTTCCCTGACAGGGGATCTTATCGGAAAAAAGATTGACATAGACCGGTACATGGAACTTTCAAAACAAATCTCCGGATACAAGAACAATCAGATAAAAGACCAGCTGGTAGATTTTATCGCCTATTCGCATAAATTTATAAAACCTCTCGTAACCATGAAGGATGCTCTTGAATCTGCGTATTTGATAGATGAAATTAACAGGAGGGTAGAAAATGAAGTTTAAAACGGGTGTTCTCCTGGACAGTCTGCAGCTGGATCTGGACAAGGCCCTTGCTGTGGCTGCAGAGTCCGGGGCGGACGGTATTCAGATGTACGCTGTGTCTCATGCCATGTCGGTACTGGAGCTGCAGTATACAGCAGCAAAAGGCTTGCGGGAAAAGATTACAGGATACGGGCTTGAGATTGCTTCCCTCTGCGGAGATACCGGAGGCCACGGCTTTGAAAGGCAGGAGGAAAACAGCGGAAAGATAGAAAAAATGCTGGAAATTATTGATTTTGCATCAGAGCTTGAAACCCCTGTTATTACAACCCATATCGGTGTTGTTTCCGGGACAGATACAGAGAAGCGGGATATTATGCTGAGCGCGCTTCACAGAATATGCCGGCATGCGGAGGAGAGGGAGATTTTTATTGCTGTTGAGACAGGACCGGAGAAGGCTGCTGTTCTCAGGGATTTTATTATTGAAAGCGGCGAACGGAATCTGAGAGTGAACTTTGATCCGGCAAATCTTGTTATGGTTCAGGGGGAGGATCCTGTTTCTGCTGTATCAATTTTAAAGGATTTTATCGTCCATACCCATGCAAAGGACGGGCGGATGACCCGGCCCTGTGATCCGGTTACGATCTACAATGCTTTTGCCGAGGGGAATCCTGATGCAGTTGATATTGATAGTTTTTTTCTTGAGCTTCCTCTTGGAAAGGGGGATGTCAACTTTACCCGGTATTTGGCGTCCCTCGAATCCATTGGGTATTCAGGATACCTGACCATTGAGCGGGAAGCCGGAGATAACCGGGTAAAAGATGTTATGGATGGACTGCATTTTTTAAAGGAGTTGATGAAATGAGAAAGATAAGTAAGGTAGCTCCCGGTTGGTGGGACTATACGACACTGGATGATGAAATATTGAATGACGCGGCAAAACTCACCCCGGAGGCTCTTCAAGGGCTTGAGCGTCCGGGATTCAAAATCTCCTTCTATGATACAAGAGAAGAATTCTTTGCCGCGGAAGCCATGGAATATATTGTTTCCTGGTTAAAGGCGACGGATAACGAGCCGGCAGGTATCTGCGGTCCCATCGGTCCGACAGAGCAGCTCCCGATTGTTGCGGAAATGGTTAACGATCTGGAAATAAATCTGAAAAATGCCCATTTTTGGGGAATGGATGAATGGTACCTCAATGGTGCAACCATGTCTCCGGACAATCCGTTGAGTTTTGCCAAAGCGGACATGGATCTGTGTTTTTCGCGGATTGACAAGCGGTTGAGGATGCCGCCGGAGAATATCCATTTCCTGAATCATGAGAAGATTGACGAGTACTCCGCTTCCTTTGACAGTGCCCGGTGTCTTGTTATGCAGGGGGGGCAGGGAGAAGTAAAGCACTGGGCGTTTAACGACCCTCCGAAAAGAGAAGGGAAATACATGGATACCCCTCCCTCTCCCGAAGAGTACAGAACCCAGGGGGCACGGATCGTGGATCTGCACCCCATGACGATAATTCAGAATGCACGGACCTCCGGCGGCGGAGTTGTTTCTGCCATCCCCTCTCAGGCATTGACCGTCGGGCCGAAAGAGACCTGGAAAGCGGGGAAGGTCTCTATCTGGCATCCCGGGTGGCATGATAATCCCTTTGGGATGCGTTTGACCGCCCTCATGATTTCCAAGAAGATCCCGGACAGTTCTGTTCCCATGTCCCTTCTTGCCGATCACCCAGATGTTCACTTCCATTTCTTACGGAGCGGTATAGGCACAACGGAAGCAGAGATGCATTAGGGGAGGGCGAAATGGGGAAGAAAGTTTTTGCGCTTCACTGCCATCCTGATGATATTGAGTTTATGATGGCAGGGACCCTGTTCCGTCTGAAGGAAGCAGGGTGTGAACTGCACTACATGAATCTGGCAAACGGGTGTTATGGAAGTGCCGAATATTCAAAAGAGGAAGCCATCACCGTGCGGAAGAAGGAAGCTGAAAACGCGGCAGCCTTTCTCGGTGCTGAATTTCATGAAAGTATCGTAGATGATCTTACCGTTTTTTACACCCCTGAACTTATTCAGAAAACCCTTTCCGTTATACGGGAGGTCAACCCTGATATCCTTCTCCTCCCTTCACCGGATGAATACATGGAAGACCACATGAATACCTGCAGGATCGGCGTTACCGCTGCGTTCTGCAGGGGAATGCCGAACTATCCCTCAATACCTGACCGGCCTGCTGTCACCGGTGAAATGGCTGTGTATCATGCTATGCCCTACGGATTAACAGACGGAATGCGGCGGCGGATCGAACCGGACTTCTGTGTAGACATTGAAGGTGTTATGGATAACAAAGTTAAGATGCTGGGGTTCCATAAAAGCCAGAAAGAATGGCTCGATAAAAGTCAGGGGATCAACTCTTATCTGAAAACGATGGAGGATATGAGTGCTGAGATGGGACAGAATTCAGAATGCTGCAGGTACGCGGAAGGCTGGAGGAGACATTCACACCTTGGTTTTTCCTCCCGGGAAATAACCCCTCTTGAAGATATGCTGAATGTATAAAAGCAGCGTAATACGGGATACTATTTCCCGTAGATCGTGTCAAGAATCCTGTTTACTGCGCGTCCGGCTTCACCGTTGACTGAAGGTTCCCTCTCTTCAAGGACAGCCTGTACAAAGTCTTCAACGAGGGGCAGATGGAAATTGGAATGATTCGGATGTGATTCCGTACGTGTTCCGCCTGCTGTGGTGATGTGCAGTGTACCTTCATCAAGCACCGGAGCATGAATGGAACCGAGGCTGCCGTAGATATCCAGGGTATCTTTGGGCTCTTCTATTGCATGAGCTGAGACAAGGAGCCCGGTCGCTTCGCTTTCAAAGATGAAATGTGCTGTTGCGGTATCTTCAACCTCCCGGTCGAATACTATGTTACTGAGAAATGAAGAAGTGCTTTTTACCGGTCCGAGAATATTTGTAAAAATTTCTATTCTGTGGCAACCCATGTCCATCATGGGTCCGCCTCCTGCCCGTTCTTTCTGCAGGAACCAGTAGCGGGGAGCACCGGCGGGAAGATTGAAATTTTCAAAATTATTTGCCTGTATATGGACGACCTTACCTATCTCACCGGAAGCGATAATCTCCTTTATCCGGTTGACCGGTGAAAAGAGATGACGGTAGTAGGCAATTCCGAGTTTGACACCGTTTGCTTTACAGGCATCTATCATTTTTGTACAATCAGCACTGTTAAGTGCCATCGGTTTCTCGCAGAGAACATGCTTTCCATTTTCTGCCGCTTTAATGGTCTGCTTAGCATGAAGGTAGACAGGTGTCGCAACGTACACACTGTTAATGTCTTTGTCAGTAACCAGTTCCTGCCATGATGCTGTCCACTTTCCTATACCAAATTCCTTCGCGAAGCTCTCCGCTTTAGATGCATCTGAGCGCGTTACGGTAATGAGCTTTGAATTATCCGCATCCTGCAGTGCCGGAACAACACTTTTTCGTGCTATGTCTCCGCAGCCGATCAATCCCCAATTAACTGTTTTCATGGTATCCCCTTATCTACAGTGTACAACATATAGTATACTGGTTACATGGATACATTCAAACATTTTCTGGATATCTTTTTTAGCTTTAAACCATACGTCATGCTTCCCCTCTTTATGTTGATAATTGCCTTTATTGTGAGAATGAAAATTTCAGAGGCGTTTCTGTCTGCCTTGAAACTTGCAGTGGGATTTGCGGGTATTTTTATAGTGTTTTCCTATTTTGTGGACACGATAAAACCAGCGGTGCAGGCTATTACCGTGGTCCGGGGGCTTGATTTCCCGGTGCTTGATGTCGGGTGGCCGCCTCTTGCTGCCATTACCTGGAGTTCTCCCATTGCTCCGATATCCATTCCCCTTATCATCGCAATTAATATCATCATGATTGCGACAAACACAACGAAGACAATTTATATAGATATGTGGAACTTCTGGCATCTGGTACTTATGGGTGCCTTCGTTTTGAGTGTAACCGATAATTTTATTCTTGGTATCTGCGCGGTTATTGTTATAACGGTTTATAATATAAAGACAGCTGACTGGACCGCTCCCCATGTTGAAAGGGAGGAAGGGATGGATGGTGTTACCATCTCTCCTGTTTCAGTCGTCGGTCTTGTTCCCTTTTCCGTAACTATGGATTATCTGTATGACAGAATACCATGGTTCAACAGGCTCTCCTACAATCCCGGAAAAAGCGGCGGTAAAATAGGGCTGTTGTCGGAGCCTATGATTATCGGTGTTATTATCGGAGCTTTACTCGGTCTGGCTGCCGGGTATTCGGTAAAAAAGATACTGGAAGTGAGTATCCAGCTTGCTGCGGTTATGTTTCTGCTTCCCCAGTGCGGAGAGCTGATAGGCAAGGGCATCGGTCCTATTTCCCGGCAGTTAAAGGTATGGATCGGGCAGCGTTTCCCGAAGAAAAAAGAGCTGTACGTTGCGGTTAATCCTGAGGTTCTCATGAACAATAGATCTGTCATGATAACCGGCCTTATCCTGATGCCTGTTGCCCTTATAATCGCACTCATTATTCCGGGGAACAGGGTCCTCCCTCTCGGAGATCTGCCGAATCTGATATCCATTATGTCGGTAACCGTCCTTATAAGCAGAGGGAATGTTATTAGAAGTGTTGTTACCGGAATCCCTGTTGTCGCGACATTTTTGCTCATTTCAACCCGTATGGCTGGTCTGATAACGAAACTATCCGCCGCGAGCGGTATGTCTTTCGGAGCGGGAGAGCAGATTACCGCCTTTACTGACGGGGGAAACCATGTGAGATTTTACCTGCTGAACCTGTTTCAGGGGAACCTTGTAGCCATAGGAATTATCCCGGTAATTCTGGGGATGATGTATCTGAGCTACCGCCGGGCAAAAGCGGACAGAAGGGAGAGATGAAATCCATAACAGGTGAATACGGTGAGCTGATTGGCAGATTAATACAGAGAGATTCCGGGGCTCTCTCGTTTAGAAATGTGAAGTATACTGCTCTGGAAGAATGGAAACAGGAAGCTGTCGGTAAAGTGATGGAGCATGTTGCTCCTCCTGCAGTACTGTACACCGGAACTGTTAAGCCGGTTTCTAAAGAACAGTATCAGTGGGACGGTCTGGAGGTTGAAGAACTCGAGTGGCAGCTGCCCTATGGGTCAAAAACAGAAGCACTCTTTCTAAAGCCTGCCGGCAGCAGAGGGAAACTGCCCGGGATTCTTGCCCTTCATGATCACGGAGGGAAAAAATTCTGGGGGTATAAAAAGATTGCCCGGGGGATGGATGAACCTTCCGGACTTATGCAAAAGCATCACCGGGATTATTACGATGGTCTCTGCTGGGCAAATGAAGCGGCAAAAAAGGGGTTTGCGGTTCTTGTACACGATACCTTCCCTTTTGCCAGCCGCAGAGTACATATAGATAAGGTTTTACAGGAAGTTCAGCGGGACGCATCGGTAAAGGAGCCTGTTACTGATGAAGAAATTGAACGATATAACGAATGGGCTTTCAACCATGAGCACGATATGGCAAAGTCTCTTTTCTGTGCAGGTACTACCTGGCCTGGTGTAACCCTTATGGAAGACCGGGCCGCTCTTGATATACTATCGTCACGGGATGATGTAGACGCTGAGCGTCTCGGATGCGGCGGACTTTCCGGAGGCGGGATGAGGACCGTCTTTCTCGGCGGACTGGATGAAAGGATAAAATGTGCGGTATGTGCCGGATTTATGACTACATGGAGAGATTTCTCTCTCTATTCTGCGTGGACCCATACATGGATGGCCTTTGTACCCGGATTACCGGGTAAACTGGATTTTCCCGAGATTCTCGGTCTTCGGGTCCCTCTCCCGGTGCTGGTTTTGAATAATCTGGAAGACCCTCTCTACACCCTGGAAGGGATGAAGAATGCGGACAGCATGCTGCGTGAGGTATATACAAAGGCCGGTGTTTCGGAGCGGTACCGCTGTTCCTTTTATCCCGGAAAGCACAAATTCGACAGGGCAATGCAGGAAGAGGCTTTTTCCTGGTTCCAAAGATGGCTTACGCATCCCCCGGGATATTGAAACCTTTCGTTCTCTGCACTCGCTTGGGAACGGAATCAACAAGTTGTTCCGCTCCACTCACTCCGTTTGAGAATAAAAAAAGCCGCCCGTTTAAAGAGCGGCTGTATAAAAATCTATACGACACCTTGATCGAGCATGGCTCCTGCAACTTTTTTGAAACCGGCAATATTCGCCCCGTTTACGTAGTTCCCGGGAGTGGAAACCTCATCAGCCGCTTCAGTACATTCACGATGGATGTTTATCATGATATCATGGAGCCGTTTATCAACTTCTTCGCTTGTCCAGGACAACCTCATGCTGTTCTGGGACATTTCAAGGCCTGAAGTGGCAACACCGCCGGCGTTGGCTGCTTTTCCGGGTCCAAAGAGAATCTTGTTTTCAACAAAATATTCAACTGCTTCCGGCTCAGTCGGCATATTGGCACCTTCAGTAACGCAGTGGCATCCGTTTTCAACAAGTGCTTTTGCTTCGGAAAGGTTAAGTTCGTTCTGAGTTGCACAGGGAAGAGCAACATCTGCTTTTGCCAGACCCCATGGACGTTTCCCTTCGTAGTAGGTGCATCCAAATTCTGCCGCGTATTCCTTGATTCTTCCTCTCCGGTTGTTTTTAAGATCCATGACAAAATCCCATTTTTCCCCTGAAATACCATCGGGATCAATAATTGAACCGCTTGAATCTGACATTGAAATAACTTTTCCTCCGAGAGCGTTTACCTTCTTTACCGCGTACTGGGCAACGTTTCCAGATCCGGAAATCATCACTGTTTTCCCGTCAAAAGATTCTCCCCGGGTTTTAAGCATCTCATTAGCGAAATAAACAGCTCCATATCCCGTTGCTTCCGGACGGATGAGAGAACCTCCCCAGCTTAAGCCTTTTCCGGTAAGCACTCCTTCAAATGAATTCCTGAGCTTTTTGAACTGTCCGAAGAGGTATCCTATTTCCCGTCCTCCAACACCAATATCACCGGCAGGTACATCGGTATTCTGCCCGATATGCCGGAAAAGCTCACTCATGAAAGACTGGCAGAAAGCCATAACTTCATTATCACTTTTTCCCTTTGGGTCAAAGTCGCTTCCGCCCTTTCCTCCGCCCATGGGAAGACCGGTCAGACTGTTTTTAAAGATCTGTTCAAATCCGAGAAACTTTAAAATTCCGAGGTTGACCGAGGGATGGAACCGGAGTCCTCCCTTGTAAGGTCCAATTGCACTGTTGAATTCAACACGGTAACCAGTATTTATTCGAACTTCACCGCTGTCGTCTACCCAGGGAACTCTGAAGATAAGGGTCCTTTCAGGTTCCACCAGCCGTTCGAGAATTTTTGCTTTCCTGTACTTTGGTTCGTTTTCAAGATAGGGTGAAAGAGAATCAAGCACTTCTTTTACTGCCTGAAGGAATTCATTCTCCCAGTAGTATTTCTTTTTCAGTTCTTCATAAACTTTATCTGTGTACCCGCTCATGCATTTCTCCTTATAAAAACAATGAATATTTACCTTAGATGGTAACGCCCGAATCACCGGATGTCAATAAAAACTTTTCGAAGATTATGCTGATAGTTGGCTGATAAAAAGAATTTAATTCTAATAAAACGATAATATGTAAAATCTTCATGCAACTATTAATGCTTTTCCGTTTTTCCCGTCCATCCGTACCGTTACCGGTTTGTGTGTTTTTATCCGGGTAAAGTAGCGGCCGCGGGAAATGACATCACATCGTGTGAGATACTCCTGGTTCAGAAAGGAATTACCCGCATTATGAAAAGGGATATTAAAGTATCCGACATTCATGGCTATAAGATTATGGAAAAAATGTGATCCCTGGGATGGTTCAACATCAAAATCCTTCAAGCCTGTTTCCACAATGATCCGGGCCCGGTTAATCTGCCCCCAATGGACGGGAATACCTAAAAATCTGTCCCGAGAACCCCATCTTCCCGGTCCGATAAGGATGTACTCTTTCTCTTCTGCCTTAAACTGGTTGTTAATAGCCTCAATTTCTTTCTGCATCTCAATAGTTTTTGTATTATCAAAGACTGCCGGATCAATGTAGACAATATCTTCAAGTGTATTTATTGTCCCGTTCCCCAAAGATTGCTGAGAGTAAAGGATTATATCCTCTTTGTTTATTGTATCAAAATCTATATCCATTTCCTCGACATTTACCGAAAGAGGACGTACCTGCAGCAGATAGAATGTCGGTACTTTTCCCTTGTCTTTGTTTTTGGTAAGGTCAACGGCGAATTCTATTTCAACGGGAATACCGAGGGCTTGTTCGGAAATATCAAGAATTTGGCGCAGTATTTTTGAAAGAGGAAAATAATCATACTTTAAAATATTGGCAAAGTTTACAATTCTTGGACCGGGTATTGATAATCCGTCAACAATTCTTTCATTCTGATAATCCCAGACAGATGCAAGATGGGTTAGTGTTTTATGTTCCTCCGCAATTTTCAGGGGCAGTTTTGCAAGGGTTGCTTCCTCTCCTTTCATGAGATTACTGTTTGATTCTCCCATATCGAGTGCATAGAAGTCAGTCTGGGAATTTTTAAGGTGGTCTTCCACGGAGCCATACAGTATTTCAGGATGAGCCGGACAGAACATGTAGTTCCTGCCTCCTCCAACGATAGCCTGCCCCAGGCCGACAGCAAGGGAAGCTGAACCGTCGGAATGCTTCATGTGGGAAATGGGATAGTAATTATAGGACTGTGCCACTCCTGCAAAATGAGGGTAGAAATATTCTCCGTGAGATTCACCTACTAGTTCCTGAATGATTACTGCCATTTTTTCTTCTTCAATGCCGTAGTTTAATGTTTCAATGTAGGTAACCGCTTCATGCAGAAAGACTGACGCGAAAACAAGCTTTACCGCATTAGTTAATTGTTTATACCGGATCTCACTATCGGTGTTATCGTTGGGCAGCATGTAAGTAGCGTATACTCCCGCAAAGGGCTGCGACTGGGAATCTTCCAGCAGCCCTGAAGACCGTACAGCTATGGGCTGGCTGCATGAAGCAATGAAATCACGCAGCTGAGCTTTTACCTGATCAGTAAGCTCTCCTGTCAGAAATGCTTTTTTAATCTCTTCATCCGTTTTCCCCAGGTGTATATCAATCAGATCATTCTCATCAAGAAAGAGATCGAAGGTTTCTGTTGCGATAATTGTTGTTTTCGGTATACGGATTCTTGCATTGTCATAATATCTGTCTATATCCATAATAGAAAGAAGAGCGTTGAAAAATGCAAGGCCTCTTCCTTTCCCTCCCAGGGATCCGCTTCCAATCCGGATGACAACATCTTCCTGATCAAGGCTTTCTTTGTCAAAATCAACAATCTTGCCCCTGTTCCTCTGCTCTTTAACATCCTTGAAAACCTTGATGAGGAAGGCTTTGTGGTCTTCGATAGTTTTAAAATCTGAAACTTTTACCGGTTTAAGTCTCCGCGCTACTTCAAACTCACCATGCGCGGTGAGCCAGGAAGAAAAGTGATCATTTTTACTGTGGTAGATAAGAGCTTCAGCGGGAATTTCATGAAGAATGGAAACGAAATCCTTAAGGTGCCGTGCCTTTCCCAGCTCTTTCCCGTCCGGTGTTCTGAATATGAAACTACCGAATCCCAGATTCCGGTAGATAAACCGGCTGATTTCATTGAGCAGAACCGTAGATTTTTTATGCAGAAAATTAACTCCCGCTGCATTTGCCCGTTCCTGCTTCGATATATCGGAGGATTGAAGCATAACCGGTGTATCGAGTCCGGTATCACGCAGATACTCAATCAGTTTAAATCCTGCATCAGTATCTATTTCTCCATGATGGGTATATTCGATATCGGATATTATTCCCATGAGATGGTCTTTGTACTGATTAATTGTTTCGATAGCCTCTTCGAAGGTTCTTACCAGGAGGACCTTTGGACGGGTCCTCATGCGGTAATATTTCTTGCTGTCATTCTGCTCTTCAGAAATAAGACGCTGGGTTTGTTCCATAATCTCACCGTAGAACAGGGGAAGATATATGGAAGAAAAAGTGATGGAGTCCTCTACCAGAAGTATAACCTTGACAAATCCGTTTTCAGTATCGTAGGACACGTTCCGCTTGTCCTCCACGTATTTAATCATGGCAAGAAAAAGTCTCGGATTACCGTTCCAGAGAAAGACTTCTTCAAAAGTATCTATTTTATCCTGGTTTCTTGCAACAAGGGTAATGTCTGTTTTTACCGTTAACAGCAGGAGTACCGGAAGACCGGGATACGTCTCATGAATTTTCCGGCTGAGATCAAAAGGAGAGATTTCGCCGATTCTCATGGTGGTGATAACAAGATCAAAGGGTTCCTGTTCCATTTTTTCAAGTGCGTCTTTACCTGTGGGAGCAATAATAATCCGGGGGACTGTGGTCAGGTTGAGAGAGTGGTATTCGCCGACAATCTGGTTGGAAAGTTTTGCGTCATGTTCAAATATATACGCATCGTAGAAGGTTGAAATAAGCAGTATCTTTTTAATTCTGAAATTCATTAAATCATGAAAATTATCCTCTCCAAACTTCAGTTTATTGTAATAGTAATTCAGGTCCTGCAATTTCATACCGGTATTCTATCTTTTTTAATCCTTTTGATCCATTAAATTTGACAGAAGAGTTTTTATTTTTTACACTCTTTCTGTAAGCTGTAAGGAGAAGCGATGAAATATCTTAAAAACGTTGCTAATGAGAAACTGGACTTCAACCACGCTGTACAGCTTGATGATTCAATCTGGTGGGTGGGGCATTACCTTCCGGATGATCCCTTTCAGTGCCATGTCTATCTTATTGAGGATGGAGACAGCTCTGTTCTTGTTGATCCCGGATCAAAACTTACGTTTCCCTGGACTTTACAGAAGATAGAAGAGATTATACCCTTTTCACATATCAAGTATTTTATTGCTCATCATCAGGATCCTGATATTACGGGAGCCCTTATCCAGATGGATGAGATGGTTACAAGGACTGATGCGGTAATTATGAGCCATTGGCGTACCAATGCGCTGCTGAAACACTACGAATTGAAACTTCCTCTACAGTGTGTTGAGGAGATGGAATGGAAACTTTCGCTCCCGCATCATGAACTGCAGTTTATATTTACCCCCTATCTTCACTTTCCGGGAGCTTTTACCACCTACGATAAAAAAAGTAAAATTCTCTTTTCCAGTGATATTTTCGGAGGGTTTACTACCGGCTGGTCACTGGTTGCTCAGGATAAGCATTACTTTGAATCCATGAGACTTTTTCATGAACATTATATGCCTTCAAAAGAGATTTTGAAGCATTCTGTTAAAAAGTTTGAAAAGCTTAGTCTCAGCGGTATTGCCCCCCAGCACGGGTCAATAATACCGGAGAAGCTTGTTTCGTACATGATAAACAAGCTGAAAGAACTGGAGTGCGGTATCTTTCTCATGGCCAGGAGTACAACGAACGTATACCGTATTTCCGAACTTAACAGGCTGCTGAAAAACTCACTTGAGATATTGGTTTTAAAGCGGGACTTTATGGAGATCCGGAAAGCCCTGCAGGAAAGTATTCAAAAACTGCTTCCGGCAGTGGATTTGAAATTTTTTGTCAGGGATCACAGCGGAGCAGTTATAGATCTGAGTAATGACAATGTCATTCAGGATCAGGGAATACAAAATACCCTGCTCAACATGAGTTTGATAGGGTTAAGCAGAAAAAAGTGGAGAGACCTCTACGGTTCGCAATATTACATTCTGGAAAAGAAACTCCTCCTGCTTCCCCTTTTTTCCACAGAGACAAAGCGGGTTATTTCCCTTTCCATACTGGAGCTGAAAGAAGAGATCGTTATGGAAGAAGAACTTGAAGAGGTTATTGAGCAGATTGCTCTTCCCCTGAGTGTGGCGGTGGAGCGGGAGATAATACTCCGCAATATGAAAATGGATAAGCAGCGGTTCTATGAACAGGCTATCCGCGATTCTTTAACCGGTCTCTATACAAGACTCTACATGGAGGAAGCGGTCTCCCGTTTGATGAAAATACATGACAGAGACGAATCCGCTTCTTTTGCCGCTGTTATGTTTGATATTGATTATTTTAAAAAGGTGAATGATACCTACGGCCACGGCAGGGGAAACAATGTCCTGACCGCTATAGCGGATGTTATTTTAAAGAATACCCGTGATGAAGATATCAATGTCCGGTACGGGGGGGAGGAGTTTCTTTCTTTTATTGTCGCTCCTGAACATGAAATAGCTGCAAATGTAGCGGAAAGGATCCGGCATCAGGTGGAAGCACTCTCCTTCGGCAGGGGTATTCCCGGTCTCAGGGTAACAATAAGCGGAGGTATTGCGTACCGCAGGCAGACGGAACCTCTGGAAATATTTATAGAACGGGCGGACAGAGCTCTCTATCTGGCAAAAGCAGGGGGCAGAAACCGGATTATTATTGACACTAAAATTGAATGATACGGAGGGAATATGAATAACGCGGTAAAAAGTTTTGTTATCGATACAAATGTTTTTATTCATAAAGCGGATGCGATCCTGTCATTCAGGGATAATGAAGTTGTCATACCCTTGGGTGTTCTGGAAGAACTGGATAAACTGAAAACATTCTCTGATGAACGGGGAAGAAATGCCCGTCACGCCATTCGGTTTATAGATGAAGCTGCAAAACATGGAAATTTGAATACCGGTGTAAAAATGGAAAACGGCTCCATTCTCAAGGTTGCCGTTTCGTACCGGAGGTCAGAGATGGCGGACGGGTTAACCCGGAGTAAAATTGATAATCAGATTATTCAAACCGCCCTTGATCTGCAGCATGAGGGGAAAAGGGTCTTTTTTGTTTCAAAGGATATAAACGCAAGGGTAAAAGCACAATCTCTGGGCCTAAGAGCGGTTGATTATGAGAAACAGAAAATTAATATTTCGGATTTGTATACCGGTTACCGCGAAATTGATATCTCCGCCGAAACCCTGAAAGATATTACCGGCATAGGAACTGTTCCGTGGAAAGATGAACTGTATCCCAATGAATTTGCGGTTTTACTGACCAAAGACAGTGAAGAACGCGTTCTCGCGCGTTATGATGCAGATGCTGGGCAGCTTAACCTTGTTGAAGATCTGAGGACGGCAGTCAGCGGGGTAAAACCTCTTAACATGGAACAGCGGATGGCTCTTGATCTTCTCCTTGATGATTCAATCTCTCTGGTTACCCTTGTGGGAAAAGCCGGAACAGGGAAAACACTGCTTGCTGTTGCAGCTGGTCTGTACCATGTGTTTCATGAAGATATCTATTCACGGGTCCTCGTATCCCGGCCGGTAGTCCCTTTCGGGAAGGATATAGGGTATCTGCCGGGGGACAAAGAGGAAAAACTCAGTCACTGGATGCAGCCGATATTTGATAATCTTGAGTACATTCTCTCGGTACACAAGTATCCTGGTATGCGGGATAAAGCTGCGCTTCTTGATTCGGAGAAAATTGAAATTGAAGCGTTAACCTATATACGGGGCCGCTCTCTGCCTAAGGAATACATTATTATAGATGAAGTACAAAATCTTTCTCCCAATGAAATTAAAACGGTCGTCAGCAGGGCCGGGAAAGGTACAAAAATCATTCTTACCGGTGATCCGTATCAAATTGACAGCCCCTACCTTGATTCCAATTCGAACGGGTTAACCTATCTTGTAGAAGCGTTTAAGGGGCAGGATCTCTATGGGCATGTGCTTCTTGATAAATCGGAACGGAGCCGGTTAGCGGAGCTGGCGGCAGAGCTGTTATAAAATAAATCTTTTTGTGAACTCTTTCAGAGTTTCTGCCGACAATGAAACGGTATGAAACGGTTACTCATAATATTTTTATGTCTTGCAGCGTACCGCCTGCCGGCAGATGTGGTATTCAGCGGTCTTAATCTCTCTGAAACAAATCAGCTTTTGTTTTCAGCGGAAACGAACGGACTCCATTATGGCTTGTACCGTACCTTGTTCTCCGGAGATGTGAAGACTCATAAACTTCACCAGCTGACTTTTTTCCCTGAACGGGCTGTTCTTCTCGAGAATGGGGCTGTACTTCAGATACAGAACCGGTACGGTATTTTCAGATCTGATGAACAATTGAAATCCATGAAGGCGGTTCATGATTTTCCCTCATTTATCAGCGGCAGTGAGATTCAAAACGGGAAAATCAGGAATATTGATGCCTCTCCCGACGGTCAGTACCTGCTCTACTATCATAAAAAAAATGTTTCATACGGGGATCTCGTTCTTTTTAATGTAAAAGAGAAGAAAGAGACCGTTATTTCAAAGGATGTCGGAATATCATTTGATACTGCTGTAGCCAAGTGGTCGCCGGATTCAAGGTTCTTTATTTTTGTAAAAAAAGGGATGCTCTATTACTATTCGATTGATCAGCTTACCGGTTCCAGGGTTATCGCAGAAAAGCTCCGATCCATCGGTACCGGTTCAATCAAGAGTGTAAACTGGTCCTCGCGGAATGATCTTTACTATGTAAAGATGTCGAGAGTCTATAAAATACTTACCGCGGAGTTTTTTACCCGTGCCCTCTATCGGGGAATCCTGGAAATGGGCGATATTATAGGTAAAATACCCTTTACGTTTGATTCTAATTTTGACAGTTTTACTATTTCCCCTGACGGGAGAAAGATTCTTCTTGATAAGGGAGGCCGGAATCTTTTCCTGTATTTCCTCAGAAACGATGATTATCTCTCTATCGGTACCATTACTTCACTTCCGTACCTCTATCTGCCGCGGAATACCCGGGTAAAGAGGATTATCTGGTCAAATGAAGATCTGATAACGGTGTTTGCAGTAGGGATTCACAATGGAGAGCGTTATTCCTCTCTGTTCAGGATAAATCTTATAACGCAGAATAACCAGCTTTTGTTTACACAGACGGCAGATTCTGGAGTACTGGATGTTTCTGTCTCCTCTGACGGAGGGGAAATAGCTCTGCTCTATACGGACCGGGTTGAATTGAAAAATTACGTAGACTGGAAAACAGTAAAAACCATAAAACAGATTCGTCCGCTCCATATTCTATGGCGGAGTTCCGATGAGCTGATAGTTGCCGGGGCCTACAGCACTGTTTTAGTGGATCTTGAAAAAGGAACGGAAAAAACGGTGCTGCTTTCTCAGGTTGGTGAATATGGATTCACAAAAGACGGAACTGTTTTTTCAAAGCTTGCGGGAAAGGAATATCTCCGGAAAGACGGCAGCTGGAAGGCCGTACCATCGGTAGAACCGGCTGAGACGAGTGTTGTGTCAGGGGATTACAGGGTTTACTTTGAAACAAACAGTATAGGAAGTTATAAAAATCTTATCATGGTCCGGAATATAAAAGGGTACGGGACGAAACCTCTTTTTCCTGCTCCTGCACAGGTTTTTGAACCTTTCCCAACGGAAAATGAGTCTGTGTCATGGAATATTTTTACCCATGGCTCCAGAATCAGAAGGCGGGAAGTTTCTCTTGTTTTTAACGGTATAGATTCTGTTGAGGGGCTTACCGAAATTCTTACCACGCTTTCTGAATACGGTATCAAAGCAACGTTTTTTCTCAATGGGGAATTTATACGGAGAAATCCAGATGCTGTCAGAGAACTGAGTAAGTCCGGTCATGAAATTGGGTCTCTTTTTTCCACCTATTTCAACATGACTGATGCGCGGTACAAGATAGACGATGATTTTATCAAACAGGGTCTGGGACGGAATGAAGATGATTATTTTGCTTTGACGGGGAAAGAGCTTGCCCTGCTTTGGCATGCACCCTATTATTATGTAAACAGTGCTATTATAAAAGCTGCCGGTGAAATGAATTACCAGTATATCGGCAGGGACATTGACCCCCTTGACTGGGTTCCTTATGGAGACTGTTCATCCTCTGGCCTTTATAGATCAGCCCGGGATATTATTGAGAACATAATAAAACAGAAGAAACCTGGTTCTATTATACCTGTCAGGATTGGAGAGGTGGCAAAAGGGCGAAAGGATTATCTGTTTCAGGATCTCGATCTTCTTATCAACGGACTTATTACCCGTGGATACCGTATTGTTCCGGTAACGACGCTAATGGAGCATGCAAAATGATAAATAAAATTTTTTACTTGAATTCTGTGATATATGTTTATAGATTTGAATTATCCTGTGTGGAGGGAAAGAGGTGAGTACGATCAACAGATTAAACGCATACAAAGAAACTCATATTAAGACTGCCAGCGGTGGAAAGCTCATTATACTTATCTATGATGAAGCTGTCAGGCAGCTGAATTATGCAATTGAGATACTCGAGAGCGGCGATCCCAGGCTGGATTCTGTGAGTAATGCCATTATCAAGACACAGGACCTCATAACTGAACTCATGGTTTCTCTTGATTTTGAGAAAGGTGGAGAAATTGCGGGCAATCTGTTCAGTCTCTATATGTTTTTTAATAAACAGCTCATGGAGGCAAATGTTAAAAAAGATGTGGGTATTTTAAAAAAAGTACATACGTATGTTGCGGATCTCAGAGATGCCTGGCAGCAGGTTATTACCAAGACATCTGTAAAAGGGAGAACTTCAGGCGGAATAAATATAGCAGGGTAGATGCCATGCTGAACCTCCGGCGGAAAAATTATCAAAAGAAATACACTGTTCTCAAGAAGCTTTATCAGGCGCTGCTCCTGCAGGCCGCTGCCATAGAAGAAGGAAATACTGAAGATGTTGTGTTTTATGCCCGTTTTATCAGGGAGGAAACTGATCATCTATGCTCTCTGGAAACGGTTATCTCTGCTTTGGATAACCGCATCGCTTACGCAGTAGTTGAAAACTATCCGTTTCAAGCCCTTTATGAGAATATCTCGATGCTCCAGCATGCGAATATGGATGCTTTGCAGGTTTCTGTTAAAAGTATTAAGAAACAGCTTTCTTCCATACTGCTTTTAACCAAGGGGCATTCACAGTATAATGGATCATCCTTACCGGAGTACATTGATATAACACGATGAAAAAAAAACTATTTCTTATAGACGGCTACAGTCTTATCTATCGATCGTACTGGGCATTTATAAAAAGCCCTATCCGCAGTGCAGAGGGAGAAAATATTTCTGCCGTGTACGGTTTCCTTAAAACCCTTTTTTCACTTCTTGAAAAATATAACCCTGATGGGCTGGCGGTTGTTCTTGATTCAAGGGTTCCGACATTCAGGCATGAGCTCTATCCGGCCTACAAGGGAACACGCGAACGGGCCCCTGACGAGCTGCATGAACAGATACCGCTGTTAACGTCCATTCTTGAAGCCATGGGTATTGTCCAGGTGAGTAAAGACCGTTATGAAGCGGATGATTTAATGGCGGATATTGCAAAAAATATTGCCGGAGAAACGTGTGATGTTTTTATCGTTTCTTCAGATAAAGATCTTATGCAGGTAGTTGACGATTCCATTCATATGCTGAGGTATGAGAAAGGTTCCTATTTTGATATTGGACCAGCGGGGGTTGAGGACCGATTTGGTGTACATCCGGATCAAATTATGGATTATCTTGCCCTTATTGGAGACTCAGCGGATAATATTCCCGGTGTTAAGGGGATAGGTCCAAAAACGGCAGTAAACCTGCTGCGTTCTTTCGGCTCTCTCAGCGGGATATATGATCATCTGAATGAATGCCCGGTAAAAACACAAGAAAAACTAACCGTCTCCAAAGAAGACGCACTGTTGAGCAGAAAACTTGTTTCTCTTGCTTTCGGCATCGCGGGAGAATACCGGTTTGGAGATTTTATGCTGAACAGAAAGGCAATGGCAGGAGCGGCTCCACTGCTTGACCGCCTCGGATCGAAAGGGCTGCTTTCCGGGTTGGAAAAAATTTCAGGTATTACCGCCGGTTCTGCCTCTCTTTCAGTAAAAACTTCTTCGTGGGAAAGAGGAACCTATGAGATTGTAACCGATACTGCCGGGCTGGACAGATGGGTCCGCAGAATAAGAGAGAACATCTGGTTTGCTCTCGATATAGAAACGAACAATCTCAATGCGATGCTTGGAGATCCGGTAGGCTTTTCCCTTTCCACCGCAGCAGGTACCGGATGTTATATCCCTCTTAACGCAGGAGGGAAAACATACTTTTCGTCCGCTGAACTCCGCCCTTTTATTCAGCAGCTTGTAACGGATACAGGTTTAAAGATGATAGGGCATAATTTTAAATATGATTACAAGATCCTTAAAAGATGGGGAGTTCGTGCGGATAATCTTGTTTTTGATACCATGATTGCAGCATGGGTCCTTGATTCATCTGCTCCCATGTATGGGATGGATGCCCTCGCGGAACGGAAATTCGGCTATAAAACAATTACATACCACGATATTGTGCCGAAAGGAAAGTTGTTCTGTGATATCGCTCTTGAAACTGCCGGAGAGTATGCTGCGGAAGATGCTGACATAACCTACCGTTTTTATGAAAACTTTTCAAAAGACCTTCATGAAAGAGGACTTGAGAAGCTGGTTTATGAAACTGAAATGCCTCTTGTAAAGATTCTCGGTGATATGGAGTATAAAGGGATCAAACTGCTTCCGAGGAAGCTTGTAGTCTATGGAATGCAGCTTGAGAGGGATCTGCAGTTAATAGAGCGGAACATTTTTACTGAATGCGGGCGGGAGTTTAATATCAACTCTACAAAGCAGCTTCAGGAAGTACTTTTTAAAGACAGAAAATTAAAACCTGTTAAAAAAACAAAAACAGGGTTCTCCACTGACATTAAAGTTCTTGAAATTCTTTCCAGAGAGGATATTGTTCCTGAAATGGTTTTGCAACACCGGAGCCTTTCTAAACTTAAATCAACCTACGTTGACTCGCTCCCTCTCCTCGTAAATCCTGAGACAGGCCGGATTCATACCCATTTTCTTCAAACAGGAACAGCGACGGGAAGGCTTTCAAGTAAAGATCCCAACCTTCAGAATATACCGATCCGTTCTTCCGAAGGGAGGAGAATCCGCGAAGCTTTTGTTGCTGAAGAGGGGATGCTTCTTTTAAGTGCGGACTATTCACAGATTGAACTTGTTGTACTTGCACATCTTTCCGGAGATCCCGGGTTGAAAAAGGCGTTCCAGACGGGTATTGATGTGCATAGAATGACGGGATCTCTTATATTCGGTCTGAAACCTGAGGAAGTAACGAAAGACCAGCGGAGAATAGCTAAAACCATCAACTTTGGGGTTATGTACGGTATGTCCGCTTTCAGACTTTCCCGTGAATTGTCACTTCCCATGAAAGAAGCCTCCGGATTTATAGAAGCGTACTTTGACCGGTATGCCGGGATACGTGATTTTATAAAGAGTACGGTAGAAAAAGCTGAAAAGACAGGAAAAGTGAAAACAATCCTTGGCAGGGAGCGGAAAATAAACGGAATAACAAGCAGAAATAAAACTGAAAAATCCGGAGCAGAACGGATTGCTGTAAATACAGTGATTCAGGGATCAGCAGCAGATATTGTAAAAACAGCGATGATTAAGACAGTTAAGCGTCTTGAAAAAGAAAAAGTTAAAGCCGGAATGATTCTTCAGGTGCACGATGAATTGATTTTTGAGGTACCGGAATCAGAATTGAAAGCTGTCCGGATAATGGTACAGGAGGAAATGGAGAGTGCCGCAGTTCTGTCTGTTCCGTTGAAGGTATCCATTGAAAGCGGAAAAAGCTGGGGAGAGCTTCATTAAGTGGTTCTTGGAATAACCGGTAAGTATTGTTCAGGGAAAAATACTGTCTCCCGGATTTTTGTATCTCATGGGTGGTATGAAATTGATGTTGACCGGCTTGGATATAGAGCTCTGAAAGAAAAAACAGTAGAGGTTGTTTCTCTGTTCGGGAAAGATATATTGGATAACAACGGAGAAATTGACAGGAAAAAACTCGGTGATATTGTTTTTAACAGTAGAAAAGCTCTTGCCGCTCTCGAATCGATTATTCATCCCGTGATGGTTGATCTCTGCAAAAAAGAGATACAGGAATGCGGAAACTGCTCAATCGTTATAAATGCGGCCATTCTTCATAAAATGGGTCTTAACCGTCTTTGTGATGCTGTGTTGTGGGTAGAGTCACCGTTCCTGCGGAGGATGGGGAGGGCTCTCGTCAGAGATTCACATTCAGTATGTCATATTCTAAAGAGAATGGCGGCACAGAGGAAACTGGATGCTAAATACTATCACGAAGTTGTCGATAGTTATACTATATGGAACGGTTCTTCTGTACATATCCTGGAAACTGATGTAGTGAAGATAATAACAGCTTTGGGAGAGAGAAAATAAAATGGAACAAAAAAAAATATTATGGGTAATCATATCAGTTGCTGCTTTTCTTTGCATTGTGTTTGCAGCAGGGCTGCTCTGGCTCTATCCCTCAAAAGATACTCAGACAGCTGAAAAAACTGCCGTTCCGGCTGCAGGAAAAGCTGCTATCGGTTTTGATCCTGTTGAGTGGGTACGGAATTCGAAAGAGTATCCGGGTATTACTCCGAAAGAAGAAAAAAGTAAGCAGACAGATAGAAATTTTACCATTGTATATGGAGAAACTGATGGAAAGAAAGCTGCAGCTCCTCCGAAAACAGTACCTGTCTCTCCTGCACCGGTAATAAAAGCAGCTCCTCAAAAGCCTGCTGCAGTGGTAACTTCTAAAGCTGTAGAAACACATAAGGCAGTATCCAGACCGGTAAAGACAGCTGTTAAGGAATACTGGATACAGGCGGGGTCATACAAAAGCAGAACAAGTGCAGAAAGTGCACGGGACACATTATCCGGAGAAGGGCTGACGAGCAGAATAACCATTAAAACCATCGGCGGTGTAGATTACTACCGTGTTCGTATCGGCCCCTATTCCAAAAAAGCGGAAGCTGAAAAGTTTCTGAACTGGTTAGTAAAGATCAATACCTTCAAAAACAGTTATATTTCCCAGGTTATCTCCCGAAATTAGATGAGTTGGAAAAAAGATTGTGCATCAGCTCTCCGGTCGGTAGAAGAGCTTGAGGAGAAAATACAGCTCTCTGCTGCGGAAAGAGATTATTTTCACATTAAACAAGATACGTTTCGCTGTGCTGTTCCTCTCTATTATCTTTCGCTCATCGAAGATTCCGAGAATGATCCCATCCGTCTTCAGGCCATACCCCGTATAGAAGAGTTTACGGTTAAACCTTTTGAATGTACCGACCCTCTCGGGGAAGCATCCTATAAAGTGACTGACCGGCTTATTCACCGGTACAGGGATAGAGCGCTTTTTCTTGCTACTGATACATGTGCAATGTACTGCAGGCATTGTTTTAGACGGAATTTTACCGGGCAGCACGAAGGACCGGCAGGGGATACAGAAGTCGAAGCTGCTGTAAACTATGTTTCTTCCCATCCAGAGATTACAGAAATCATCTTTTCAGGTGGTGACCCCCTCATGCTTGATACAAAGGTTCTGGAGGGATATCTGGCTCGGTTTAAAGCAGTACGGAGCGGTCTTGTTCTAAGAGTTGGAACGAGGATGCCTGTTGTTATGCCTTCACGTATTGATGCTGCTCTTGTATCCATGCTTTCAGAATACAAACCATTGTTCATCATGACCCAGTTTAATCATCCCCGGGAATGTACTGCTGAGAGTATGAAAGCGGTAAGCGCACTTATCGATGCGGGTATTCCGGTCCTTAATCAGGCAGTGCTTTTAAAGAATATAAATGATAATGCGGATACTCTCGAAATACTTTTCCATTGCCTTGTCCGTAACCGTATAAAGCCCTACTATCTTTTCCAGGGAGATCTTGCTCCCGGTACATCACATTTAAGAGCTCCTCTGGGAGAAGGCCTCCGTTTAATGAAGGAATTGAGGGGCCGGGTTTCCGGTCTTGCTTTGCCTGTTTATGCTGTCGATCTTCCCTGCGGGGGGGGGAAAGTCCCCCTGACTGAGCAGTACATAACCGGGAAAACGGAAAAGGGATGGGAACTTACAGATGCTTCCGGGCGTACCTTTCTCTATCCTGAAGTATGAAATCAGTTTGATACTATTTTAATTTCCACTCGCCTGTTTTTGTCAATTTGTGCCGGATCGGTTGTTACGGGATTTTGTGCTCCAAACCATTTAACCCGGAGCGTTGCCTCCGGTAACCACCTTCCTTTCTTCAGGAGGGTGGCTATTTTTTCGGCACGTTTTTTTGAGAGTTCCCGCCGCCCTTTCTGTGTACCGGACAAAGCACAGAATCCGGATATGGTTATCTTCCCGCCGGAATGGTTTTTAAGAAAAGATATAACTTCCTGGAGTTTTTTTTCTTCTCCCTCCTTTATCCGGGTGCTGTCAGGATAAAAATAGATAATTTTTTTAAATGAAACAGCAGCCTGTTTTACAGGAGGCTGTGTTTCTGACTGAACAGGAGGCTGTGCCTCTGGTTGAAGATGGCTTTGTTCTTCCGGTTTCACAGGGGTCTGTCCTCCCCGTTGAGCAGGAGCTGGTTTTTCAGTTAGTGCTCCCTTTTGAGTTTGTGGTTCCGGGGATATTTTCCTGTATCCGAAAAAAAGGAGTGCAGCCAGGAGAATACCGCCAGCTGCAAAAAGCAGTACGCGTTTGCTCAGTCTGCATGGATACGGTATTTTCAGCGTATCTTCCCGTACCACTTCATTTTCAACAGCAATGGAGAGTTCCAGTATATTCTTGACAACGTTTCCTCTCACTTCCATGAGAGGTTTGTCCTTCCCTGTATGTGAGAGATCGAGCAGGTATTCCTTTAAAAAGGTGTGTTCACTGTTTTCAGACAAAAAAAGCTTTATAACAGCACTGTGCTGGTGGGGTATCAGCGTTGTCAACGAAATATGCCCCCGGGCGCCGGGAGATATTTCAAGGAGATGACGAAAGTATTTGTGTTCTATTTCCACATCAACGGTCACAATCTATAGTCTATCTACAGGGTATGAAGAGTCAAGGAGCTTTTTGCGAAGTACCCCAACTTACTATACTGAGAGAAAATAACAAAGGGGTCAAAAATATTTTACCCCGAGAGAATGCCCTGAAGAGGCTTTAGAGCATCTAAAAGCCAAAAATTTGTAATATTTACCCCACAAAAAAGGTGCCCT
>WGCU01000004.1 GCA_015493635.1 Spirochaetaceae bacterium | reverse complement strand
TACGATCCCTAAGCACCTTTCCTTTATCTCCCCTATCGACAGATAAAGTCTATTCGGTATTACCACATGTTTCCATGTGCTATCCCCAATATAAAGATAGATTATCTACGTGTTACTCACCCGTTCGCCACTCTCTGAATAGTGCAAGCACCATTCATACCGTTCGACTTGCATGCTTAAAACGCGCCGCCAGCGTTCGTTCTGAGCCAGGATCAAACTCTCCATTATATATTTTAACACCATAAATGGTGTTTACACTCCAAATCGTTCGTCCAAGCTTCTCTTTACTTCTCTCTACTTTTCCTTCCCTTCCCTGTTTCCTCTGTCAAAGACCAATACTTCTGTCTGCCATTACTGTCAGACAGTGGCGTATTTATAGCAAGTTTCCTTGCTCTCTGTCAAGTGTTTGAGTACAAAAATTAGTTATTGCATTAAAAACTAAAGTATTTCGTATAGCCGCTCTACAAATCCCATGGTACCTGGAAATCAATCCGTACCTGAAAGACTCACGCTGCTGTTTTATCCTCAAATCGTGTGTGTAAGATAATCAAAATCAAACAGAATGTCAATATGATACGCCTCTAATACTGGACGTTTTTTCGCTTCACGTCTCTTCTTGTCCGCCTTTTATACCACCGGCAATATACACGGCAAAAGAAGCTACCGATGCTGCGGCAGAGAGTATAAAAAAGATATAAAGGATAATTTCCAGAGGCCGTACTACCCTGCTTAACACGTTTAGCCGCTGTACGGATACAAGAAAAACGCCAAGAATACCGGAAACAGCATAGGTTACAGCTTTCATCTTGCCCCATAGTGATGCTGCAACAACAACACCCTTTTTTATCATCATCATCCTAAAGAATATAATGCCAAGCTCCCGATACATAAGAATAAGAAAAATCCAGAGAGGCATAATTCCCGTTGCAGCAAAACAAAGAAAATAGGTTAATCTGCTAACGACATCAGCAAAAGGATCAAGAACCTTGCCTATATCTGTTACTAAATGGTATTTTCGTGCTATAAAACCATCAAGAAAATCTGAAATTTCAATACCAAGAAAGATTGCAATAAGAAAATAAGCTGACAATACATTAGCGGTATGTGTCCAGACAGGAAAAAAATAAACAACAAAAAACAGAGGGGACAACACCAGACGTCCCACGGTAAGCCTGTTTGGCAGATTCATACAATGCTCCTTAACGTACTGACTTCCTGCAGTAATTGTTTCTCGGCCTTTTTCCTGGCAAAACTGTACAAGACTTTATATCCGCACCTCATTCTATCCTTAAAAATCGACCGTATCTTACGTTCCATAGGTTCTCTCGAATCGAACACATACGCTTTTTCTCTTCCCTTGTACATCTCTATTCCCCATACAGCAGTAAAAGAATAGGTACTAAACAGATCTCCCTGCCTGTCATGAATAGTATAATAACGGTTGACCTTCCCGTTGAATTTATAAAAGGTTATTATCATACTTCATTTATCGGCCGGGTCTCCCTATAAATCCACACCTATCTCTACCTTATCGTTTTCAAGTTTTAACCTGTACGGCCATAACAGCTGTATTGCAGGTAAAGGAAAAACAATTTTCTTCATGAAAAAGGGACCGTATCTCCCCGAAATTCTCTGAATCATTCTGAATTTCCAGGAAGTGGTATATCCATCAATAAGCACATAGTTCTTACCTGGTACAAAAAAAAGCCAGGGTACTGTTTGGATTAGATAGATGATTATCCTGCCCCGGCCGCTTTCAGAGTTGTAAAAATAATCTGTCTTTCCAGGTATTGTAAATTCATACGTATAGTCTGTTTTATTCCTGGTAAGAAGCCGGAGCGTGAGAATTTGTTTATGAGTATCCATATTCTGCCATTCTCCCAGTATCATATTAAGGAAAAATACTCCACCAGCAAGCAAAAGAAGAATACCGGCTCCCCAGAAAAGGAAAAAGCGGATAATAAAGATAAAAAGCAGAATGGTAACAAGGACAAACAGAACAAGTGACGGTGAAAAGATCACCTTCTTCCAGTCAACAAAAAAAACAGAGAGTGAAACAAGCGCAATCGACATGGACAGAAAAAAATAAAAAGCAGGCAGATGCCTGCTCCAAGAAGAAACCTTTTTCAGATGTTCAAGAAAGGAGGAAAAGATACTGTTAAAAGCCGCAGCAAGGAAAACTGCACCCAAAAAAAACCAAAAATAGATAGTACCTGTTACCGCTGACAGAGGGTTCATCAGATCTATATAAGTTCCTTACTGTTTATTTTCTCCTGTACCATCTTAATAAAATCCTGAAGAGGAATCATGTTTGTCTGTTTCCCGGTGCGAAGACGCAGAGAAACAGCTTCTGACTCCTGTTCTTTCTCCCCAAGAATCAGCATATACGGAACCTTCTTTTTTTGAAAGTTTCTAATCTTTGCATTCATTCTGTTGTCACCGAGATCCACCGATACCCGTATTCCTTTTTCTTTCAGAGCAGCACTCACTTCATTGGCATATTCATTAAAAGCTGCCGCAACAGGAATAACCGCTGCCTGAACCGGTGAAAGCCAGACAGGAAAAGCTCCTCCATAATGTTCAATAAGAACACCAAAAAACCGCTCTATTGAGCCAAGGAGGGCTCTGTGAACCATGTACGGACGTTTTTCTTTCCCGTCACTATCAACAAAAGTCATATCAAAACGATCCGGCAGATTAAAATCAAACTGGATGGTAGTCATCTGCCATTCCCTGCCCAGGGCATCTTTAATCTTCAGATCGATCTTTGGTCCATAGAATGCTCCGCCGCCTTCATCAATATCAAACTCCAGCCCCTCCGCTTCAATTGCTTTCTGAAGCGAAGCAGTCGCCTGTTTCCATCTTTCAGGTTCCCCAACACACTTCTCAGGACGTGTCGAAAGATAGGCTTTTATATCTGAAAACCCAAAGGCTTTCCACATATTAAGAGAAAACTTTAAAACTTCAAGGATCTCATCTTCAACCTGATCGGGGGTACAGATAATATGCGCGTCATCCTGGGTAAAACCGCGGACACGCAGAAGACCGTGAAGGGCACCGGATTTTTCATACCGGTACACAGTACCCAACTCAGCCCACCGTAAAGGAAGCTCCCGGTACGATCTGATATCGGTTTTATAGATCATGATATGGAACGGACAATTCATCGGCTTTATATAATAATCGTTATCATCAACATCCATGGGGCTGTACATACTTTCGTTATAAAACCCAAGGTGCCCGGAAGTCTGCCACAGCCATGACCGTCCAATATGAGGGGTATAGAGGAGTTCGTATCCGTTTTTATAGTGTTCCTTCCGCCAGTAATCTTCAATGGCAAGACGTATTCTTGAACCATTCGGGTGCCAGTAAATAAGGCCGGGACCAGCTTCTTCATGGGTTGAGTACAAGTCAAGCTCTTTTCCGAGTTTCCGGTGATCCCGCTTCTCTATCTCTTCAAGTTTCTTTAAATACAGCCTCAGCTCTTTAGGATTACTCCATGCAGTTCCGTAGATTCTTGTGAGCATGGGATTTGTCTCTTTTCCGCGCCAGTATGCTCCCGCAATGGAAAGAAGCTTAAAAGATTCCGCGTTCAACTCCTTCGTATTCTCCACGTGAGGGCCGCGGCACAGATCAGTAAAGGTATCCTGTGAGTAGAGTGAAACGTCTTCATCTTCAGGAATTGCTTTTAGGAGTTCAATTTTATATTCCTGCCCTGCATCAGAAAAAAGCTTCTCCGCTTCCTCCCGAGAAACAAGCCTTTTCTGAAAAGGGTAATTCCCTTTGATAATTTCTTTCATCCTCAACGTTATATCTTCAAGATCATCAAGAGTAACTGTTTCAGGAAGATCAAAGTCATAGTAAAAGCCGTTGTCAATAGCAGGCCCTATTGCGACCTTTGTACCTGGGTATTTCTGGACGACAGCTTCTGCCATCACATGTGCCATTGAATGGCGTATCTTCTTTAATTTTTCATCATCTGCCATAAATTTTTCTCCGTTTGAAACGGGACCAACAAGTTGTCCCGCTCCACTCACTCCGTTTGGAAATAACAGACAGTAGTCTGCTGTTTCCTTCACTCGTTCGGTAATGTAAAAGTTTCACTTTCACGCTACTCTCACTCCGTTTGGAAATAATGCGGAAATCGATCCGCTCTGTCAACCCAAAAAAACTACATTTCTAAAAGAGCTTTTTCAATATCATCGATAATCCAGTCAGGTGTTGAAGCACCTGCCGTGATGCCGATCCGCCGATACTTTGTTATTTCCGGAGGGAGATCAGAGATCTCTTCGATAAGCCAGCTTGGTTTTCCGGAATTTCTTGCTTTTACATAAAGACGGCGTGTATTTGCACTGTTTTTCCCACCGACAACAACAACAGCATCCACCTGCAGCAATAGTTCATCGAGAGACCTTTGCCGTTCCTGTGTTGCCGGACAGATGCTTTCTACAATCATTATATTCTTGTTTTTTTCAGAAAGGATATCACAGATATTATTATATTCTGTCAATGAAAGTGTCGTCTGGGCAATAACAAGTGTTTTATCAGGAATTTCAAGCTGCGCTGCCTCCTCTTCCGTTAAAACAACAGCGGAATTTTGTGCGCATCCCCGTATGGCACGCACTTCACCATGATCCCTGTCTCCGACTATAATTATAAACCAGCCCTTTTCGCTGTACTCTGATACTGTCTGCTGGGATTTAAGCACCCGGGGACAGGTTCCTTCTACAATCCTGTATCCAGCATTCTCAAAATCAGACCGCACTGCAGGATGTATACCATGTGCCCGGATTACCAGTGTACCTCCAGAGCCCTGATCAGGATGCTCAAGCGCTTTCACTCCTTGTTTTTGAAGTTTTTCAATAACAAGCCTGTTATGAATCAATGGACCATACGTGTAAAGAGGCCTTTCAGAATCAGCTTCCACCTCCAGATCAACCTTTTTTATAACAGCTTTTACTCCCATGCAGAAACCCATCACCCTGGACCGGATGACAATTCGTTTATCCGTTTTTTTGTATGGCATTATCATGCTCCATGTCATTCTTGACTTTTAAACTGACCGTTATTCCATGTCCTACAGGAAGAATGGTAGAATATAACCGGGAATCAGAAAATACCCTTTTATTATATTCATCAGTATATACTCCAAGCTGTTTCCGAACATCCGGATTAACCCGGAACAATGTATCATCTGCTATAAGCAGCCCGCCTTGTTTAAGACGAAGAAATAATTCATTATACAGCAGAGGATAGAGATACTTTCCTCCATCCTGAAATATAATATCCCACTCATCAGTCAAGGCAGGAACAATTTCCTCAGCATTACCAAGAAGGGGTTCCACCACATCCGATAAACCGGCCTCTACCAGGTTTTTCAGTACTTCCTTGTGCGTCCGCTCATGATTATCGATAGTTACAACCTTTCCTCCGGTAGCCCTGACCGCTTCTCCTAGCCATATGGAAGAATATCCGATCCCTGTACCTATTTCCAGCACACGTGTTGCACCTGTAAGACGTACAAGCAGCCCAAGAAATTTCCCGAGTTCAGGTTCAACTGAAGGTTGAATATCATTCCTATCGGCACTGTTAACTTCAAGATTTATCAGAAGGGGATTATCGCGGTCTAAAAAAAGGCGGAGATAGTCAAGCATGCCTCGCTCCTTTTGCGGGAGATAATGCAATACGAAAAAGCCGGTCCCCTGTCAGACCGGCTTTCATCTCAGCAACAGCTAATACTATTTCTTTTTCTTTCTTTTACCCCGAAGCTTCCGGTCAGCTTTCGGAATAATAGCAGATGATTTCGCTGAACCGTCTTCTGCAGAGGAACCAAGTTTCTGCTGTTCTTCAAAAGCTTTTATTTTGTCAGCATCACCAGATTTAATAACATTCTTCTTTTTAACAACGTTTGTCCATCCCAAAAGAATAGGTGACGCGATAAAGATTGAAGAATAGGTACCTGCAACAATACCAACAATAAGATTAAGAGAAAAGTCTTTTATAGGACCGGTACCAAAGAAATACAGAGCAAGCACTGCCATTAAGGTTGTGAGTGATGTAATAATTGTCCGGCTCAAAGACTGAGTTATACTGACATCAATAATCCTTGAAAACCGCTCCCCTCTCAGAAGGCCTGTGTTTTCTCTAATCCTGTCAAATACAACAATCGTATCATTCAGCGAATACCCGATAATAGTTAAAACCGCGGCAATCGTTGTCGTATTTACCTCGAGTCTGAATGTTCCAATGAATCCAAGCATAACAAGAACATCGTGAAACAACGCTGAAATTGCAGAAACACCGTAGGCCAGTTTAAACCGGAACCACAGATATATAAGAACAAGAACAAGAGCGGTAATTGTTAAACCTACAGACTCCTGCGCAAGAGTACTGGAGAATTTAGGACCCACATAGTTTGACAATTTAACAACAACAACATGCCGGCCGAAGGCCTTTTCAAGGAGGGAAGAAACCTCACTTTCAATTTTTGTTTTTTCACTGCCAGTTGGATCCCCTACCCTGATCTGGAATTCCTGATCCTGCGGTTTCCCTATTACCTGAATCTGGGGTTTACCCATCTTTGCGAGAGCAGATCGTACTTTATCGATTGAAACATCAACAGCTGTTTTACTGCTTACAACATTCAAATATGAAGGCTCAGCCGAAAGAACAAGAGGATAATTAAGACCAGCGGTAAGACGATCAACAGATACTCCGCCGTCTGTTTTCACTTCCGTGGTGATACCGTCTATTTTATTCAGGTCCTGAGCAAGTTGATCCATAGTTACCGTTTTTGACAGCTTAAATGGATATTTCTTAACTCCATGCTCTCCACGGATAACAACAGTAAGCATCGATGCCTGCATTTCAAGGGAGGCATCACCTTTTCCTGTATACGTTACCGTCATGGCTACAGGAGCAATCTGTACACGCTGATTTAACCCGGCCTGAAAATCAATACCAAGGTTGTACCCACCGTTTAATATTGTACCGGTAATTCCCCCTCCGATAACAAGGAAAGAAAGAAGGAACATGACATACCGCATTTTTGTGAATTTAATAACTCTTCTCATCATATCCTCCAGCTTATACTAAGCTTTTTGACCTTGACCTGCTCAACAAGAAAGTCAAGCATAAGGTGAGCAACAAAGAGTGCGGTAAACATCGAACTGACAATACCGACAGCCAGAGTATTGGCAAATCCCTGAACAAGGCCTGTACCCATCTGGGACAGAACAAGAGCAGCGATAAAAGTTGTTACATTTGCATCCATAATTGTCCAAAAAGCCTTTTTAAACCCGGCACGGACAGAAGCCTCAGGGGATTTACCCAAACGAAGTTCTTCCTTTATTCTTTCAAATATAATAACATTCGCGTCTACAGACATACCAACCGTTAAGATAACACCTGCAATACTGGTAAGCGTCAAGGTTAAATTGAACGCTGATAAAATTGCCATCATGAATATGAGGTTTAGGATAAGCCCGATATCCGCAATAATACCGCCGCCGAGGTAATATATAAGCATAAAAACAATAACAAGAAGAAACCCTAATGTTATAGCATTAAGCCCCTGCTTTACTGAATCTTCACCGAGAGAAGCACCAACTGCCTGCTGGCTGCTTACAATAAGATCGACAGGCATTGCCGCTGTACGAAGTACAAGAGCAAGATCATTCGCCTCTTTTCTTCCAAAACCGGTCATCTGTACCTGAGAACGTATTGGTTCCTGAATGGTTGCCATTGATTTAACCTTGTCTCCAAGAAGGACAGCAAGGGTTTTCCCTTTGTTTGCTGTTGTCAGTTTAAAAAATATTTCTCCGCCAGCAGGATCAAGGGTAAAGTTAACCACAGGTTTTCCTGTTATGGGATGATTCCCGACCGTTGCTTCCTGAATGTGGCTTCCATCAAGGCCGACTTCCTTTTTTACAACAACATACCGCTTTAACTGATCAATACCATACTGGTCTTTAGTGTAATAGCCCCGTATAACATCACCGGCATCCAGAAAGGCTGGTCGCTTCACCGTTCCATCAGGGTTATACATCTCCCCAGGATGTTCATTAAAAAAGGTTGCAAGCTTCTGGCTGGCCTCCTGATCTACAATATGAAAGCTCAAAGAACCTTTTCCCATGAGAAAGCTGTTTACCCTGTCAGGATCAGCAGCTCCCGGAATTTCAATTAAAATCCCGTTGGTCCCCTGTTTTCGAATCTGTGGTTCTGAAACACCGAATTTGTCGATACGGTTGTTCAATATTTCCATGGCTCTGTTAACCGCCTGGGTTTGATCTTCCACCGTCGGAGGATGCCCGAGACGCTTTTCAAGGCTGTTCATATCAGCTTCAAGAAGAATACTCATACCTCCGGAAAGGTCGAGCCCAAGCTGTAGAATTTTGCCGCTTTCATCTTTTAACGCAAGGAGCTGATCCCTGTAATGGGATTCAATACTCTCAAATAGATTCTTTTCACTCCCGAGACTCTTCAGTACATCAAGAACAGTCCAATGAGCCGGGATTTTAGTCTTCTCCAGCTTATAGTTCTCTTTCGCAACATTGATAAGAAAATCATATTTGGCAGGCATTACCGCGCCGGGATCTTTTGTAACCATTGCCTTCAGCTCTGTAAGCTCTTTGGCAGCCCGGCCCCGTGCATATGCCTTAATTTGTTCTCTTGAACCAGCTGCCAGTTCTTTCTGTGCCTGGGGTACCAGAAAATACCACTTGAAAGTCGGGTACAGAAAGAAAAGACCTGCAGCAAGAACAAGGAGTACAACAACTAACCGTGCACGTTTGTTCATATATAACTCCAGTTTTGGAAATATTAAAAAAAGACAGCCAGGACACTACCGGCACTGACGCTTTTGAAAAATAATTTCTTGTTTTACTACTTTACGGCTTTCTCTTCAGATACAACTGAAGCAATGGCACTCTTTGTAAATTCCAGTTTGGTAGTATCATCCACTTTAAGAACCGTCGTCTGTTCCTTAACAGCAACAACTGTCCCATGGATACCGCCGATTGTTACAGCCTTATCACCTTTTTTCAGTGATTTAAGCATTTCTTTTGCTTTTTTCTGTTTTCTGTTCTGCGGCCGGATAATAAGAAAATAAAAAATAAGAATAACGAGACCGAATGTAATAAACGTTGTTACCATCTGACCTGATCCGCCGGTAGCAGACCCACCCGATGGTGTCCCCAAAAGCAGGGGCAATTTCACAAATAAATTTGTCATTTTAAAATAACCTCAAATAAAAATTAGATACCGGGAAAAGTATCATGTAAGATGAAGAGAGTCAAGGATACCCTAGATATTTATAACTTTTGTAATATTGTCAGGTACATTGAATACCCCAAGCAGCCGTTTCATGTTTTCAGCGGTCTGCTTCCCGGTTTTGCTTCTGGAATTATAAATTTCCATTACCGTCTCAATTTCCTTTTCATCTCCTGAATACAACGCACTGCAGAACGCTGAACGGTACAGCCCTTTTTCAGCAAGTTCTTTCGTTGACAAGCTCCCGTATTTCCTCTTTGCAGTCTTATCCACAATAGCAGAAACACCCTGGAACCCTACAGAGAAGACAAAATCACTTCTTTTCATATCTTCAGCACCTCCATATAGAAAAACTCTCACGCATCCGCATGAGAGTTTTACCTTAAATTTCACTTAAAAAGCAAGGGCTACATCATACCGCCCATGCCTCCCATACCGCCCATGCCTCCCATTCCGGGTGCAGGAGCAGCAGCTTCCTCAGGAGCAGGAAGATCAGTAACAGCACATTCTGTTGTTAAAAGAAGTGCCGCAATGGATGCAGCGTTCTGCAGAGCGCTCCGGGTTACCTTTGCCGGGTCTATAATTCCGGCTTTAAGCATATCGGTCCATTCCATCGCCGCAGCATCAAAACCAATACCTTTCTTTTCATGCTTCGCTTTATCCGCGATAATTGCTCCATCGAGACCCGCGTTAACAGCAATCTGCCGGATAGGTTCTTCAAGAGCTCTCTTTACAATTTTATAACCGATCTGTTCTTCATCGGAAAGATCTTCGACATTTTTCTTTTCAAGAAAATTTGTAACCTGAATAAGTGTCACGCCGCCTCCGGGAACAACACCTTCATCAATAGCGGCCCGGGTAGCCGACAGAGCATCTTCAACTCTGTGTTTTTTCTCTTTCAGTTCAACCTCGGTAGCTGCACCAACATTGATTACAGCAACACCGCCGGCAAGCTTGGCAAGCCGTTCCTGAAGCTTTTCCCTGTCATAGTCAGATGTCGTTTCCTCAATCTGGGTTTTAATCTGGGCAATTCTGTCCTTTAAATCAGACGCTTTCCCGTTTCCGTTGATGATGGTGGTATTTTCCTTTTCAACCTTGACAGTTTTCGCGCTACCAAGCTGTGCAATATCAGCATTCTCCAGTTTCATCCCAAGATCTTCAGAAATAACCTCACCGCCGGTAAGAATGGCAATATCCTCAAGCATTGCCTTCCTTCTGTCACCAAACCCGGGAGCCTTAACAGCAACAACGTTTAACGTACCCCGAAGATTATTAACAACGAGGGTTGCGAGAGCTTCACCATCAACATCTTCAGCAATAATAAGAAGGGGCTTGCTCGCCTGGGCAATTTTTTCCAGAATAGGAAGAAGATCTTTCATAGCTGATATTTTTTTATCATAGATAAGAATGTAGGGATTATCCATTACAGCAGTCATGGTATCCCTGTTGGTTGCAAAGTAAGACGAAATGTATCCTCTGTCAAACTGCATTCCTTCAACAAAATCAGTGTTCGATTCAATAGTCTTTGATTCTTCTACCGTAATAACACCGTCTTTTCCAACCTTTTCCATGGCATTGGCTATTTCCTCACCAATTTCCATATCATTATTGGCCGAAATTGCAGCAACCTGGGCAATTTCCTCTTTATCCTTTATTTCCTTGGCCATCTTTTTTATTTCCGCAACTGCGTCCGCAACAGCTTTGTCAATTCCCCGTTTGATTCCCATGGGATTGATGCCGGCAGCGACACTCTTCATACCTTCTTTAGAGATGGCATACGCAAGAACCGTAGCAGTTGTTGTTCCGTCACCAGCTACATCATTCGTCTTTGTCGCTACTTCCTTAAGCAGCTGTGCTCCCATATTCTTAATGGGGTCTTCGAGCTCGATCTCCTTTGCAACAGAAACACCATCTTTCGTTACTGTTGGAGCTCCGAATTTCTTGTCGAGAAGTACATTTCTACCCTTTGGTCCCAGAGTGACTTTTACCGCGTTGGACATTTTTTCAACACCGGTAATAAGAGCCCTTCTGGCATCTTCGTTAAAAAGAAGCTGTTTCGCCATTTTTATTCACCTCACTTACAAAATTTTATCAATTTAAAGGATTGACTGAATTATTTTCTCAAGAGTAAGATACAAATACTTTTATCAATCATCAATAGGAAAATTAAAAAAAATAAATTTTTTTACTCATTTCCCGGTACTGTTCCTTCCACAGTACCCTTAAGACCTATTTCAGCCGCTACCGTCCGCATTCCCATGATGGTATCCGTTATCAGATCACTTAATTCAACACCAAGGTCTTCCGCGCCTTTTTCAATAACCTCTCTGTTTACACCGGCTGAGAACTGTTTAGCCTTCCATTTCTTTTTTACCGACTTTGCCTTCATGTCCAGAACACTCTTCGACGGCCGTACAAGGGCGGTGGCAGTAACAAGACCGGTTAACTCATCTATGGCATAGAGGGTTTTCTCCAGAAGGGATTCGGGCTTTACGTCAATGCAGAGACCGTATCCATGACTCTGGACTGCTCTGATATATTCCTCCGGCCAGTTTTCCCCCTCCAGGATCTCCCTCACCTTTACACAGTGCTGTTCCGGGTACATATCGTAATCCAGATCATGAACAAGCCCTACGAGCCCCCATTTATCAGCATCCTCTCCGTGCTTTTCGGCAAAGTACCTCATTACTCCTTCTACAGCCAGGGCGTGTTTAATAAGGTTTTCCGACTTCGTGTACTTCTTCAGCAATTCAAATGCTTCATTACGTGTTGGTTCTTTCATAACAGTAATTTACCTCAAATCCATCTTTTGTAAAAGGCGTTTGGTTTCAATATACTTAACTATTTCAAAACCGCCCCTTCTGTAACTTTCCCTGCCGTTATAAATAATACCGCCTTTCATATCTTTATCCATACATCCAAACAAATCGTTAAAATAGTTCAGCTGCTTCATAAATTCAGTTCTAAATGTTTCTCCCATTTTTATTTCTATGGGAAAAGATGTATTTCCTAAAGAATAAATTACATCAACCTCATGACCTTTTGCATCCCTGAAAAAATTCAAATTGGAGCGTTTACCGCTATGATATCTGTGTTTGAGTATCTCCATAACCATCATATTCTCAAAAAGGCTGCCTTTTAGGGGATGATTTTCAAGATGATCTGGCTTCTCTATCCCGATGAGATGAGAAGCCAGCCCTGTATCGTAAAAATACAGTTTGGGCGATTTAATAAGGCGTTTACCAATATTACGGTAATATGGAGGCAGCAGAAATATTGTATAACTCGCTTCAAGAAGAGTGATCCAGTCACGGGCGGTAACATGATTTATACCCGCATCATTTGCCAAAGATGACAGATTCAGTATCTGTCCGACCCTTCCGGCACATAATTTTACAAACTTTTCAAAGAGGGAAATATTCCTGACATTTACAATTTTTCGGATATCCCGTTCTATATACGTTGCAAAATAGTCTGACAATACACGGTAGGGCTCAATATGCTGATCATATATTCTTGGGAAAAAACCGGTATACAACCATTTATTGATTGATTGCAGCTTGTTTTCAGAGGGTAATTCCCCTATAGAGAAGGGAAGTAGCCGCAAAACCGCAGTTCTCCCGGCAAGGCTCTGACTAACAGCTTCCATAATCTCAAACTGCCTGCTTCCCGTTAAAATATACAGGCCATTGCGTCTTGCTTCATCCACCGTTACCTGGATCCACGAAGTCAACTCAGGAACATTTTGAATCTCATCAATAATAACCCCGTCTCTGTAAGGAGATAAAAATCCAACGGGATCCTCCCGTGCAAATTCTCGGACTGAAGGGTCTTCCAGATTTTTGTAGGGCAGATCAGGGAACGATGATCTTACAAGTGTTGTCTTGCCGGACTGCCGTGGACCTGTCAAGGTTACAACGGGGTACTGCTCAAAACTCTTCTTCAAGGATGCCGTTAACGTTCTATCAATCATGGGTACATGATATCACAAAAACCCAATTAGTGCAAATTGAAGTTAGTAATTACATTTTGCACCGATCAGTTAAGAGTAATTAGAATTGAACCACGTTTTTCCATTATCAAAATATTGTCATATAAAACCTCAGGGATCCCCTCAACTTTGATTCTGCTAAAGACAGGATTGAATCTATTCTGTCTGTTCCGGCAATTTCCCGAATCACAGATATTGATTTTTTATAGCCGTATTGCCGGCATACTACTGCCAGACAAGCGGCACCACCACAATCTGTTATGTCATGCTGTAGAATTGATACATATTTCAAAATAGTATTCCTTATTTGTCATCATGCATAAAACAGATAAAACACTATTGATAATAGTATAGCGAGAGTATTGGTGATTATATGCGCAACAATTGAAGGCCCCAAACGGTTTGTCCGCATTCTTAAAAATCCAAAAATTATACCCAGAACAAAAACTTGCAGGAATATGGATAACTCAAAATGCATTAAAGCAAAAAATAGTGAAATGATTAAAAGAATCAAATATTTGTTTAATCTCTTTTTCTCCAGAATTTTCCATATATAACCACGAAACACAAGCTCCTCTGTAATAGGTGCAAGTATAGCTCCATAAACGAACAAAAGAGTTATAACAATATAGTGAGAATGAAATATTAGATATTTAATTTTTAATGCTAATCTGGATTCACTTTTATTAGGTAAAAAGTAATTAAGGATTAACAAAATCAAGAATGATACCAGATAAGCTAATATCCCCCATAAAATATCTATATTCTTCATACTTATATTCAATTCTTTCTTAAAGTCAACCATAGTTTTCATCAGTAAAAAATAGATATAAGACATTATCACTATCACCATGAGGTAACTACTTACTATTGAGAGGATTATTTCCATGAGTTTATAATTTTCATGAAAAAATAATCCGAACGCTCTCCCCACTATTTGATAGAGTATAAATATCAATAACAAAAACACTATATGCACAAAGCTATAACGATTCTTAAAATATAATATCACTTCTTTACCTTTGTTTAGATTGTATAGTATTTCCTGGTTTGTAAGTCTAACAAACCAGGAATGAAACATAATATATACCAATAAACATCAACTACTATATTGGTATTTGAATAAGTTTAATTATTCAAAAGAGCATATACAAGCCGCCCAATAAATACAGCGGCTCGTGCATATCCAAATCCTTTCCCTGCTGCTTTTGCGTGGCTTGACACCGTTCTTCTGTGTCTGCTCCACCAGCTGCTTCGCCTTCCACTTCCACCACCAGATGAATAGGTATGCATACCTCCATTTACTACCATTAACTCTTCATACGTCATTACTTTCATTTTTTACTTCCTTTAATACACTTTTTCCCGGGGTCTGTGTACTTTTTATTATATCCCGCAACGCAGGACTTTTATAACCTAAAATCCCGAAAAAGTTAGTAACGATGAAATCGTTATATAAGTAAATATCTTATATATAAGGAAATAATCATTAAATTGTCCTTGACATATGTGCAAGGTATGGTATAATTATAACCATGTC
>WGCU01000003.1 GCA_015493635.1 Spirochaetaceae bacterium | reverse complement strand
CGGAATATGTCAAGATAGATGTCACAGTTCTTTGAAATATATTTAGCATTTTATGATGCCTTCAATTTCTTCCAGGATGGATTAAGATATACTTCTTTTATCTCGTTCCAGAATACTGGGTTTGAGCTCCATCTATCAGGATTCAAAGCATAAGCTTTTGCGATTGTCTCATTTCTTTTTTGCATAATTATGTCGCTTTCTCCTGAATGTCTTTGATTTGGAGTAACATAACCAATGCCTGAATGACGATGCTTGGTATTGTACCAGTTAACAAAATCAGCCATCCAGGATCGTGCATGTCCAAGATCGGTAAAATACTTCGGGAATCCAGCTGTGTATTTAAGTGTTTTAAACAGACTTTCAGAATATGCATTATCATCACTTACCCTGGGTCTTGAAAAGGATGGAAGGATTCCAAGTTTATAAAGCGTCATAATCATTGTTGCACCTTTCATAGGATTCCCATTATCTGAGTGCAGTCTCACACCACGAACATTCTGTTCAGATGCAAGTCTCTTAAATAGTTCTGCAGCAATTTCATCAGATTCTTTGATATGGACTTCCCATCCAACTATTTTACGGCTCCAGACATCGATAATGACATAGGCATACAGATATATTCCTGATACCCCGGTTTTTAGCCAGGTAATGTCCCAGCTCCAAACCTGATTCGGTCCTGTTGCAATAAGCTCGGGAGGAGCTGCCTTACGATTTCCCGGTCTGCCTTTCCTTCTATGATGAATAAGATCATGCTCCCTTAAAACTCTGTAGAAACTGCTGGGGCTTGCTATGTAAGTTCCTTCCTCTAAAAGAATTGCAACTATTTGATATGGATTTGTATCAGCAAATCTCTCACTACAGGAAATATTGAGGATCTCCTTTTTATCAGCTTTTGTAAGTTTCCTGGGCACTTTTTTAGGGGCTCCTTTGCGCATATCACCAGTTTTATTTGATTTCCACCTGTAATATGTTCTTACAGATATATCAAGAACTTCACAGGCTTTGAATAATCTGGCTCCAGCAGTCACAGCTTCATCTATGAGCTCTACAGCAAGCATTCTGTCATTAAGAGGTATCAATCTGCCTCTTCGTCCCCCCAGATTGCTTCTGCTTTTTTTTTAAGAGTATAAAGTGCTGCCATTTCTGCCAGTGCTTTTTCTTTTCTCTTAAGTTCTTTTTCCAGAGTTTTTATTTTCTTTTTTTGGTCTTTTATTGTTTCTTTATCTTTGTCGGTCTTATCGTTCACCTGATCTCTTAACTCCTGTTCCCACAGTACCAGATGCTCACTATGAATCCCATTCTTTCTGAGCCATTCTCCTTTTATTTCTGAAGAAAGAGATTTACTCTCAAATATTAGTGACATCTTTTCTGCAGGACTTCTTTGTTCTGGAGATATTTCTCCATCCTGTGGATTAAGACTATCATTTTTCAGCTTTAATAACCAGTTCCTGATTGTCTGATCACTTACTCCTGTTTCCTTGCTAACTTCTGCTATTGATTTGTTTTCAGGCGGCAACACTTTTTTTAATATTGTGTTCCGAAATCCAGTGCTGTACTTCATAAATAGATGACTCCTTTCTAAAAGTTTTACTGTCATCTATCTTGACATATAGGGCTCACCAATTGAATTGAACCCCAAAACTCGTTGGACGGTATGTAATTTACGAAGCTGAACTTCTATTCTGATTATGTTGTGATCTTTATCCCGACTTTTCATCTGAACACCTTTGTCATAAACATTAATTGCCCAGTCACTACTAAGCCTATTTATCCAAGTATAAGAAGTATTAGCCTTACGAAGATCAGTTCTCGGAATGTTAAATTGGTTGAACAGTTCGGCATATTTATCAAAATCGGAAATCATCTTATCTTGTTTAAAAAGGTCAATTCTAATAATCCGCCCTGAATCAATATTCACCTCTATTCCAAGTTTAAACAACATTTCCCTTAAAACAGAAAGATATTTTTCAAAGCTTGGAAGATCAATTTCCCGAAGATTAACTCCATCAAGTAACTTAGGAACTGAAGTTGAGACTACAAGATGCATTTTCCCGTCTCTCCAATTTCTATAAGTTATATCAAAGGGAAAGACATCATTATGCATAAAATATGCTGATTTCCCGGTAATAATGCCTCTTTTAGAGTCAGTCCATAAATATGAATCGTGTACAGACAAATCGCTATAAAAAAAACTTTGATTTGATACTACGATGAGATCAGGATCATTTAATCGAATGTTATTTCCGAATTCAATATTTAGTGAATCAATCAAAATTTATCATCTCCTCTATAATAACCCTAGAATCTCCCTAGAATCTGTATACCCAAAAAAATGTTTACTTTTTTCTGACATGAGAACATACTGCACATAATGAGTTGCATATTCTCCTAGAGAATAGAATTTATGATTATAAGGTAAGTTAAATACTGACCCATAATTATTCTTAACGATCTTGAGCAAAACCTCATTTTTATCTCTCATTTCTGAGTCCGTCCATAAAGTAACACAAATATCAAAAAACTGGGACAGCTGTTGATTCCCGCGCCCAAATTAAATAAAGAGAGATAATTTCCCGAAAAGAATTCTTGTAGAAGAATTTGAAAAGGGAGGATAAACCGGGAAAAAGGTACGAGTTAGAGCTCTGCTTATTCCCGGCTTACCCAAAATAATACTACTCAAT
>WGCU01000002.1 GCA_015493635.1 Spirochaetaceae bacterium | reverse complement strand
TCTTGACCGCTAAGGCCGCTACTTCGCCACTGCTTTAAGTGTTTCTCTTTTTCTTCTTTGCTGTATTTTTGCATTTTTATCTCCTTCAATGGGAGATCTTACTTCAACTTATTCTTTGGCAAAAGGTGCGGTTAAATTGACGCTTACAAACAAAAAAGGAGAAACCAACGTTTCTCCTTTTTTGTTTTTCTAACGTTGAACTAGAATATCGAAAAACTTTTAATTACTTCGATTATTTTACCGGAAGCAGTTCGTGCATCAGATTTCGGTACACCGGCCTCCTTACTAAGCGTTTCTGTAAAAAAATAATCAAGGTTTGCAAAAATATCATCTCGTTTATAGAATACCAGAGAGAAATTAACACCGGTAGGTCTAAGGATAGTAAAAGAAGAGTATGTGATAATGGGAGCTTTACTTACCATAACTCTTGTCTGGTTCTTTGCCTTAATAATCTCAAGCTCCGAAAAACGGTGCGGTATCTGATGTTCTGTATCCCTTCTGAAGGGTTCAATAAATTTTTTGGAATATATAGCTGGCTCAGAAAGAACAAAAACCTTATTCCCGTCAGTTTGGAACGTTAGACCGTCTTTAGTAAGATAGATGGTTTTTACTCCATTATATGCAACAATTTCATATTTCGAATATTTACTCCGGGGATTAAAAAAAGATGAAACAATATATCCTCCCTCTCTTGGAAGTTTATCTTCATTGTACGCTTGAAACAAGTCAAGAGCCTTTACATTATTCATATCACACCTCCATCAGCCTTTATTATATAAAATATCAAACTAATAGCAAGAAAATTATTTTTTTCTTTTCCTCGATGCAGCTTCTGACAGAAAACGATCTGCAAAATCTTTCATACCCATGTTTTTAAACACAGTTCCTAGATTTTCATAAGCTCTCCAGTCATCAGGAAATTTGCTTATTGAATCACGGAAAACCTTCTGAGCTTCTTCAGATTTCCCTGTTTTGTAGTATAAAACGCCCAAAATAAGATACAAAGTATTTTGTGGGTTTTTCATGAAATGCAATGCATTTTCAAGCAAAGAAATACTTTCATCAGTTCTGCCTTCTTTATCCATACAAAAAAGAAGAGCCTTTAAATAAACAGGATTATGCGGCTCACCTTTTAAAAGATATCGATAATAAATAATCGCTTTGTCATACTGCCTTGTTAAACGCAAGCTGTTAGCCAGAATACGGGTAACTTTATTATTTTTTTGAAATCCAAGAATAAATTCGGCTTCTTTAATTACTTCTTTATATCGTTTTAATGAATAGAGGAGATAAAGATACTCAAGTGCTAAATCATAATCAAAAAAACCTGATTCAAAATATTCTTTTACAGTATTTAAAAACTTTTCATTTTCATTTGTTTTCCGGTATGTTGCAATAAGGCTCAAATAGAGCTCTGCTGTTCCTCCTGTCAATGATTGGGCTTTCAGAAGCCAGCGTTCCGCCAGGTTTTCTAAACCACCTTTCAGATATTCATTTCCAAGATATTGAAACAGAAATGCATCAGTAGGATTGAGATGAATTTGTTCTTGTAGGGCAGGTATTGTTATTTCCGTATCAAATCCAAGTTTACAAATTACCAGGGCTGTATAATAACCGCTGATCTGGTTTTCAGGATCTATTTCACTTATCTTTTTTAATTCTTCAAGCATCTTTTCATATTCTTCCATTCCCCAAAGGAGAAGAGCATACCCATATCTAAACTCAATCCGTGATTCATCAATTGCTATAGCTTTCTTATAATGATTTCGGGCATATTCATTCTTTTTAAGCGATCTAAAGACTTCTCCCATGACCAGGTGCATATCACTGTCATTATAATTTTCTTTTAACGCTTCTCTTCCAAAGTAAAGAGCTTCTTTAAATTTTTTTTGTTGATAGTATTTAATCGCTAGAAATCTGTTTTCATTAATGTTTTCAATTGATTCAATTGAATCCTCTCCCGGCTGCAAACGGTTTAATTGTTCAAGGGCATCATTTCTCTGTCCTGTTTTATAGAGAAGTACTGCACGTCGGAAAAGAAGTAATTCATCATGAGGAGAAAGCTTTATTGCTTCTTCATAATATTCCAATGCTTTTTCATTATTCTCATTCTGTCTCTCAATCATACCCAAGTAGATATAAGGGAGTACTTTATCCTGAATGTATCCAAGATAGAAAGTAAACATCTGATGTGCCATCTGACTTTCTCCAGCATTAAACTTTCTAATTGCAACAACGAGAAGACAATGCAGATATATCTCAAATACCTTATTCTTTTCAGGAGAAAGCTCTACCGCCTCCCCCAGATAGGTTAATGCGTTCTCAAATCTACCCATTTTCATTAAAGCAATACTGAGAAAGCTTCGTGCATGTATAGATTCAGGATGTTCGCGTAGAGAAAACTTGAAATGACCAATTGATTTCTTCACAAGACCTGAAGCAAGGCAGGATCTTCCTATAAAAAAATGGCCGGTAGGTGACTGTGGAAAATACTCAAGAAATATGCGTAAATACTGTATTGAGAGAGCATATTTCCCCAGAGCATAGTAACTTCTCCCCAAATAGAGAAATGCATCCGGTTGATCATCGCCCGAACGTATTATTTCAAGAAGCAGAGAAACTGCTTCCTTATAATTACGGTTTTTTCCTGCTGAAATTGCTTTTTTTAAAATAGTATCATTTTTTTCCATTGTTATAATTCTATAGATTACGCGTTATTTCAGCAACCTGCATGTTTGTGCTTTGACAAAATTTCCCTTATTTGCAATGATAGAAGCTGATAAATATTTTTTTTGAACGGAGAAAACTATGAATATCGTTGTAATCGGTGCTCAGTGGGGAGATGAAGGGAAAGGTAAAATTGTTGATTTTTTGGCAGAAGATGCTGATCTTGTTGTCAGATTCTCAGGAGGAGCAAATGCTGGCCATACAATCGTAAATGAAGGGGTTACCTATAAACTACATCTTATTCCATCAGGAATTGTCTACCCTGACAAGAAAGTAGTCCTCGGAAGCGGGATGGTAATAGATCCAGAAGCTCTTTTCAAGGAATTGCAGATTATTGAAGATCAGGGGATTGCATGGCAGCAGAGAGTTCTGATATCTGACAGAGCACACATTGTTATGCCCGAATATAAAAAAATTGATAAAGAAATGGACAAAAAAAGAAGAAACCCTATTGGTACAACGGGCAGAGGAATTGGTGTTACCTATTCCATGAAAGCAAACAGAGACGGTATTCGAATAGGTGATATTTCAAATGAAGCATTTCTTGATACACTTCGCCAAGATGAAAAGCAATTCCTTGCACCGTATATTGAAAAGTTACGTGCAATGTCTGTTAATATCACATATCTGATGGAATTATATAAAGAAAAAAAGGTGCTTTTTGAGGGAGCTCAAGGGATTCTACTTGATCTTGATGTAGGAACATACCCCTTTGTTTCTTCAGGATATTCAGCATCGGCGGGGGCTGCTCTTGGTGGAGGTATTGGACCTACAGATATTGACAAAGTGTTTGGAGTTTTTAAGGCATACTCCACACGGGTGGGAAATGGACCCTTTCCCAGTGAATTTAAAACAGAAAGGGATGGAAATCTTGAAGATATTATACGTGAAATCGGACGAGAATACGGTGTAACAACAGGGAGGCCAAGACGGTGTGGTTATCTTGATCTTGTTGCATTAAAATATGCATGCTTAACAAACTCAATAACATCACTTGTTATGACTCACATTGATGTTTATGATGAAATGGATGAAATAAGTGTATGTGTTGCATACGATATTAATGGGAAAGAAACGATTGAATTCCCCTCTACTACTTATGAACTTGATCGTGCTAAGCCTGTTCTTAAACGTTTTAAAGGATGGAAAACAGTGTTATCTTCGATAAAAGATTATGATGCTCTGCCTGAACCAGCAAAAAATTACATTGAGTTTATTGAAGACTACACAGGAACGCCGGTAGGTATTGTTTCAGTGGGATACGAGCGGAAAGAAACCATGATGCGGATACCCCTATGGAAAAAATAGTCATTCTTGATTTCGGCGGGCAGACAACACAACTCATAGCCCGCCGTCTGAGAGAAGAGGGTATCTATTGTGAAATTGTTCAGGGGAATGATGATACCTTTCTAATTCAAAAAACTGAGGTAAAAGGTATTATCCTTTCCGGTTCACCGTATTCTGTATATGAAAGTAATTCTCCGAAACCATCAAATTCTATTTTTAAATCAGGTGTTCCGATTTTGGGTATTTGCTATGGGCTGCAGATACTGACAGACCGGTACAACGGTACCGTCAAAAGATCAGACCATCAGGAATTTGGAAGAGCAAAAGTATTTTTTACAAAACGGTCTCCTCTTTTTAAGAATGTGCCGGACGGTTTCTTTTCCTGGATGAGTCATGGAGACAGTATTCTGGAACTTGGCAAAGATTTTGAACTTCTCGCGCAATCGGAAAACCATCCTGCTGCAGTAAGCAATGAAAAATTACAATTTTTCGGTATTCAATTTCATCCTGAAATCAGCCATTGTGATTATGGTACTGAAATTTTAAAGAATTTTGCCGTTGAAATTTGCGGAGTTTCTCCATCGTGGACTATGTCACATTATCTTGAAACATCAATAAACGAAATAAGAAACATAGCAGGTAATAATTCTGTTCTCCTCCTTATCTCTGGCGGTGTAGATTCAACGGTTGTTGCAGCACTTCTCCTTCAGGCACTCCCTCCAGAAAGAGTGCATCTTATGTATATCGACACAGGTCTCATGCGGAAAGGGGAGACAGAAGAAGTTAAACGTACTATTTACTCCCTTGGTGGGCGTAATATACAGATTATCGATGCAACCGAAAGATTTTTGAAGAAACTTAAAGGCGTTTCTGATCCTGAAGAGAAACGGAGAATTATAGGAGATCTTTTTATACAGGTGCAGGAGGAAGAAATTTCCGGTAAAATTCCAGATAATTATTTTCTTGCTCAGGGTACACTGTATACCGATATGATTGAGTCAGGGAAGGGTGTCGGAACCTCCGCAAAGGTTATTAAATCACACCATAATGTGCGCTCACCTCTTGTAGATAAAAAACGAAAAGAAGGGAAAATTCTGGAACCTCTTTCTTTTCTTTTTAAAGATGAAGTACGGTCTCTCGGTTTGCTTCTTCATGTTCCGCCTCAGATAATAAATCGTCATCCATTCCCCGGCCCCGGTTTGGGAGTAAGGATAGTGGGGGAAGTAACAAGTACAAAGTGTGAAATTCTCAGAGAAGCAGATTATATATTTATCGAAGAATTAAAGAAACGAAAATTATATGACGATATTTGGCAGGCATTCTGTGTCCTTTTACCGGTAAAATCGGTAGGTGTTACCGGAGATTCACGCAAATACGGATACGTTCTTACTTTAAGAGCAGTAAACAGTGTCGATGGTATGAGTGCGGATGTTTATCCTTTTAAAATAAATGATATTCTTGAAATATCTTCCAGAATTACAAACAGTGTACCGGAGATAGGCCGGATTGTTTATGATATTTCAAGTAAGCCTCCTGCTACTATTGAATGGGAGTAAATAGATAGTATGTTTAGAAAATTTAACTTTGTACGTGTTGCGGCAGCGATTCCTGAAACTCAGCCGGGTGATGTTGAGAAAAATGTTCATCATATAATAAAACTGCTTGTTGAAAGTTCGGAGAAGGGAGCTGATATTGTTTTATTCCCTGAGCTTTCTGTAACTTCATATACATGCGGGGATTTGTTTCGTCAAAAAGCACTTCTTGACAGTGCTCTTACAGGACTGGAGCATATAAAAGATGCAACAAAAGATATTACTGCAATCTGTATTGTCGGAATTCCTCTTATGAAAGATACGATGCTTTTTAATACTGCAGTGTGCCTACATAGGGGATCTGTACTCGGGGTTGTTCCTAAAACGTTCATACCCAATAACAATGAATACTATGAAATGCGGTGGTTTGCTTCCGCAAATGAGATTCGGAAAACAGACATAGAACTTTTCGGTGAAACAGTGCCCTTTAAAAGTGAACTTATTTTTACAAGCAGCGATAGAAGGAACTTTTCATTTGCTATTGAAATATGTGAAGATCTCTGGTCTGTTATTCCCCCAAGTTCCCGTCACAGTCTCCAAGGTGCAGAAATTATTTTTAACCCTTCTGCAAGCAATGAATTGGCAGGTAAGGCTTCATACAGAAAACGTTTAATTATAAATCAATCAGGAATATGTTTAGGCGCATACGTGTACGCATCATCCGGTACGGGTGAATCTTCAACCGATACTGTTTACGGTGGACATGCTCTTGTTGCGGAAAACGGAAAACTTTTAGCCGAAAGTAAACGCTTTCTGCAAAACAGTCAAATTATTTTCCATGATATCGATCTTGATCAAATTCGTCATGATAGAATAAATAACTCCGCCTTTAGCAAAGGGCAAAGGCCGCTTGATAATAAAAGAGAAACATATTCACACATTTCGGCTAAATTCATAACACAGGACGTTACTAAGGAACTTTACAGACACATAGATCCGCATCCATTCGTACCAGGAACACTTCAGAACCGAAAGCTTCGATGTGAAGAGATACTTTCAATACAAAGCTCAGGACTGGCAACACGCTTAAAACATACCGGCATAAAGAATACGCTGCTCGGGTTATCAGGAGGTCTTGATTCAACACTTGCTCTCCTTGTTACCGTGGAAGCATATAAAAAGCTTTCACTGAATTACGATGGTATATACTGCATTACCATGCCCGGCCTTGGAACATCAAACCGCACAAAGAACAATGCAACAGCTCTCTGCAGGGAACTTGGCATTGCAATACAGACAGTAGATATTATTTCTTCTGTACGGCAGCACTTTAAAGATATCGGCCATGACGGACAGACAACAGATATCGTATATGAGAACTCACAGGCACGAGAACGAACGCAAATTCTTATGGATACCGCTAACATGAAAAATGCTCTTGTTATCGGAACAGGAGATCTTTCTGAATTTGCTCTTGGCTGGTGTACCTACAACGGAGACCAGATGTCCATGTATGCTGTTAACTCCGGTGTACCGAAAACACTCGTTTCATATCTTATAACCTACTACGCTGAATCGAGAGCTGAAAATGCAGTTTCTAAAATCTTAAAAGATATTCTTGATACTCCTATTTCACCTGAACTTCTTCCTCCTGACAGTGAAGGAAATATTTCTCAGATTACAGAAGATACAATAGGTCCTTATGAACTTCATGACTTTTTCCTGTATTATGCGGTAAGATTCGGATTACCACCCCAAAAAATAATTTTTCTTGCAGAAAAAGCGTTTAAAGGTAAATACACGAATAAAAGTATTATTAAGTGGCTAAGAGTATTTTACCAAAGATTTTTCTCTCAGCAATTCAAACGTTCAGCAGTACCTGACGGGCCTAAAGTAGGAACGATAGCACTGTCCCCACGGGCAGACTGGAGAATGCCCAGTGACGCCTCTCCTTCTGCATGGTTAAAAGATCTTTAAATCCTCAATCAAAAAAATTCTCAGGTATGTGAATGGGATATGAATAACTTCGGTATCCTGTAGCATTATAAACTGCGTTTGCTATGGCTGGAGCAGTTATTTCAAGGGCAGGTTCACCAATTCCTTTTGCTCCTGTGGGAGAATTCGGATCGAAATTTTCAATAATAATGGCCTTCATACGGGGCATATCAGTTGCTTTCGGTATTTTATAGGTGTTAAAATTCAAAGACTTGACATGACCATTTTCAATCTTGAAATCCTCCATGAGCGCCATCCCCATTCCCTGGACAATACCTCCGTATATCTGTCCTTTAAGCATGTCTTTGTTAATCGCTTTACCAATATCATGAGCTGCCGTTACTGAAAGAACCCGTATTTTTCCTGTCTTTTTATTCACTTCAACTTCTGCAGCCTGACAGCTGTACACGTAGGTAAAGTAGGCGTCACCTTGACCGTTCTCTTCATCCCAGGTTACAGACGGAGCCTGAAAGTAACCGAATGCATAGGGAAAGGTTCTCCGGACATAGAGTATCTTCATTGCTTCATCCCAGGTGAGTTTTGCACCGTCTTTACCCCAAAGTGAATCGTCTTTAAACTCAACCTCCCGGGGCAGACAATGAAGTTTATCTGCAAGATTATCCGCCATTATCTGTTTAATCTTTTTTACCGCGTCAGCTATGGCACCGCCGCCCATCAAGGTGCCCCGGGAAGCAACGGTTGTTCCGCTGTCAGGGATATTTGAAGTACTGGGCGGCCGGTAAAAAACTCTTTCCAGGTTAACTCCAAGGAGCTTTGATAGCATGATGTTCATAGCACTCTCAGCACCCTGACCGTTTTCGTATATACCCGTCTCCAGAACAATTGAACCGTCAAACTGGCAGTTGATGGTAGCCGCCGCAAAGTCCATTCCTTCGGCTCCGATACTCGAACCTCTGTATGACAGGGCAAGGCCGATACCGTACAGCGTATCACCTTCAGCTGTCCCATGGCTGCATTTTTGAAGATTCTGTATAAAATGGGATTCATTTACAACCGCATCAAGAACTTCATGGGTGCTGACCGTATGAGTATTCAGTATCTGACCGGTAATGGTTGTAGAACCATCTACAACAGCATTCTTTTTCCGTATTGCAACAGGATCCATCCCAAGCTTTTCCGCTGCGATATCCATGATCTGCTCTACCGAAAAATTTACCTGGGGGGACCCAAATCCCCTGAATGCTCCGGCAGGTACATTGTTCGTCGCGACACCGTAGACATCGGTATGAACGTTGGGAACAACGTACGGTCCGCAGCTCTGGGCGGTAGATCTCCATGTAGACCAGGGAGTCGTTGAGGTATAAGCGCCGGAATCTGCAAGAATATGACACCGTACTCCCTTAATTGTTCCATCATTGTTAAAACCATAGGTATATTTTACGTAATAAGCAGGTCTTTTATAACTTTCCATCATGGACCATTCGCGGTCATATATCATTTTAACAGGACGGTTTATAAGAACGGCAGCAAGAGCTGTTCTGGCACTGATCATTGCAGCAGTATCATCTTTCCCTCCGAAACTTCCTCCTGTAGGATGAGAAAAAACTTCAACTTCAGCTTCCGGAACACCGAGGTGAGCGGCAACAAATCTTCTTGTACTAAAGGGATGCTGAATACTTCCGTACACTTCAATCCGTCCTCCATACTGGGGAACACATACTGATCCTTCTGGCTCAAGATACGCATGTTCAACAAAAGGCATTGAAAATTCTTTCTCAATAATTAAATCAGCATTTTTCAGAGCACTGTCTATATCTCCTCTCCGTACTTTATGATGACAGATAATATTATTGTAAAGACCTTTATGTAAGAGCGGGGCACCATCTTTCATAGCAACCTGAGGAGAAAGCAGAGGGTCAAGTTCTTCCGCATCAGTAACAACCATTGGAACAGCATCAAGTGCCTGTTTGCGGGTTTCCGCTACAATGAGAGCGACAACATCACCTTCATACCGGATATAATCTTTTGCAAGAATGTAGTAGTCATGAAAGATCTGCCCGTAAGCGAGGACACCCGGAACATCCTTCCAGGTAATTACCCGGATAACTCCCGGCATATTTTCCGCTTTTTCTGTTTCTATGGTACGAATTCTTGCATAAACATAACCAGAATAAACAGGAACACAAAATGCCTCATGAGAGAAATTTATATCATCTGCAAAGAGAGCTCTCCCCGTTGCTTTCACAAAAGAATCATTCCGATACGCTTTCTGTTCCATACAGTACTCCTTTCGAACCAGTATAGCTTATTTTTTAGAGAAATAAAATATTAAAATTTACGAAAATATAAATATTTCAGGCATTTGTTGATATATATCATCTAATTTAACGCAATTACCCTTTAAAACCTCAAAGGGTACTCGCCCCTTGATTATTATTTCATTCATATATTTATTATGATACAATAGAAATAAATGGTACAGAGGGGAGTGCATGTGAAAACAACAGTTGCGATTGGGATCAGCGGAGGAGTAGATTCATCTGTAGCCGCTTACCTTCTCCAAAGACAAGGATATGATGTTATAGGTTTGTGGATGGATATTCTGGGAAATCCTGAAAATGCTGAAGATGCACAAAGAGTCGCAGACTTTCTCTCAATACCCTTGCATATCATTGACGTGCACAATGAATACAGGGATTCCGTACTATCCTACATTCAGGAGGTTTATTCTCTTGGTAGAACACCAAATCCCTGTGTGATGTGTAACAGAAAGATTAAATTCGGAGCCTTATTGGAAAAGGCTCATTCCTCCGGAATCAAATTTGATTTATTTGCTACCGGACATTATGCGCTTATTAAAGAAAATCAACAAACAGGAAGATTTCATTTATACAAAAGCGCTTCCACAGATAAAGACCAGGCATATTTCCTTTCAATGCTAAAACAGCATCAGCTTGCACATCTTATTTTCCCCCTGAGTGGTATGGAAAAAAGTCATGTAAAAAAGGTGGCTTCCAATATAGGATTATTTACCGCGTTGAAAAAGGAAAGCCAGGATCTATGCACAGGCGATTACCGTAATTTTATTGACCGTCTCTCCCCAAAAGGGAATTTTATCACAAAAGAAGGTACCGTCCTGGGACAGCATAAAGGTATTGAACACTATACAATTGGCCAGAGAAGAGGCCTAGGCATCAGTTCATCTGGTTCACCGTATTATGTTGTTGGTATAGATCCAGATCATAACACTGTCTTTCTCGGATTCGATGATGATTTAAAAAGCCGGGAATTTACGGTATCTTCTGTAAACTGGATACCCTATGAATATCCGGAACTACCGTTGAAAGCTATTTGCAAAATACGATACCGGGATAATGGAGCTCCTGCAGTTATTTCGGAAGGAGAAACTGACGGGACGTTTATTGTACGATTTGACTCTCCCCGGAGAGCTGTTACACCAGGACAGATAGCTGCTTTCTACAGCAGTACAGAGGTACTGGGAGCAGGTATTATTGAGGATCGTTAAACTGTTCGATAAGTTTTGAAACATGCTTGTCAGAAAGAAGCTCCCTTAGTTTTTCCGGATCGTTCAGCATTTTTCTCAATTCGTTCTGAGCTTTCCCCATAATCTCAAGATCCTCTTTCGATGGGTCAATTGTTGTAAGATTTTCTATTTTTGAAGAAATATTTTTAAAGAGTGGTGTTTGTATAAAAGTATCAAGCCACAAAAAATCTTCAGAAGGGTAGAATTCTTCTTTCTCCTCTTTTTCAAGCTGGTTCAGAGTTTCAGCTATTCTTGATTTTTCTTCATTCGCAATTGCCAGTGAGTCAATCTGCAGTTTCAAATCATCTATTATTTTATTTTTCCCCTTCAATTCCCTGCTGTAGCGTTCAGCTGTACTCTCAGTCTGATTCTTAAGATATCGAATATAGGTTCCAAGTTCATCAGCGCTTCCTGCTATTCTGTTCAAAATTGAAGATAATCTGAAAAGAAGTTGATTATCCTTATGATATGGATAGCGGATAACATGATCAATTTCCCCCCAGGCTTCTTCAAAAATTGTCCTAACCTGAATTTCTATATTATGCTCCACACCGTTTTGACGAGATTTTACAATGTAATGAACAGAGCGGTAACCGTAAGGATGTTCTTCAATTCTACAGTTATTCTCTTTATAATAATTTAAAATACGTTCAGAATCGCCATTTCGTACATACGCAACCGGCTGTTCCGTAAACTCCCAGTTATCTTTGATATAGTTATTAACGTGAATCCAGTCTTCCTTGAAAAGATGAAGAGCCCGGACCCCTATGAGATCGGTTACTTCCCTTTTGTAGTTACTTAAATCAATAATCCGAGCGGGATCCTGCAGTTTTTTTCTTATTATTTTTTCAATTAAATGTTCAGCTTTTTTTATTCTATAATTTATCGAATGGACATGCTCCGACTGCAGTATTTGCTCACCGAGCCGTTTGGCAGAAAAGAGCAGCTCTGAATGGATAAGAGCATAATCATCAGAGATACTTTTAAGCATTCCCCATTTTAAACCACTGCGGTCAAAAGAAAGAGGATCTATATGATATGTTTTAAAAAAATCATGTTCTTCCATAAAGGAGCTCCTTCTGGTAGAAAAACATTAAATGGTATTTTTTGCAAGATAAAAATTGAAAAAATGGTGAATTCCTTATACACTAATTGAAGGAGTAAAATATGTTTTATAAAAAAATTACCGTAGGATATACAGAAGTTCTGCCCGGAATTTCTATCAAAACCCTGGCCCATGGTGAAAAAACTCTTCTTACAGAGTTCAAACTTACCCTGGGGACCGTTATACCCGAACATTTTCATCCCAATGAACAAACAGGTTATCTGGTCTCCGGAGCAATTATGCTTACCATTGACGGGGAACAGTACGATGTAAAACCGGGAGACAGCTGGTGTATTGAATCAAACATTCATCACAGTGTTCAGGTACTGGAAAATTCTGTTGTTGTTGAGGTATTTTCTCCGGTAAGAGAAGATTATCTCCCTGAAAATCTACGCTGATAATGCAGGATCTTCCGTCAGGATTTATTGATATTGATATTTTGCTTTCAGACCCGCATCCTGAAGCAAAAAATGTACTTATTTCGTATGCTCAATACTTTTCAACGGTAAGAATTACTGAGAAAACCGCACCGTTGATTTTAAAACTGCTATCATCAGATGTAAAACCAGCAGCTGAAAAGCTTTTCGGCAATAAAGATCCTCTCCTTTTCTTTTCTTCCGTTACTTTCCACAGAGAAGGTCTTTCAAAAATAATGGAAACCATTACCAGCCATACACCGGAAACTATATATATAAAAACACTTCTTGCTTATCTGGGAGTACTCCTCAAAACATATAAACATGCTGAAACAGGGATAAAACTGTATCCGCTATCCATTCCGGCTGTTCAGCATATCGCCAAATACCTGACATTACATAACAAAACGGTTCAAAGTACTATCATAGAAATTCTTGAATATCTAAAAACCCTTCCTTCCATGTATTCTGTTGCCAGATTTTCCACAGAGGTTCTTGATGCATTCTTCGACAACAGTAAACACCTAGAAAATTTTTTACCCCACTTTTGATTGATTTTCCTTGGCACAAGAAAGAATAATTTGTATTATATATGCAATGGAGTGCATACAGTGAGTGTTATTGAACTAATAGATTTAAGTCTCGAACTCGATGGGAAAAAAATTTTAAATAATCTTTCAATCCAGTTTCAGGCTGGAAAGATAAATGCTGTTATCGGACAAAACGGTGCGGGAAAATCCACCCTTGCCCAGACAATAATGGGACTGCCTGACTATAGAAATTTTGAAGGAGACATACTCTATAACGGAATTTCGTTGAAAAATTTATCATTGGAAGAACGCGCAAAACAGGGAATTACCCTTGCATGGCAGGAACCGGCCCGGTTTAACGGTATAGATGTCAGCAGTTTTATCAATGCCGGTGCAAAAAACAAAAGCAAAACAACCGTTAAGGATTCTCTTGAACTGGTAGGGTTGTCTTATACTGCCTATGCTCACCGTTTTGTTGATAAAACACTCAGCGGTGGAGAACGGAAAAGAATTGAACTTGCTTCAATTGCTGCCATGGAGCCGTCTGTTATTCTGATGGACGAACCTGATTCAGGGGTAGACATAGAAGCAATACAGTATATTTTTAATGTAATACAGTATCTAAAAACAAAAAAAATAACCGTATTTATGATAACCCACAGCATAGATGTACTAAAAAAGGCCGATTATGCATATCTTCTCTGTAACGGAATGCTCGTGGACGAAGGTGACATAGGAAGAATGGTAGACTATTTTTCCGGTAACTGTATTACGTGTAATCATATAAATAAGCCGGTATTAGAGGCAGTACAATGAGCACAAAACAAGAACTTCTTGATGAACTCTTGTCATCAATAAAAACACACAGCCATTATTCCACAGAAGATGCACACATGGAAGTTGATGGCAATAAAATTCTTGCACAGACAACAGTTCCCGGTTTAATCATGGATCTTGTTGAAACTGATGATGGCATTGAGGGGGAAATCAGAGTAAAAGCTGGAATAAAAATAGCAAAGCCGGTACATATCTGTTTTGGCATGATACCGGAAAATGGTATACAGATTATTGATCTAAATGTAGTAATGGAAGAAGATTCTGAAGCCCAGTTTTTAACACACTGTACGTTTCCCAATGCAATAAATCTGGAACATAGGATGAATTCATCTGTTACTGTTGGGCCGGGAGCTCGTTATACATACTTTGAACGGCATATCCACAGCAACTCCGGAGGAATACAGGTTATACCGAAAACAAAAATCTACCTTGAAGAAGGAGCCCAATTCAAAACAGAATTTGAGCTTATTGAGGGTAGAGTCGGACTTATGGATGTTGATTATGATGCCGTATGCGAAGCTGACAGTATTCTTGATATGATTACCCGAATAAGCGGAAAAGAAACAGATTTTATAAAGATTCGGGAAGCTGGCTGGCTTAAAGGTAACCGTAGCAGAGGCGTACTTGCTTCCAGTATTGCATTGAGAGGAAATGCCAAAGCCGAGATTTACAATGAGCTCACCGCTGACGGCGATTATGCCCAGGGTCATGTTGACTGCAAGGAAATTGTTCAGGATCGGGGAGTGGCCCGTGCAGTTCCCATTGTACAGGTAAATAATCCGAAAGCCCACATTACCCACGAAGCAGCCATCGGATCGGTAGATTCTAAACAACTGGAAACATTAATGTCGAGAGGAATGGATGAAGAAGATGCAGTTGATATGATTATTCAAGGGATGCTTCGTAAAAAATAAGCGAGAGACGGGATTTGAACCCGCGACATCCACCTTGGCAAGGTGGAGCTCTACCACTGAGCTACTCTCGCATAGCTACTATGTATACTAAAACGACAAAATTGTCAAACAGGGAAAAGTTTTCTTCGTATTTTTTTGTATTCATCACGAAAATTAGGTGTAAATATATCGCTGTCAATATTTTTTTCTATTTCTTCCTGTGTCCAGAATCTTCCGTCAATCACTTCATCATTATCTATTGATACTGCATCGCGAAAACTACTTTTATAGCAGTAGATAAACTCTTGTTCCCTCTCTGATCTCCATACATAGGTCATGATAAGTTCGAGTTTAAGACCATCTGTAATACCTAGTTCCTCATAAGCCTCACGAAGGGCACTTTCTACAGGCTCATCTCCATACTGAACATGTCCTCCTACTGCAGTATCCCATTTCCCCGGTTGAATGTCTTTTGTGTAAGCTCGTTTCTGAAGATATAGCATCCTATTTCTCAGCAGATGAATATGAACAACTGGATGAAGGATCATAGATCCATTGTGACACTCTGTACGTGATGCTTTACCTGTAACGGTGCCGCTATCTGTTACAATAGGAAGCATTTCATCATTAAACATATAATTTCTCCAAATTTTCCAATATATTAACTATAGGTTTATTTTTTTATCTCCATTATATCCAAATTTATGCAAAGTTAAGTAAAATTAATACTACGGTTGTATGTACTTTATGCAAGAATACCTTACAATGAAAACAATTATAAAGAGTAAAATTAAAAAAGTTTATTTAAAAAAGTATATTTCAAAAAGTTCATATCCGGTTTATAATAATACACAGATTTAATATTTCAAGAGGGGAGTATCCATTTTGACTCAATTCGATGATAAAAAGTGGGACGATTTTGTAAACAAAATTTCTGTCGTTTTTAATTACGGTATAGCTGAAAAAGAATGGCTGTCTACTAACAAACTTGCAAAACTCATTGCAGCAACACCTTATATAGCAGAATCCCGCAAAGCGGAGATTGTTTCATTCAGCCATCTGTCACTTTATCTTCTTTCTCTTACAGAGATCGGAAAAACAATATTTGTTCATAGAGAGATTGATAATGACAATGTTTTCAGCAGGCTGCACCCTGTAACACACTACACATCAGGGAAAAGAGATGTTATCGATGCAAGTAACAGCCTCCTTGCGTTGTGTATGCTCTCAAATTATAATAAAGACCGTGCTCATGATCTTGAAAGAGGTAAGTACAACCCTGTAGCACTTGGCATCTGGGATTATAATGAGATGTCAGAAAATCTGGTAACAACAATTTCAAAATGTCAGAATAATGAACTGTTTGAGATTTACTCTATAGAAGAAGCTCGGAGAGGTATTTGGCAATGAAATTCAGAATCGACACAATACAGAAAAGGGTGGGATTCCTTATCTCTACGGTCGGCACGTTCGTCATTATCATGAATCTGTTGGGAAACATGTATAATGGTTCAAGTTTCGGAGAGGCTCTTCTTGCAATGAATGTGTGGCTTGATTTTCTCCTTTTTATTCCTGGCTACTTGAGCATGTTTTTTGAAAATAAAGTAATGAAATTACTGCAGGTACTGGCAATCAGCTTAACCGGTGTTGCCAATATACTCACTTCGTTCAATGAAGTGTACGGACCAAGCCTTTTCTTCATGGGCTGGCTCCTTGCGCGGCAATATGGATACTTTGATATTCATAAAAAGGTTAAATATATTCTTCTTATCGTTTTTTTTGTTGTTATGGCTCAGGTCTCCGCTTATGTTAACAACGCACATGTTTTTATCCTAAAAAACGGGCTTCTTGAATTTTCAATTTTTATGATACTTTTCATCCTGGCAATCTGGAAAGATATTTTTGACCGGGATGAACAACTTTTTAGAGAAAATAGGTATCTTAAATCAAACTATAAAACAATACAGGCAAAAATAGATACCATAGAAAAAGAAAAAATACCCTATGATTTGAAAGGCGCAAAGATAACGCCAGCTGAGGGACGGGTGCTCCGCGTACTTGTAAAGTATAAAGCAAGTAACAAAGAGATAGCTGAGAGGCTGAATATCTCGGAATCGACAGTCAAACTCCATCTTTACAATATTTTTAACAAGCTGGGAGCTGACAACAGGTTTACGGTAATAGATCTCTGCCAGTATAATTTCCAAGGATGATCAGACCAGCTTTATCATGAACTCCTCATCCTCTAAATTCTCCACTGTTTGGGAATCAAGACCGTTATCTGTTATCAAAATGTCCATACGGTCAAGAGGAAATATCTTTACGAATCCGTTTTTACCGTATTTTGAAGAATCAGCGACGACGACTACCTTTTCCGCCTGTGTGCACATCTTCCGGAAAATTTCAGCTCCGTCAACAAGCTGAGAGGTAAGACCTGTTTCCCGGGAAAACCCTCCTGTCCCGAGAAAAGCATACTTAACATGGTAGTTTTCAAGATCCTTCAACGCGATAGGTCCAACAATAGCTTCTGAAGACGGTCGGAACTCTCCTCCAACCAGGGTAAGATGCAAAGAGGGATTGATACGCGCATAGGTAAAAATCAGTGTTGAATTTGTAACGATTCTGATATCACGTTTCCCCAGAAGAAACTTTGGAATAAGAGAAGATGTTGTCCCGTCATTTATCATGATAGTATCTCCATCTGATATGAGAGCAGCAGCAGCTTTGGCAATTCTTATTTTCTCATGAACCATGGTTTTCTGGGATTCCAGAATTTCAGGGTGGAAAGCGGGGAAAGCTCCTCCTCTTATTCGTACGATCAAACCTTTTTCTTCCAGAGAATTGAAATCGCTGCGGATGGTCACCCTTGAGACGTTCAAACGGCTGCTGATTTCATTAACCGTTAAATTGTTTTCTTCAGTCAATAATTCCAGAATTTTCTTTTCTCTGTCTGTAATACTTGTATTCATATAACCTCTTTAATATGAATTTTACCGTATTTTAAAGAAAAATGATAGACCTACTTGCAATGTTAAGCGATATATAATATATTGTAAAGGGTTACGTAAATTTATGAATAGTGGAGGATCTATGTCAGAAGAAATATTAATGCCAAAACTGGGAAATTCGGTAGAATCCTGTATAATTGTCGAATGGAATGTCAAAGAAAACGATATTGTTTCCGAAGGTGATCTCCTGTGTGTTGTTGAAACAGATAAAGCAACAGTTGATGTTGAATCAACAAAGAGCGGCACTATTCTTGATATCCTGTACAAGGAAGGAGATGAAGTTCCCGTCTTTACTCCAATAGCTGTTATTGGAGAACCGGGCGAAAAAATTACACAGAAAGATACTCAAGAAGTTGTACAGAACAAAATTCAAAAAGATGTGCATAAAATTGAACAATTAGAAAATAGTGTAGATTTTCCTGCCCGGATCGAACAGGATGTTAAAAAGGGAATTTCTCCCCGGGCGAAAAAAAAAGCAGATAAGAAAAACGTTGACATACATACACTCACAGGATCAGGCCCCCATGGACGCATAATAGAACAGGATGTGACAGCTGCAATAACATCAGGACCATCGATATCACCTGCTGCCTATGATAGCGCTAAAAAACAGGACAGCAGAATACCGGTACAGGGAAGCGGAATCGGAGGGAGAATTCTTTCTTCGGATATTTCAGTAAAGGGGATACGGAAAGTTATAGCGGAAACTATGCACCGATCCCTTTCAACAACGGCACAGTACACAATCCATTCTTCGGCAGATGCCCGTGCTCTTCTCGCTTTAAGACAAAAATTTAAAGAAAGTGATCCTGAATTGGGTTTGCGCGGTATTACCATCAATGATAGTATTCTTTTTGCATTGTCGCGGACACTTCTCTCTTTTCCGGATATAAATGCACATTTTCTGGGTGATACCATTAAGACTTTCAGCACTGTTGATCTGGGAGTAGCGGTTGATACTCCCCGCGGGCTCCTGGTACCTGTTTTGCGAAGCGTTGAAACCCTGAGCTTAAAACAACTTTCAAAGAAAACACGGGATATGTACCGCAGAGTTGATGAGAACACGGTGTCCCCTGATGATCTGACAGGGAGCACTTTTACGGTAACCAATCTTGGAACCCTCGGGGTAGAATGGTTTACTCCGGTTCTAAATATTCCAGAGGTTGCCATCCTCGGTGTATGTTCAATAGAACAGAAACCTGTGCTGGAAGCGGGAGAGATAAAACACATCCCCTTTATTGGACTTTCTCTTACCGTTAATCATCAGGCAGTTGACGGTGCACCAGCTGCGGCATTTCTCCAGAAACTTTGCAAAATGATAAAAGAAATTGATATTATTACGGCAGTATAGGAATAAATATGTATGATATTATAATACTGGGCGGAGGCCCTGGAGGCTATGTGGCTGCCGAAAGAGCAGGGCAGAAGGGTAAAAAGGTTTTACTTATAGAAAAGGAAACCCTTGGTGGAGTATGTTTGAATCACGGCTGTGTACCGACCAAAAGCCTCCTCCATTCAGCAAAACTATTTAAAAATGCACAGTTTTCCGGGCAGTACGGAGTTGAAGCAGATAACGTTTCATTTAATTTTCAGCAGGCAATGCACTGGAAGAACACTGTTGTTTCCACGATGGTTCACGGCGTTGATTTTCTTATGAAGGAACATAATGTTGATGTCCTCTACGAAGAGGGAACGCTTCTCCCTGATAATAGTGTTCAGGCAGGAGAAAAGATATATAAAGCCGGTTCCATAATCATTGCCACCGGATCATCTCCTTCAGTGCCGCCTATACCGGGAATAGACAGTTCATCTGTTATAACAAGCCGTGAATTGCTGCAGATACAAAAACTTCCCTCCTCTCTTACAATAATCGGAGGCGGTGTTATCGGGATGGAGTTTGCTTCTCTCTTTTCAACAGTAGGGGTAAAGGTATCAGTAATTGAGATGCTGCCGGAAGTATTACCCATGATGGAAGACCGTATGGCAAGAATTGTCCGTACAGAGATGAAAGATGTTGATTTTTATCTGAATGCAAAAGTCGACCGTATTGAGAATAATACTGTCTTCTATTCCCGGGAAGAATCCGAAGCATCTGTTGCTTCGGATCTCATCCTTATTGCTGCAGGAAGGAAGGCAAATACCGGTTCTTTGCAGAAGTTAAATCTTGCCTACCGCAAAGGGTTTCTTTCTGTCAATGAAAAAATGGAAACGAACATACCCGGAATCTATGCTATCGGCGATGTAACAGGGAAATCAATGCTTGCCCATTCAGCCTCCCGTATGGGAGAAGTAGCGGTAAATACTATCTGCGACAAGAGGGACAGAATGCGGTATAACGCAATTCCCTGGGCAGTGTATACGATACCTGAAGCAGCAGGATGCGGTTTTACGGAAAAAGAAGCCCATGAAAGCGGTTTAAATGTCCACAGCGGCATGTTTCAGATGAAAAATAACAGCCGGTACTTCGCAGAGCATGGAAAGGGCAGAGGAATGTGTAAAATCGTTACCGATGCAGAAACAGGAATCATAGTGGGGATTCACCTTGTAGGAGGGGTAAGTTCCGAACTTATCGCCGGAGCTGCAGGAATTATAGAAGCCGAACTGCGTATAGAAGAAGTAAAACAAATTGTTTACCCGCATCCCAGCCTCTCGGAGGTAATCAGGGATGCAGTATGGTCTCTAACATAAGGAGGAAAATATGCCTAAAAGTATCGTTGTTGATCCTGAGAAAATTCGTGAAAAAGGAACACTCAAAATCAAAAATATTCCGCTGAATTCGTACGAACCGGATATTAAAAAGGAAATAAATCTCTACGGGGAGGATGGTCTCAAAAAGATATATTGGGACATGCTGATTATCCGGGAATTTGAAATGATGCTCAATTCCATAAAACAGGAGAATAGTTACGCTGGTATTCGTTATAATCACAGAGGTCCCGCTCATCTTTCAGCAGGACAGGAATCTGCCGCGGTTGGGCAGTCTGTAAATCTCGATGTGACTGATTTTATATTCGGGTCCCACAGAAGCCACGGGGAAATTCTTGCCAAGTGTTTTTCTGCCATTGACAAACTTCCTGATGAGCAGCTCCGTCAAATTATGGAGACCTTTGATAGTGGACGATGCCTGAAGGTTGTAGAGAATGCTTCCAAACATGCTGAGGTTCATGATCTTGCGGAAGATTTTGTTCTCTATGGAGCCCTTGCAGAAATCTTCGCCCGCTCAACCGGATTTAACAGGGGGCTCGGCGGTTCGATGCATACGTTTTTTGCCCCTTTCGGAAGCATGCCCAATAATGCCATTGTCGGCGGCAGTGCAGACATTTCTGCAGGAGCCGCTTTGTATAAACGAATAAACAGGAAACCTGGTATTGTCATCGGTAATATCGGCGATGCTGCTTTAGGGTGCGGACCAGTATGGGAAGCCCTGTCTCTCGGTGCCATGGACCAGTACCGGACCCTGTGGGATAAGGAAATGGGCGGGGCCCCTCCGTTCATGCTTAATATTTTTAATAATTTTTACGGTATGGGCGGCCAGACGAGCGGTGAAACCATGGGATACGGTATTGCCGCCAGGGTTGGGGCCGGGGTCAACCCGGACAACATGCATTCTGAACGTATTGACGGGTTTAATCCCCTGGCCGTTGCTGATGCAGTTGCACGAAAGAAGAAAATACTCATGGAAGGGAAAGGTCCTGTTTTTACTGAAACCATTACGTACCGTTTAACCGGTCATTCACCTTCTGATGCTTCTTCCTACAGAACAAAAGAAGAAATAGAAAACTTTAAAAAGCATGATAGTCTTGGAGGCTACCGTGATTACCTTGTCAAAAACAATATTTTATCTATCGACGAAGCCCGTGATTACGAGAAAAGGATACAGGAAAAAATAAAGACTACCCTTTCCCTGGCTATAGACGATACTGTCTCGCCCAGAGTAAACGGAGCATTTATCGAATCAGTCATGTATTCAAATATTGTTGCTGAAGCACTCGCAGAGGGTACTCCTGAAGTACGTATTACCAAAGAAGAGAATTCCCGTTTAAAAAGTCTGTCCCGGAGGAAACGGTTTGCCTACGATGAAACAGGAAAAGAATATTCTCCAGCCAAAACGTTTGCCATGAGAGATGCTCTTTTTGAGTCAATGCTTGACGGATTTTACCGGGACCCGACGATGGTGGCTTACGGAGAAGAAAACAGGGACTGGGGCGGAGCGTTCGGTGTATACCGGGGGCTTACGGAAGCGCTCCCATACCACAGGCTCTTTAATACTTCAATTTCTGAAGGCGCGATTATCGGAAGCGGTGTCGGATATGCCATGTGCGGCGGACGGGCTGTCGTTGAATTGATGTACTGTGATTTCATGGGCAGGGCAGGTGATGAAATTTTCAACCAGATGCCTAAATGGCAGGCCATGAGTGCAGGTGTTTTAAAGATGCCTCTCGTTGTACGGGTTTCAGTCGGCAGTAAATACGGCGCTCAGCACTCCCAGGACTGGACAGCCCTTGTAGCACACATCCCGGGTTTAAAAGTCATGTTTCCGGCAACGCCGTATGATGCGAAGGGAATGCTTAATCTTGCACTGACCTCAACTGACCCGGTTATTTTCTTTGAGAGTCAACGCCTGTACGGAATAGGAGAAAGATTTCACAAAGAAGGAGTTCCTGAAGGATTCTACACCGTTCCGGAAGGAGAACCTTCGGTAAAAAGAACAGGAAAGGATCTTACCCTGATTACAGCGGGAGCAACCCTCTACACTGCACTTGAGGCAGCGGAAGTTCTTAAATCAATGTATGGACTGGAAACTGAAGTAATAGATCTCAGATTTCTCAACCCTTTGAACTATGATATTCTTCTTGAATCACTTAAAAAAACAGGAAGAGTGGTTCTTGCTTCTGATGCATCTGAACGGGGTTCATTTCTGCATACCGTTGCATCAAACCTTGGAAGACTTGGATTTGACTATCTTGACGGGCCTCCTGTTATTGTTGGATCACGAAACTGGATTACCCCTCCTGCTGAACTGGAAGATCTCTTTTTTCCCCAAAAGGAATGGATTGTTGATGCGGTACATGAACAGCTTCTGCCCCTGAAAGGGCATGTTCCTTCTACTATCCAGACCAACGGCGAGTTTTTAAGGAGAAGCAGCCTTGGTGTATGACTCACTTACTGCTGCTCTGAACAGCAGTGATAGTGCAGCAAGAGAATCAGCCCTTGGGGAACTCTCCCGCCTCATTTCCACCGGAAAATTAACGAGAGGACCCAATAACGAGGTAAATAACCATGTGCATACTATCTATTCATTCAGCCCTTATTCCCCTTCCGGGGCAGCTTTTGCTTCCTGGAAAGCGGGGCTTAAAGCAGCTGGAATTATAGATCATGATACCATTGCAGGTGCCGGGGAATTCATCCGGGCCTGTGCGGCATGCAATATAGCTTCTACATCAGGATTTGAGACCAGAGTTAATTTTTTTAACACACCATTCCGGACTTCACGTCTTAATAATCCTGATTCCAAAGGTATTGCCTATATAACAATACAGGGAATTCCTGCACGGCATTTCAGCACGGTTACGGAGTTTTTAAAACCGGTACAGCAGGAAAGAGAGAAACGGAGTAAAAAAGAAGTCGAAGCATTGAACGCTGTCCTTGCAGGAATACCCGGAAGTACTATAGGAAAGATAGATTTTGCTAATGATGTATACGCTTTTTCCCAAGCTGACAGGGGAGGGACCATTACTGAACGCCACATTCTTGCAGCTCTTGCACGAAAAATCATGAAAGCCTATGGAACCGGTTCCGGTGTTGTTGATTTCCTGGAACACAATCTGCATGTATCTCTTCAAGAAAAAACAAGGATGTATCTGTTAAACGTTAATAATACTCACTACCTCTATGATCTTCTTGGAATACTTAAAAGAGGAATACTTCCTTCATTTTTTATTCAGCCAAAGGAAACTGAGTGCCTTCCGGTTGAAACAGTTGTCAGATTTGCGCTTTCAATCGATGCAATTCCATCCTACTCATATCTAGGAGATGTGAAAACAAATAAAACAGGAGATAAGATTCCCCAGACCTTTGAAGATTCTTATCTGGATAAACTTTTCCCCATTCTAAAGGGAATTGGATTTAGAGCTGTTACGTTTATGCCACCGAGAAACACCGTTAAACAACTTCAACGGGTTATGGATCTGTGCAGGAAATTTGATTTTATGCAGATCAGCGGTGTAGACATCAATTCATCACGTCAGTCTTTTAACTGCCCGGAGATTGAAACTCCGTTATTTTCTCATCTTAACACATCAACCTGGGCGCTTATTGCCCACGAAAAACTGACAAATTACGATGAACATCTTTCCCTTTTTGGAAATGCAAAAATATTGAAAGGACTTTCTCTCGATGAGCGGATTCAGCTTTTCGGACGTTTGGGAAAAATGCTTGACAGCACTGCACCATATGTAAATAGTTCAGTTAAAGAGGAATTATATGAATAACAGCCGTACACTCGCCTTGATGCTGAGAGGACTCGCGATAAAAGCAGGCAGTCCATGTTTTGTCAAAATCATTAATGGAGAAAAAGAAGACATTTCAAAAGCTGCTGCACTTTTTGAATCGTTTAGAAAAGACAATTTCAGGCTTCCCGATAAACTCAAACTTTCCGGAGGCGGCACCGCAATTTTCTCCCGCCCTCCGGCTTCGAAGATTGCAACTGTTACCGGCGGAGCACAGGGACTTGGCGCCGGTCTTGTCAGAGAACTTGCTGCATCATCATTTTTTGTATTTATTGCAGACCTGAATGTAAAGGGTGCTTCAGCTTTAGCTGATGAATTGAACAAACAGTATGGATACAGGACAGCTTTACCTCTTGCAGTAAACATTGCAGATGAGGATTCAGTAAGAATCATGATTGAATCCATCGTCGATGAGTGCGGGGGACTAGACCTGTTCATCAGTAATGCCGGTGTCTTAAAAGCAGGAAGTGTAAAATCGATATCTCTTGATGATTTTAATTTTGTCACTTCCATCGATTATACAGGATTCTTTCTCTGTACCAAGTATGCAGCGGAAGCTATGTCAATACAGAACAAATATACCGGACATCAATTTTCAGACATTATCCAGATCAATTCAAAATCAGGATTGAGCGGATCTAACAAAAACGGTGCCTATGCAGGCGCTAAATTCGGAGGTATCGGCCTGGTACAAAGTTTTGCTCTTGAACTTGTTGCTGATAAAATTAAGGTTAATGCGGTATGCCCGGGCAACTTTCTTGACGGACCCCTCTGGTCCGATCCTGAAAAAGGGCTGTTTATTCAATACCTGAGAACAGGAAAGGTACCGGGAGCACAAACAATTGAGGATGTACGCGCTTTCTATGAGAGTAAAGTCCCCATGGGGAGGGGATGTACACCTGAAGATGTTGCAAAAGCAGTTTTTTATATCATTGACCAGAAATATGAAACTGGTCAGGCCGTACCGGTTACCGGCGGTCAAATTATGCTTCATTAGGAGAGATCATGAAAACAAACGCAGTAAGACTTTATGGAAAATATGATTTACGATTAGAGGAATTCGAACTGCCTGACATACATGAAGGAGAAATTCTTGCAAAAATTGTATCCGACAGTATATGTATGTCATCTCACAAAGCATTAAAACAGGGAGCTTCCCATAAACGTGTACCCGATGATGTTGCTGACAATCCTGTTATCATTGGACATGAGTTCAGCGGAGAAATTATCGAGGTCGGTTCTAAATGGAAAAAACAGTTTAAACCGGGAGACAGATTCTCCATCCAGCCTGCTCTTAATTACAAGGGAAGTCTTGAAGCTCCGGGATATTCTTTCAAATATATCGGAGGGGATGCGACCTACATTGTAATACCGGAGATTGTAATGGAACAGGGGTGCCTTCTGCCGTATACCGGAGAAGCATTTTTTCTTGGATCCCTGGCAGAGCCCATGTCATGTATTGTGGGAGCAATGCACGCAAACTACCATGTAAAGCAGGGAACGTATCATCACGAAATGGGCATCAGGATAAATGGCTCCATGGCGCTTCTTGCAGGCGTCGGACCTATGGGTCTCGGAATGATAGACTATGTCCTTCACTGTGCACGGAGACCTTCTCGACTTGTTGTAACTGACATTGATGACAGCCGTTTAAAACGGGCAGCATCCATCTACACCGTTGAAGAAGCAGCAGCCCGGCAGGTTGAACTCCATTACGTTAATACGGGAGCAGTAAATGATCCTGTCAGTGCGATTAAAGATATAAATGGCGGAAAGGGATTTGACGATGTTTATGTCATGGCTCCTGTTCAGAGTGTTATTGAGCAGGGAGACGCACTGCTCGGCAGGGACGGATGTCTTAATTTCTTTGCCGGACCCAATACCCCGGATTTTAAAGCCCAGCTTAACTTTTACAATGTCCATTACGAATCTCATCATCTTGTCGGAACAAGCGGAGGGAATACGGATGATATGAAAGAGTCTTTACAGCTCATGTCTGAGGGAATAATCAATCCGGTAGCTCTTATAACTCATGTAGGCGGGATTGATGCTGTTATTGATACTACGAAAAACCTTCCATCGATACCCGGAGGTAAAAAATTAATCTATACGCACCTTAAACTCCCTCTCACAGCTCTTGATACGTTCAGGGAAAAGGGAAAAGAAAACCCTCTCTTTTCTGATCTTGCTGATATTATTGCAAAGACCAACAATCTCTGGTCGCCTGAGGCAGAGAGATATCTCCTGAAACACGGTGAGTACTTCTGCTAGATTTCAACTTCTTCCGGTATACCGCCGATAATTTGTTCTGCTTTGATAGACAAAAGGAAGCCGGCACCAGGAGTACTGAGATCTATTCCTTCCCGTTTTAAAAGATCGTTGAGATAGTCTATCTGGTTTGAATTGTCAAGAATCCCCATAAAGGTTTTGGAGTAGGGTGATTTCCCTTTAAAATATGAAAGACCGGCAAAGATGGGGATATCGTATGAAAGCTTTTTTTCAAGGGTCTCACTGTCAACAATGAGTGATGTCTGAGCGCCAATTTCAACCAAATTGGAAATAACCGTCTGCATTTTTTTCTGATCACTCAATGCCAGTACAAAAAAATACTTCCCATTACTTCCCTGCTGGATGGGGATAATATCATTTTTAGCAATGATGGCACGAAAATCCTCATTGGATTGAGAAAGGATGAGTTTATTCCTTATTGTTTCATCACTTAAGAGGCGGGCCGTTTTTGCAAGTACCTGCAGATACTCTTTATTTTCACTTCCTGGAAAGATAAAGAGGAAAAGAATGGTAACCGGTTTTTTATCAAGTGAGTTATACTTTATTCCGGCAGGAAAGGTTCCAGCAATAATAGTACCGTGAGAAACTAAATCCGTCCGGCAATGGGGAATTGCTATACCATTTCCAATACCTGTTGAACTTTGCTGTTCTCTTTCCATAACAGCTGCAAAAATTGCATCGCCTTGTTCAACAGGAATAATATTCCTGGCAGCTGCTTTTTTAATAAGGTTATGGATGACATCATTTTTCTTTTTCCCGTCTCCGTTTAAATAGATTGCATCAGACTGTAAATAATCTATAATATACATTCATTATCCTCCCTGTTCTCCTTTATTTTGGTTCCAAAATACGAGAAGTTCAATGATATTTAAGTCACCGATAACTTTTTCGTCTTTATCTACAACAGGGATTTCTCCGGCAGTATACTTAAAAAGAAGATTAAATGCTTTTTCTATCGGATCATCATCATGTACAAAATACACCTCGGGATTCATCAAATCCCTGGCTGTTGAATCCTGCATGACAGAAGCGATTTTGTAACCGGAAAAAGAAGAATCACTGAAAAAAGATGAGAGTGATAAAAAATCAACACTGATTTTTTTTAAAATATCATGAACCGAAATAATACCAACAAGTAAATCTTTTTTGTCTACGACATATACAGCCCGGGTTATGGGGTTACCAATAAATATTTGAATAATCTCCTCTATGGAAGCATCTTCAAGAACGATGGCAGCTTCCACTGTAATAAACTGTCTTATTTCTTTTACTTTAGTGTTTTTCAATATTCTTCTCCTTAAATACCAGTTTTAAAAGCGGGGGTGCCGCAAGTGCGGAAAAAATAACAACAAGGACAACCGTAGAGTATTCTGTCTGGGTAAAAATGTTCTGGGCTAAAGCCATGGAAGAAATGATAAGAGCTACTTCACCGCGGGGAATCATCCCTACTCCAATACGGGTTGATTGTTTAAGGGTAAACCCGCCTAATTTTGCACCGGCACCAGCCCCCAGGATCTTTCCTGCTATAGCAAAAACAATTATTAATATAAAAAATAATGGATCTCCGGAAATATTTTCAAGATGAGTTTCAAGCCCTATGTTGATAAAAAAGATGGCCACAAAGAATGACTGCCCGAGGGTTTCAATTCCTTCACTTACTGTTCTCTTAAACCGTGTCTGTCCAATAAAAAGCCCTGCTATGTATGCCCCTGTAATTTCTGCAATTCCTGCTTTTTCCGCAGCCCAGGCATATAGAAAACAGAGCGCAAGAGCAGTGGTCAGGACCCCCTCTTCTACATGTATTTTTTTTGTAAAATGCATGATCGGTTTGAAAAGGAAAAAGCCGACTAAAAAGGCAAGAATAAAGAATCCAACAATTCTGGCAATTGAAACCAGTATCTGCCCGTTTCCCCCATGCAGACCAAAAACGAAGGTAAGCATCAGTATGCCCATGACATCATCGATAATAGCTGCTCCAAGAACGGTTGTTCCCTCTGGAGAGTGGAGCCTCTTCATCTCAATCAACGTCATTACCGTGACACTGACACTTGTCGCCATGAGGACGGTACCGATGAGTACCGCTGAAAAATTATCAAATCCAAAAAAACGTGAGGTAAAAAATCCGAGGATAAAGGGAGTAACTACCCCGCCGGTAGCGGTAAGAAGGGACACCTTTCCCTGAGACTTCATTTGATCGAGATCAGTATCAATCCCCGCACTAAAGAGCAGCATAATAACACCCAATTTCGCAAGCCACTGAATAACGATGTCTGTTTTAACAATATCAAGGGCAGAAGGACCGAGAATGACACCGACTATGATCATACCAAGCACCGGCGGCATTTTAAACTTAAGGGAGACTGCAGCAATATACTTTGAAAAGATGAGAATAATAGCAAGATGCAGTAAAAAATGCGGATGTACCATACGACATTATAGTACCGAAAATCTTGATTAGCAAGAATTTCCCGGATTTTTATTCATCCCATATTTTTTGGATCGATTTGACACAATTTTATCCACGGATATCCCAAAATGAGCCGTGTTGAAACAATTGTTTGGAAAAAAAAGAAGATACTAAATTTTTTAATTTCTTTTAATAAAAGTAATTAGCAAATTGGCATAATTTATGCATGTTTATTTATAGTAAAAGAATATTTTTAGGAGGTGTATTATGAATTTGATTCAGTGGAATAGAGCGGGATTTGACAGTCCATTCAACGAACTGGATTTACTTCAAAATGAAATTAACAGGCTTTTTGATAACGATCTGTTTGAAAGTAGACGGCCTGGTGTCGGAGCAGCTCCATTAGTAGATTTTGCAGAAGATCAGGATACCTATTACCTTTATATGGATCTACCCGGTGTGAACAAAAAAGATATCGATATAACAATCAGCAGAAATGTTCTTATTATAAAAGGGGAAAAGAAAGCCCTTAAGGATGTTGAAGAAGAGAAAGTCTATCACAACGAAATATGGTACGGAAATTTTGAAAGAAGCATTTCCCTTCCTGACACAGCGGACGATAGTAAAATTACTGCTGAACTGAAAAACGGAGTACTTGTTGTAACGATTGCAAAAAAAGATTCTGTTAAACCCCGGCAGATCACTATCAAAACTCAAAAATAGAGGAGGCTTATCATGAAAAAAGAAAATATAATTGTTCCCGCGGGAAAAATAAGCAGTACAAAAGATAAAATTACACTTCAGCTTGAGATGCCCGGAGTGGAAAAAAATGATCTGGATATCACTCTCGAAAACAAGCTATTAAAAATAGCAGGAAAGAAAAATATTCCCGACCATAAAAACGGATGGCTCCACAGAGAGAGAAGAGAAGGGAGTTACAGAAAAGAGTATTATCTGGAAGAAGAAGTTGATGATAATTCCATTAAGGCATCCATGGAAAATGGAATACTTACCTTGACGGTGGATATAAAAGAAAAAGCAAAACCGCGAAAAGTCATGATCACCGGTTAAATGATAATAGAGAGGGGCAGGTTGACAATGCATTGCCTGCCCTTTTATTATATACTTCAATGAAAAGCAACAGTAGTAACAAAATTGTAAGACTTAATCTTCTCTCTTTTGAGCAGGCTGAAGAGGTCTATAAAATTAAGAGACGGCATAAAAATAAAGAGATTGAAGAGATCGCTGTTGAACTCGGATTTCTTGAGTGGGAGGAAGAAGTTATTCAACCACCAGTTTCCTGAGCGTTTTGAAGATACTGAATGGTCGTGAGCCAGTTGTACGCACTAAATCTCCTCTTTTTATCAAAGATATTGTAGAGAACTCCCTCCGCATAAAAATCCAGTTTCTCCTTATTCTGTACATTGATACCTGTTATATCCTTAACCATGAATTTTTTGTAGATATTTTCATGGCTATCTTTTATAACCAGATAGTGAAAGGTAAGCGCAATGGAACCAGTAAAAAGATGTTTCATTGTTCTTTCCCTGTGTCCGGTTTGAACTGAAAGATGAGAATGGGTTAACATTACAGTATCTTTGTTCCTGAAACCAGAAATATATTTCTCCATTTCTTTTTGCTGCCATCTATCCCAGTCCCGAATATTTGAAAAGACAACGTTATGAGTGGAACTTGTAAATGACCGGTACGGAGAAAAACCAACCGAATAACCGCACTCTTTACAGGTAAGGGTGTTCCCTGAGGAATACATGCTGTTTATTTTATGACATGAAGGACACATAAAGAGTACCTGCTCAAGATGCTCTGCAGGTTTTTTCCCGGTAAAAATCTGTCTCTTGTGTTCCTGATATTCTATCTCATCAAAAGTAAGAGCATTGGTAAGAATGGTGTGGATTTCTTCCGGTGTGTATTTTTTTATATCAGCGGGGGTGAGGACAAGGCTGTAGGCTAACTCAACTTCACCTTTCTGCAGATGTATTCCCCAACGGGGATGTGAATAATACCCCCCTTTAAAGAGAGCGGTAACCACCGGAATTTTAAGCAGTTTTACCAGTTTTGTTGTGGAAAAAATAAGAGGCAGGGTTAATCCGTTCCAGGTTCGACGACCTTCGGGAAAAACCCCGATATTACCTCCCGCGTTCTTTATCTTCAAAATATTCTTAATCGATTCCATGTCAGACTGGGCTTTCTGCTTTGGTATGGCTCCCAAAAGTCCCATAAAAAACTTAAAAAGAGGATAGCGGAAAATAGCATCAGAAGCTATATAAAAAACAGGACTTTTAATATATGCACCAGCCATAAAAGGATCCCAAAAACCCTGATGATTCGGCAGCAGCAGAAAAGGCGGTTTCAGAGCTGCTACGTCCGGGGGAATGGAAACGATAAAATGAAACTGAAAATGGAACCACAGTTTCATAAGAGGTCTGAGAAAATTATAAAATTTTCTGCTAATGGAAACGTTACGGGATATTCTTTTATGCACTTAAAAAACTCCAAAAAATCTACTATCAATTATTCTAAATTATTATTGTTTTATTTACAATAATGGTCAATAATAATTTATCCACACCAGAGGGGTACATTTTTATGAATTTTGACTGGAGATTTTTTATTGATCTTGGAATTATTTCCGCAGCGCTCGTTCTTGCTACCTGGCTACGTTCAAAAGTGAAATTTCTTCAGAAATTCCTCATTCCGAATGCTCTTGTTGCAGGTTTTATTCTGCTGCCGCTGTACAACTACGTTTTACCCTATGCAGGTATTTCATCAGCAGGTCTCGGGATTCTGGCATACCACCTCCTGAGCATTTCCTTTGTAGCGCTTACCCTGAAAGCTCCGCCCCGTCAAAAGACTTCAAAAGGGAGAATTTTCAATACAACGTTGTCCGTTCTGCTTGAATACTCTATTCAGGGACTTACCGGGCTCCTTTTAACATTTCTGCTTATAAAAACCATACGTCCCGATCTTTTTCATTCATTCGGATATCTTCTTCCTCTCGGCTTCGCCCAGGGACCCGGACAAGCGTTTTCCATTGGTGAAAGCTGGAAGGCATTCGGTGTTACCAATGCGGGGAATATTGGGTTAACCTTTGCAGCAATAGGATTTTTAATCTGTAGTTTTGGTGGTATTTTCCTGATAAACTACGGCATTCGGCATAACTGGATATGCAAAGATAAAATTCAGTTTCTTGGGAAAAAAGAAATCAGCAGCGGGATCCATAAAAAGGGATCAACCTTACCAGTTGGTTCGTACCAGACAACACATACCGAAGCCATTGACAGTATGACTCTCAACCTTGCTCTTGTTTTTCTCGGTTACTTTATTACATTTCTCGTTCTCAAAGGACTTTCCTTCGTGCTTTCCTTTGCAGGAAAACCCGGTGAACAGCTGGCTGCTACCTTCTGGGGATTGAGTTTTATCTTTGCCGCTCTTGTGGGACTGCTTATGAAGCAAATCCTGAAAGTTACCGATACCCAGCATATAATGGATAATTTAACACTGAACAGAATATCAGGGTTCTCGGTAGATCTCATGGTAACAAGTGCCATTGCAGCTATTTCGCTTGTTGTCGTATCAAAATACTGGCTTCCCATTCTTGTTGTTACCGGCGTGGGAGCGGTTGTTACCACGTACTCTGTTATCTGGTTCGGTTCAAGAATTTTCAGGGACAACCGTTTTTTCAGAACGTTACTGATCTTCGGCGTATCGACAGGAACGTTATCAACGGGGCTTGCTCTTCTCCGGGTTGTTGATCCCGAGTTTGAAACCCCCGTTGCAACTGACTATACATACGCTTCCGGATTGACCTTTGCCTTCGCGATACCCTATGTATTAACGATAAATCTTCCGTTACGAACCTATGCCACCGGTAATCCTCTCTGGTTCTGGGCTGCTGTCGGTATAAATGTTGTTTATTTTCTGTTTGTTGTGTTTATGTTCTCCCGGCGGGCAAAAGGAAGGATATTCAAACACATGGGAACCCTCTGGTATCCTGAATAAGAAACGGGCTCCACTTTGTTCATTTAGGTTCCCAGTAACATCTTTTAGGTGAAACTATTTTTTCCTCTTTCTTGAGAACTTTCATGGCTTTATCGATCTCTTTCCGGTCTATTCCTGTCGCGTCAGCAACCTGACCCGCACTCATGGGCTGAGCCGATTTTTTCATGGCCTCAATAATCTTCTCTGTTACTTCCATTGTCGGTTTTCCTCCTTATATCAAACTACTGTACCATAAAAGACGGGAATGTTTGAAGCAGTTTTTGAGAATATCAGACTGGTATATGTAAAGAGCAATTCTCGCTCTTGATTTATCCACAATTTAGTAGTATCTTCTATCCGCAACGAATACCCGGGGGTGTAAGGGTTTCGACTGTTGGATTGTACAGTTCGGGGTTGCAGGCGGAGCTGTTCTAACTCCTTAAACTGGGCAAAACAATTAACTGCTGAAGATAATAACGCAGATTTCGCTTTAGCCGCATAGTTCGGCTGACGGGTCCTGTCATTCACGCTCTGAAATGGCAGGGGGCCTGTAACAAACCAGGGCTTGCTTCGGGAATGGTCTGTTATTCCCGCGGGACACTTTAAGCAGACTTTAAAGGAAGCCGGTTTGCTTTTATACCGTGTTTGCTTTGAAATTTAAATAAGAGCTAAGCCTGTAGATATTTCGCGCTGGCCCATCAGGACCCGGGTTCGACTCCCGGCACCTCCATTGCGTTCAGGCCTTAAAACCTGACTTTGAGCTCCCGGGCTGCTTCCCGCTGCTGATCCCGTTTTTTAATCGCCTGCCGTTTGTCCTGCACCTGCTTACCCTTGCAGATCCCAAGCAAAAGCTTCACTTTCCCTTTTTTCAGATAGAACTTAAGGGGAATAAGGGTAAAACCCTTTTCATCAACCTTCCGCTTCAGTCTTTTGATTTCCTGCCTGTGGACAAGAAGTGTTCTGTTACGGTCAGGTTCATGATTAAAGAGATTCCCGAAAGCGTAGGGTGAAATGTGAAAACCGACAAGGATCAGCTCATTATTTATAATTCTGGCATAGGAATCGGAAAAAGAAAATTTTCCATGACGCATGGATTTAACTTCCGTACCCTGGAGAGCAATGCCGCATTCAAGGGTATCCTCCACAGAATATTGATACCGGGCACGTCTGTTGTCCGCGAGAATTTTAAAGCCGTCTTCCTGTGCCATTACTGAGCCTTTTTAACGAGAACCACACGGAAGCCGAGAAAAGGAGTACACCAGGAAGGTTCCTGGGAACCCCGAGTAACGGCCGAAACCGACCGGGCTTCGTTGGCCCAGCTTCCGCCCCGGACCGCTTTTTCAGCACCCTGATACACCGTATTCTGCATTCCATAGCGGTCGAAGAGGGTATCTGCCGGTAAATAGTAATTATCACACCATTCCCAGAGATTCCCGAGCATATCCGCCAGTCCGAGAGCACCCTGCCGCTGGAAATTAGAGGGAAGGGGACCGTCACCAGAGTTTTGCAGAAAGACAGTTGCAGGATTTGTTCTGCTGTTCAAACGGGCAGCCCACTCCCATTCCGCCTCGCTCGGTAGACGTACTTCAAAAGTGCTTAACCGGGCAGGAAGCTGTGTAGTGAGCCATGAGGCAAAAGCAGAGGCTGCGTACCACGATACCCCGGATACCGGTTCATCACCGGGTACCGATGTATAATCTTTCAGATAATCATCAGTAACGGTATTATCTTTCACCCGTGCTTTAAGGGCATCCTTCCGCCATCGGGGATTATTATTAAGAAACAAAGCGTACTGTCCCCGGGTTACTTCTGACTCCAGCATATAAAAAGCCTGGACGCTTTCCCTGTGGGGGAAATTGCCCCCGGCACCGCCGGATAAAAAGGAAATCTTATCCAGGGAAGTTAATCCGGCAGTATACGTACCTCCCGGAACTTTGAGAAATTTAAAATCTCCAAAGGTGAGCGGAGCGGTTTCTGACAGCTGCTGATCTGCCGCAGCGCCTTTTTGCTCTAAATCAATAACACCATTAAAAAGGGAATCGAGTTCTTTTGAATATACGTCTGCTTTTTTTGGAAAAGAAGCAGCATACGCCAGAAGCAGTCCCTTATCTGAAAAACCGTGCTTCCGGTAAAAGGACCGAACATTTTCCAGGTCAGAAACGTCAGAAGTACTTTTCGGCTGCAGATAGTTTATGGCTTCACTATAATCATCAAAAAGATCTTTACTTCCCAGATTATATCTCATGGCGTATAAAAATTTATACAGTTCCTGGAGCTTACCGGGTGCTGCTCCTTCGTTAAACTCCCTGACAGTCCGTGTAATAAGATGAGGATACTGATATCCCTCGTAATAATCGTTGATAAGAGCATAGCCGCTGATCTCTTTATACCGTTTTTTCAAAAAACCTTCAGGATCAATGAGCGGCATGTTCTGGATTATTTTCTTTGTACGGGGGAAAATGAGAGTAAAGAAAATCCTTCCCTTTACATTTTCTCTGAACACAGCAGTTTTAAAGAAATCTTTTTTTAAAGTAATGGTATGTTGCCCTTTCGGAACAAAAATTGATCCGGGAGATGTTCCTTTATATACGTTATCAACAAAAATCACCGAAGCTTCCGGTGTTGTGGTAATGTTAAACTTTGTTCCGTTATTTTTTATACCCGGAATAACGAATATAAAAAACAGGATGAGAAGGATAATAAAACTGTACAGAACCGTTAGATAAATACCGGGTTTCATCCCCAGAACAGGTTTTAGACGTACCTGTATATCTTCTGCATTTTTTGCATTTTTTTCATGTTTCATACAGAGAGATTATCCTTATCTACCTTATCTTGTCAACGTCACTGTTCTATGATACTGTCAATGGCATGGAAAGATGGTTTAACAATGTACAGAGTATTACCGAAAGGTATTTAACGTATAGAAAAAGAAAAAAGATCCGTTTAAAAAAGAAACAGCAGGCTAAAAACCCTATAATAGACTGGCTGGAGGCTTTCCTCTGGGCTGCCGGAGTGGTTCTTCTTATCAACCAGTATCTTTTTCAGGCATACCAGATACCTTCCGGGTCCATGAAAAATACCCTTCTTATCAAGGACCATATCTTTGTTAACAAGCTTATCTATGGCCCGGAGTTAATTCCCGGCAAGTTTAAGCTCCCCGGATTCACAACCCCGAAACGGGAAAATGTTATTATTTTCGAAAGTCCCACCTATATCTCCCGGGGACCGGTATTTGATATTCTTCAGCGGGTACTCTACATGCTTACCCTCTCTCTTGTAGATATTGACAAGGATAAAAACGGTAATCCAAAACCCCATTTCCTTATAAAACGGGCGGCAGCTGTTTCCGGAGATGAGGTACGGTTCCGAAAGGGATTCCTTCAGATAAAACCCCCCGGCTTTGAAAACTGGATGGCTGAAACTGATTTCAAGAAAATATCCGCAATTCCCGATACAACTCACCGGCTTATTTCTCTCTCAGACTATCCGGCTATCAGAGCTTCAGCCTTTCTCGATGCTTATAAAAGTGCTGGAATACCGCCCCTCTCCCGCCTTGTTTCGGAATCCGGTTCTTCTGAAAATGTTACGGGAGATATGTTTGCCTGGATGAAGTACAGAAATGAAGCGTACTACCAGATAAACCCTCAGGACAGACGCTACGGCATTTTATGGCGGAAATTTAATACGGGGTGGTACATTCCGAAAGGGTGGATAATGCCCCTGGGAGATAACAGGGACAATTCAAAAGACGGAAGATATTTTGGACCCGTCTCCCTGAGAAATGTTCTTGGAAAAGCCATGTTCAAGTACTGGCCGGTTAACCGTATTGGTCCCATCAGGTAACGAAAACAGGTATGTATAAGTATTCCCGAAGTGCCCGGACATATAATAGATATAAAAAGCGTAGAAGAGGTCCTTTCTTCTCACTACTCCGATTTGTTGTTATTTTTTTTATTTTGTACGAAGTGATATCACTGATCTTTCTCTCCTCGTACACTGTCCGTACCGAAGCTATGGAACCGGGAATCGTTAAAAATCAGAAGATCCTTGCAGTACCTTTTATCTTCGGGCTGAATGTTCCTGCTGCCCGTCTAAGCCTTCCCGGTATCCGTAATCCGGAAAGAGGAGATATTGTCATTATAACCCCTCCGAACCACCTTCATTTTCCCTGGTATCTGACATTCGGGGATACTGTTGTACGCTTCTTTACCCTGCAGAAAAGAAGTATCCTGCCGAAGGCTGAAACGGAATCAACAAATGAGATAGCTGTTAAACGGATAATCGGTATTCCGGGAGATACGGTAAAAATGGAAAACTTCACCGCATACATAAAACCTCACGGTTCTTCTGACTACATTAAAGAGGACGCTCTTATTTCCAAAAAGATGATACATAAAACAGGAATCCTTCCTGCCGGTTGGAAAAAGGATGAACCCTACGCAGGCTATTATCCGCCGGTACTTCTTACAAATGGACAATACTTCGTACTGAATGATAACAGGGAAGACCGGAATGATTCCCGTTTCTTTGGATTACTCCAACGTGCAAATATCCACGCCCTTGTTGTTTTAAAATATTTACCGGGGCTATCCCTTCCCTGATGCCGCTTCCTTCCGCTTCTCTCTACGTACATATTCCTTTCTGCCGTAAAAAGTGCAGCTACTGTGATTTTTTCTCTGTTACCAATGGAGAGGACCGGTACCGTACTGTTTTATCAGAGATTTTACATCAGATAAAATATTTTCTTGTATCCTACGATTTCCCAAGAATAGAAACACTGTATATAGGAGGAGGCACGCCCGCTTCACTCCCGTCAGATATACTCAACCGGTTTCTTTCCGATGTGAGAAATCTCATACCCAGGATACACAGTGAATTCACGGTTGAGGTTAATCCGGAAAACGTGACGGAGGGACTCCTGCAGATTCTTGAACAAAGGGGTGTTACACGGCTCAGCATGGGAGTTCAGAGTCTCAATAACAACGTTCTTAAAATGCTCGGCAGAAACACAGACAGTGAACGGACCCTGTCCGCCCTTGCCTGTATTAACCGGCATTGGCCGGGACAGAAAAATTTTGATATTATAACAGGTATTCCCGGTCAGAATATGAAAGAAGCACTTACTGATATTAAAAGTATAGCAGCTTTTGATCCTGATCATATCTCTCTGTACTCCTTGACATTTGAAGAAGGAACACCGCTTTTTCTAAAATTAAACAGCGGGAACATACAGAAGCTTTCTGAAGATGTTGAAATTACCATGTATGAAGCTTCACTTAATCTTCTGGAATCCATCGGTTATAACCGGTATGAGGTTTCCAATTTTTCCAGAGCGGGCTTTGAATCGATTCACAACATGGGGTACTGGGAGATGAAACCGTACTTCGGCTCAGGACCGGCGGGAGTCTCAACGATTCCGGGAACATCCGGACCGGTACGTGTGGAGAATCCTAAAAACATTGACTTGTTTCTCGGGGGAGAAGAGGAAAAGTGGGGATGGGTATACGAAAAAATAGACTCTCCCTCCTTTTTTGTTGAACATCTGATGATGGGTTTCCGTCTTGTCCGGGGGATTGATGTACAGAGGATAAAACAGGTTTTTTCTGTTGATCTGCAAACCATATTCCCCCGCACCCTGCATAGATGGAAGCCGTTTTTACAACAGAACGGAAGGTTTTTAGCTCTCACACGAAACGGTCTGAACCTGCTTGACTCTTTCCTGTCTGATCTTTTAAACGAGTTTGATCCTTCAAATATAAAAACCTGCACCTGGCCGTAAATTGAGCTTTTTGCGAAGTACCCCAACTTACTATACTGAGAGGAAATAGCAGAGGGGTCAAAAATATTTTACCCCGAGAGAATGCCCTGAAGAGGCTTTAGAGCATCTAAAAGCCAAAAATTTGTAATATTTACCCCACAAAAAAAGGTGCCCT
>WGCU01000001.1 GCA_015493635.1 Spirochaetaceae bacterium | reverse complement strand
TTTGTAATTCATTGAGTCTATCAATTTGATTCATAGTCCCCTCCATTATAGCACACGTCATACTGAACGCAATACATACGTCCAGTATAGCACAAAAAAACAGATTGACAAAGGGTAAAACGATATATAAACAAAATTGTCGTACACCCCCTTCCATCTGCCCTATTGAAGCTGGAGGGGAAAAAGTATATAATTGTATTTTAATGTTAACAAATCTAAAACAATGGAAAAAAATAATCCTTTCACTTCCCGATGAAGAGTTCTTTGATATAATGAGGAACTATCTTGGTGAACTCAAAACTCCTTTTAATAAACATCTTCTTATTGAACAACTGCTGGCTTTTTTGTCAAAGGAAGAAACAGTAGAAAGAATAATTTCTCTCGTGAACGAATCAGACGCGTATCTTCTGACACTCATCTACTCTCTCGGGGGGCCGACAACAAAAGTGCTGTTCAGCTTTGTGCAGGATTCACAATCATTCCTGGAATATCAAAATCATATTCTAAATCTCGAAGAACGGCTGCTTATCTACAAAGAACCCGATACGGGGAGGATCAGACTCAGCCCCATATTTAAAGAGATTCTGGAAAAACAGATTCTTGACACCCGGCTTGTTTTCCCCTCAGAAAAAATTACTGATCAGACTGCCTCCCCCCCATGGTTCAGTGAAGCACTCCTCATTGCAATGATCTCTTTTTTAAAAAACTCACCGGATCTGTTTAAACTGGACGGTGAACTGAAGAAACGATCACTCGATGAGCTTTCATCCATATTTCCCCTGCTCTTTTCCGGCGATAGTCAGGAATCCCGGTTTGAGTTTTTATTTAAAGTCTTACAGAAGCTTCACCTGCTAACGGAAAAGGACGGAAAAGTATGGATCCATTATGAAAATGTGAACAACATAAGCAAACTCCCCATACTGACCCGCTATACACTTTTTATTGCCGCAGCGGCAACCGGTTCCAAAGATTTAAAAGTTATTTCAAAACGCGCTGAGCTTCTTTCATCGTTTCTCTTTTCGCTGCCTGAAGGAAGGGGGTTCTCCTTTCCGACACTGCTTTCATTCCTCAGGTTTTATTCCCGAAGTGAAAAGCTTGATGAAAAGGAGCTCCGTCAAATCATAGATTCGTTGATAACAACAGAAATTTTACATTACCAGGGTAAAGATGTCTATGAACTGAATCCTTTTTTCTCTGAACTACTTCACGGTTCCAACGATGAACCAGTTTTTATAATACAGCCGAGTTTTATTATAACAGCAAAACCGTGGATTACCCTTGAAACAGGACTCCCCCTTGCACTGTCCTCAAACATACTGAAATATGATATTTTTGCTGAATATGAAATAACCAAGCAGTCCTGTATTAAAATTCGCCAGATCGATATGACACACATAGATTTACTTAACTACCTTGAGACTATGAGCGGCAACAGTACTCCTCAGAATATCAAGACTTCTCTGGAACATTGGGCACTTGATTATAATACTTTTCAACTTTTCGAAGGGGTAACACTTGTTGTATCAAACCCCAGAAGAGTCGTAGTAGATCACCTTGAAACGCTGAAACCGTTTATCAGGTCAAATCCAGCTCCGGGAGTGTACATCTTTAACAAAGAAGATGAAAAGGAATGGAGTAAACTGCTCAATGAAGCAGGACTCCCGGTACTTACAGGATCTTCTGAGGTGACAGAAGCGCAAAACGAAACGATAAATTTTGAAGAATACCAAAAAAAAGGCAGTCTCTCCCCTAAAATCACTTTTATAGAACAGGAACGGCCTGCTGACAGGAACAGCCCTTCTTTTATTAACGAGCTAAAAAAAGTTATGGAGGAACAAAACTTCTCAAGAACAGAGCATGAAGATATTTTGGCACGGATAGAACGAAAATTGATATTATTCCCCAGACAGCTGCAGAGAGCTTTAAAATCAAAAGACAAGGCAGAGGTAGGAGGCTTGGACTATACCGGAAAAGTGCGGCTCATTCAGAGAGCTCTTGACAGTAAACGCACTATTCTGGAAATAAAGAGTACTGCCATCCCGGGAGATACCAACAGAATTCTCATAAAACCTGTCAGTGTTAATCATGAAGGAGCAAACCTTATCCTTCTCGCATGGACACTTCCGGAAGAAGACGAAATTGAGATACCTATCCGTAAAATCAGTTACGTAAAACTTCTCAGAAGTTCACTCTATGCACCAGTTTCAGGATAAGGCATCCCTGTAAAAAGTTCAAACTGCCGTTTCCCCTGGGCAACAAGCATTTCCATACCGTTGATTGTTCTGCACCCGCTGTTACGTGCTTCTTTTAGAAAAACCGTTTCAGACGGAGTATAGATAATGTCGTACGCAACCTGGTGTTCAGAAAAAAGGTATCCGGGTACGGGCGTCTTTGAAACGTCAGGAGACATTCCGACACTCGTTGTCTGCACAATCAGATCGCATTCAGCTATTTTTCTGTAGGAATCAAGACTATGATAGAATACACCAAACTTTTCAGCAAATAAAGCGGCCTTTGAAAGGGTTCTGTTAAACACGTGTATTTCCGTATCAATCTCTTTGAGAGCCTCCACAACGGCTGCAGCCGCGCCTCCTGCTCCGATTACTGCTGTTTTTCGTATTGATGATAAAGATAACCGCCTACGAAGCGGTTCAAGGAATCCATCCACATCGGTGTTCCATCCTTCAAGGCCTTCTCCAGTAACAAGAACCGTATTACATGCCCCCGCTTCTGCTGTTCGGTGGTCCCTTTTAACAAGAAAAGGAAGTATTGTCTGTTTATATGGTACGGTAACTGAAAAACCTCTGATATCCAGTTCACGGGCAAACTCCAGAAAACTGCTTACACTGGTTACCGGAAAAGGGACATACACTGTATCAAGATCATATTTCCTGTAACCCTTATTATGAAGCTGAGGAGAGAGGGAGTGCATAACCGGATTTCCGATTATTCCATAAACAGCCGCAGAGGATGTGATCCTGTCTATATTGAACGTATACCGAAGCTCCCGGGGAGTGATGTGCCCCGGAGCGCCTCCATTACTTTCTCCGGAACAGAAAGTCAGTAAAGATCCCAGTTTTCTGTACAGAATTCGTGTAAAAAAACCAAAATCCCCCATACCGAGAATTATCTTTTCCTTTATGTCATCCATATGTTTTATTATACGTAAAAGTTTTAATGCTTCAGCACTTGTGCGGGGATAGACAGCAGCCTTCGGGATTGAGTTTCCCAGGGATGCTGTTTTTATAATAATGTCTTCAAGATTATCAGGAATACCGGAAAATGAATGAAAAGACCTGATTATTCTGCACTTTTTTTCCTCTGCAAGCTGTACAAGTGCCGGAGCATCCAGATCATACTCAATATCAACATACGCAAATCCAGCCTCCACAGCTTCTGTGAGCTTTTTTATCCTGTATTCTTCGCTGCCGGTATACTGTCCGCCATCATTTTCTCTCCGAAAGGTAGCAATTGCCGGCAGGGGGAGAAGATCCCGTATCCTGCCCATATTACTTAATAGTTCCCTGCGTAAAAAATCCAGACGTACTTCAAGCAGATCAATATACTCCCTGTATTTTCTGATGGTCTCTGTATTTTCCTCGAGCGTGTTTCCTGTCAGTGTTAAACAAACCATTACAGCTTTTTCTCCAGTTCCCTCAATTTATTTTTCGTTTCCCTGTTCCCGGGGTCCATAATTGAAGCCTGCTTCAAATACCGGTATGCCTTTCGGTACTCCCCCTGCTTCTCGTACAAATCGGCAAGGGCCAAAAGAGCTTTTAAATTCTGCAAATTCTCAAAGAGAGCTTTTTGCAGATAATCTTTCTGCTGATCAGGTTTATCGGTACACAGGCTCATGTAATAGTAGAGAAGACTCCTGTTATCAGGTACATCAACAGCTTTCAGCCATGTATTCAGTTCGGTTAATGCCTTCTTTTTATTCCCCTGAACAAGCAGCAACCTAACTCTGTAATAATAATCCTCCATCGTTGGATGGGCACCGGAAAGAAGTTTTTCGTTGTAGGCAAGGGCTTGTACAATCTCTCCCTGTTCATACGATACTTCAACCGCATACCGGAGTACTTCATCACCGGGATCCAGATCCAGCAGCTTCTCTACCAGGGGTAAAGCCTTTTTCCACTGGTGCAGTTTTATATAACTTTTTACAAGAAGTTTCAGAAGATCAGGATCATTCTTATTCTCCTGTATCCTTTTCAAAAGATAGCTTTCCGCTGTCTCATACTGTTTCATTTCCAGGAGTAGGTTTCCATAGGTAATCTGCAGAATCGTATCTCCAGGATATTTGACAAGACCTTTTTTAAGCAAATTCCCTGCTTTCTGCAGAGAACCTTCCTGTATCAGCAGGAGGACGCGGAGATTAAAACTCTTATCCGTTTCTCCTTTTTCCGATTCAAAAATTGAAACCAGTTTACCTGCCTGATCAACCTGCCCGGAAAGCAGCAGAAGCCTGGCTCTCTGTAACGCAAGATCAATATCATTCGGATCGCGTGAAAGTACTTCCTCAAGAAGTTTATTGGCTTTTTCTATTTGTCCGGAATCAAGATAACTCTCTACGAGAAGGCTGGAAATATCTTTCCCCTCCGGATAGAGAGAATACTGTTTTTCAAGAATATCAATAGCTGATACATAGTTCTTTTTTTTCATATAGACCCCGGCAAGACCAAGCTGCGCAGGATAACAATCCGGTTCATTACTGGTAATCTGTGAATAAAGGTTAAAACTTTTTGTTGTATCTCCCCGTATTTCAAGAATTTTAGCTTCAATGAGTTTTGCGTACAAATTATTACCGCTAAAAGTATCAAGCTGAACTGCAATCTCATGGCACCTGTCCAGAACGTCCGGATCACTCGTGTAAAAAACAGCTGCTGCAGAAAACATAAGAGTAAAAAAGGTTGTATTCTCCTCTGTAATATCAGGAATACTGCCAGCCTTTACCGCAGACATAATTCCCGGAAAAATACTTGATTTTAAAGGAGCTGCCGTTCCGGAAGACTGTTTATAATAAGGGTACACCAGTGACATGAAACTGGAAGCTATATAATCAAGTTCGCGCCCCTGCTCAGTACTGTCCAGATTATTATCATGGAGTAATTTCCGGGCACTGACAAGAGAATCAAGCATGCCGGTTTCTATGTAGCTTTTGCTTCTCTCCAGATTGCGGGCACTTTCATTTACAAGAGTAGAAACTTCTGTATTTTGAGCAGCAGATTTTGTTTCTTTTACAGACGCGCATCCCGCAAAGAAGAGCACAAGAAACATGAGTAATAATAAACCTTTACAGCAACCTTTGGCATAGGGCAAATCGAATTCCGCTTTTTTAGTCTGTATTCTTTATTCTCAAACGAGTGAGTGGAGTGGGACAACTTGTTGGTCCCGTTCCCGAGCGAGTGCAGAGAACGAAAGGTGTCAATACCCCGCTGCTCTGCCGCGGAATAGGCCGCCATAGCGGCTCAGGGAAAGGGCTCTGCCCTGGGGTATTGACACCTTTCATTACGTGATCGGAAAACTTGACCATGGAGACAAGTACTGAAACGCCTTGTTTTAAGCAGGAAATCCCTGATTTACCAAAAACCGGATTTTCAAAACAAGTGCATACATTTTTTTCAGCCATCCATTCCTCCTGTCATCCATACATCAGTGTAACAAATGAACGGGGAATGTCAATAAGATCATCCGCCGCGGAGAAGATTCACCAGATCAATAACACTTCCATCTTTTACGGAAAAACTGTCCCACTGTTCCCTTTTCACAACTTCACCGTTAACATGAACAAGCAAGGAAGGCTTTGAAAGGGTATACCCTGCGGATTTAAAAACATCATAGAGATCCATACCATTTTTCCAAAGAAACTCTTTACCATTTACCTGTATCATTTTTATTCTTCCTCTGTCATTATACGTTCTATAACCGCATTCGCCTGCATATTCGCGACAATGCCTACCCGCGGAGCAAGAAGCGGCACCCCTTCAGCCACTGCGGTTTTACCATCACCGATTACGGTAAGATTCCCTACTCTCCGCTCCTTAATTTCTTCATTTTTCCCGAACCCTCCCATTCCGGAACCTGCTACCACAGAGAGTTTCCGGGGACCGGTAAGAAGTGTTTCGATAATAAGCTCCTTAACAGAAGGGTCATCAACCGCCTCAACAACAACAGATGCATCTTTGAACAGACGCTGACAATTTTCACGGGTTATTATTACGGTATATACAAGAAGCCGAATAGAAGGATTGATCTTTTTCAATCTTTCCGCAAGAGCCTCCGTTTTGTATTTTCCAATATCATCAATCGTATAGCACTGCCGGTTAAGATTGGATAACTCTACACGGTCAAAATCAACGAGAATGAGTGTCCCGATCCCTGCCCGGGCCAAAGCAACAGCGGCGTTGGAACCAAGGCCTCCCAGTCCGGCTATTCCCACTACCGATACTTTCAGTTTTTCCGCAACTTCCGCCGTATGCATATGCCTGTACATGGTATCAAAATCCAAAACTGAATAATTATTACTCATATAGTAAGTATACAGCATGCTTGTTTTTTTATCTAACCATACACTTCTAATATAGCTCTGTTAATTTATATACAGATGAAATATTACATTGCGCTCCGGATAAAATGGCTTTAGTATCATACCATGGATATCAATGTAAGGAGGCTGTATGCCGTTAAAGTTTGATAAAAAGAAATGCACGGGATGTAAAGTGTGCCAGATTGCGTGTTCCGCTTGGCATGAAAAAGTCTTTAATCCGGAAAAAGCCCGGATTAAGATACGTCATGAATATGAAACAACCGGATTGAAGATCGGTGCAAGTACCTGCATCATGTGCGGGAAATGTGAAGAAGTATGCCCCACAGGAGCAATAAAATCAAACGGCAGATGGATGGAGGTTGACCGGTCTCTCTGTGATGGATGCAATATATGTGTTGAAAACTGTCCTACAAACATTCTCTTTCTTGATGCAATGGGGAAGGCAATTATCTGTGACCTATGCGGAGGTGACCCGCAGTGTGTTAAATGGTGCGCGAAAGGAGCATTATCCCTCGTGGAAAAGAAGGTTAAAATATGAGCAGTTTTTTTGGAAAGATGCTTTATGTAGATTTATCGTCCGGAGAGATTAAAACAAAAGAGCTTCCAAAAGCATGGGCGGAGAAGTATACCGGTCAGAAGGGGCTCGGGACAAGAATACTTGTAGAAGATTTTGACATCGACATCGACCCTCTCGGACCTGATAACCGAATAGTCCTTACAACATCACTGATGGCGGGAACCATCGTTTCCTCAACATCGAAACTTGCGATAACGTCAAAATCTCCTCAAACTGGAATGATAACAGACGGTTCTGTCGGCGGCCATATTGGCGCCGAACTAAAGTATGCAGGATTTGATGCAGTTCTTATAACAGGAAGAGCACCTGAGCTTTCATACCTTTATATTGATCCGGACAAGCAGGAAATCCGCAGTGTCCCAGACTTGAAAGGAACAGGATCCTTTGATACGGAATCTGAAGTCAAGAAAAAAGTGGGAGATAAAAATGTTAAAATCCTGACAATAGGTCCCGCGGGAGAAAACCACATACCTTTTTCCTGCATATCATCTGAACGGTACCGCCAGCTTGGACGCGGAGGTATCGGTGCTGTTATGGGGAGTAAAAATCTAAAAGCCATTGCCATCCGGGGTTGGCTTGATGTCACCGTTCATGATTTCGAAAAGTGCATGCAGCTTGCAGAGGAATTTCATGAAAAAGACGGTGTAACGGCGGACGATAACGAAATCTACCAGTATGGGACTCCCGTTCTCGTTGATCTTGCTCAGGAATCGGGGCTGCTTCCTACCAAAAACTTTTCAGAGGGCCGGTTTGATGACTACAAAAATATCAACGGTGAATCGTTCAGGGAAGTCAGGCAGAATAAAAAAGCATGCTTCGGGTGCGGTATTGCATGCGGAAACTGGGTTAAAGATGGTGATGCAGCAGTGGAAGGACCGGAATTTGAGACCATAGTACTGGGAGGATCATCCCTCGGAATCGGCGACAGGGCTGCCATAATAGAGTTTAATGCACTGTGTGATGATTACGGAATAGATACTATCTCCACTGGAGGAACCATAGCCTACATGATGGAAATGACTGAAAAGGGATACCATGATTTCGGCATCAGGTTCGGGGAAAAAGAAAAAACCTTTCAGGTTATTCATGATATTGCCACACGGTCTGGAAAATGGGCAGAAGCAGCTGGCGGTACAAAAGCTCTCTCTGCAGCGTACGGTAAAAAAGATATCGCCATTAATGTCAAAGGGATGGAGCTGCCAGGCTATGATCCCCGGGGCTCCTACGGGATGGGAATAGCGTACGTAACAGCCCCCAGAGGCGGATGCCATATGTCGGCGTATCCTATCGCCCTGGAAGCATGGGGCGACAGGGATCCCTTTACCTTTGAAGGGAAAGGCGTCCTTGTTGCAAAAATGCAGAACTCACAGTTTGCAAAATTTTCCTTTGGCGTATGTGATTTCTGGCCTATCAACAGCGAAACACTCGGGAAGCTGTTTGAGGTTACCTTTGGAGGAAACTGGCCGAAAGAAAAGGTACGGGAAACGGGAGAACGGGTTTTCAATCTTCAGAGAATGTTCAGTGTGATGGCTGGTTTTGATGAAAAAGATGACAAACTGCCCGAAAGATTTTACAAGGAAGTTCTCAAGGCGGGGCCTCCAGCCGGCATAAAGATGACCGCTGAGGCTTTCAGCAAAGCTATGCAGGAATACTACGCATATCGGGGCTGGGATGAAAAAGGAAGGCCCACCATAGAAAAACTGAAAGCACTTAAAATAGAAGATTCTTTAATAGACATGTATAATAAGAGGGTCTTCATCTGATATGAAGATGGACGTGCTGGAAAGATATGACAAAACAAAAGATGGTGAATATATCGTTAGTATTAGAGCAGACAGTTATAAAGTACTGTTTAACGAGTTTGATTTCTCGTCTTCATTCTGGAAACGGGATCTACGGGAGGATTTTGTAAACTATCTCATTGACTGTGTTGATGAGATAGGTCTTAAAAACTCTTTTATTCTGGATATTCTTCTTCCTGAGCAGGAAAACACCGATGATATTGAACGAAAATTCAACAGTGCACTCAAGCATTATTTTGCCTACCTGATTCATCTTTCAAAAAAAAGGATTAAAAAGATCTTAACAAAAATATCCTTTAACTTTGTTATTTCCATAGCTCTCCTAGTAGTGGCTTTTTTTACCAGCCAAATTGAAGGGGAAAAAAACTCGGTACTTTATTCCATCTTCAACGAGGGTCTTTACATAGCTATATGGGTCCTCATGTGGCCGGTATTTTCAGATTTCCTCTTTGATTTAAAGGAAGAATTCGGTAATATTAAAATATACAAAAGAATCTCCGGAGTAAAAATATTTCATGAATACTACTGATTTATCATTTGAATTTCAGCAGAATATTACCAGCATAACACCGTTTATAGTTAGAATAATATATAGTTTTATTAAGAAGGGGATAAAAAATGAAAAATGAGAAAAAACTGTTTTTCCGCGTTCTGATTTTGATGGTTATCCTTCTTTTTTCTACTTCCGCACTGTTTGCAGGAGGAAAGAAAGAAGGAGCAGCCGCGCCTGTTCAGGCAAAAAAAGCAGTAAGTAACGCACGGTTCAACGTTGGGTTTACTTCTGAAGAAGCAATTTCAACCTTGATACCTGATGAGAGCTGGCAGTACGTTGAGATGGGCTGTATATTCTGGCCGCTTGTCTATGATCAGCTGTGGATTATGGGACCTGCACCGGATTACAAACCTATTCCTATGCTTGCATCAAGCTGGGAGACCAAGGATCATCAGACATGGATTTTCCATCTGCGTAAAAATGCTGTTTTCCACGACGGAGTACCTGTAACAGCGGAGGACGTAGCCTTTACACTTAAGTACCTTCCCAAGTCCGACCCTGCATGGGAGTTTCCCGATACTGACTGTAAAAGTATCAAAGTAATTGACAAATATACCATACAGTTCACCCTTGCTGACAAACACGGAGGGGATTATCCACCTGTTTACTGGACACCGATTCTCCCGAAACATGTTTGGGAACCCTACAAAGACGATATGCACTCCTTTGACAATTCACAAGCTATTGGATCCGGACCTTTTAAGCTGAAAGAGTTTAAGAGCGGTCAGTACATCTGGCTTGAAAGGAATGACAGCTACTGGGGCAACAAACCTAATGTAGGTACTGTCGTGTTAAAAACATACGGAAACTCTGAAGCAGAATATATGGCGCTTAAGAAGGGTGAAATTGATATGATCGGCTACAATAGTATTGACCCTCTGGCCCTGAAAGAATTTAAGGGAGTGAAAGGCGTTGATGTAAGAATAGATCCCGGTATCACCATTGACTGGCTTTCGTTCAACCTGCATAAAAAGAATGCAATAACTGATGTAAATGTAAGAAAAGCAATTATGTACGGTATTGATACCAAACGGCTTATTTCTGTTGCTTTCCTTGGATACGCAGATCCCGCAGACAGTTTTATGTATAAAGAACTTCCTGATCACGATCCGAACCTCCCCCAATATACGTACAATGTTGACAAAGCAAAATCTATTCTTGCTGCATCAGGTTACAAAGATACAGACGGCGACGGGATTGTAAACGATCCCAAAACAGGGAAAGACGTTGTATTTGAACTCCTCGGCCCTTCAGACTGGTCAATAGAAGTCAAGATGATCACCCTTATTAAGGAACAGATGAAAGATATCGGTATTGGCATAAAGCCGAAAATTGTTGACCTTGATACCTTTTATGACTTCTGGTACGCTCCCGACAAAGATGAATTTGATATCGCTATCGGAAATGAGGAACCGGGGCCCCATGCAGACTGGATATGGGAATTCGCCCGAAGCTGGAATAACGGAGGAGAAGGATGGAACTGCGCATACTATAATAATGCTACCTTCGATAACTACCTTGATGACATGACTGTACAAAGTGATATGCAGAAAAGAAAAGCCGACCTTTTCAAGATGCAGGAAATACTCTCAAAGGATCTTCCTTACGGATTTCTTGTCCGGTATAAATCCATCAACCCGATACGGGTGGATCAATTCACTGGATATACCAGTACCATGGGCGGTGTTTCAACATGGATCAACCCGTGGTCATACTTTAACGTAAAACCGGTTCAGTAACCGGCAGCAGTAATCGGCTCCTCTTATTCAAGAGGAGCCTCATTTTATCAAGGTGGAGTTAACAGTACATTGAAAACACTTATATTCGCACTTAAGAAAATTTCAGGAGCAATTGTTACCATTTTTGCTATTGTCATTGCTAATTTTGTTATTTTTCGTGTTTCTCCCGGCGACCCTATACGGATGATGTTCAGAGATCCCCGGGTAAGCGCGGAAGCCCTTCAGAGAATGCGGGTAAAATTTGGACTCGATAAATCGATGTGGGGACAGTTTGTTGATTATTTCAAACAGCTTATGCACGGTAACCTTGGTTTTTCTTTCTGGCAGAAACGGCCGGTCTTAGATGTTATCGGTGATAGAATAGTACAGACCCTTATTCTTGTTGTAACAGCTCTTGTTATAGCCACCATCCTGGGAATCATTCTTGGTGCCATTTCCGGCTGGAAAAGCGGTTCAAAAACGGACAGGACAATTCTATCCGTTTCTCTCGTTCTTTATTCCGTTCCAACCTTTGCCATGGGGATTCTTCTCCTTCTTGTATTTGGTTATGTTCTTCTGATTTTCCCGCTCGGAGGAATTTCTTCCCCTGCATCCGGTTTTACCGGCTTTCTCTATGCTAAAGATGTTCTATGGCATATGGTTCTTCCTGCTTTCTCAATTGTTCTCTGGTACGTAGGAGAATATATTCTTTTAACCCGGAGTTCCATGGTGGAAGTGATGGATCAGGACTATATAGTCACTGCAAGAGCAAAAGGCCTCAGGGAGTCTGTTATTATGCGAAAACATGCATTAAGAAACGCCCTGCTGCCTGTTGTTACCCTTTCGGGGGTAAACTTTGCATTCGCCATTGCGGGAGTCATTGAAGCGGAAACGGTTTTCTCGTGGCCGGGAATAGGACGGCTGACGTACGATGCAGTTATGAAACGCGATTACCCGCTTCTACAGGGAATTTTTCTTATCTTTGCCGTCTCGGTTGTCCTTGCAAACCTGCTTGTAGATCTTATCTACAGTAGAATTGATCCCAGGATTAAAACAGGAGCAGCTCATGACTAATGCAGAAAAAACCGCAGAAATAGTAAACAGAAAGAAAAAAAGAGAAATACGGAAACAAAAAACAAGAGATTTTTTATACCTGCTTATGAACCACCGTATGGGTAAAGTCGGAGTTGTCATTATAGTACTCTTTCTCTTTATTGCCTTTGCAGCACCTCTGCTGCGTACAGTTAATCCGCACCAAACGGGAAAGGTCGCTCATATACTTATCCCACCGAACGGACGATTCTGGTTTGGAACGGACGATCTTGGGAGAGATGTATGGAGCCAGGTTATTTTCGGTTCAAGGGTATCTCTCCTTATTGGTTTTATCAGTGCCTTCGCAACCGTATTTACGGGAGCTCTCATCGGCATATTTGCAGGCTTCTACGGTGGATACATTGAAGAACTTCTTATGAGGATTGTCGACTTTTTTATGATGCTTCCCGCACTTCCTCTGATGATTGTTCTTGCCGCTGTGCTGGGACCGAGTATATGGAACATAATTTTTGTTGTCAGTCTGATAAGCTGGCCCACAACAGCCAGGGTGGTACGCTCCCAGGTGCTCTCATTAAAAGAACGTCCCTTTGTCGAGGCTTCCCGGTGTATAGGTGCAACAAATTCTTTTCTCATGTTTCGGGAAATTCTTCCAAACGTTATTCCTATTCTTTTCGCTGAAGCTGTTATTATGATAACGGAAGCTATCTATGCTGAAGCAGTTCTTAGTTTCCTCGGCCTCGGAGATCCTATCCGTATAAGCTGGGGATCCATGCTTCATTTTGCGTTTGCTTCGGGAACCATGGCACGCGCTCCATGGTGGGTACTCCCTCCGATTCTCTCGATTGTTATCCTCATTATCGGATTTTCTTTTTTGGGAACTGCTGTCAGCGATATTCTCAAACCCGGTTACAAAGAAACAAAGGGGTTATAATACATGGCTATACTGGAAATAAAAGACCTCAAGGTCCATTACCTTACGAAGGAAGGACCGGCACTTGCTGTTGACTCCATAAATTTTTCCGTCAAGGAAAACAAAACAGTCGGTTTAATTGGAGAATCCGGCTGTGGTAAAACAACAACAGCCCGGGCTATCATGAAATTCGTCAAAGAGCCGGGCAAAATCATGGGCGGTGAAATTATTTTTAAGGGCAGAGACATTCTTACCATGTCTGACAAGGAACTTCGTACGCTGCGGGGTGCTGAGCTTACCATAGTAAGGCAGGAAGCACAGAATGCACTCAACCCGGTTATGACAATTGGTGATCAGATTGCTGAAGTTATCCGCGAACATGAGCATATCGATAAAAGAACAGCCTGGGAGCGGGCCGAAAATCAGCTTGACCTTGTCGGTATAAGCCATCATAGGGCAAAATCATTTCCCCATGAATTAAGCGGCGGTATGCGGCAGCGGGGCATGATTGCCATAGCAACTGCCTGCAATCCCGATTTTATCATTATGGATGAACCAATTACAGGGCTCGATGTTATTGTACAGCGTCAGCTGCTTACCCTCATCAATGACCTGCGGGAAAAACTGAATCTTACAGCGTTGTTTATCGCCCATGATCTCTCTGTTATTTCCGAAACCTGTGATGATGTGGTTGTTATGTATGCTGGTAAAATCATGGAAAAAGCGGATGTTGTATCGTTGTACAAACATCCCCTGCATCCCTACACACAGGCTCTTATTAACTCATATCCAAGTATCAGAGGCGAAAAAAAGAACCTTGTCAGCATTCCCGGTTCTCCTCCCCGGCTTGTATCTCCGCCCAAGGGATGCCGGTTTCATCCCCGGTGTTCTTTTGCTATTGACAGGTGCAGAGAAGAGGCTCCAGAGATTCGTGAAGTAGACGGCCATAGTGTCGCATGTCATATTGTTAAGTAGGATGGCTATGAAAAGAAAAGAGATTGTGAGAGTTGAAAATCTAAAAAAATATTTTAAAATAAAAAAGGGATTATTTGGCCGCTTTAAAAAAGGGGAACAGCAGTATATTCATGCTGTAGATGATATAAGTTTTTCTATCGGTGAAAAAGAGGTCCTCGGTTTTATAGGAGAGTCAGGCTGCGGTAAATCTACCATGAGCAGAACTCTGTTAAGACTGCTTGAACCTACATCCGGAAGTATTATTTTTAACGGAGAAGATCTTCTGGCACTGGACAGCAAGAATTTGCGCAAACACCGGCGGTACATGCAGATGATTTTTCAGGATCCCTTTGGATCATTAAACCCCCGCAGAACAGTATCCGATACCCTCCGTCAAACGGTGCGTATCCATAAACTTGCCGCTACTATCGCGGAAGAAGACATCCTTATAAAGGAAGCAATGGAAGAGGTTGAACTTCTTCCGGTGGAAGAATACTGGGACAAGTATCCTGCCCTTTTAAGCGGCGGGCAGCAGCAGAGAGTCAGCATAGGCCGGGTTATCATACTTCGTCCCAAATTTGTCATAGCCGATGAACCTGTTTCCATGCTTGATGTTTCTGTAAGAATAGGAGTTCTCAAACTTCTGGAAAAGATAAAAGAGAAGTTCAGTATATCCTTTATCTACATTACCCATGATCTTTCAACAGCCCGGTATGTATGTGACAGGATTGCCATTATGTACCTTGGCAAGATAGTAGAAATAGGACCAACCGAAGAGATTCTATCCAATCCGGTGCATCCCTACACCCAGGCCCTTATTGCGGCAGTTCCGGAAATAGATCCTACCGTAAAGATCAAAAATGTCCCTATAAAAGGGTATGTCCCTGTTGTCCCAGGAGAGAGCAGTAACTGCAGATTTTACCCCCGGTGCCCCTATGCGGATGAACAATGCAGCGACGGCACACCTGCATTACGTAAGATTGGAACAGATCACTATGTTTCCTGTTTTAAGCGGTAAGATAATGGAAACAGCTGATACAGTTCTTAAAAATGGAAAAATTTATACTGTTGATCCCAAAAACAGCTGGGCGGATACTCTGGCCATTAAAGGCGGCAAAATACTTTCGATTGGTAGTATGGAAACGGTCAAAATGTTTATAGGAGATCAAACGGAGATACTGGATCTTCAGGGCAAGATGGTTCTTCCCGGTTTTGTGGATGCTCATATGCATCCGCTTATGAGTGCTGATATATATTTTAATCAGGTTAAACTTTTTGATCTTCCGAACCGGGAAGTAATGCTTTCAGCAATAAAAGAGTTTACAGATTCTCATCCTGAACATTCAGTTATACGGGGAGGAGGATACAATAGATCAATTTTCGATAAAACAGGTCCCCGTAAAGAATGGCTTGACACTATCGAAAACAGAAGACCGGTCTATATTGTCTCAGGAGACGGCCACTCGGCATGGGTTAATTCTGTAGCTTTAAAGCGTGCCGGGATTTCAAGAGATACTCCCCAGCCGAAAGACGGAATTATAATGAAGGACCCTGTGACCGGTGAACCTTCCGGGCTCCTGCAGGAAAAGGGAGCGATGAATATGGTAGCAAATTTGCTGCCCCGTGTAACAAAGGATCGATACAAGCATGATATACTGGAACTGGAAAAATATTTTGGTAAAACGGGGATTACAACCGTCTTTGATGCGAAAATCCCTCTGGATGAAGAAAACTACTGGATGGCCTACAAGGAATGTGCTGAAGAGGGGAAACTGACCTGGCGTTACCGCGGAGGATGGTATATTGATCCGGCTAAAGATGTAAGAGAAGAGATACTGAAAGGGTGTGAGCTCTCTAAAAAGGTCAATACAACGTCCTCTTTCCAGATCCATGCGTTCAAATTCTTTCTTGATGAGGTAGCGGAAGAACGCACTTCGTACATGCTTGAACCCTTTGAAGGAGAAACAGAGTACAGGGGTTTCAAGAACTTTGATGATACACAGCTTCTCGATGCATTCGTTTTAGCTGATAAAAAGGGGTTCCAAATTCACTGTCATCAGATAGGTGATGCGGCAGCCCGGTATGGTCTCGATGCCCTTGAAAAACTTGAGAAGATTAACGGTAAAAAAGACCGGAGACCCTCTTTTGCTCACTGTCAGTGGGTTTCAGAGAAAGACAAGGAACGGATGGCTGAATATGGTGTTACTTCAATTCTTTCATCATACTGGCTTGCAACAGATGACTACTACTGGGATCTGTATCTGCCGTATGTTGGTGAGAAACGAGTAGATACCATGTATCCGGTACAAACACTTTTTGATAAAAATATCAACATGGCAGTTCATAGTGATTTTTATGTTTCTGAACCGGATCCGTTGTATGCAATATATTCAGGTATAACCCGGAATTTACCTGAAAGAATTTTTAACGAGAGATACGCACAAAATCCTGAATATAAAAGAATAGTCCACCCGAAGGACCATTACATAAAAAATGAAGTTGGACCGCTTCCCCCCTTTCATGAACGGGCAACCCTTGCAGAGATGATCTATGCTTTTACCATGGGAGGAGCCAGGTCAATGTTCCTGGAAAATGAAATCGGATCCCTCGAAGCAGGGAAAAAGGCTGATCTGGTCATTCTCGAAAAGAATCTTTTTGATATTCCGGTGGAAAAAATTCCGGATATAAAAATAGAGATGGTGTATTTTGAGGGAAAGATAACCTATATTTCCGCTCCGAAGGGATGAAATTTATGATAGAAGCTTCCGGGAACAATAAAATCAATAGCACCCGGTACAATTGAGATTTTAATACGGTCCGAATCGCCGGTGTTGTACAGTTCCCCGTCAATGTGAAAATCCATATTCTGTCCTGTTTTAATAATAGCCTCTTTTATTTCATAGCGTTCGATAAGAGGTTTCCGCTTCTTCGCCAGCCTTGCGTTAATACGACGATGCCAACCGTTCCAGATAGACAAAAGATTCATCATAACAGTCAGATGATTATCAAACTGATACAGGTAGGCATCCATATTTCCGTCATTGCAAACGACATCGGGGCAAATTCTGAAAAGCCGTCCGTAATAGGGGCGAGTTCCTATCTCAACCATTATGGATTTTGTTTTCCTCGTTAGTGCATCAAAGGGAAATTCCGCATTGATCTTAATCCCCTTTAAAGCATACTTTCCTTTTTTAAAAAGAATTTCAGTCTCCGGAACAGTAGAGAAATTAAACCTGCGGAATATTTTTAAAGCTGATAAAATATAGTAACGCATCCCGGGACGGACTGCATTATGATTATTTCTGAAGTAGAGAAGTTTCCGTATCTTAAGCACTTCTACATCATATCCGAATCCGAAAAGCTGCCCATAGACAGTTCTCTCTCCAATCTCAATCTTTAAAAGGTCAACAGATTCAACATAACCGTTCTTTACACTTTCCATGTACGTTTGTATCTGCCCTGACAATCGGTGAGGAATTTCGTATGAATCCTGTATACCATTCCCGGTACCCCCCCGCATAAATCCAAGGGCTTTACCGGAGACAGAATGTGTCATCATTGAGTTGATTGCTTCGTGGACGGTGCCGTCTCCTCCCCATATGACAAGATACGTTGCATTACCGGAGCAGAATTTTTCAACTTCATTCTTGAGTGTCTCTTTACTGGCAGCCTCTATTATCGTTGCACCGGTTTTTCGCTTTAGTATTTTTTTTAAAACCTTTACTGAAGATGGATGCCTGGTAGGATTGATAAGAAAGGTACACTCTGTCATGATTTTACTATAATTTGTTTTACCGTATGGTGCAAGTTTTCCCCATTCCTCCTGTTTTCATTTTCATGGAAAAACTACCGGTACCCCGCTGTAAGGCCGAAATCAACAGGAAGACAAACGCCGGTAATGGGTTTAACGTTGGATCCTGACAGGAAAAATACCGCCTCCGCAATTTCTTCGGGACGGGTAAACCGGGCCTTTTCCCCCTGGGGATAGAGAGCCAAAAGGCTCTTGTAGTAGGTTTCCGCATTATCATTACCATACGTATGAAGGGCTCTCTCCATCATAGGGGTCATTACATCTCCCGGACACACTGCGTTAACCCTGATCCCATCCTGTGCCAGTTCAACCGCCAGAGTTTTCGTCAGCAATGTTACCCCTCCCTTAGACGCACAATAAACAGCACCGCCGCCATTGCCGATCATTCCTGAATCAGAGCCTATGTTGATAATGGAACCTTCCGTTTCCTTCAGCCAGGGTATCGCATACCTGCACATGAAAAAAGTCCCTTTCAGATTTATATCTATTATTCTATCCCATACCTCTTCGGTAACGTTCTCCGCAAGGTCTTCTTCCCATACCCCGGCGCTGTTTACAAGGATATCAATCCTGCCGGTTTTATCTACTGCTTTTTCAACGATGGTTCTGCAGCCTGCTGCAGAAGAAACATCCCCCTGTAGGGGGAAAACATCTCCTGACAGATTATCCATAGATGCAGCTGCCGCAAGCAGGGTGTTCCGGTTCCTGCCGGCGATACAGACAGCAGCTCCTTCCGACGCGAATCTTACTGCCGAGGCTCTTCCTATTCCGCTCCCTCCTCCTGTTATCAGAACTGTTTTACCTTTGCAGCTGTCCACTCCTACCTCTTTATTGCACACTATTTTTATCTGCTATTTAAAGTCCAAGACTTTGGCTCTCTGTGAAGCTTTCCTGCTTTTACGCTTCTTTGGATCAAGTATATAACTTCCTGCCACAATACCTCCGAAACATCCCCATACTGCCAGCTTTTGAAGGGGATACTCTACAGGATTCTTGTTTAGATGCGCCCAGGCATAAGGGAGGATTCCCCCTTCAGTTACAAGAAACATAAGCACAAAGAGTGGTCTGCTGGAAAGTTGTTTTATTTTAACAAGATTTCCCTGCAAGAATAACCACACGGACAAAACAAACAGACTTGAACCGATGGAATGATAGAAATTATAGGTATCACAGGGGATAAGCATAATGAATGCACCAACACCCCCCATATACGCAACGACTTCCTTTATACTCTTTTTCCCGGTCCGGGAGCGATACCAGAAACCAATCTTGAAAAGAATAACAGCACAGGTAATCATGGTTGTATCAAAGATAAAAAGAGCTCTCAGATTAGGATGTCCTGAGACTGTTTTGACCGTTCCAAGATAACTGTAGGGGTATTTCCAGAACAGAAAAGGTTCCCCATAGAAAAAACTTCCGGTGACAACCCCGGTAACAAAAACTACTGCCATGATACGAAATAACCGGTATGGATCTTCAGTTAATGCAATTCTTTTCCACCGCGCTCTCATGGTAATAAGATACTACCCGCATGCTTAACCAGTCAAATAAGTATGTATTAATTTATGCAAATCATGTACGTTACAAGTATGAACACAAATATCTCTCCTGTTTTCTTAACTGTCTGTTTAAACCCGACAATGCAGAAAACCCTCATTCTTCCTGATCTGTCTATAGGACAGGTGAACCGGTGTATCAATAAAAGAATGGATGCATCGGGCAAGGGAATAAACGTAACACGGGTTTTAAAACAGCTTGGCGCCCAGGTTATTCACATTACACAGCTGGGAGGTTTTCTTAAAGAACAGTTCCTGAAAAAAACCGCAGAAGATCTCCTGACACTGGACTGGACTGAATCAGATTCTGAAATAAGATTCTGTTATACGCTCCTTAACAGAAAGAACAGTACAACAACAGAAATCGTTGAAGAGGGAGACCCTGTTTCTGCGAAAACTGAACAACTTATCCGGGATACATACAGCAGTAATCTTGATACTGCGGATATTATTGTAATTTCTGGAAGCAAAGCAGCAGGATTCAGCGATTTCCTCTTTCCCGATATGGTTAAGCAAGCAAAAGAACAGGGAAAGTTTGTTATTCTTGACTACAGGGGAAAAGACCTTATCAGTTCACTTCCTTTTAAACCGGATATTATCAAACCGAACGTTTCTGAATTTCTTCAAACATTTCTCCCTGAAATCCCTTTACGGGAGGAAGATGCCCTCGATATACATATTCCAAAGATCAAACAGAAAATGATTGACCTATACATCTCTTATGGTACAAAAACAATTTTGACCAACGGCAGTCTGCCCGCACTTTCCTTTGATGGTTCCACCTTCACCACAAGTACTCCCAAACCGGTAAACCCGGTAAATACGATTGGCAGCGGGGACGCTTTTACCGCGGGTATGGCATGGAAACTCAGTCAGGGATACTTACTGGATGAAGCAGTTGCTTTTGGGCACATCTGCGGTTCAAAAAATGCCGGGCTGCTGCGGCCGGGAGTTATCGCATAAAAATGAACTACTTTACCCGTATGTATAAGGTTATGTTTGTATGCATGGGAAACGTGTGCCGGTCCCCCCTTGCACAGGTACTTCTGGAAAACTATATTGAAGGAAAAGGATTACAGAAGTACATTGGAACTGAATCATCCGGCGTAAATGTTTATAATGAAGGACAGCGGGCCTGCGAAGAAATCAGGCTGGCTGCGGCAGCACGGGGAATTCCTTTCGATCATTATTCCCGGCGGTTTACTATTTCAGATATCAATGAATACAACCTGATTCTTGCCATGGACAAAGAAACAATGAGGAGGGTCAGGGAGTTTGGCCGGAGCGTAACACCAAAAGGGGAAATACGTTTTTTCAGAGATTTCGATCCCCTTCGGAATGGGAATAATGAGGTGCCTGACCCATGGGGAGCCTTTTCAGCTGATGTTGAGGAAGTTTTTTCCATAATTGAGAGAACCATTAAACCCCTTGTAGATACGATTCCTGCAAACCATTCTATATCAGGATAGGACAGCTGTAAGCTTCTCAAACTAACCATCCCCTTCTTACACTTCTGCGGAGCTGCACGGAGGGGATAGTTTTACATCCCTAGTTTATTCTCAAACGAGTGAGTGGAGCGGGACAACTTGGTGGTCCCGTTCCCGAGCGAGTGCAGAGAACGAAAGGTTTAAATACCCCGCGGCTTGCCGCGGAATAGGCCGCGATAGTGGACTGGGTCCAGGGTTTACCCTGGGGTATTGATACCTTTCATGCTTCTTTGTCTTGTTCAAGGAAATGAGTATTAAGACCGGTTTCTTTTGCCAGATTTGCTTGTCTTGAATCGAATGTTATAAATTGATCTACCCGAAATAATACTGCTGCTGCAACATGCATTATATCTAAAGAACGACAACCAAACTTTGGTGAAAAGTTAGTATACTCGAGACATAAATCTGTATGATCTTTCCTATCCAATTCCGGAGTAAAATATATCCCGGCTTTTTTCCTTTCTTTAAACATTGAGGATAAATATTCGGCTTCTTCTTCTGTTAATTCTCCACGAAAAACCTTAAGTTTCAATGCATTATGAAACTCAATAATATGCAGATCCCAGACTGGAAGAGGAGCAGCATTTTCAGCAGTAATTTTATTAATGTATGCTGAACCATTTTCTATAATATACAGCTTTATTAAAGCACTGGTGTCCAGATAGATTTTCACCGGTCACCCCTGTCCTCTATTACTGTCTCAGCCGCACTTTTCCCTTTGTTCGGAACAGCCGTGGCTAAATGATCAGGCCAATTAAGTATTTTTTTAGGTTCTATCGGCAGTATTTTTGCAGTAGGTCTGCCTCTATTTAAAACCTGAAAAGTTTCTCCATGCTCCAGTTTGTTTTCAATATCGGACCAGTGAGATTTTAATTCACGTACGCTGATTGTAATCATAAGAGCCTCCTGTAATACCCTATTAAATCTTTTACAAAATGTCAAATATACTGTTTACATTTTGTAAAACATTAGAGAGATCAATGCTGCTCCGACAGACTACCATTATGATTTCTGGAAAAGATCAAGCATGCATTAATAAAAAATGCTTCTCATGATACCAGTGTACCTGCAAAGTACAAAATATGCACAACTCCGATAATTCCCTTCATCAATAGAGAATATTTCTCATCTTTGGCTAAACTGACATACCTAATCTGGATATGGGTTCTCTGAATCAATTCAAGGAGCACTGCTTAATATACAGAAAAGGATATAGTCATTCTTAACCTCAGTCAGAAATGTAATAGCCATGATCTTAACATGGACAGCCAGAAAGCATGGAATAACGGGAGGATACCACAAAGATATTCTTATTTTCAGTCTTCCTGGCATTGGTTACAGCTACTGCCTTACGATCATTTTTCATCATGTATGCTTTTCATCTCTGTTGGTAACTTTTACTATCCCTGCACATATTATAAAAATACTTTAAATTCTGAAATGAGTTGCTATCAAAACGCGGTAATAGATGAATCTGAAGCAATCAGAAGAAGTTGAATTTATAGCTGTAAATGTTGATATTAAGCCAAAATGTTGTCATAAAAAACAGTCGGTGAAACAGTCGGTGAGAAATGGCAATTATCGTAAAACATCGGAAAATGACGGAAAACATCAATTGACTTATTTACTGTTATAGTATATATTTAGGTGATTTTAGAAAAAACAGGAAAGATAAGGAAAACGGGGTTTGGCTACTTCCAAGCTGATGACGTGGGTTCGATTCCCATCGGGCGCTCTAAAAGAGGATGAATCACTTTTGTGGTTCGTCTTCTTTTTTTTTGCTCCTATGAGAGATGGGAATCGAATCCGAGCTGCGGCGCGAATACCTGGAGCGCAAAAAAACAGGATGTTTTTTTAGCAGCGAAGGCGGCTCGGAGGGAGCAGTCAGGATGACTGCGACCGGAGAGGATTCCCATCGGGCGCTCTAAAAGAGGATGAATCACTTTTGTGGTTCGTCTTCTTTTTTTTTGCTCCTATGAGAGATGGGAGTCGAATCCGAATATGTATTGAATCTATTCATTGTTTTTTTCTTACAAGAATGATAATATAGAGATATGTCATATATCTCTAAAATATACAAATCAGGACATACATTACATATTTTCAGAAAAGAAACTTTATACTTGCTTACCTTTATTCTTGTTTCTCTCGTTTTAGCTTTTGGATTTTTCTCCTATAAAGAAAATACCTATCTTTCAGTTGCAAAAAAAAATGAAATAACCATTCTTAATTTCCAGGAGGAGATTATTAAGCTTCGGCTAAAGCGTTTAAGTGAGGATATTACGTACCTGTCAGGATTAAAAATAGTAAATACCTTTGTCGATACCGATTTTTCAGATAAAAAGCATATAACAACGATACTTACTTCATTTATGAAACGAAGAAAAGTCTACTCATCAGTACGAATTATTGATTTCAGAGGACAGGAACGATTCCGTCTCACTTATAATAATGGGAAAATTATACAAGTAGCAGGAGATAAACTTCAAAACAAGAAAAAACGATATTACTTTCAAGATATGTTAAAAATACATTCTAATGATGTATATTTTTCTTTACTTGATTTTAATTATGAAAATGGTCGTTTAACTGTTCCTCTTATGCCGGTTCTCCGTGTGGGAAAACTCTTAGGGGATCGGGGCAATACACATCATTTCTTCATTATCCTTAATTATCTTGGAGAAAATATTCTCAGGAGTATGGTAAAAGCATCCGGCCGTTCTTACGGAACACTTTTTCTGAGAAACAAGAATGGTTCCCTTATTTCTGCCGATGGCAATTTGCATGACGGGGATGGTCTTATTCAAGTCTTTCTCAGAACAAAAGAAGGAATAGCATTCATCAAGGCTCCTGAAGGACAGATAAAGATCCCTTCAGGTATTTTAACCCATCAGAAAATTAAATTGCTGGATACAAAAAACAAATTTGAATTAGATTACTTTTCCTTTATCAATACAAAGTCATTGAACCCAATAATCCGAAGTTATAAATTTACAAGTCGTATAATTTTCCTTATATTATTAATGCTATCGGTATTATTGACCTATTATTTGACCAGAAAAGGGAAGCTCCGTCTGGAACAGGAAACAGCACGGGAAGAAAAAGTACGTATCTTTGATTCAAACCCGGCTCCTGTCCTTAAAGCTTCACAAGACGGGGTTCTTTTAGGCAGTAATTCTGCAGCTAAAAAGTTTCTTAAAATTTCCATGTCCGATATGACTATTCCGCATACATTTGTTAATTTGGATGAAAATCAGATCTCAAAACTTTTGAAAGGGCAACTCCCCCATTTTGAATATTCTGTAGGTAAAAATATTTTTTATTTTACCACAATTAAAGATCAAAAAAGTGGTTATATATTCATATACGGATTTGATATTACCGAAAATACCAAAATTAAGGAAGAAATAGAAAAGTTCCAGATAGCGGTAAAGCAGAGTGCCAACGTCATTGTTTTTACTGATCTTCAAGGACGTATTCTTTTTGCTAATAAAGCGTTTGAGAAAGTTACCGGATACCGTTTTGATGAACTGAAAGGAGAAAAACCTTCAGCCATTAAAAGCGGGTATCATACTGATGCATTCTACAAAGAACTCTGGACGACAATATTACAGGGAAAGGTATGGCAGGGAGAATTTTACAATAAACGCAAAGATGGTACGTTCTTTTGGGAAAAAGCAACAATAACACCTGTTCTTGACAGAGACGGAAAACCGAAATTCTTTATTGCGGTAAAAGAGGATATTACTGAAAAGAAAATTCTGGAAGAGGAATTAAAAAAAGAAACAGAAAATGCCAACAAAGCAAGAATTGCAGCTGAAAAAGCAAAATCGGAAGCTGACTCAGCCAATCAGCTCAAGAGTATTTTTCTTGCCAATATGTCTCACGAAATCCGTACTCCCATGAATGCCATCCTGGGTTATACCCGTCTGCTTCTTGAAAACGATGTTAACAGTGCTACAAGAGATATGCTTGAAATAATTCTGGGTGCAGGTAATAATCTTCTTGCCCTTATAAACGATATTCTGGATTTTTCAAAGATAGAGGCAAATGAGATAACTCTTAACATGGTGAAAATAAATTTACCACTATTCTTCCAGGAAATAAAAGATCTTTTTATTCTCCAGGCAGAAAAAAAAGGATTAACATTTATAATAACTCTGGATACAAATGTTCCGGAAACGATAACTGGTGATGAAAACAGAATAAGGCAGATATTTATAAATCTCATCGGGAATGCTTTAAAGTTTACTTCTGACGGGAAAATAGAAGTAACAATTAAATGTGAACGAGACTTCCTTGTCTGTACAGTTTCAGATACAGGCATTGGTATTTCAGGAGCTAAAATAGCAGATATATTTTCTCCCTTCAAACAGCTGGATTCTGCCATTAATCGTAAATATCAGGGTACAGGACTTGGGCTTGCCATATCAAGAAAGCTTGCAGAGCTGATGGATGGAACCATAACGGTAAAAAGTGAAGAAGGGAAAGGCTCATCGTTTATATTAAAAATTCATCAATGCTCTGATCAGCAGGATCAGATTGAGTTGAATACACAAGACACCATTGATACAAAAATGCTGATTGATAGATGGATGAATAACGGTACTGACAGCCCTCTCAGCAGAAAACTCATTACTGAAGCTTTAGAGGCTCTTCCGCGCCATCTTAAGCGTCTTGGAGAAATGATAGAGAAACGTGACTTACAGAGGATGAAAGCCCTTACTCACGAGCTTGCAGGTAGCTATGGTAATCTAGGATTAACCGAAATATACGAACCGCTGAAACAGATAAACACCCTGCTCAAAACCAGCAGTATTGATATGGACAGGATTCTTGCTGCCTATTCCCTCCTGAAACGTTTGATAGCAGATTTCCCTGCAAATTATCAATCAGAATCATTTGGAGACCTGATGCCTCTTAGAGGAGAGAATATTGATGTTAATATTCTTGTTGCTGATGATAGTGAAATAAACAGAAAACTCATCCATGAACTGCTTGCTCCTCTCTATTTACAAGCTGATTACGCAATAAACGGTTTTGAAGTCCTCTCTTTACTGCAGAAAAAACAATATGACATTATCCTTCTTGATATTCAGATGCCTGAGCTTGATGGAATTGAGACACTGAAACAAATACGAAGTAACAGGGAATATGATTCAATAAAAGTAATAGCAGTAACTGCCCATGCTCTCGAGGGTGATAAAAAAAGGTATTTAAAACAGGGATTTAATGATTATATATCAAAACCCTTTGATTTCAGCATGTTTAAAAGTAAAATCGAATATTATGTGAAGGAAAGCATTACTCAAAAAAATGATAGCCATCCGAAGCTGATAATACCAGTTGAAAAACTCAAGCATGTAATCAAACTCATTGAAAGGGAAATTGTTTTTTTTAATCCTGCCCGGGTACGGAAGGCAGCTTTGGTACTAGAAGAATATAGCTCTGACAGTACAATATCTTCAGTCATACAAACGTTACAAACCTCAGCGGAAACATTTGACGCCAGTCTCCTGACGGCAGTTATAGAAAAACTAAAGGAGTGTATCAGTCGTGAAGAGCAGTCAATTTAACATTCTTATTGTAGATGATAACAGCCACAACAGACGTATTCTTGCTTCTGTCTTAAGTAGAGAAAGGACATACTCATTAACACTCGTTTCGAGCGGATTAACTGCTCTTGAGGCTGTAAAACGCGAAAATATTGATCTTATACTGCTTGATATTATGATGCCGGAAATGGACGGATTTCAGGTAGCAGAAAATTTAAAGACAATAGATAAGGGCCGTACTATTCCTGTGATATTTATTACAGCCGATACAAGTTCAGATTCAGTTACCAGAGCATTTAAAAAAGGCGGAGTTGATTACATAACAAAACCCTTCAATGCTGAGGAGTTGATAGCAAGAGTCAATGTACATGCAAAATTAAAGCAGTTCCAGGATGAGCTTAAAGAAAAAAACAAGCTTCTTGAATCAAAACGAATACTTCTCCTCAACGAAGTCAACAAAAAAACGGAGGAGATTGACAATATTTCTACAGCATTAATAACTGCTCTTGAAAGTGCTAATAAACTTAATGATACCGATACAGGAAATCATATAAAACGTGTCAGCAAATACGCGGCAGTTTTAGCAAAAAAGGTTAGTGACGATTATGATTTTATTCGTAAAATAGAGATGTATGCTTCTTTACATGATGTCGGAAAAGTCGGTATCCCGGATAGTATTTTAAAAAATCCCGGTATTTTCACTTTGGAAGAAAAAGAGGAAATGAAAAAACATGTACTTTACGGTGGGCAAATGCTTGCTTATCCCGGTATTCCAAAGATGGCAGCAAATATAGCCCGGTATCATCATGAGAAATGGGACGGAACCGGATATGCAGCTTCACTGAAAGGCAATAATATTCCTCTGGAAGCACGAATTGTAGCCCTGGCTGATGTTTATGATGCACTTGGAACAAAACGGGTTTACAAAGAAGCTTTTTCGGAAGACAAGATGTAAGCGTAAACTCTACCCCGTCTTTTCAGCATAATAAAAAAGAGGCATATTTTCTTTATAGAGAAATCTGGAGGGAAATATGTCAAAGAGAATCACAGCTAATAGATGGGAAAAGATATTACAAGAGTGGAAAGAGAGTGGAGAACCCA